>NZ_JAPYKR010000003.1:0-590985 GCF_037179655.1 Mesorhizobium sp. Cs1299R1N1 | reverse complement strand
TCCGTGAAGCCCATCTAGGCCAGCGCTCACATATCCGCGCGCAAAAGGCCGGACATATGAGCGCAAGCGATCCGATCAAATCATCTTCAGCCAAAACCTTGCAAGCAGGGGGCCGTCCACATATGAGCACCGGAAGCGCAGGAAGCCGGCATTTGCAGGCCGACCTCACCTGAACATCAATACACCCTAGAACGTGATCTTCACGGAAGCGGAACTCCGGTTGGCCGGGCCGTGGTGGACGGCCTCGATGTTGTTGCCGTCCGGGTCGAGCAGGAAGGCGGCATAATAGCCGGGATGATAGGGCCGCTCGCCGGGCGCGCCATTGTCCGTGCCCCCGGCCTCGAGTCCGGCCCTGTGAAAGGCATCGACCATGGCGTGATCCCTGGCCTGGAAGGCCAGATGATGGCGGCCGGTCAGCTTTCCCTGTGCGGCCCGGCTGTCGACACTGGAGATGAACAATTCGTCGGCCCAGAAATAATCCTCGCCGGTGCCGCCGATCGGGACACCAAGCACTTGGAACAGCGCCTCGTAGAAACGCCGGCTGGCGGGGAGATCCCGGACCACGAGCTGCAGGTGGTCGATGAGCCGGCCGCGATGCAGTTCCATGAAAGCTCCTCCTCGCAAGGCCTCGAATTTAGGCGCGGGCGGCAAGGCGTCAACGCGGGGCGCCTGCATCTGCTGACAACCAGCGACAATTTTTTGGGCCCGACGGAACTTTTCGGCTGACCGGAAGTTTGATGGCGCGGCGCTCGGCTGCGGGTCTAACCCTTGAGCAGCGCCGCCAGCTGTGGAATGCCCTCGCTCACCGCGCGGCGGTCGGCCAGCGTGAACGACAGCCGCAGCGTGTTGCGGCCGGTGCCGTCGGCGTGGAAGGCATTGCCGGGCACGAAGGCGACGCGCGCCTCCTTCACCGACCGCGCCAGGAGTTCCGTGGCGTCGGCGCCTTCCGGCAGCGTCACCCAGACGAACATGCCGCCTTCCGGGCGGCTCCAGCTCACGCCCTCCGGCATGTTGGCTTCCAGCGCGCCAAGCAGGCCGTCGCGGCGCTCGCGATAGGCGCCGATGAGTTTTTCCACCTGGCCGTCGAACACGGATTCGGCGACGCGGTGCATCACCATCTGGTTGACCGACGGGCTGTGCAGGTCCGAAGCCTGCTTCATCAGCACCAGTTTTTCGACCACGTGGCGCGGCGCGCAGACCCAGCCGACGCGCATGCCCGGCGACAGGATTTTCGAAAACGAGCCGCAATAGAGCGTGCGCGCCTTGTCGATGCCGCCGGACCGCGCGCAGTCGAGCGCCAGGATCGGCGGCACACCCTCGCCGTCATAGCGCAGCGCCCGATAGGCGGCGTCCTCGATGACGGCGATGTCGAGCTCGCCGGCAAGGTCGAGCACCGCCTCGCGCTGCTTTCGGTCCAGCGTGGCGCCGGTCGGGTTGGCGAAGTCGGGCACCAGATAGGCGAATTTCACCCGCCCGCCATTGGCGGCTGCAGCGGTGTGGTAGGCCGCCGGTGTCATGTTGCCGCCCTCGGGCCGCAGCCGGTCGTAGCGCGGCTCGTAGGCATTGAAGGCCTGCAGCGCGCCGAGATAGGTCGGCCATGTCACCAGCGCGGTATCGCCCGGCGACAGGAACAGCTTGCCGAGATAATCCAGCGCCTGCTGCGAGCCGGAGGTGATGAAGATGTTGGCCTCGTCGCAGGCAATGCCGAGTTTGCCCATCTGCCCGGCAAGCCAGCGCCGCAGCGGCAGATAGCCTTCCGAGACCTGGTACTGCAACGCGGCCCCGGCTTCCGCCCCGCCGAGCACATCGGCATAGGCATCGCGGATGGCTTCGGCCGGAAACAGCGACGGATCGGGAATGCCGCCGGCGAACGAGATGATGTCGGGCTGGTCGAGCAGCTTCAACAGCTCGCGGATTTCCGACGCCTTCATACGCGACGAGCGCGAAGCCAACAGGTTCAAAAGGGTCAAGACACGCCTCCCCGACGTTTTCTTATATAGGTCAACCTAACTGACCTATATCCGCTTTGCCGGGGATTTGAATAGTGCCTGAAAGGCTTCCGCTATACGCCAGTCGCCGCCAAGCCGGAACCGGCGACAGCGTGCTGGCCACGGCGATGGCGGGAGGCGCTGGTTTTCGGGGTTGATGGCTGGTGCGGCTATCTCATCCTTCGTCATCCTAGGGCGAAGCAGGAGCGCAGCTCCGTCGCGGAGACCCTAGGATCCATGCCGCGACGCCTGCAACGAACCAAAGCGGGCCAGGACACAGCGCTACCACCCAGTGCCGCGGAACAACTCGAACCATTCCGGATTTGCTTTTTCGATCAGTTCGATCTTCCATTGCCGCGACCAGCGTTTTAGCGATTTCTCGCGCTGAATGGCATCGGTGATATCGAAATATTCTTCATACCAGACCAGTCGCTGCACACCATATCGGCTGGTGAAATGCGAGCCTTGGCCCGACTTGTGCTCCGGCATGCGGCGACCGAGATCGTTGGTAACACCGATATAGATGGTGCCACCCTTCTGGCTCGCGATCATGTAGACATAGCCGGTCATAAGTCAAGGATATCGAGTAACGCGTCGGGAGAACATCCTGTTTCCGCTATGTTCTTCGGCGAACGTCACGGCATGGATCCTAGGGTCTGCGCTGCGTCGCTTCGCTCCTTGCTGCGCCCTAGGATGACGACAATATGGATAGCCGCCACAGCCGCCATAGCTGCCGCACAGCACCACCAATCAATCCCCGTCCCCCGCGGGCTTGGCCTTGCCGCACTGCGCCAGCACCTTGCCGATGGCCGCGCTCGATCCCTTCAGCGGAAAGCTGATAGCGCCATATTTGGCCGCGCTGACCGACACGTCCCCCTTCGAGCGCAGCAGGTCGAGCAGCGGATCGGCCTTGGCGAGATCGACCACGAAATAATTGTACATTTCCTCCAGTTGCAGCGTCTTGGTCACCGTCTTGCCATCGGCCTTGAAGTCGAACGAACCGTTGATGCCCGGTTCCAGTTGCGGGCCGCTGGCACCCAGGTCGTAGCTCAGCACCGGATTGTCGAAACAGGTCAGCATCAACTGCGCGTCGCCTTTCGGCCCGCCGCAGACGGAAGCCGTCAGCACGCTGCCGCCCTCGTCTTCTTCCATCTTCGCGCTCCAGCCGCAGGACGCGGCAAAGGCCGGCTGCGTGCCAAGCAATGCCGCCAAGGCTCCGGCGGCAACGAGATATCTTTTCATGACTTCCCCCTTCGGGCATTTGCAGCACCCGCCGGCAGCATATAGGAAAAGCCGTTGAATGGCATTGCATGTGCGGGGCACCTTGGTGTTGAGAGCTTGTATTCGCCTGTGTCTTGTGACCGCCGCCCTGGTGGCCTCGCCGTTCGCCGCGCAGGCCGAGTGGAAGCCGGTCGAGAAGGTCGAGACCTACGCCATTTCAGGCCAGTCCGGACTCGAACTCTACCGGTCGATCGGCCAGAACGGGCCGAATGCCGGCATTGCCCGCGCCATCGCCCAGACCAATTTCAAGCTGACCTGGACAAGGGATTATCAGGCGCGTGCCGGAGCCTGCGTGCTGGTTTCGGCGAAGCCCAAGCTCATCATCACCTACACCTTGCCCAGCCCCTCATCGCCGCTGCCCTCGGCCATCCAGAAGAACTGGGAGGTTTTCCTCGCCGGCGTCAGCGCCCACGAAAGGGTGCATGGCGCGACCATTGTCGACATGGCGCGCAGAATCGAGGCGGAGACGGTGGGCCTGACCGTTCCCGATGATCCAAAATGCAGCAAGATCCGGGTCGAGATGACCAAGCGCCTGTCCGCGCTCTCGCAGGCGCAGCGGCAGGCAAGCCGCGATTTCGACCGCGTCGAACTCGGCCAAGGCGGCAATCTGCAGAAGCTCATTCTTGCGCTGGTGAATGGCGGCTGAGAAGGCCACCGCGCCGTGCGGCGCGGCGGCATATCCGCGGTTCGCTCGGGTCTACCGGCTGAGATCCAGCGCCGCGCTCAGATCCCCCATCGGCGGCTCGCCATGGGCGGCCAGCGCCTTGTCGCGGGCAACGATGCCGGTTAGTACCGGCAGGTCGTAGCGCGCGGTGATGAAGCGCAGGATAGAGGTCGTGTCGTATTGCGTGTGGTCGACCGTGCCCATCCTGGCATAGGGCGAGACGATTAAGGCCGGGATGCGGTTGCCCGGGCCCCAGCGGTCGGCCTTGGGCGGCGCGACGTGATCCCAGAAGCCGCCATTCTCGTCATAAGTGACGACCACCAGCATGTGGCTCCATTGCGGGCTCTTCTCCAGATGCGAAATGAGGTCGGCCAGATGCCGGTCGCCGCTGGCCACGTCGGCATAGCCGCCGTGCTCGTTGAGATTGCCTTGCGGCTTGTAGAAACTCACCGCCGGCAGCTTGCCGTCATCGATCGCCTTGATGAACTCGGTGCCGTCCAGGCCGCCGTCCCGCAGATGCTCGGTGCGCGCGGCGGTGCCTGGCGCGTAGGCGGCGAAATAGTTGAACGGCTGGTGATGGAACTGGAAGTTCGGCACCGGCGTCGCGTTCTTGCCATCGAGCGTTGCCTGCCAGGCGCCGGCATACCAAGCCCAGTTCACCCCCTTCAGCGACAGCAGATCGCCGATGGTGATGTCGTGCTGCGGCGGCAGGGTGGTGGGCGCGGCCGGGTCGGCCAGCGCCTTGTCGCCGCCCTCTACCGGCTTGTTGGCGCTCGGCTGATAGGGCGGCTGCATGGTGTTGACGGCATGGAAGTCGGGCGTGATGGCGCCGTCATTGACGAATTTCGGTACGCCGCCGAGTGCCGAGGCCGGCGAATTGTCGGCGACCTTCAGCGTCGTGCCATCGGCCTCGACCACGGCGATCTGGCCCTTGATCGGACTGGTGTCGGCGTGCGGATAGACCGGCGTACAGGCGCAGGCGAGCTGGAAATGGTTGAGGAAGGAGCCGCCGAAGGCGCCCTGGAAGAAATTGTCGGCCAGCACATACTTCTTCGCGACCTGCCACATCGGCAGGCTGGAGCCATCATAGTGCCCCATGACAAGGCCGCCGGAATCGGCCCAGGCGACGAATTTATCGTTCTTGCCGCCGTCGATCTGCATCTGCTCCTGGTAGAAGCGGTGCCACAGATCATGGGTGATGACGTTGGTGCCTTCGTTGAAGCCCTTGGGATCGTCAATGGCGAAGGCAGCGTTGGCGAGATGCGCGGTCTCAGCCTCCGTCACCACGGGCGTGACGCCCTTTCCGGTCAGCCCGCCCCAGGCCGGCGGCAGCTCGGTGAGCGGCTTGCCGTCGCGGTCGAGCTGGCGCGCCTGATCGGCCGAGACATTGGCCAGCCCGTTGGCGCCGGGGAAGCCGCCATAGAGATTGTCGAAGCTGCGGTTCTCGGCATAGATGACGACGACGGTGTCGATCTTGTCGAAGCCGGGAGGGGCGGCATTGGCCGCCGCGAGGGGAAGCAGGGCCGAACCGGCCAGGCAGAAGGAAGTGAGGAGTTTGAGCCTCGTCATCGGGAAGACCTCGTGGCTTGACTGTGGCTAGAGGGGCGCGGGAACCATCGGGGCAGCTAACGTGGATGCCTTGTCACCTTTGTGACATCCGCCGCCGCGGCGAACACGGTTTCGTGAGCACTGGGGCCGGTCATCAATCCGTTGCACTCCATTCCTATTTCCCGGCCAAAGCGGACCATGCTCCATGACCAGAAGACGATGGAAAAGCCTGATGATCGCGATTGCCGCGATCTCGACATTTGGCTGTGCCGCGCCCGCGAATACGGCGGATGGCGTCCATCCCGGTCCGCTATCGCGCGCGCAAGCTTTCGCGCGTGCCGAGGCGCTGACCGCCTTGGGGCGAAAAATGTTCTTCGACCCGACGCTGTCGGCCTCGGGCAGGCAGGCCTGCTCGTCCTGCCATGATCCGCGCCACGCTTTCGGCCCGGCCTCGGCAGCTCCAGTCGAGGTGGGCGGACCGCATCTCGACCAGCCGGGCGTGCGCGCGGTGCCCTCGCTGCGCTATCTCCAGGCCGCTCCCGCCTTCACCGAGCACTTCTACGATTCCGAGGACGAAGGCGACGAGAGCGTCGACAACGGTCCGACCGGCGGCCTGACCTGGGATGGCCGCGCCGACCACGGCAAGGATCAGGCGAAAATCCCCCTGCTCTCGCCCTTCGAGATGGCCAACAAGGATGCGGGGACGGTCACCGCCGCCCTGCGTAGATCGGCCTATGCCGACGAGTTCAAGGCAACCTTCGGCAACGATGTCTTCGACCGCCCGGGCGACGCCTTCGACGCCGCCGCCGAGGCGCTCGGCACATTCGAGCAGGGCGCCGCCGATTTCTATCCCTATTCCAGCCGCTACGACGCCTTCCTCGCCGGCAAGGCGACGCTGTCGGCGCAGGAACTGCGCGGCCGCGCCCTGTTCGAGGACGAGGCGAAAGGCAATTGCGCCTCCTGCCACCTCAGCGAACCCGCCAATGACGGCGAGCCGCCGCAATTCACCGATTTCGGCCTGATCGCCATCGCCGTACCGCGCAATCCGGCCATCCCGGCCAACGCCGACCCCGCCTATGCCGATCTCGGCCTGTGCGGCCCGCTGCGCACCGATTTCCACGGCCGCACCGACTATTGCGGCCTGTTCAAGACACCGACGCTGCGCAATGTCGCGCTGCGCAAGAGCTTCTTCCACAACGGCTACGTCCACACGCTGCGCGACGCCGTCGCCTTCTACGCCAGCCGCGACACCGACCCCGGCCACTGGTATCCCAGGAATGCAGACGGCACGGTGAGGCAATATGACGATCTGCCAAAGGCTTACTGGGGAAATCTCAACCAGGATCCGCCCTTCAACGGCAAAAAGCCCGGCGACAAGCCGGCGCTCAACGACACCGAGATCGACGACATCGTGGCGTTCCTGCGGACGCTGACGGATGCGGATCAGCGGTGACGGGCCACTGAAGCGTCGGGACGAGCATGGCACCCAAAACGGAACGCCGGCGGGCCAGCGCCCCCCTCTGTCCTGCCGGACATCTCCCCCTCGAGGGGGGAGATCGGATGTCACCATGGCTTTCGCTAATTTTCGGTGTTGAGGAAAAGAACCGGCGCCAAAGCTGCCAATCTCCCCCCTTGAGGGGGAGATGCCCGGCAGGGCAGAGGGGGGCGCTGGCCCGCCGGCGTCTCCAAAAAATCGGACCAAATCCCTCACAGCGCCCGGATAACACCCCCATCCACGCGGATACTCTGCCCGGTAATGTACCCGGCCCCTTCCGAAGCCAAAAAAGCAATGGTCGCGGCGATCTCCTCGCTCGTCCCGTAGCGTTGCATCGGCACGTTGTCGCGGCGCTCTTCGGTGGTGGGCAGGCTGTCGATCCAGCCGGGCAGCACATTGTTCATGCGCACATTGTCTGATGCATAGGTGTTGGCGAAAATCTTGGTGTAGGCGGCAAGGCCGGCGCGGAACACGGCCGAGGTCGGGAACATCGCGCTCGGCTCGGCCACCCAGGCCGTCGAGATGTTGATGATGGCGCCGCCCTTCTGCTTGACCATCTGCGGCGCCACGATACGCACCGGCCGGATGACGTTCATCAGGTAGACGTCCATGCCGGTGTGCCACTGCTCATCCGTGATCTCCAGGATCGGCGCGCGCGGCCCATGGCCGCCGCTGTTGACCAGCACGTCGATGCGGCCATAGCGCTCCAGCGTCAGGTCGGCGAGACGCTGCAGGTCGTCGTTCGACTGGTTGGAGCCGGTGACGCCGAGCCCGCCAAGCTCCTTGGCCAGCGCCTCGCCCTTGCCGGACGAGGACAGGATCGCCACCTTGAACCCATCCGCCGCCAGGCGCTTTGCCGCCGCCGCGCCCATGCCGCTGCCGCCGGCCACGATGACAGCTGTTTTTTCTGAATTCATTGGGTTTTCCTCATTACGTTGGCGGGAGTTTTCAGCGAGTCATATAGCTGGTT
Source organism: Mesorhizobium sp. Cs1299R1N1 (assembly GCF_037179655.1). Lineage (NCBI taxonomy): Bacteria > Pseudomonadati > Pseudomonadota > Alphaproteobacteria > Hyphomicrobiales > Phyllobacteriaceae > Mesorhizobium > Mesorhizobium sp. Cs1299R1N1. Next base: position 583,039 of record NZ_JAPYKR010000003.1, on the reverse strand, counting down.
TCGTCGGCCAGTTCGAACCGGAAAGGCTGATCCAGGTTGCAGAAAAACTCAACGCAAGCCGGCGCCACCCGACCAGCCTGCGATCGCCGCCGCAACCGTTGTTGCTGATACGGCGGACCGCACTATCTCTGCTCTCGCCGATTTCCGAACTCACCCGGAGGACTGCGCGATGAACGACGACGAAAAAGCCATCAGGCAAGTGGTCGACACCTGGATGACGGCCAGCAAAAGCGGCGATCTGGCGACCGTGCTTTCGCTGATGACCGACGACGTGATCTTCACGGTTCCCGGCCAGGAGCCGTTCGGCAAGGCGGCCTTTGCCAAAGCGTCGCAAGGCATGGCTGGAGCAAGGATCGACGGAACGAGCGAAATCCTCGAACTGCAACTGCTTGGAGACTGGGCCTTTATCCGAAACCGCATTGAAATGAGCGCCACCTCGCCGGGCGGTAGCGTGCATCGGTCGGGATATACGCTGACGCTCCTGCGCAAGGAGAAAGACGGGCAATGGAGGCTTGCACGCGATGCAAACCTCGTCACCACGAAAAAAGAGGAGACGCTGGATCGGCAATGAGGCATCCGAGATGCGATTGCGGGATCGCCTCCGGAAGGCATTGATAACCACGCAAATTAGCGCCCGGGGTGCGACGGCGGCGGTGTTCGAAAGCCCCTACCCCTCCACCGTCTCCAGCACCGAGAGCAGCGTGCCTTCCATGTCGGGCTCGTCGCCGGAGCAGACGCACAGCATCTCGGCGTCGCCCTCGCCCACCGAGAGATAGGCGTGGCCCATGGTGGAATCGATGTAGACGCTCTCGCCCGCTTTCAGCCGCACCGGCGCGTATTGGTCGGTGTGCAGTTCGATCTCGCCCTTGAGCACGATCAGGAACTCCTCGCCGGCATGCCGGGTCAGCGGACCGAACTCTTCCGGCGTGCGGGCGCGCGCATAGGCGTGGATCGGCACCATGCGCTTGCGCACCAGGTCGGTGGCGAGGTACCGGTAGTCGTAGTTGCGGGTCAGCTGGCGCAGCGTGTTGGACTGCGAGGTCACCGAACGGCGAGTGCGCGCCGCCGGCTGCTTGCGGTCGCCGCTGAGCAGTTCCGTCACATGGATACCGAGCCCTTCGCAGATCTGTAACAGCTTGTCGTAGCTCAGCGACATCTGGTCGTTCTCGACCTTGGATAGCGTCGACACCGCGACGCCGGTGAGAGAGCTGACCTCCTGCAAGGTCCAGCCATGTCTTTTTCTCAGGGCACGCAGACAATCACCGAGATTCGGTTGCTCCGACATTGTCAGCTCCATGAAGCGGCGGCACGTCACTACCGCGGGGTTCATCCTAGGTAGTCGAACTCGAGCGGGCCATCAACAACACCAACAATTTTCTTATACGCTAAATATTGACTGGATACGAAATTATTTTTACCACTGATTGATGCAGTCGAATTCTCCCACGAAGATCATCGTCATCGGCGGCGGCATCGCCGGTCTCTCCCTTGCCGCCGAGGTGGCGGACTGGGCCGATGTCACCGTCATCGAGCGCGAACCGCATCTCGGCTACCACGCCAGCGGCCGCTCCGCCGCTCTGTTCACCGAGACCTATGGCAACCGCCTGGTGCGCGGGCTGACGCTGGCCAGCCGGCAGGCGATAGTCGAGGGCGGTTTCGTCGCCCACCGGCGCGGCGCGCTGCACGTCGGATGGACTGGTGACGATGCCGCCATCGACAAGCTGGCTCATGAATTGCAGGCGCTGTTGCCCAGCGTGCGCCGCCTGTCGGCGGCCGAGCTCCACGGGCTGGTTCCGGTCATTGCCAGGCAAAACACCTGCGGCGGCGTCTATGAGCCGGAGGCAGTGGATGTCGACACGGGCAAGATGCTGGGGTCCAGCGCCTCGGCGCTGAAAGCCAGCGGCGGCATCATCCGCACCGGCGAGGAGGTCCGCGCCATATCACGCGACGGCAGCGCTTTTCGGGTTGAAACGAGCGCCGGCGTCTACTCGGCCGACATCGTGGTCAACGCCGCCGGCGCCTGGGTCGATGTCGTCGCCGGCATGGCGGGGCTGCCGGGCCTCGGCTTCCAGCCCAAACGGCGCACCGCCTTCCTGTTCGATCCGCCCGCCGGGATGGATATCGCCGGCTGGCCGCTGGTGGTCGACCTGCACGAGCAGTTCTACTTCAAGCCCGATGCCGGCAGGCTGATCGGCTCGCTTGCCGACGAGACGGACTCCGAGCCTTGCGACGCCTGGCCGGAAGACATCGACGTCGCCATCGCCGTCGACCGCATCGAACAGGCGACATCGATGCGCATCGGGCGTCCGTCGACGCCATGGGCGGGCCTGCGCACCTTCGCGCCCGACCGCACGCCGGTCGCCGGCTTCGACCCGCGCCTTCCCGGCTTCTTCTGGCTCGGCGGCCAGGGCGGCTATGGCTTCCAGGTGTCGCTAACATTGGCCAGGCTGAGCGCGGCGCTGCTGCGCGGGCAGTCCATCCCGGGGGATGTCACGGCGCTCGGCGTCACCGCCGCGGCGCTGGCGCCCGACCGCTTCCTTGTCCCGGCGGCGGCCCCATGAATTTTCAGCCCTTCCCTCACCCCGTAAAGTGTCATCAGGAGCGTTTGCGATGAAATCCACCGTTCTGCGCACAGTGCTTGCCCCGTCCCTTCTGGCCACGTCCCTTCTGGCCTCATCCGTCCTCGTCGGCGGGCAGGCCTACGCTAAGACGCTGGTCTATTGCTCGGAGGCCAATCCCGAGACCTTCAACCCGGCGATCGGCATCGCCGATTCCACCATGGACGCCGCCGCCAAGACGATCTTCAACCGGCTGGTCGAGTTCAAGCCGGGCACGACGGAGGTCGGACCGGCGCTGGCCGAAAGCTGGGATGTTTCATCGGATGGCAAGACCTACACCTTCCATCTCAGGCACGGCGTGAAATTCCAGTCGAACGAGCATTTCACGCCCTCGCGCGACTTCAACGCGGATGACGTGCTCTACACCTTCAACCGCCAGCGCGATGCCAACGATCCCTATCACAAGCTCGGCGGCGGCGCTTACGAGTACTTCAACGCGCTCGGCATGGGCACGCTGATCGACAGAATAGACAAGGTCGACGACTACACCGTGCGCTTCACGCTGACGTCAGCCAATGTCACCTTCCTGGCCGGGCTGGCGCTCGACTATCTCTCCATCCTGTCGCTGGAGCAGACGCAAAAGATGGTCGCGGCCGGCACGCCGGAGCTGATCGACAGCATGCCGGTCGGCACCGGGCCTTTCGTGCTTCAGGCCTATGTGCCGCCAGGTCCGCTACGCCGCCAACAAGGATTACTGGCGCGGTGCGCCGAAGATCGACACGCTGGTCTTCGCCGTCACGCCCGAGCCAACCACCCGCGTCGAGCGCATCAAGGCCAATGAATGCCAGGTCGCCGCGCCGCCGCCGCCAACCGCGGTCGCCGACCTGCGCGCCGATCCCGACATCACGGTTCTCGATCTCAAGGGCCAGAACATCGGCATCCTCGGCTTCAATGTCGAACACCAGCCGCTGGGCGACGTGCGCGTGCGCACGGCACTGGCCAAGGCCATCGACCGCAAGGCGATCGTCGATGCCGTCTACGCCGGCGCCGGCACGGTGGCCGGCAGCGTCGTGCCGCCGGCGCAGCTCGGCGCCGTCACCGATGCCGGCATCGACTATGATCCCGAGGGCGCGAAGAAACTGCTGAAGGAGGCCGGCCACGATAGCGGCCTCAAGATCAGCCTGTGGGCGATGCCGGTGTCGCGCCCCTATAACCCCAACGCCAAGCGCATGGCCGAGATGATCCAGGCGGACTGGGCCAAGGTCGGTGTGCACTCGGATATCGTCAGCTTCGAATGGGGCGAATATCTCAAGCGCACCGCGGCGGGCGAACAGGACACCTTCCTGCTAGGCGGCAGCAGCGACAATGGCGACCCCGACAACATGCTGAGCTATCTCCTCTCCTGCGACGGCGTGAAGGGCGGCTCCAACCGCTCGCGCTGGTGCGACAAGGATTTAGAGAAACTGCTTGACGAGGGCCGCGTCGCCGCCGACCCGAAGGAGCGCGCCGCGATCTACGGGAAGGCGCAAGCGATCCTGAAGGCCGTGGTGCCGGTGGCGCCGATCGCCCATTCGATGGTCGCGATCCCGATCCGCAAGAGCGTGCTCAACTACGTGCTCGACCCCTTCGGCCGGCAGAATTTCGCCGCCGTCGACATGGCGGAGTAAGGCTGGCCGCCGCCCCCTCATCCGGCCCTTCGGGCCACCTTCTCCCCGGTGGGGAGAAGAGGTGGTCGAGCGCTCGGCTCTCCTTTCAACAGCTCTAATGGCGAGCCTGACGAAGCATGGCGCCCTCTTCTCCCCGACGGGGAGAAGGTGGCCCGAAGGGCCGGATGAGGGGGCCTCTCCAAGGGCACAACGCCAGCAGATTTGCGAAAATCCCGTGCTCCACAAAAGCGAGATCATCATGCCAAAAAAACTGACCTCCCTCCTAAACAGCTACCTTGCCGACGGCGCGGTGGGTGCCTCGCTGGCCTACGCCAAGGGTGACTCAACGCCGACCGCCCTTACCGCCGGCCTCGCCGACCGCGCGCATGGCACATCAGTCACGCCAGACCAGCTGTTCAAGATCGGCAGCTGCACCAAGACCTTCGTCGCCGCCGCCCTGGTCAACCTCGCCGAGACCGGCAAGCTCGACCTCGGCGCGCCGATCTCATCCTGGTTCCCGGACCTGCCGGGCGCCGGCGATATTTCAGTGCGCCAGTTGATCAACCACCGCAGCGGCCTGCCGGAATTCGAATACTACATTCCGATGGACCCGGGCCGGCAGTGGACGCCGCGACAGCTGGTCGACATCGCCTTTGCCTCCGACAAGCAGAAGGCGCCGGGCGGGCCAGCCGTCTACAACAACACCGGCTATGTCCTGGCCGGCATGGTGATCGAGGCCGTCACCGGCCAGCCGCTGGGCGCCTATGTCAGAAGCGCGATCCTGCAGCCGCTCGGCCTGGAGAACACCTGGTCGCCGGCGACCGAAGCGTTTCCGGAAAAGTCGATGGTGCGCGGCTATTACCACCGGCCGCCGCCGGCGCCGAACGCGCCCACCGACATCGCCTCGGGCGGCGAGATGTGGCGCATGGACGGTGTGCTGCCCTATTCCGACGAGCTGCAGGACTCGTCCGACTCCTTCCCGTTCAACGCGGCCTATGGCTGCGGCGACATGATGTCGACGCCATCCGACATGGCGGGTTTCATGCGCGGCCTGTTTTCTGGGAAGCTGTTGTCACCGCCGTTCTTCGCCGAGATGTTCGAACACCGCGTGCCGGCGAGCTTTCCAGGCACCCGCATGCGCGAGACCGGCGCGGGCATGTTCCAGAGCGCCTATGCCGACCGCGCCTTCTACGGCCACCAGGGCAGCATCCCAGGTTATGTCGCCGTCATGCTGCACGATCCCGAGACGGACCTCACCATCGCCATGACCAGCAATGTCGGTTCCGGCAACCGCTTGTCCTTCCAGGCCAGCGGCCTGCACCCGGTGGTCGACCAGGCGATCCGCATCATTCTCGACTGACAGCGTTCAGCCGCCCTGCCCGGACGATGGATCGGGCAGGCCCGGCAGCATCTGGCTCAGCACCCGGTCGCGAAGGAAGACGTGATGGAAGATGGCAGCGGCCGCGTGCAGGCCAGCGAGCCACATCATGATATCGCCGAGCGTGCCATGGATCTCCGCCAGCGGCGCGCCCCAGGTGCCGGAAAACGGACCGATCGCGCCCAACCCATAGACAGTGACCGGGTGGCCGTCGAACAAGGCGCCGACCATGGCTGTCGCCGGAACCGCGAACAGCAGCGCATAGAGCGCCCAATGCGTTGCCTTCGAGGCGACCTCCATCCAGGCAGGCATGGCCGGCGCCTCGGGAATGCGATCGAACCGGCGCCAGACCAGGCGAATGACCAGCAAGCAGAAAACGGCAAAGCCGAGCGACTCGTGCAGCAGCAGCGTCGACGCCCTGGCCGCTGAATAGACCCGCTCCGGAGGGCCACCCGCCGAGACCAGGAAAGCAATGAGCACCAGCAGTGCCGTCAGCCAATGAAATGCCTGGGCGAGGCGTCCATAGCGGGTTGTCGTGCCGGACAGCGACATGCGAGAGCTCCGAACAGTTGGACATCTCCCCTCGCCCTCGAATGTGGCCTTATTTCAGCTGTTCCTCAGGCGACATGGGTTTGCTGCGCGAATGGCGGCCATCACCGAGTTCGCCGGCGGCGCGGCCTGACAAGGTTCAGCTCATACTCGGACAAAAGAGCGCAGTTTAATGCATGTCGCCCGGAAGTGTCCCCGGTTCCGGGACAACGACATGCATAAAATCAGAAGCTGTAGGCGCGCCGCCAGACCGCGCAAGGCCGCGGCGCCGCCACTCCTGACACGACGTGTCGCCGCCGGCCGCCAGGCATTCGGCGGCATTTGAATAAAAGGCGCCTGTGGATATTTACCCCAAATTGCGCCAGGCCGGCCAAGATACATTAGGGCGGTATCATGGAGGGACCATTGAACAGTGATTTTTCAGCCGCCCGTCTTCATCTCGAACGCGCCTACCACTATCTGCGCGGCAATGACGAGACGAGCCGTTCGACATGCGAGGCCCTCGATCTGTTGATCGAGACGGTGGCGGAAGCACAGCACAGGAAGCCGGAACCCGGGGTGCTGGAATTTCCCCGAGCGGCGGCGCGCCGACACGGCTGAACAAAACCCGCCGCGCTGAGCGGATTCGGGCTGCGCGCATCAAGTCTTCGTCTTCACGAATGTCGTTATCCAGGCCGCTTTCGGAGCGACATGCAAGTTGTCCGTCAGGACGCCTTGCGACTTGATGCGTCGCCCGCCATTTGCGCCGCGCGCGCCACGATCCGCTCCAGCGGTTCGGGCCGGTGCAGCAGGAAGCCCTGGCCGAACTCGACGCCCATATCGTCCAGCATGGCCACCGTGTCCTGCCGCTCGATCTTCTCGGCCACGACGGCGCAGCCGAGGCTGCGGGCGATGCTGGCGATGGCCAGCACGATCTCGCGGTCGAAGCGGCTTTCCGTGACGTGCTCGATGAAGGAGCCGTCGATCTTGATGGCATCGACCGGAAAGCGCCTGAGATATTCGAACGAGCTCATGCCGGCGCCGAAATCGTCGAGGCTGACCTTGCAGCGCCGCTCGCGCGCCTTGCGCACGAAGGTTTCGGCGGCATCGAAATTGGTGACGGCGGCGGTTTCGGTGATCTCGAAGCCGATGCCCGAATGCGGCGCCCCGGTTTCCTCGATGATGCTGTCGACGAAGTCCCACAGCCCGGGATCGCTCAGCGTCTGCGCCGAGAGGTTGAAGCCGAGCGTGATCGCGCCGGATTTCATCGCCGCGCCGTGCCGCGACAGCGCGGTGCGGATGATCCAGCGGTCGAGCCGCGCGGCAACGCCGAAGCGCTCCGCCGCCGGTATGAATTCGCCGGGCGGGATCAGCCGGCCGCCCTTTCCGTCAAGCCGCGCCAGCACCTCGACATGGCGGCTCTCATCCCAGGGCCTGCCTAGCCGGTGGATCTCCTGGCCGAACAGTTTCAGCCTGCCGTCGTCCATGGCATCCACCGTGTCGGCGGCGAGCCGTGCCGCGTTGAGGCCGCCCGAACCGGAGGCGGCATCGGTCGAAAACAGCGCGAAGCGATCACGCCCGGCGGCCTTGGCCGCGTAGCAGGCATCGTCGGCGCAGGCCAGGGCGTCGGCAACCGTGGTGACACGGTCGCGGACGATGGCGATGCCGATGCTGGCCGCCAGCCGGCGTGACGTGGCGGCAAGGCCGAGATCGGCGTCGCGCACGGCCGCCAGGATGGCGCCGGCCAGTTGTTCGGCTTGCACGGTATCGCAATCGGGCACCATCAGCGCGAACTCGTCGCCGCCGAGCCGCGCCGCATGCGCCGACGGCGGCAGGCAACGGCCAATACCCGCCGCGACGCTCTTCAGCGCCAGATCGCCCGCGGCATGGCCGGCGAAATCGTTGAGCGCCTTGAAGTAGTCGAGGTCGATGTAGAACACCGCCAGAGACGCGCCGGTGACGATGTGGTCGGCGAGCAGCCTGTCGAAAGCGGTGCGATTCCAGAGTCCGGTCAATGCGTCGTGACGGGCGGCGAAGGCCAGTTCCTGTTCGCGCACCTTGTCCTCGGTGATGTCGCGCACCGTGCCGAGAACCAGGCCGGCCGCGCCCGCCGCGGCGACGAAGCGCAGCAGTGATTCGACGTGGCGGATCTGGCCGTCGCGCTTGATGATGCGGTACTGCGCGGCGATGACGCCGTCGGTTTCCAACGGCACCCTGTGCGCGCGTTCGGCGGCGTCCTTGTCGTCGGGATGCAGGTAGCTGTGCCAGAGATCGGCCGTCACCTCATCGGTCACGGCGACGAGGCCGAATATCTCCCTTGTGCGCGCGTCCCAATAGCTCTTGTTGGTGGCGATGTCGTAGTGCCAGATGCCGCTGCCGCTGGCGGCGAGCGCGAGGCGAAAGCGGATATTGACCTGTTCGAGCGCGGCTTCGGCCGCCTTCTGCTTCGAGATGTCGGTCTGCACGCCCATCAGCCTGAGCGGCTTGCCGTCGGCGTCGCGCTCGACGATGCCGCCGCGGTCGAGCACCCATATCCAATGGCCCTGCTTGTGCTTGAGCCTGAGTTCGGTCTCGATGGCGTCGGTCAGCCCGGCAATGTGGCGGTCGCCGCTGGCCAGCGCCCGTTCCCGGTCGTCGGGATGGGTCAGTTGCAGCCACAGGTCGCTGGCATTGGCGAGTTCGTCCTCCTCGTAACCCAGCATCCGCGCCCAGGTCGCCGAATAGAAGCAATCGCCGGTGCGAAGGTTCCAGTCCCAGACGCCAAGATCGGCGCTCTCCAGGGCCTTGGCCCAGAACGCTCCGTTGCGACTTTTCTTGCCCTGACCCGCCATCGTCCGTTTCGCCTGCCCCACCCCACCGGCAATCTGCCGCAAAACCAGAGAAGAAACAGTTACCGGACAGCGGAGGGGCGGAATGTCTGCTCGATCGCCTGGACAGCGATGCCCTCTTCGATCGCGGCGGAGGCGCGGCGGCGTTTCCGGCGGAGCCGGCAATCATCGACACTGCCGCATTTCGTCGACGTCTTCGTGAACAATTCCTTGAGGAAAATGGAAGAATCATATCCGTCCGATACTTGAAAGAGCCTTCCTCCCAGGTGTAACCGGAAAGTAATACTTCGCGTTATAGACAAGATTCGGAAATCTTGGGCAGCTGGCGGGATGTCTTCGATGAGTGCGTACACCGGACACCGGGACGGCGATGGCCGCACCCTTGCCGTTCTTGACCTGGACATCGAGACGACCAGGAGCGGCTGGCTGCTGACGGCCATGTGTCTGGCTTACGCCTTGGCCGCGCTTTGCCTCGAGCCGGACCGGTACCTGCACCTGGCCCAATCCTACGCCCGGCCCTTCGTTTTCTTTCTGCCCGCGCTGTTTGCAGCCGGTCTCGGCCTGGTGGCCCTGACATTCTCCAGGCAAAACCCAACCAGGTTCATGCTCGACACGATCCGGCAGCGCTGGCTGGGCGCCGCACCCGTGATCCTCCTGTCCTTTCTCGGCATCACGGCCTTCACCACCTTCAAGATCTCCATCCCGGACTTCGTGCCATTCTACGCCGACGGCATGCTGGCGGAACTTGATCTTGGGTTGCATGGCGCCGACCCCTGGGCATGGGCGCACAGCGTCGTTCCCGAATCCGTCTCGGCCGTCGTTTTCTTCGGCTACGGATACGGTTGGCACGTGCAATGGTTCGGCACTTTGCTGTTCGTCGCCTTCTGGAACAACCCGGCAGGGCGTCTGCGCTATCTCTGGGCGCTGGCGCTGACCACGATCGTGTGCGGCACGGTCCTGGCCACGTTGTTGTCGTCCACGGGTCCGATATTCCACGACCAGTTCTATGGCGGCGACCGATTTGGCGCATTGCGGGACGCTCTGGCGCACAACAGCTATGCCGCGCCGGTTCATATCTATGCCAACTATCTGCTTGCCGCCTTCGAAAGCAAACGGCCGGAACTTGGCGGCGGGATTTCCGCCATGCCAAGCATGCATGTCGCCTTCGCCACGCTCAACGCGTTCTTTCTGAGCGGTTTCGGTCGCCGGTGGGCGTTTGCCAGCTGGTCCTTCGCGGCGTTTATCCTGTTCGGTTCGGTCTACACCGGCTGGCACTATGCCGTGGACGGCTACCTTTCCGTCCTTGTCGTGTCCGTGCTGTGGTACCTGACCGGACGTTTCGTTCTGCCGCGGGCGAGCCGGGACAGCGCCGGGATGGAACTGCCGCTGCCCGAAACGGCATCGCAATGATCAGCCTGTCTGGCTTCGTCGGAGGCGGCAAGAGCCGTCTGCTACGCCTGCATCGCTGATTTCGTGGGGTCGACAGGAACTTCGGGACAACGGCCAGGCGGCATTGGCGCCGCCTGGCGATGCCGGTTACTGGCTCGGCGCCATCGCGTGCTCGCATGACACTTTCGGGTTCATGTCGGCGAATGTGCCGGTCGGGTTGCCTTTCCAGGCCCAGACATGCAGCTCGTAGAACTCACCCAGGCCATAACGGTTGGGCGCGCTGTTGAAGTTGAACAGCTGTCCCTCGAGCGAGGCCGGCCCCTTCGAGGTGATGTATTCGACCGCCACCAGCTTCAGCGTGCCGTCGGCCATCGGCTCGTACATCACCGCTTCGGGACGGGCGATGTCGATCTTGTCGTCCTTCAGATACCCGCCATTGACATAGTGGATGCCCATGGCGCCGCCGGTGATGCCGCTGGCGCAGGGAATAGGCGCATAGCCTTCCGCAGTCGCGGCGTTGACGTCGAGAAACCGGCTGTTGGCGGCCCGCACCTTCTCGGCCAGCGGACTGGCATCCGGCGCGCCCGCCGCCGCCTCCTGATGCGCCTGTGCGAAGGTGGTGCAGACGGCCAGCATGGCCCCCGCCATGAGAAGCCCGTTGCGAAAGTTTGATTTCATATCCATTCCATTCCTGTTGAAAAAGCACGGCTGGCCGGCCGCCGGCAATACGGCGGCGCGACAGGCAAGCGCCGTGGCTGTTGCTGCTTGGAGATCCCGAAAACGACGCGGCGAATGCCGGTCATCCCTTCGGCAGATACGGGATCGTTCCGGCCAGATCGGTGTCGTCGATCAGCTGGAAACGGCTGTCGCTGCCGTCCTGACGGGCCGAAACGAAAGGCGCATAGGCCGGATCGTTGGTGAAGGCGCGCGCCGCGGCTTCCGACGGAAAAGCCATCAGGGCGATCAGCGTCGTGTCGAGCGGCATGCCTTCGAGCGTCTTCACATTGCCGCTGCGCGACAGATATTTGCCGCCATGCTTGTGGACGAGGTCGTGCACCGAGGCGGCATAGGCCGGGACCCATTTCGGATCTCTCATCTTGATATCGGCGATAACGTAAGCAGTCATTGTGGTCTCCTGGTTGCGGCGCACAGGGGTATCCCGTGCGCCGGCCAAAGGGCTCGCATGGCAAGGCCCGCGCCAGCCAGTCCGCGATCTGTACTGGGCCGGTACAGTTTCTGTACTCGCCGCTTCAATCGCGAAGGGCTAATGTTCCCCAAGGTTCGAGGGAGAGGCACAAGTCATGACCCAGCACGGATATAAACAGTTCTGCCCGCTATCGATGGCCGCCGAGGTGCTGTGCACCCGCTGGACGATGGTGCTGATGCGTGAGCTCGTGGCAGGGTCGACCCGCTTCAACGACCTGCGCCGCGGCGTGCCCAAAATGTCGCCGACCCTTCTGTCGCAACGGCTGAAGGAGCTTGAGCTGGCGGGGATCGTCGAGCGCAAGGAGGTCCAGGGAGAAAAAGGCATTTTCGACTACCGCCTGACCGAGGCCGGCCGCGATCTGCGCCCGGTCGTCGAGGCGATGGGCTTTTGGGGCCAGAAATGGGTCGAGTCCCGGCTGTCCCTCAAGAACCTCGATCCTTCGCTGCTGATGTGGGACATGCGGCGCAACCTGAACCCCTTGCCGCTGCCCGAGGGACGCACGGTGATACAATTTCTGTATCAGGAACTCCCCGCCTCCAAACGCTCATGGTGGCTGATCGTCGAAAAGCACGGTGAAGTCGACCTGTGCTGGTACGATCCGGGCTTCGACGTCGACCTCTATGTCTCGACCGACCTGCACACGATGACGGCGATCTGGATGGGAGTGCTCACCGTCGAAAAGGCCGGTGCGAAGGTCGTCCTGACCGGCGACCAGGCCATCGGCAGGCAAATGCAGACCTGGCTCGGCCTCAGCCCGTTCGCGGTGGAACCCAAACGCGCGGCGTAGGAGCCGGTGCTGTCGGCAAGCGCGTGGAGAAGGCCCATGCATGTTGTCCGAGGCGATAGTCCGATCACCTCGGCCGAAGCCTTTCGCGACACGTTGAACATGTGCGAATGAATGGATTCAACGGGATCGTGCCTGAATCGGATAGTGCTTTTCCTCATAAGCCTCGATCAGAGTTGCGAGAACGCCAAAGCGATCACCGTCGGGAGAGCCGATCTCCGGCTCATTTTCGAAGTATTTGGTGATTTCGGCGATCGCCCAATCGTAATCGGCTTCGGTCTTAATGGGTCGAATGTTTTCCATCACACCTTCTCCGGATCAACTTTGTCGTTCTTTGCCCGAGCTGGGAGGGAAATTGGGTGTATCTCGGTTTGAAATCAGATCGTTTGCCAAAGCGCCAATTCAAGGCACCAGAAATTGTAGCGCATTCCGGTCTCCCCACCAAAACGTCACGAACATTGATCAAGCTTCCCTTCCTGACAGTTGGCAGGAAACGGGTGGCGAGGCCGGCTTTTGGCGGCTTCAATGCACCATGTTCATCACCCTGGCCAAACATCTGCAACCCGCGCCGCTGCCGGTGGCCGATGATCCGCGCTGGGCGCGCATCGTGGCACGCGACAAGTCGGCCGACGGGGAATTCTGGTATTCGGTGGCAACCACCGGTGTCTATTGTCGGCCGTCCTGCCCGTCGCGGCGCGCCAATCCGAAGAACGTGCAATTGCACGGCATGCTGGATCAGGCCAAGGCGACAGGCTTTCGCCCATGCCGGCGCTGCAATCCGGACGGCCCTTCGCTCGAGGCCGCCAACGCCGGGATGGTCGCCGATGCCTGCCGCAGGATCGAGGCGAGCGAGGTGGAACCGTCGCTCGCCGAACTGGCCGATGCCGCCGGCCGCAGCCCCGGCTATTTCCACCGCGTTTTCAAGGCGGTCACCGGGCTGACGCCGAAAGACTATGCAGCGGCCCAGCGTGCCACCAGGGTCCGCCAGGGCCTGGAAGACGGCGTCAGCGTGACATCGGCGATCTACGATGCCGGCTTCAATTCGAGCGGGCGCTTCTACGAAAAATCGACCGGCATGCTCGGCATGACGCCGACGCGCTACCGTGCCGGCGGCGCCAACGAGGAGATCCGCTTCGCCGTCGGCGAAACGTCGCTCGGCACCATCCTGGTCGCCTCGAGCCGCAAGGGCGTCGCCTCGATCCTGCTTGGCCATGATCCCGACGCGCTGGTACGCGACCTGCAGGACCGTTTCCCCAAGGCACGGCTGGTCGGCGGCGACAGCGACTACGAGGCGCTGGTCGCCCGCGTCATCGGCTTCGTCGAGGCGCCGGCGCTCGGTCTCGACCTGCCGCTCGACGTGCGCGGCACCGCGTTCCAGCAGCGCGTCTGGCAGGCCTTGCGGGACATCCCGGCCGGCCGCACCGTCTCCTACGCTGAGATCGCGCGGCGTATCGGCGCGCCGAAGGCGACCCGCGCCATCGCCGCCGCCTGTGCGGCCAACGCCCTTGCGGTCGCTATTCCCTGCCACCGCGTGATCAGGAAGGACGGCGCCCCGTCGGGCTATGCCTGGGGCGCGGAGCGCAAACGCGCGCTGCTCGACCGCGAAGCCGGCCGGCCTTCGCGGGCCTGAGGAGACCCGGCAATGCGCGCGATGGCCAGGTCTTCCACCGCCGGTGCGAACAGCCAGGTCGCCAACGGCGCTGCCGTCAGCCGAGAGGACGCGAAGACGCTGGTGATGGCCGCCATGGGAGAGCTCGTCGATGCCGGCCAGGCCGAATGGGGCCGCACGGCGAGCGGTGAGTTCGAGCTGCGGTTGGTGACCGGCGAAGTGTTCGTGCTCGGCGAAGTGTCCGTCACGCGTGTCGCTTAGATACGCTTAGCGCTCTACGGCGCCCCCCTCTGTCCTGCCGGACATCTCCCCCACTTGGGGGGAGATTGGCAGTTGTGGCGTCGGCTCTTTTCTTGCGACGTTGGAAGATTGGCGAAAGCCGCGATGACAGCCAATCTCCCCCCTCGTGGGGGAGATGTCCGGCAGGACAGAGGGGGGCGCCACAGAACTCGGCGGTCGTGGTGAGCGCTCGTGAGCTGAGACTTCAATTTGAAAGCAAGCACCGGAGTGAGGAACATCCGGCCCGTGGCTAGGGTTCAGGCACAACAAGGAGTGAAGGCAATGAACCACATGCAAACCCATATGCCGGCGACAGCCGCCAGCGCCGCCCTCGACACCATCACCTATGCGATCGGCCAGTCCGCGCTTGGAAACATCCTCGTGGCGCGCAGCCCCGTCGGCGTCTGCGCCATCCTGATCGGTTTCGACACCATTACACTGGAACAGGACCTCACGGACCGCTTCCCCGGCAGGGTGCTGCTCGAAGACAAGGCCGGCTTGCGCGACGATGTCGCGGCGACAGCGCGCTTCATCGAAACGCCCGGCGCCGGTCTCGACCTGCCGCTCGACATGCGTCACGGCACGCCCTTCCAGCAACGTGTGTGGGCGGTGCTGCGCACGATCCCGTGCGGCGCCACCACCACCTACACCGCCCTTGCCCGGCGCCTCGGCATGCCGGACGGCGCTCGCGCCGTGGCGACGGCCTGTGCCGCCAACGCCATCGCGCTCGGCATTCCTTGCCACCGCGTGCTGCGCGCCGACGGCTCGCTGTCCGGCTACCGCTGGGGGATCGAACGCAAGCGCGCCTTGTTGGAAAGGGAGGCCGCGATATGAACGCCGACGCCAGGGTTGCACCGTCGCTGGTCGAAGCCGCCGAGACACGCATCGCCGCCTACGACTGGCCGGCGCTTACCGCCGAGCTCGACGGCTTCGGCTGCGCGGTGATGGAAAAGCTGCTGTCACCGCAAGAGTGCCGGCAGCTCGCCGGCCTCTACCCCAGGAGCAGCATTTCCGCAGCCACATCCACATGGCCAGGCATGGCTTCGGCAAGGGCGAATACCGTTATTTCCGCTATCCCTTGCCCGATCTCATCGGCGGCCTGCGCGGCGCGCTCTATCCGAGGCTGGCCGAGGTCGCCAACCGGTGGAACGAGCGCATGGGGATCGCCATGCGCTACCCCAGCACGCATGCAGCGTTTCTCGAACAGTGCCATGCCGCCGGCCAGGTCAGGCCGACGCCGCTCTTGCTGCAATATGTGCCTGGCGACTTCAACTGCCTGCACCAGGACCTCTACGGCGACCTCGCCTTCCCGCTGCAGGTGGCGATCCTGCTTTCCGAGCCCGGCGAGGATTTCACCGGCGGCGAATTCGCGCTGACCGAACAGCGGCCGCGCATGCAGAGCCGGGTCGAAGTGGTGCCCTTGCGCCAGGGCGACGCGGTGGCTTTCGCTGTCCACAACCGGCCGGTGCAGGGAACCAAAGGCAATTACCGCGTCAATCTGCGCCACGGCGTCAGCCGCCTGCGCTCAGGCATGCGCCATACCGTCGGCATCATTTTTCATGACGCGAAGTGAGTGCGAACAGAAGTCCCCGCCGGCCTCGGCGGATCATTTCGCCGGAGCGTAATTGCCGACATCCCGCGTGCTGGGCTTGCCAGCCTTCAAATCCGAAAGCTGGGGTATGGCGTTGGACGGAAAAACCGACCCCGGAGGAAACAAAGCCGCTGAAGCAGCGCCCATCCAATACGGCAATCTCCTGATGGCCATGCGCGCCGCTCCCCGTCCAGTCCGCATCTATACCTGCTCCGGCCACGTTGCGCCTTTGGTGTCAAACCTCACATGGATATTTCCGAAGGTCTTCGATGCCGAGCTTCCTCACCCATCGGCGGCCGCCATCTCCAGGATCCAGGGACACGCGTAATAGTCGGCAATGCTCTTGATCATGCCGCCATCGGCACGGATCCGCACCAGATAGGCCGGCCGCCAGACCTCGCCATATTGCCTGTCGACGACCAGCACGATCTCCCCTTCGAACGCGCCTGGCCGCATGCGCCAGGGCAGCTCGTTGCGCTCATATTCCACGAAGTAGGGCGAGGCCGAGAGCAGGCCGTTGTAGCAGTCCGAAACCTGCAGGCGCGCATCGGCGCTGGTCAGCGCCCGCACGCCGTCCCAGTCCCTGGCATTGAAGAGCGCGACATAGCGGTCGAGCAGCCGCTCCAGTTCAGGATCGTGTGGCGGCGCCGCGACCGGTTGCGCTGGCAGAGCGGCGAGCTTGGCGCGGCCGCGATTGAGCGCCGACTTGACGCCGCCCGATGTCGAACCGACGAGGTCGGCGATCTCCTCCAGCGAATGGTCGAAGACATCCTTGAGCAGCACGCAGGCGCGCTCCTTCGGTGGCAGATGCACGACCAGCCGCTCGATGGCGCGGCCGGCCCCCGGACCGGCCGGCTCGACCGGCAGCACGATGTCGTCGCCGGCATAGAAGGCCTCGGCCGCGTGCCGCGTGCGGCGATTGCGGATGAAGTCGATGCAGCGGTTATGCGCGATGCGGAAAAGCCACGGCCGTAGCGCCTGCGCGTCGTCGAGCAGCTCGATCTTGCGATAGGCCTCGAACAGCGCCTCCTGCATGATGTCCTCGCCATCCAGCGCCGAGCCGGTCATGCGCGCGCAATAGCGATGCAGCCTGGCGCGCAGATGCGAAACCGTCTCCAGGAACGCGGCATAGCGCAGGTCGAACACGCGGTCGGGCTCAGGCCAGGCCCGCATGCCTTGCGCCGTGTCGAGAGATTTGCGGATCTGCTGGTTCATCGCGGCACATAGATCAGGGTCACCACGCCATTGTCGAAACGATGCGTGCCGACAAGATCGAGGTTGATGGAACCAACATCGTCGAAGGCGCGCTTGCCGTGCCCGACCCATGTCGGCACGATCGACAGATGATACTCGTCCACCAGCCCCGCGGAAAGCAAGGTGCGGTCGAGCTGCGACACGCCATATTTCAGGATGTCGCCGCCCGGCTGGCGTTTCAGCGCCGCGAGCGCCTCGGCGACGTCGCCGTTGATGAGCGCGGCATTCCACGACACCGTCTTCAGCGTCGTCGAGGCGACCAGCTTCTTCAGGCCGTTGATCCGGTCCATGTACGGACCCTTGATCCCAGGCCAGCGCGCGAAGAACATCTCGTAGGTGGCGCGGCCAAGCAGGAAGAACTCGACGTTCGAAAGCGCCTGCAAGGCATGGTCCACATTCTCTCCGACGAAGAACGGCGAGGCCCATGTCATGGGCCCCTCGATGACGCCGTCCAGCGAGACGAAACTCGACACGATCAGCCGTCGCATGCTCACGCCGCCTTTTCGCGGGTCTTCTCACCGGCAGCCGGCAGCCCCAGTCTCGGCCGTACCCAGGCGGCGAAGCGGGCAATGGCATCGTCGGCCTCCGGCGCCCGCCCAGCCATCATCTGGAAGGAGTGCAGCATGCCGTCGAACACGTCGAGCCGCGTCTCGACCCCCGCCTGCCTCGCCCGCTCGGCGAACATGCGGCTTTCGTCGACCAGCGTCTCGTCGGCGCCGGCCTGCAGGAAGACCGGTGGAAAGCCGGAGAGATCGGCGTAGAGCGGGCTGACCTCGGGATCGCGCCGATCGGCATCGCCGATGAAATTGGCCGCCAGCCAGTCGACGGCTTCCTTGGCGAACGCCGGGTCTTTTTCGCGGTTGGTCTGATAGCTGGCGGCGGTCAGCGCCATGTCGAACCAGCCGGAGATGATCAGCGTGGCGACCGGCAGCGGCCGCCCTTGCGCACGCAGCCGCTGCAGGACGCCATAGGTCGGCACCGCGCCGCAGGAGTCGCCGGCAATCACGATCCGCCCGGGGTCGAAGCCCTGGTCGACGAGCCAGTTCCAGGCCGATATCGCGGCCTCCAGCTGGGCCGGGTGCTTGGCCTGATGCGCCAGCGGATAATCGTAGAGCAGCGCCCGGCAGCCGACGGCCTTGGCGAGATGGCCGACCAGCTTGCGGTGGGTGTAGATCGAGCCGCCGATGAAGCCGCCGCCATGCGCATAAAACAGCACCCGCTGCTCGTCGGCGCCTTTCGGCACCACCCACATCGCCGGCACGCCGCCGGCATCGACCTCGATATAGTCGACGCCGCGCGGCTCGCCGGTCAGCGCCGTCCAGTGGATATCGTTGTGGTCGATGATCGCCTGCGGGCTGGTCAGCTTGCCCGCATTGGCCGCCATAACAGCGTAATGGTTCCTGTTTGCCTCGCTCTCGATGCTCGCCATGATATTCTCCTCGGGTTGCGGATCGCGGAAGCGCGACCTTCGGAAGGCAGAGACGTACGGGCAGACAAAAAGGATACGTGACGGTGGGCGCTTTTTTGCGGACGCGCTCAGCCTCCAAACATCGCGGCATGACGCCGGGCGAATTCGACGAACGGCGTCGGCCGCACGCCGAACATCTCATGCGTCGCCAGATGCACACGCGATTTCGGTCGCCGAAGCCGCTCCGCCAGTTGCTCGTCCAGTGCGTCGGCGAAGTCGGCGGGGACGCCGGCGGCCAGCAGATTGCGCCGGCGCTCCCGCGGGCTGACATCGACGTAGCGGACCGGCTTGCCGATCGCCTGCGATATCCGCGCCGCGATGTCGCTCATCGTCAGCGCCTCGGGTCCGGTCATGTCGAGGCTCTCGCGTTCGTGGCCACCGTCGCACAGCAGCCGGACGGCGACCTTGGCGATATCCTCGACATCGACGGGCGACAGTTCGGTGTCGCCAAGCGCCAGATGGAAGGCGCCTTCGGTGGCGATGGTCGGCGCGTCGCGCAAATAGACCTGCATGAACTGGCTGGGGCGAAGGTGGGTCCACGCCATCCCGGCCGCTTCGAGATAGCGCTCGATTTCCTCATGCATGCGCGTGAAGCGGAACTTCGTCGCGTCATAGCCGATGTTGGATTCGGCACCGGAAAACTTCACCACATGCGCGACGCCGGCCTGCTTGCAGGCATCGATGAAACGGCACTGCGTCTCGACCATGTCCTCGGCCGCGGTCGAAATCATCAGCACGCGATCGATGCCATTAAGTGCGGCGCCAAGCGTCTCCGCCCGGCGCATATCGCCCTCGATCAGGTCGACGCCGGCAAGTCCGCCGAGCCCCGCCGCCGATGCCCGGTCCAGATCGCGAACCAGCGCCCTCGCTTGATGCTTCTGCCGCGCGAACTCGCGCACGATTGCCTTGCCGTTCAGGCCGGTGGCGCCTGTCACCAGGATCATGGTCTGTCTCTCCATTCAGATTGATGCGGCCGCCCTTGCGACGACCGCACCTTGAAGACGAAGAGAAGCGGGCAAAGGATTCCGGCCAAACGGCTTTTTTGTCGGCGCCAGGCCTGTACGCCGGCAATCAGCCTGCCGGCGCGTAGCGGCTGACCACCATGCCGCAGGCGTAGGCCTTCGAACCAAGCAGCCGCAGGTTCCGGAACCCGCCTTGCTCGAAGATGCGACGGCCGGCGCCCAGCACGGCTGGATTGACGAACAGCTGGAACTCGTCGACCAGCCCGGCCGCGATCAGCGCGGACGCAAAGCCGGCGCCGCCGAAGACGGCCATGTCGCCGCCGTCGCCCGCCTTCAGCGCGTTGACCTCGCGCGGCAGGTCGCCGCTCACCACTGTCGTGCGCTCCCAACGCGAGGCCTCGAGCCTGTCGCTCGGCACCACCTTGCGCGCGTCGACGATGCGCCGGGCGAAGGCATAGAACGGATCGGCCGGATATTTCCTCGCCGCATTGCCCCAATGGGTGAGATAACCCTCCTCGGCCATCTTGCGGCTGAGCAGGATGGTGTCGATGCCGGCGAACACGGCGTTGAAATCCTGTTTCAGCTCGGCGTCCCAGCCATTGTCGTCGCCCCACTCCCAGAGCTGCCACGGCTGGTCAGCATCGGCGCCGACGAAACCGTCGATCGACATCTGCATCTGAAGAATGAGCTTTTTCATCGGGGTGTCCTCGTCGGATTGGCTGGAAATGATTTACTTTCGGAACCATTTGACCCTTCGGAAAAATGGTGTCAATAGTAAAGTGATATAAAAACGGAACCATAGAGATGTCGACGCGTGAAAGATCCGCTTGCCCGATCAACCTGTCGCTGGAACTGCTCGGCGACCGCTGGACGCTGCTCATCATCCGCGACCTGGTCTTCGCCGGCAAAAGGCATTTTCGCGAGTTCCTGCAATCCGATGAAGGCATCTCCTCGCGCACATTGGCCGAGCGGCTGCAGACGCTGCAGGATGAAGGCATCCTCACCCGCAGCGACGATCCCAGCCACGGGCTGAAGGCGATCTACCGGCTGACCGAAGCCGGCATCGACCTCTTGCCGGTGCTGGCCACGCTCGGCGCCTGGGGCAGCAGGCACCGCAAGGCCGACGGTCAACTCGCCCGCATCGCAGAAGAACTGGCGGCCGGCGGCGAGCCGGCGCTGGAACGGATGAAGGTGGCACTGCGGGCGGAACATATTGTTTAGGCCTTTCCTCCTCCCCCATGGAAGAAGGACGGATCCTACGGCCCCGCATTGACAACGATCTGCATTTGTTCTCTATGTGTTCTGGTCTATCAGCAATCGCGGATGAGCGGAACAGGATGGAAACGACGGCCACCATCCTGCATGCCGATCTCGACGCCTTCTATGCCTCGGTGGAGCAGTTGCTCGACCCGACGCTGCGCGGCAAGCCGATCGCGGTCGGTGGCGGCGTGGTGCTCGCGGCCTCTTACGAAGCGCGCGCTTTTGGCGTGCGCGGCGGCATGCCGGGGCGCAAGGCGCGCGAGCTTTGCCCGCAATTGATCTTCGTCGGCGGCAATTTCAGCCACTACCAGCGGCTGGGCGACGCGGCGATCAAGGTGCTCGACGATTTCACGCCGGTGGTCGAGCGCATCTCCATCGACGAGGCCTTCGCCGATGTCGCCGGCTGCACGCATTTGTTCGGCTCTCCCCGGGAGATCGCGACCGTGATCCGCCGCCGTGTGCGCGCCGAACTCGGCCTGCCGATCTCGATCGGCGTGGCGCGCACCAAGCATTTGGCCAAGATCGCCTCGCAGGTCGCAAAGCCCGACGGGCTGGTGGTGGTCGATCCCGGCACCGAGCTTGCCTTCCTGCACGATTTGCCGGTCGCGCTGATGTGGGGCGTCGGGCCGGCAACCAGGGCGCGGCTGGCCGAGATCGGCGTCGAGACCATCGGCGAGCTGGCCCGGACGCACAGCGGCGCACTGACCCGGCTGCTCGGCCCCGCCGCCGGCGAAAAGCTTGCGGCCCTGTCCTGGAACCGCGATCCGCGCAGACTGGAGACGAAGCGCCGGGCGCACTCGGCCGGCGCGCAGTCGGCGCTTGGGCAAAAGCCGGCCGTGGCGCGGGTGATCGTGCCGACGCTGCTGCATCTGGCCGACCGCGTCGCCAGCCGGCTGCGCGCCAGGAACCGCCCCGGCCGCACGGTGACGGTGCGCGTGCGCTTCGCCGATCTCAGCGCCGTCACCCGCTCGATCACGCTGGAGCAGCCGATCTCGGCGACCGCCATGCTGGCCGAGATCGCCGGCGACCTGGTGCGCGGCGTGCTCGCCGATCATCCACGGGAGAAGACCATCTCGCTGCTGGCGATCTCGGTGTCACATCTGGAGGAAAGCGCCGAACTGCAGCTCGACCTGCCGCTTGGCCTCGCCGACGAGAAGCGCCGCCCGGGCAGCCAAAAGGGTCTCGCCCGCTTCGGCGCCGACCGCGCCATCGACAAGATCCGCGAGCGCTTCGGCAAGCAGGCGGTCGGCTACGGCACGGTGGCGCTGGAAGCGGCCCGCTCGGTGCCCGACGAATTCAGGGAGTTGGCGCAAAAGGAGTTGTGAGCGGAGGAGCCTCGGCCCCTCGCCACGCGGGGTCTGGAGGGGTAGCTTGTTCATGTGGGATATATAAATTGACTTCGTCGAAAAGTTAATTATATATCGTCGTCACGACGGTATGAAACGGGATAACCGACATGATCCACACCTATCCGACGCTCGATGCTACCGATCATGACGTTCTTGAAATGATCCGTGGACTTAGAAGCGAGCTAAAATATCAAGTCAGCGTGAACCCGATCCGGTGGACAGGTTTTTTGCGACGGAACACCTTTGCACGCGCCCTCCAAGGCTCCAATAGCATCGAGGGCATAAACGCCAATCTGGCCGAAGCTGTTGCTATTGTAGACGACGAGCGACCTGAGACATTGGAGGAAGAGACCATCCGTGCGCTCAACGGATACCGAACGGCAATGACTTACGTTCTCCGATTGCATGACGACCCGCACCTCGAAATCAACGCTCAATTGATCCGAAGCCTTCACTACATGATGCTCAACTACGACATGACAAAATGGCCCGGCCAGTGGCGTAATGGTGCCATCTACGTCGTGCACGAGCCATCAAAGGACACAGTGTATGAAGGACCAGATGCTGAGCTTGTTCCGGGCCTTATCGACGAGCTTGTGGCGCAAGCCAATAGTTTGCCTGCCGTCGATTCTTCGATGGTCCTAGGCGCCATGGTTCATCTCAATCTCGCGATGATCCATCCCTTTAAGGACGGCAACGGACGGATGGCCCGCGCCCTGCAAACATTGATATTGGCGCGCAAAGGCGTTGTCGCTCCGGTTTTTTGTAGTATTGAGGAATGGCTTGGCCGCAATACCGATGCCTATTACAAAATTCTCGCAGAAACAGCCCAAGGCAAATGGAACCCAGGCAACGATGCAACACCTTGGGTGCGCTTTTGCTTAGTCGCGCATTACCAACAGGCGATCACTCTTAAAAAGAGGAACGCGCAGATTGGTCAAGTTTGGGAGGCTATCGATCAAATTACAAAGAAATTAAAGATAAATGAGCGCGTGCAATTAGCGTTAATGGATGCTGCCTTCGGATATAAGGTCAGAAATTTGAGGCACCGAACCGAAAACGAAATTTCGGAGGTCGTCGCGAGCCGGGATCTAAAAGACCTGTGTGCAAAAGGATTGCTTATACCCGTCGGGGAGAAGCGTGGTCGCTATTATGTTGCGGGGGAGATGATCGCCGGTTTGAGTCGAAGGTTCGCTGACAAATCGAAGGCGCAAAACCCGTATGACCTTGTTTCAAAAAGGGCTAAGGCTTCGCAGCTTTCGTTGCCGGTTTAGCGGGAGCCTTAGAGGGAGGCTCTCCCGTCTTCCTTACCCTTCTTATAGCTTTTTGCTTTCGGTTCGTCGGTTTCCTCGCCTGTGGCAATGCGCATGACGCGGACAGCATTGCCGATCACATCGGCGCGGCGCTTCTGTCCTTTAGGTCCGGTCGGCATCGCGCTGCCTCCAAAGCTCGGTAAGGGACTCGCCTTTGCGGCCCCAGTTATCTGTGTCCACCTCGTCAATGACGACAAAGACGTATTCCGGGTCGCGCCCAAGCTCCTTGACAAGCACGTCGGTCATGCCGCGTATGACGGCGCGCTTCTGCTTGACCGATGCGATGCCCTTGGCAATTTCCACTTTGACGTATGGCAACCGCGCCTCCATGCTTTCCGCTAAGCATATAGGAGTTCGGGACGGCCCGCGACAACGGCTTTTGCGGCTCCAGATTTCAAACTGAGACACTACCCGAAATTGGGTGGCGGATCAGTTTGCGGATCGTGGACATCCTTGCAATGATCGAAGCAATGCATGTCGCCCGCAAGTGTCCTCGGTTCCGGGATAACGACATGCATAAAATCAGAAGCTTGCAGCAGGTCGGGCGAATCCTATTCGCCGCGACATGCTGTAACGAGCGGAGAGACCTACGGTGCGGGGTCTACAAAAAGAGAGTTGCCGTGTGACTGTCCTTGACAAGGCAAAGCAATGGGCGAGGGCCATCAAGCGCGATGTGGTAGCCTTGTGGCTGGCCGCCCGCGATCCTCGCGTTCCCTGGTACGCCAAATTTGCCGCCGGCGCGGTCGCCGCCTACGCGCTCAGTCCTATCGATCTGATACCCGATTTCATTCCCGTACTCGGATATTTGGACGACCTGATCATCGTACCACTCGGCATCCTGCTTGCGGTGAAGTTGATCCCCGCCGATCTGATGGCGGAGTTTCGCGCGGAGGCCATTCGCCGATCCAAACCGACCAGCCGCGTCGGTCTCGCATTCATCGTCGGAATCTGGATTCTGATGGCCGCCGCGCTCATCTGGCTATTCTGGCCAGATCGCTCGGCCTAGATTTCATCGCTCGACCGCACGGCGGACCACAAATGATGTTGGTGGCCTGTCGAGAGACCCACGTCAAAGCCGCGCGGTGCCGAAAATCCGGTCCCAGAATATCGACGTCACGCCGAAATTGGCGTTGTCGTCGATATGGTGGTGCACCGCGTGGCGGCGCTTGAGCGTATAGAGATAGCTCGCATGGGCCGGATGCCAGTGATGGATCATGTGGTGGACGCTGATGTACCAGAGGTAGCCCAGCATCAACCCGCAGCTCACCGCGCTGGCGGTCACGAAATCCGAGACCATCCAGACAGGCAGGAACGCCACCAGCGCATGCACGCCGAGGCTGAGCCAGGTGGGCGTGCCCACCGGGCTGCGCTCCTCGACATGGTGACGGTCATGCAGGTCCCGTATCCAGGGGACGTGGTGCAGCACGAACCGGTGCAGGACGTATTCGATCAGCGTCCACAGGCCAAGGCAGATCAGCGCCGTGCCGATCCAATCCGGCGCGCTTTCCTCTCCGGCCTCGATCAGCCCGGCCACGCCCAATATGGCGATCACCAGGGGATAGACCACGAAGTCGCTGTAGTAGCCGATCAGACCCAGCTGCATTCAGACGCCTCACCTGACTTTCGACGCCGCCCCAAAAAAACGATGCTATCAGATTGCCGGACTCGCGCATGAGGTGCAATGCAGACGCGACTGACATAGCGTCGCAATTTCCCGGTGCAAGGTCGGCAATGGTCAACGCAGGATCGACCGGCTTCGCACCAGTGCCGCAAACGGACGTGCAAACATGGCAAAACGCAGCGCGGGCCTGCTGATCCATCGCCGCGGCGGTAATAGCATCCAGGTGCTGCTGGTCCATCCCGGCGGCCCGTTCTGGGCGAAGAAGGACGATGGCGCCTGGTCGATCCCGAAGGGCCTTGTCGACGAGGGTGAGGGCGAACTGGCGGCGGCACGACGCGAGGCCGAGGAAGAGCTCGGTATAAAGATCGAAGGCCCCTTCGCCCGCCTTGGCGACTACCGGCAACCGGGCGGCAAGATCGTCACGGCCTGGTCCGTCGAGGCCGACATCGATGTGGCCACTATCAAGAGCAACACCTTCACCATGGAATGGCCGCCACGATCCGGAAGGATGAAGGAATTCCCGGAGGTCGACAGAGCCGGTTGGTTCACGTTGGCCGAAGCCGAGGTGAAGATCCTGAAGGGCCAGCGCCCGATGCTGGTCGACCTAGCCAAACAGCTGGGCGTGACATGATCGCCGGCGGCAAAAGCTGCCGATCTCCCCCCTCGTGGGGGAGATGGCCGGCAGGCCAGAGGGGGGCGCTGTTCCGCCAGCCTCTCCTCAATCAGCATGTCCGTCTGCGGGCTTATGAAAAGATGATCATACCGACTGGCTTGCGATCCTTCGCGCCCCCCTCTGCCCTGCCGGGCATCTCCCCCACGAGGGGGGAGATCGGCTGTCATCCCGCAAACCGTGCCGCCGTCCACGCCCCGCGGGCCGCGTTCGACTCCACCGCCGCGGCGACGAACTTCACGCCGCGTGCGCCGTCGACCACGTCGGGCACCTGCGCCGCGCGCGCCGGATCGACCGCGCCACCCGAGCGGTGGACGCGGATGATGTCGGCGGCGTCGCGGTAGAAATTGGCGAAGGCCTCGATATAACCCTCCGGGTGTGCCGCCGGCATGCGCGACACGCGGCGGGATTCAGCCGTCGAGCCATGGCCGCCGCGCACCAGCGTGCGGGTTTCCTCGCCATGGACGGAAAAGCGCAGTTCCTCCGGCCACGCGCCTGACCATTCGAGCCCGGCTTTGTCGCCATAGATGCGCACGGAGAGGTCGTTGTAGTGGCCGGGCGACGTCTGGCTGGCCAGGATCGTGCCGCGCGCGCCGTCGGTCCAGCGCACCAGCACATGGGCGTTGTCGTCCAGCCGGCGTCCGGGCACCGCGGTGAACAGGTCGGCCGACACCGTCTCGGCCTCGCGGCCGGAAATGAAGCTTGCCAGGTTGAAGGCGTGCACGCCGATATCGGCCAGCACCGCCGACTGCCCTGCCCTCGCCGGATCGGTGCGCCACTCCGCCTGCTTCTGGCCGTCGGCGTCGATCGGCTTGGTCAGCCAGTCCTGGATATAAGCGCCATGCACCGACACGATCCGGCCAAGCTCGCCCGCCACCACCATTTCGCGCGCCTGGCGCACCATGGCGTAGCCGGTGTTGTTGAGCGTGACGACGAAGCGGCGCTTTTTCGCGCGCGCCAGCGCCACCAGCGCTTCGGCGTCACCGAGCGTCGTCGACAGCGGCTTGTCGCAGATCACGTCGATGCCGGCCTCGAGGAAGGCGGTGGCGATCGGCGCGTGCAGATGGTTGGGCGTGACGATGACGACCGCCTCGATGCCATCCGGCCGCGCGGCCTCTGCCTTGGCCATGGCGCGATAATCGGCATAGCTGCGCTCCGGCGCGATGCCGATCTCGGCGGCCGAGGCGGCGGCGTTGTCCGGGTCGGACGACAGCGCGCCGGCAACCAGCGCGATCTGGTCGTCGAGGCGCATGGCCAGCCGGTGCACCGCGCCGATGAAGGCATTGCGGCCGCCGCCGACCATGCCGACCCGCAGACGCTGGCGCGTCGATCCATCCGATGTTGCGTAGACCATGTTTTCTCCTCCTGGCTATCCCCGTCGAGTTCTACGGCGCCCCCCTCTGTCCTGCCGGACATCTCCCCCTCTTGGGGGGAGATTTGCAGTGTTGATCGCGGCGCCCTTCCTGCAACGCTCATGGTTGGCGAAAGCATAGGCGACGTCCGATCTCCCCCCTTGAGGGGGAGATGTCCGGCAGGACAGAGGGGGGCCTCGTAGAGCCCAACTTTGAACCGTTTACATCCTCTCCAAGACATCACTTCGAACAGGATTTCCAATTTCCATATTGTAAAACGATCGTATCGCGCTAGCCTGAATTCATGAGCGGGGCGAGAAAACCATCCGGACGATCGAGTACCGGCGAGGCTGCGACGCGCAAGCGCGGGCGTTCGCTGGCGGCGCTTGGCTATATACAGCCGCGGACCTATGAGGAACTGCGCGCCGTGCTGTCTTCCGGCACGGTGCATTTTCCCAAGCGCCTGCGCCAGGTGGCGATCTTCCTGTGGCAGCATCCGAGCGAGGTGGCGCTCGGCACCATCGCCCAGGTGGCGGCGCAGGCCGGCGTCCAGCCCTCGACGCTGGTGCGCTTTGCCCAGATCTTCGGCTATTCCGGTTTTTCCGATTTCCAGGGCCTGTTCAAGGACCATGTCAAGGGATCCTGGCCGGAAGGACGCGGCGAGCCGCGCGCCGAGGCCGAGCCAAACGCCGCCCTGCATTTCCTGCACGGCATGGTCGGCGCCTCGCAGGCCTCGCTCGGCCGCATCGAAAGCGGCTTCGATGTCGAAAGCTTCGAGAAGATGGCAGGGACGCTGGCACAAGCGGACCTGATCTATGTCATCGGCTCCAAGCGCGCCTTCCCCGTCACCACCTATCTGTCGCTGACGCTTTCGCAGCAAGGCGTACGCAATGTGCTGGTCGACAATGTCGGCTCCACCGCGCTCGACCAGGTCGGCTGCATCGGCAGGCAGGATGCGGTGCTGGCGGTCTCCTTCAGCCCCTACAATTCGATCACGCCCGACCTCGTCGCGGTGGCGCACGAACGCGGCGCCCGCATCGTCACCATCACCGACAGTACCTTCTCGCCGCTGATCCGGCTCTCGGACAGCTGGCTGGAGGTGGTGGAATCGGACTTCGCCGGTTTCCGCTCGCTGGCGGCATCGCTGGCGGTCGGCATGGCGCTGGTCCAAGGCGTCGCCGCGCGCCGCGGCACATGAGGCGCTGCTGGCACAATTGACTACCGGGAATTATCGTTCCATATTTCAAAAAATAGAAACTTTGTTCCGGGAGGAGGAATGGAGACCAGGCTCGACGGCAAGGTGATACTGGTCACCGGGTCTACGCAAGGCATAGGCCGCGCCATTGCCGAGACGCTGGCGCGTTCCGGCGCTGCTGGCCTGCTGATCACCGGGCGCGACAGCAAGCGCGGCGATGCCGTGGCGGCGGAGCTTTTGCGATTGGGTACGCCGACGCTCTTCGTCGCCGCCGACCTGGGGGATCCGGCAACCCCCGCCGCTCTGGCGCAGGCCTGCATCGACCACTTCGGCCGCATCGACGGACTGGTCAACGCCGCCGGCCTGACCGACCGCGCCTCCTTTCTCGACGCGTCGTTGGACGACTGGGCGGCGCTGTTCGCGGTCAATGCGCGCGCACCCTTCTTCCTGATGCAGGCCGCGATCGCCGACATGAAGAAGCGCGACCAAAGCGGGGCGATCGTCAACATCCTGTCGATCAACGCCCATTGCGGCTCGCCGGAGTTGGCCGTTTATTCCGCCACCAAGGGCGCGCTGGCGACGCTGACCAAGAACGCCGCCAACGCCCACCGCTTCGACCGCATCCGCGTCAACGGCATCAATGTCGGCTGGACCGACACGCCGGCCGAACGCATCATGCAGGCCGAGACGCTGGGCAACGGCCCGGGCTGGCTCGACGCCGCCAATGCCGCGCAGCCCTTTGGCCGGCTACTCAGGCCCGAGGATATCGCCAACCTCGCCGTCTTCCTGCTTTCCGACGCGGCCGGGCCGATGACCGGTGCGGTGATCGACCAGGAGCAGTCGGTGATCGGGGCGAACCGGTGAGCAGCATCGAAACGCTCGAGCCCAGGCTGCTGGAGCGGCTTCCCGCTGCCGTGCAAAGGCCATCCTATGACCGGGCGTCGCTGTCACCCGGCGTGGCGCATCTTGGCGTCGGCGCCTTCCACCGCTGCCATCAGGCCGAATACACCGACGAACTCTTGTCGTTGCAATTCGACCGCTGGGGCATTGTCGGCATCAACATCCGCCCGCCCACCCTCGCCGACACGCTCGGCCGGCAAGGCGGCCTCTACACCAGGCTGATCCGCGAGAACGGCTATGTCGAGGCGCGCGTCATTGGCAGCATCGTGAAGGTGATCGACAGCCAGGACAGCGCCGCACCGGCGCTCACCGCGCTCGCCTCGCCCGACATCGAACTGGTGACGATGACGGTGACGGAAAAAGGCTATTGCCACATCCCGTCGAGCGGCGCGCTCGACCTCGGCCATCCCGACATCGTCCATGACCTTGCCAACCCGGACACTCCGCGCAGCGTGCCCGGCATCCTCACACGGGCGCTGGAGATGCGCCGGGCCACGCATGGCCGGAAGCTGACACTGCTCTCCTGCGACAACATTCCGGCCAATGGCGTCATCCTGGAAAATGTCGTGCGGAGCTTTGCCGAGCGGCGCGGCAATGGGCTCGCCGACTGGATCGCGGCCAATGCCACCTTCCCTTCGGCCATGGTCGACCGCATAGCGCCGGCGGTGACGCGGGACGACCTCGATAGCGTCGAACAGTGGTTCGGCTACCGCGATGCCGCCGTCGCCGTCGGCGAACCGTTCCGGCAATGGGTGATCGAGAAAAAGTTCGCCGGCCGCGTGCCCCGCTGGGACCTGGCCGGCGCGACTTTCGTCGACGATGTCACGCCCTTCGAGCATCTCAAGATGCGGGTGCTGAACGGCGCGCAGACGACGCTCGCCACGCTCGGCGTACTGGCTGGCCTCGAACACACATTCGATGCCATCGCCGACCCGCTGCTGTCGGTCTTCGTCAGGCGCATGCTGGTCGAGGAAACCCTGCCGACGCTGATGCCGGTGCCTGGCATGGAGCCACTGGCTTATGTCGACCAGAGCCTCGGCCGCTTGCGCAACACCGCCATCCGCCACCGCAACCACCAGATCGCCACCGATGGCTCGCAGAAGATCGTCCAGCGCCTGCTCAACCCGATCCGCGACCGGCTGAACCAGGGGGCCAGCATCGGCCTTTTGTCGGTGCCGGTCGCCGGCTGGATGGCCTATCTGATCCTGGCCTCGGCCCGCTTCGGCAAACGCTGGCCGGTGTCGGATCCCTATGCCGGCAAGGTCGCGGCAATAGCCGACGCGACGGGCAACGATGCGCCGGCTCTGGCTTCCGCCATCCTGGCCATCGACACGATTTTCGATCCCGACCTTGCCGCGAACGAGACGTTCCGGCAGGCCGCGGCTTCGGCGCTTGGCGAACTGCTGTCGGACGATCCGATGGCGGCAGTCCGTCACAGTCTCGAACAAGACGAGGTCGCGAGGTTGAAGCGATCCAAACAATCGGCATTATAGGCATCGATCGCGGGGTCGCGGTCAGGGGAGGCATGATGAAACTTGGACTGCTCACCGCACCGTTCGCGGAGACGCCGCTAGGCGAGGTCGCCGGCTGGGCAAGCTCCGTCGGCTTCGAGGCCTTGGAAATCGCCTGCTGGCCGAAAACCTCCGGCGCGACCCGCCGCTATGCCGGCACCAGCCATATCGACGCTGCCGGCACGTCGGCCTCGCAGGCAAAAGAGATTGCCGCGTCGCTGGCGGAAAAGAACATGTCCATCTCCGGCCTCGGCTACTACCCCAACCCGCTGCATCCCGATGCCGCGCACCGCGAGGCGGTCATCGGCCATCTCAAAAAGGTCATCGTGCTGGCCGCCAACATGGGTGCATCAGTGGTCAACACCTTCTGCGGCGGCGATGCGTCCAAGACCG
Source organism: Mesorhizobium sp. Cs1299R1N1 (assembly GCF_037179655.1). NCBI lineage: Bacteria > Pseudomonadati > Pseudomonadota > Alphaproteobacteria > Hyphomicrobiales > Phyllobacteriaceae > Mesorhizobium > Mesorhizobium sp. Cs1299R1N1. The sequence continues at coordinate 551,994 of NZ_JAPYKR010000003.1, read as the reverse complement.
TTGACGTCAACTGGCAGGACGCGCTGAAAGTCTGGCCTGAAATCGTCGCCCATGCGCGCGACCACGGGGTAAAACTCGCTTTCGAGAACTGCCCGATGATCTTCAGCTATGACGAATGGCCGGGCGGGCACAACATCGCCTATTCGCCGCAGGTCTGGCGACGCATCCTGGAGAGCTGGGGCGGCGATGTCGGCATGAATTTCGACCCCTCGCACCTGGTCTGGCAGATGATCGACCAGGCCCGCTTCATCAGGGAATTCGGCCCCTACATGCTCCACGCCCACGCCAAGGACCTGATGATTGATCATGACGGTTTCTACGAGCGCGGAATTTTGTCAGCCGGCATAGGCTGGCAGGTGCCGCGCATGCCGGGGCTGGGCGATGTCGACTGGAGCGGCTTCTTCTCCGGCCTCTATCGCGCCGGCTATGACGGATCGGTCATCATCGAACACGAGGACAGGCGATTTGAAGGCAGCGACGATCAGGTGAAGCGGGGCTTTCTGCTCGCCCGCGACGTGCTGCGTCCCTTCGTCAAGTGATGGCATGGCGGGCCACTTGACTCTGTTTGTGAGTGGCGCGGCTTAACGGATTAAAACTGAACTGAAAACAAATGTGGAGGAAGACTGAAATGAAGAAATATCTGACCATGATCCCGCTGCTTGCCAGCGCGGCACTGCTGGCCTCGGTGGGTGTCTCGTCCGCCGCCGGCAAATACACGATCGGCATTTCCAACACCGTGCAGGGCAATGGCTGGCGCGAAGAGATGGTGTGCGCCATGAAGGCGCAGGCGCTCGCCTCCGGCGAAGTGACCAAGCTCAACATCGCCCACCGCAACACCGATGCCGCCGGCCAGCTGGAAGACATCCGCAACCTGATCAGCGCCAAGGTAGACGCCATCGTCGTCAACCCCGCCGATCCGGCCGGCATCAAGGCGGGCCTGGAAGAAGCCACCAAGGCCGGCATCGTCGTCGTCGCCGTCGACCAGGCGGTCACCGAACCGTCGGCCTACATCATTTCCAACAACCAGGAACAATATGCCTATCTCGGCGCCAAATGGCTGTTCGGCCAGATGGGCGGCAAGGGCGAGGTGTTTTATATGCGCGGTGCGGCCGGCGCGTCGGCCGACAGCGATCGCGACAAAGGCTTCAAGAAGGCGCTGGCCGAATTCCCCGACGTGAAGGTCGCGCAGGAAGTCTTCACCGGCTGGCAGCAGGACCAGGCCAAGCAGCAGATGCTGTCGTTCCTCGCCACCGGAACGCCGTTCAACGGCGTGTGGACCTCGGGCATCGACAACGTCATCGTCGACGCGCTGGTCGAATCGCAGGCGCCGCTGGTGCCGGTGGTCGGCGCCGACAATGCCGGTTTCGTCGGCCAGCTGAGCTCGGTCAAGGGCCTCGTCGGCGCTGCCGTCACCAACCCCGGCTCGATCGGCGGCGCCGGTGTGACGCTCGCCCTGCAGATCCTCGACGGCAAGAAGCCGGCCCAGCAGACCGTGCTGGTCGACCCGCAGCTGTGGGACAACGCCACCGACGAAGGCAAGGCCAAGCTGAAGGCCGCCGCCGACCCGTCGCTCAGCCCGGAATGGCCGGTCTCGATCTCGATCCCGGACTGGACGACTTACACCAAGGACCAGATCGTGGCTTGCAAGGGCCCGGGGGAGTAAGCCGGGTTTGAATTACGTGACGAGGACGGCGGGTCGCCTCCTCGTCATGCGAAGGTCGGCGTTCTAAGTCGCCCCCCTCTGTCCTGCCGGACATCTCCCCCTCAAGGGGGGAGATTGACAATTCCGGCGCCGGCTCTCGTCTTGCAACGTTGAAAGTTGGCGAAAGTCGAGACGACGGCCAATCTCCCCCCTTGAGGGGGAGATGTCCGGCAGGACAGAGGGGGGCCTCGTAGAGTGCCAACCTGTCAAAGCAATTGAGCTCCTTCAAACATCTGAACAGCTTCACCGAGAACCACACGATTTGACCAATCTCCTCCTCGACGCCACGGGCGTCGCCAAGAATTACGGCGCGGTTGCCGCCTTGCGTAACGCGTCGCTCTCCGTCCTACCGGGCGAGGTGCACGCCTTGATGGGCGCCAATGGCGCCGGCAAGTCGACGCTGGTGAAAATCCTGACCGGCGCCATATCAGCCAATGCCGGCCGCATCCTGGTCCGTGGCGAGGCGCGCGACATACGCTCGCCCGCCGCCGCGCGGCGCGCCGGGCTTTTGCCCGTCTACCAGGAGCCGTCGCTGATCCCCGATCTCGACGTGCTGTCCAATCTGCGGCTGACCGGCACTCCGGTCGAGCCGTTCCGCGCCTGGGTGCGCGAGCTCGGCATTCCTGACCTCGACCTGCGTGACACCGCGCGTGACATTCCGCTGGCCGTGCTGCGCGTGCTGGACCTTGCCCGTGCGCTGGCGGTCGAGCCCGATGTGCTGCTGCTCGACGAGATGACGGCGGCACTGCCCGCCAACCTTGCCGAAAAAGTGCTGGAGGTAGTGCGCCGCCAGGGCGACGCCGGCCGCGCCGTAATCTTCATCTCGCATCGCTTCGTCGAGATCGCCGCGCTCTGCGACCGCGCCACGGTGCTGCGCGACGGCGCGACCGTCGGCGTCGTCGACATCGTGCCGGGCGTGGAAGAAAAGATCGTCGAGCTGATGCTCGGCAGCCGCATCGTCAAGACCCATGTCGCCGGCCGCGGCGCCAGCGAGAAGGCCCGCCCCCCTGCCCGCCCGCGCATCGCCGTACGCAACCTGCGCGTCGGTACCAAGCTCAGCGACGTCTCCTTCGACCTCGGGGATGGCGAGGTCGCCGGCGTGGTGGCGCTGGAAGGCCAGGGCCAGGACGAGCTGTTCGCCGCTCTTGCCGGCTCGATCAAACCGTCGGGCGGCACGATCGAGGTCGACGGCAGCCCAGTGAAATTCGCCCACCCGATCGACGCCATCCGCGCCGGCATCGCCTATGTGCCCGGCGACCGTTCCGAAGCGCTCGCCATGCAGCGCTCGGTGCGCGAGAACATTGCGCTCCCCTTCAGCGCCCCCCTGCGCAACTGGGGACCAATTGCCATGCGCAAGGAGCGCGCCACGGTGGCGAGCGCCATCCAGCGCCTGCAGATCGATACTCGCGCCCAGGGCGAGGTGCAGCGCCTCTCCGGCGGCAACCAGCAGAAGGTGACCATCGCCCGCTGGATCGCGGCGGATGCCCGCACCATCCTGTGCTTCGACCCGACGCGCGGCATCGATGTCGGCACCAAGCAGGAGATCTATAAGCTGCTGCGCGAGCTCGCCGGCAATGGCAAGTCGGTGCTGTTCTACACCTCCGAACTCGAAGAGGTACAGCGCGTCTGCGACCGCGTCATCGTCATCTTCGGCGGCCGCCTCGTCGACATTTTCCCTGTCGAGGAAGCGGATGAACCGGCGCTGATGCGCGCCGCCTACGGCCTGCCGCGCGGCGCCAAGGCCGATATCGGCATTTTGGCTGACCCTACGGCCAATGCTTCCGACGCGCCGGAGGCAACGCCATGAGCCATTTCCTGCGCCGCCAGGGCTGGGTAACAGGCCTGTTTGCCCTGTTGATCGTTCTGTTCATCGCGACAAAACTGATCCAGCCCGGCTATGGCAGCGGCGATTTCGGCTCGCTGGCGCGAGCCGTGCTACCCTATGCCTTTGCCGTCGCCGCCCAGACCGTTGTCGTCATCGCCGGCGGCATCGACCTCTCGGTCGCCGCCATGATGGCGCTGACCAGCGTCACCGCCGCCTCGATGATGAACGGCGCCTCGGAGGAATACGCCCTGTTCGTGGTGCCCTTCGTGCTCGCCATGGGTTTTGTGCTGGGCGCGCTCAACGGCCTGCTCATCGTCGTCACCCGCGTGCCCGACATTGTCGTTACGCTCGCCATGCTGTTCGTGCTTCAGGGCGCCGCCCTTCTGGTGCTCGGCGCGCCGGGCGGGGCGGCCGCCGAATGGCTGAAGGCGCTGATCTCGGGCACCGTGCCGATACCGGGCCTGCCTGATACCATCGATGCCTGGCTGCCCAAGGCGCTTCTGGTGCTGGTCGTCTGCCTCTGCATCGTCTGGATCCCGCTTCGGCGCTCGCGCCTCGGCCTTTCCATCTATGCCATCGGCTCGAGCGAACTGGCGGCGTTCCGCAGCGGCGTGCCTGTTGCCCGCACAAGAGTCATCGCCTACGCACTGTCGGGCCTGTTCGCGGCCATGGGCGGGCTGGCGCTGACCATGAGCACCGGCATCGGCGCCCCCATCCCCGGCCCCTATCTGCTCGCCAGCGTCGCCGCGGTCGTGCTGGGCGGCGTGGCGCTCGGCGGCGGCAAGGGCGGCCTGCTCGGCCCCATCGTCGCCGTCTTCGTGCTGCGCCTGGTGCGCACCGACCTTACTTTGCTCGCCATAGACCCCAACGTCACCGCCATCATCGAAGGCCTGATCATGGTCGCCGTGGTGATGTTCGGCGCGTTTATTACGATGCGGGGGCGGCAATGATGAGCAGGTGTGAATTGGCACGTAGTGCCCTACGGCGCCCCCCTCTGTCCTGCCGGACATCTCCCCCTCAAGGGGGGAGATTGGCAGCTTTGGCGCCCCGCTCATTCTTGCAGCGCCGACTATTGGCGAAAGCCGTCACGACATCCAATCTCCCCACTAGAGGGGGAGATGGCCGGCAGGCCAGAGGGGGGCGCCGTAGAGCGCCACCCTTCCCCTGCAACGCCACCTACCCCACCCCATCGCGAGCAGGAGCCGCGCCATGAGCAGCACCGCGATCACGCCCATTCCCTTTGGCCGCCGCCTGAAGCGTTTCATGGCCGACCGGCCCCTTATCCCGCTGATCATCCTGCTGGTCATCCTGGTGGTGATCCTGCAGATCCTGCGCCCTGGCATCGTCAACGAGCGCTGGATCGCCAACACGATCAAGTTCGCCATACCGCTGGCGATCCTCGCCGGCTGCCAGACCATGACCATGCTGACCGGCGGCATCGACCTTTCGGTCGGCACGGTGGCGACGATGAGCGCCTTCATCATGGCGACGCAAGTGGTGAACCAGGACCCGGCGGTGGCGTTCCTGCTGGCGATGATGCCGGCGGTGCTGATCGGTCTCATCAACGGCATCGGCGTCGGCGTGTTCCGCGTCCACCCGCTGATCATGACGCTGGGCACCAGCCTGATCGGCACCGGCTGCCTGCAGGTCTATCAGCGCACGGTGATCGCGTCGGGCGCCAAAATCCCCGACTTCCTCGCCTGGCTCGGCACCGGCGTCACCTCCGGCTTTCCCAACGCGCTGCTGCTGTTCGTGCCGCTGGCCGCCCTCATCGTCTTCACGCTCGCCCGCACCGGTTTCGGCCGCCTGCTCTACGCCGTCGGCGACAATGAGCGCGCGACCCGCCTCTCCGGCGTCCAGTACTGGCAGGTCATAACAGCGCTCTACATCTCCTCCAGCATGCTCGCCGGCATCACCGGCCTGCTCTATATCGGCCTGATCAAGGCCCCTTCGCTCTCGCTCGCCGAGCCGCTGGTGCTGCCTTCGGTGGCGGCGGCCGTCATCGGCGGCACCTCGATCTTCGGCGGCCGCGGCGGCTACACCGGCACCATCATCGGCGCGCTGATCCTCACCGTGCTGACCACGCTGCTCACCATCTTGCAAATGCCGGAAGGTGCGAGGCGGATCTTGTTCGGGCTGATCGTTCTGTTCCTGACGGCGGCGTATCTGCGGATTATCGAGGAGCGGTAGAAGCATCTCGAAAGGCAGTGGTTAACGGCTAAGGATTTTGGGTTAAGCTGCGCCTCCCCTGCCCTGCCAGAGAGGCACCCTTATGGCCGCACGTCCGCATGGAGGAGAAAGCAACAGACCTGTCGCAGGCGGTCTTGACGACGACGATCCTCGTCTTGCGTTTATTTATCAGGAGGCGGTGAGAGGTCTCACGCATCAGCAGACCGTTGTCGAGAACATGAACACCCGCGCCGGGAGCCTCATCTTCGCCACCGCATTCGCAAACTCGTTGCTGGGCGGCGCGGCCCTTTCCAACGGGCTTGGAGTTTGGGACTGGGCCGCCGTAACCCTGCTGTTCAGCATCGGCGGGCTGATCGTCTTCATGCTTTGGCCCTACCATCAATACACATTTCGCTTCGATCCAGAAGAACTGCTCCATCACTATGTCGATGGCGACAAGCCGACGACGATGTCGGCCATGCACCGCGCGCTGGCCCTCCGCATCAAGGCGGACATGGCCAGCAACTGGCGGATTATCCAGCGGCTCCGGATGGCGTTGCAGTTTGCGCTGGTCTTTCTGTTGCTCGATATCCTGGCTTGGCTTCTGGCGATCGCGGGCGTTTGAGAGCGTTCCACCGATGTGATGCTGTTGCGTCGATCCGCTCGAGCGCTCGTGCCGAGGCAGGGCATGCGCCAATGAGTTTTGCTCTCCTGGGCTTCTGCGAATTCAGTCTTTCTTCCACGCCGCCAGCAGCGGGCCTTTGCTTCCGTAAACCGGGTCCTTGCGCGGCCGGCCGACCCTGGGGATCGTCGCCACTGCCTTGGCGTGGTCGGCGGTAGTCGTGCATTCGTCATAGGTGCCGGATGGCGGATAGGCGCCAACCACGAGAAAGTCGTCTGAGGCGGAGATGCGCTGGTGCCCGGTGCCGGCTGGAAGAACCGCGACATCGCCGGCCTTCAGCGCCAGCGTTCGCCCCTTCTTGCCGCCGAACCGGACTTTCGCCGTACCGCGCGCCACGCCCAGCACTTCGTGGATGCGCGAATGGTAGTGGACATAGTCGTAGATGCCGTTGCGCCAGCTGTCCCCCCAGCCATTGGCCGAGAAAAGCTCCTCCATGACGGCCGCGGGATCGAAGTCCTCCGGCAGCGTCACGGCACCGCGATAAACCACCAGCGGCCAGGACGGATGGTTGGGCACCAGGCCATCATCCCCAAACCTGAACTCGTTCGATTTTCGTGGCCTGACAAGATCGGCTGCCTGCTGTCTGTCCGGTCTTGCGGCACCGGTCACCTGTTCGGCTGCTTTCTTGATGCTTTGCAGGATGCTCATGACGTCGCCTCGCCTCGGGAAACCAACGCTGATTCAACCTGCGTGGCCGTCGCTGGTTCCCGGCAGGCTCCGCGCCCGCGAAGCCGGGAACCGATCGCCGCACATCGGGACGGACCGGCTCATCATCCCATCGGGATGGCGGGCGGTCGACGGTGTCATCACCGTCCAGTTAGGGTGGCGGCGTCGCACGGCTGGCCCTCACCGAAAGCCGACAAGCGACCGCATCCGGCCGGTCTTGCCAGGATGCCTGCGACAGCCCAAGGTTGAATGCTTCATAGCGCTCTCACAGCGCCAGGCTCCCCTGCTCCGCCTCCTCGGCGTTGGGGTCGCCGGGCGCCGTGGCCCAGGCGAGTTCGACCAGCGTCACGGTGCGCCGGCCGGCGCCGTCGAGCTGGCAGACGATGAGACCCTGCTCCTCGATATAGGTGAGCAGCCGCCGGGCCCGGCGCATGGAATGCGAGCCATAGGCGCGGGCGATCGCGCCATCGCTTGGGCACGGCCAGCCCTCCTTCGCCGCGCGCGCGATCATCATGAACACGCCCTGCATGTCCTCCGGCAGCAGCGAGGCGCGCACCGAGACGTCGCGCCACACATCGTCCTCGCTGGTTTCAGACCCCAGCCCGGCACGGGCGCGCGTCAACATGCGGCGGAATGCGGGCAGATCAGGCACGACCGAAGCGAGACCCTCGATGCGGCAGCGTACGACGAACTCCTGGTAGAGCACGCCGATCACGCGGAAGCCTGCGTCAGGTTGTGCAAGAATGGCGCGCAGCACGCGGTCCACCCGCTCGCGCCGCTCCGCCAGATCCTCGGCGCTGATTTGCGGCTCCGCCGGTTCGGGGCGGATGTCGCGCGGCGCCGATTTCGCCGCCATCAGCTGCTCCAGCAGGTCCGGCGACGCCACCCGGCGTGGCGCGCGCATCGTCTCCGGCGGCGGGGCGGCCAGGATGATGGCGCGGGCGTCCTCGAGCGCCGCCTCCGGCAGCGGCATCAGCCTGGGCGTGCCGTTGCGCGGGCTGGTGTCGGTCGGGCCGATGCGCAGGCCGAGCGGGCGGCGCGACAGCGCCGGCCCCAGCGCCATGAACTGCCCGCGCTCCAGATCGCGAAAGGCTTCCGCCTGCCGCCGCTCCATGCCCAGGAGATCGGCGGCGCGCGCCATGTCGATATCGAGGAAGGTGCGGCCCATGAGGAAGTTGGAGGCTTCCGCCGCGACGTTCTTGGCGAGCTTGGCCAGCCGCTGCGTGGCGATGATGCCAGCCAGCCCCCGCTTGCGGCCACGGCACATCAGATTGGTCATGGCGCCGAGCGAGAGTTTGCGCGCCTCGTCCGATACCTCGCCGGCCACCGCCGGCGCGAAAAGCTGCGCCTCGTCGACCACCACCAGCATCGGGTACCAGTGGTCGCGCGCGACCTCGAACAGCCCGCCGAGAAAGGCGGCGGCCCGCCGCATCTGGTTCTCGGCATCGAGCCCTTCCAGGTTGAGCACGGTCGAGACGCGATGGATACGCGCCCGCTCGCCGGCGGCCTGCAGCCCGCGCTCGGTATGCTCCTCGGCATCTATGACCAGATGGCCGTATCGTTCGCCCAGCGAAACGAAGTCGCCTTCGGGGTCGATGATGGTCTGCTGCACCCAAGGCGCGCTCTGCTCCAGGAGCCGCCGCAACAAATGCGACTTGCCGGAGCCCGAATTGCCCTGCACCAGAAGGCGGGTCGCCAGCAATTCCTCGAGATCGAGCTTCGCCGGGTCGCCCGCCGTCGTGTGTCCCATCTCGATCGCAACGGTCATGCCAGACTCATCAGCTCCTTCGCAGACGGGCTTATCAACCCGATCGCGGCCCGTCGAGCGTGGCATGGCCGGCGATTCGCGTTGCGCACAGCCGAGAGAACGACGAAGTGGCCGCGATGGACGGCCGAAACCGGCGGGCCGCCTGCCGTTTACAGCCCTGACCTGTGGATAGTAACCACTTGTTCACCATGGGCCGGTGTTCCGATTGCGGACACCAGGCATCCGCCTAACCTGACCCTGCATCGTGCCCCAACGTGATGCACCCAACGCCCCCAAAGGCGGCCGGCGTCTTCAAGTTTCTCTCCAAACGTATACGCCGGTCGCCACCCCTTTCGGTTACAGCCTCGGCGCCGCCTCATGCGGCTCGATCTGTCCCGGGACTGGCGGCAATCGCGGCGAATCCAGACCCTCGAAGGGATCACGCCAGGCGTCGATGGCTTCAAGGCGCCCGTACCAGCGGGTGAGCGCGGGATAATCACCAAGCGGCAGCCCAGCGACGTCGTTGAACGGCAGGAACGTCGCCATGCGGAAGTCGGCATACGAGACTTCGTCCCCGACCAGCCATTGCCGGCCCGCAAGCGCGCTCTCCAGGATCGCCGCCGTCGTGTGAAACAGTTTCAGCCCCTCCTCGACCAGTTGGTGATCGATCGGCCCGATGTGATAGCGCTGCTTGGTGCCGCGCTCGAAATGCACCATGTCGCAGGCCCGCACGAAATTCTCCTTGCCCCAGCTCAGCCAGCGGATCATGTCGGGCTCATCCTCGCCGCTGCGCCAGAAATCCGAACCCATGTCGCGCGACAACCGGCAGGCTATGGCGTCGGCCTCCCACAGGCTGCCGCCCGGCCACGCCAGTATGGGGAGGGAAAGGTTGGGATTGAGCGGCCGGAATCGCTCCGCTTGCCCCGGCGCGAACGGCGACGCGAATTCGAAGGTCACTTTCGCCCCGAGATGACGCGCCACCGCGACCCCCAGGCGCGGATTGGGGTTGCGGCTGAAGTACAGTTTTGTTTCCACTCCAGCCGGCGTCGGCTCGACACTGTCACTCATGAATGCCTCTCTTTGTCCCGGCGACCATCGCCAGATCAAGGACGGATGCGGCTGGTGCAATCCGACCAATCATACATTCCCAGCGGACCGGGCGGAACGAGCAGCCCATTGAAACAGGACGGGTCGTGCAAAGTTTGGGTTGACCGCCTCCGGTGGCGAGGCGACACTTCATCCCGCAGCAAGGCAGGAGGAAGAACGATGGATGAGCCCGACCGCTGGCGCCACATGTCCAGCGCGCCAAAAGACGGCAGCCGGATACTCGTTACGGTCCGCCCGTCCGAGCAGGGGCCAGCGGAAGTCGACCTCGCCTACTGGTCACGCGCCGATCAGTTCGGTGAGGAAGGCTGGCGCGCCTCCGATTCCTCGCCCGGCCGCGTCGTCGAATACGCCGAGCCGGAGCTGAAGTGCTGGATGCCGATGCCCTCGGCCAATCTCAGCCGGGGCGCCTCGATGCCGGCGCCATGGGAAGGCGACGACGCGCAACAGCTGGACGGCTCGGGGATTTAACGCGCCGAGGGCGAAGCCGCCGATCTCCCCCCCCTCGTGGGGGAGATGTCCGGCAGGACAGAGGGGGGCGCCGTAGAGCGCCAACCTCAATCACAATCGAAGCTGCCATGCCGCATACGCCATTGCCCCCACAAAACCGCGCAAACGCTCGATCGATGCGCAAGGTCATGACCGACGCGGAGTTAAAGCTCTGGAATGAACTTCGCGCGCATCGGCTGATGAGGCTTGGCTTTCGAAGACAATTGCCTATTGCCGGCTATATCGTCGACTTTGCGTGCCCTCAGAAGAAGCTCGTCGTCGAACTCGATGGATCGCAGCACGGCGACGCAGAGCTTGCAGCGGCCGACACCTTCAGGACGAAGCGGCTGGAACAGGACGGCTGGACCGTGCTCCGGTTTTGGAATGACGATGTCATCCGCGACATCGAAAATGTCTGCCAGCATATTGTCATCGTGGCGGGTTTGGGTGGTACGGACTGAGAGGCCGGCGGGACAGTGCCCCCCTCTGCCCTGCCGGGCATCTCCCCCACGAGGGGGGAGATCGGCCGATTGGCACGCTCAGAACAAAAAGGCTGCCGTGGCCGGGTTCGGCCCGTTGCGGCCGTCAGCCGAATCCATGCCGGCGATCGTCTCCAGGTCCTGCGCGTCCAGTTCGAAATCGAAGACGTCGAAATTGGCCGCGATACGGTCCTGGCGGACCGATTTCGGGATGACGATCAGCCCTTGCTGGAGATGCCAGCGGATCATCGTCTGCGCGGCGGACTTGCCGTGTTTGCGGGCAATGCCTGATATGGTCGGATCGCTCAGCAGGCGGCCGCTGCCCAACGGACTCCAGCTTTCCGTATGAATGTCGTGCCGGGCGTGAAACTCCCTGAGCGCGCGCTGCTGGAAGTGCGGATGCAACTCGACCTGGTTGACGACTGGTGTCACGCCCGTCTCGCCGATGATGCGTTCCAGATGATCAGGATTGAAATTCGAGACGCCGATCGACTTGATGCGGCCGGCCTGCTTCAGCTCGACGAGCGTCTTCCACGCCTCGACATATTTGTCCTGGCTGGGCACCGGCCAATGGATCAGGAACAGGTCGAGCTGCTCGACGCCGAGCTTCTGCATCGTGTCGTCGAAGGCACGAAGCGCCGCATCGCGCTGGTGGGCACCGTTGCGCAGCTTCGAGGTGATGAACAGCTCGCTTTGCGGCACGCTGGCGGCGCGGATCGCCTCGCCGACCCCTTCCTCGTTCTGATAACCCTCGGCGGTGTCGATCAGCCGGTAACCGGCCTTGATCGCCCAGCCCACTACCTGCGCGGTGATGTCGTGATCGACCTGCCACACGCCAAGGCCAAGCGCGGGAATGGCGGCGCCGTCGTTCAACGTGATCTGTTCGGGCATGATCTGGTCCTTTTGCGGGGGGATGGTCCAGCCTATCTAGGCCCGACATCGCGCAACGGCCAGTCGCCGAGGGAAAATTCGCGGTCCCTATTTCGGCCGACGCACCGCCCGCACCACGCCGGCGTTTCCGCTGCCGCAGAAGAGGCGGTCGCCGCCATCGGACTCCAGCCCCGAGACGCCCATGCCGGCAGGCATGTCGAGCTTCTCCAGGACCTTGCCCGTCCGTGGGTCGACGCGGCGCAGTTCGCTTTCGTCGCCCTCCCAGGTGGCGTGCCACAATTCGCCCTCGACCCAGGTCACCCCGGTGACGAAACGGTTGGATTCGATGGTGCGCAGGATCGCTCCGGTCTCGGGATCGATCTGGTGGATCTTGCGCTCCCGGTGCTGCCCCACCCACAGCGTGCCTTCGGCCCAGGTCAAACCGGAATCGCCGCCATTGCCGGGTGCCGGAATGGTGGAAAGCACCTCGCCCGTGTCGGGATCGATCTTCTGGATGCGGTCCTTGGCGAGCTGGAAGAAATGCCGGCCGTCATAGGCGGTGCCGGCGTGCGCCGCGACATCGATCGAACGCAAGGCCTGCCCGCTCTCCGGGTCGAAGGCGTTCAGCCTGTCGCCCGAGGCGAACCAGACGTTCTTGCCGTCAAAGCTCACCCCGGCCACCGTCTTGGCACCGGGAAAGGGTCCGTATTCCCTCAAAATTTCGGCCGCTGAATGTTTCATTTCTTGATCCTTTAGTGTGGTCGTCATCCCGCTGACCTTTGCAGGCCGGCATCACCTGAATATCGACACACTTAGCCGTTTGGCAGCGGCGCCGGGAGTAACAAGGTGGTCGTGAAACCCGCCACCGGCGGCGTCATCCAGCGGCGCGCCCGGCCTTGGCCGAAGGACTGCACCTTGCCGGCCTCGGCAAGCGGCTCGAGCGCCCGTTGTACGCTGCGCTGGCCGGTTCCAAGCGCCAGCGCCAGGGCCGAGCTCGACCAGGCCTCGCCGTCGGCCAGCAAGGCCAGCACGGCCGCGTGCCGCTCCTCGATCGGCCGCGCCAGCACCATCACCGCGCGCGCCTGGCGCGGCGCCAGCGTGAAGCCATGCTTGGTGGCGCTGATGCCGGCCAGTGCGCGAAGCTCGGCGCGCAGTCGCCCGATCTCGACGCGCAGGCGCGCGCGATGCGATTCATCGGCATGCCTGCCGCCGAAGGCCCGCGCCACGAGTTCGCCCCGCGACACGTCCCCGGGCCAGGCCTCGGCGAGCGTCCGCGCCAAGGCGAACAGCACAGGCCGGCTTGCCAGCGAAACCGTGGTCCGCCCAGCGCGCACGGCGTAGCGGAAAGCATCGACGACCAGCGCCGGCGATCCCTGCAACGCCTCGACCTCTTCGAGCAGCAGCGGCTGCTCCCTGCCCTGCGCGATCAATCGCGCCGCGGGTGTTTCCAATGCCTGCCACGCGCTGTCGACCTCCGCGATAAGGCCGGGAATGCCGGCCTTGCGGGCGGCATGTCGCGCCCACTCCAGCGCCGCGCGCGCCGGCCTGGTCCGCAGGCGCCGCATGGCGATGCCGGCGACGGCGAGCTCGTGCGCGGCCCTGGCCGCCGGCGGAAGCGGCGCCGGGTCGAGCCCGGCCAGCACATGCTCGGCCTCGTCGAGGCGGCCGATCAGCAGCAGGCGGCGCACCTTGAGGTGGCCGGCATGCGCCGCGTTCAACCGGTCGCCGTGTTTTTCCAGCGCCGTGCGGGCCGCGTCGAGCGCCTTGGCCGGCCAACCGAGATCACGCGAGACCAGCGCGATCTCGGCCTCGGCGACGACGCATCTGGCGCGCGCGACCGCCTCTTTCGGGCTGAAGGCGCGCGCGGCCCGCCGCAACAAGAGCTTGGCGCGATCGAAGTCGCCGAGCTGCGCCATGGCGATGCCGCGCAGCGCCAGCGCCGGCGCATCCTCGCGCAGGGCGACGCGGTCGAGCGCCCCAAGCGGATCGCCGGCCGCCAGCGCCAGCGCTGCCGAGGTGATCAGCGAGTCCATTCAAATCCCGTCACACTTGTAACTCCCACCTCGGCACCGAGCCGCCCTAACTTACGTCAGTACCGTCAACCAGCAAGTCGGCCCAGCAAGTCGGCCCAGCAAGTCGGCCCAGCAAGTCGGCAATGACGGCACGCATAGGAGATACAAAAGATGCCTGCTTCCATCGACCCCGACCTCGACACGGCCAATGATACGGCCAAGCACGCAGCACGCCACCCTTGCTGCGCCGGACCGGATCTCTTGGATTCCGCCGCGCCTGCGGCACCCCGACATCCCCAGGCAACACCACACCGCAACGACGCCACGACTGGCAAAGGAGAAGACCAATGACCATGACGATGAAGACCCCGCCGATCGTTTCACGGCAAGACTGGGAAGCCGCGCACCAAAAGATGCTGGTGAAGGAGAAGGCGACGATGCGCGCCAGGGACGCGCTGTCGGCCGAACGCCGGCGCATGCCGTGGACGGAAGTGGACAAGGCTTATGTCTTTGAGGGCCCCGACGGCAAGGTGAGCCTGCTCGACCTGTTCGAAGGCCGCCGCCAGTTGATCGTCTACCGCGCCTTCTTCGAGCCTGGCGTCTATGGCTGGCCGGAGCACGCCTGCCGCGGCTGCTCGCTCGGCGCCGACCAGGTCGGCCACCTCGCCCATCTCAACGCCCGCAACACCACGCTTGCCTATGCCTCGCGCGCGCCACAGGCCGACATTGCGCGGCTGAAGCAACGGATGGGCTGGGAGATGCCCTGGTACACGATCACCGACGGCTTCGACAAGGATTTCGGCGTCGACGAATGGCACGGCCACAACGTGTTCATTCATGATGGCGACCGCATCTTCCGCACCTATTTCATCAACAACCGCGGCGACGAGGCGTTGGGCACCGTCTGGAGCTATCTCGACGTCACGCCGCTCGGCCGCCAGGAGCTCTGGGAGGACTCGCCCGAAGGCTACCCGCAGACCCCGCTCTACAGTTGGTGGAACTGGCACGACAACTACGAAGCCGGAGCCGACAAGAAATGGGCCGAGGTGTCCGCCGCCGGCGAAGCCGCCTTCCGCGACAAGGACAAGCAGTAACCGGCGCAGGCCTGTCCAGCCTGGGTTCCTCTCCCGCCTCCGGCAGGGCCGAGGACCCAGGTCCCGACGGGTCGCAATCACCAAGGGAATAAGACCATGAGCGATATCCAATCCGGCATCGGCAGCGCCGAGAATGCCGCCCCTCGTGGCATCGCCGACTGGCTGTGCCTGGCAGCAGCGCCCACCTTCGCACTGATGGCGCTGCTTTCCCGCCTTCAAGGCGGCGATGCCGCCATGCCATGCATGGGCGCCTCGCCGCTGGCCGGCTCAATCCTGACCGGGATGCCCGCCATGTACCTGCTGATGAGCGCTTTCCACCTGGCGCCCTGGCTGCGGGTGATCTCCCGCCGGTAGGCGCCCGCTCCCGCCTCACATCGCGATGTCGTTGACCGGCGGCAAGGGCTTGGGAAGGTCGCTCTCGCCGAGCCCGGCGCGAATCTCGATCTCGATGTCGCGGCAGATTTGCGAGATCGGCACATCGTTGGCGTTGCCCTCGAAAGGGTTGGCGCTGCTCTCGCCGACTTGGTCGAGGGACATGTAGGCCCAGCCCAGCAGCGTGCTGAACGGGATTGTCAGCCAGATGGCGATCGAGCCGAGCATGCCGTCCAGTTTGCCCATGTCGGCGAACACCGGAACCACGCCGAACGGCAGCAGCGTGCAGAAGATCATGACGAACATGGAACTGACGATGGCGTATTGCCGGGGATAGGGATTGTTCTTTATACGGTCGCAGCGCGCCTGCTGGTCGTGGAAGTCGCGGATCAGCTTCGTCAGTTCGACATAGACCTGCGCCGGAACCTTGGCGTCCTTGAGCAGCCCGTTGACCTGGACCGACTGCATTTCGAGCAAGGCTATCGCCGGACGAGGCGATTTCAGGACATCAACGGTTTGGTCGCCCAGCAGCGGACGCAATTCGTCGGCGATCGAGCCCCCGTCCTCCTGGATGTGGTAACGCCGCCTGTATTCGATATTGGCGGCCTTCCCCATCGATTCCCACGGCATCGGCCGCCGCAGTGCGTATCGCAGCGCCGTCATCCAGGCGATGTGGCGGTAGATGAGCTTCCGAGCCGTCGGCGCATCGAGGAAGTCCCGGCAGAAATTGGACCACATCCGGCTGCTGGCCGTGATCTGCGTGAAAGCCTGCAGCGCCTCACCGCTGCGGGTGAGCACCTGCGAATTCTTGAAGCCGGCGACGAGCGATACGGTGGTGCCGAGCACCAGCACCACCGACCATGGCACGGAGAACCCGGCAATGCCCGGCAGGCGGTAGGCCGCCACGGCCAGCCCGCTCACCACCACCATGTAGAGCACGCTGCGCCGCGACCACAGCGCGAAATCGACCACCTTGTAGGAACGGCCTACATACATTGAATGCCCCTCAAATCATCCTGTCGCGCACGGTTGCGCGGCCATTATCCCCGTTCACCCAGCCTTCCCTGCCCCGAACCGCAAGCCGTCCATCAACAGCTTCACCAACCGCCGCGAACGGTCGCGCCACTCAGGCGTGTCGGGCGCCGAGTAGATGCCGCCTAGCGCATGCAGCACGTCGGAGGCATCGACGTCGCCGCGGATCGTGCCGTCGGCCACCGCCGCCTCGACCAGTTGCCGCAGCGCCTGCGAGACCCGGCCCGACGTGTCGGAGAAGAGCGTCGAATTGGTGGTGAACAGGATGCGCAGGCTGGTCGCCAGGCCGCGCTTGGTGGCGATATAGTCGACGAAGCGGCGCATCCACTCTTCCAGAGCTAGATCGGAGGGATGTTTTGCCGCAAGCTCGCCGGCCGCCGCGCATAGCGCCTCCGCCTCGCGGCGGTAGACCACCTCGACCAGATGCTCGCGCGTCGGGAAATGCCGGTAGAGCGTGCCGATACCGACGCCGGCGCGGCGCGCGATCTCCTCCAGCGAGGCATCGATGCCGCGCTCGGCAAACATAGCCGCCGCGACCTCGGCCAGCCGGTCGCGGTTGCGCTGGGCATCCGCGCGCAGCGGTTTGTCGGCGGCGGCGGGTTTTTGGTCGACAGTTGTGACGGGCTCAAAAGCCAATTTTTTTCTCCACCAGGGATATGGGGGCTTGAACCATGCCCGGCCAGCCCCCACGTAGATAAACGGAGGCGCCTCCGTTTTAGTGGAGCACCTTTATCATATAATCAGGGAGCCCGGTATGTCACGTCTTTCGAAGCCGCAAGCTGTCACCTTCCCTACCCGCGGCGGATTAGCCGCCGCCTGACCTTGTCCTTCCCCTCCCAAGCGCCAGATCATCCCCCTCAGCGTCAAGCAACTGGAGCCAGACGCCCATGACCACCCTTCCCATCTCGCTTACCGTCAATGGACACCGCCACGAACTCGAGGTCGACACCCGCGTCACCTTGCTCGACCTGCTGCGCGAGCGGCTTGAGCTCTCCGGTACCAAGAAGGGCTGCGACCGCGGCCAGTGCGGCGCCTGCACGGTGCTGGTCGACGGCAAGCGCATTAATTCCTGCCTCGCGCTGGCGGTCAGCCACGACGGCGCCGAGGTGCTGACCATCGAAGGCGTCGCTCACGGTGAAGAACTGCATCCGGTGCAGGCCGCCTTCATCGCCCATGACGGCTTCCAGTGCGGCTTCTGCACACCCGGCCAGATCATGAGCACGCTCGGCCTGATCGCCGAAGGACAGGCTGGAGACGATCCCGAGCGTATCCGCGAGGGGCTGAGCGGCAACATCTGCCGCTGCGCGGCCTATGGCGGCATCGTTGAGGCCGTTCTGGAGGCCCGGCAACACCTTGCCGGAACCGACCGGAGGACCGCGGCATGAGAGACTTCGATTTTATCAGGCCGGCCACCATCTCCGACGCCATAGCGGCGGCGGCCGGACCGGGCTCGGCCTATCTCGCCGGCGGCACCAACCTGCTGGATCTGATGAAGGGCGGCATTACCAGCCCCGAACGGATCGTCGACATTACCCGGCTGCCGGAACTCAATCGCATCGAAACGCTCGATGATGGCGGCCTGCGCATCGGCGCGCTGGTCCGCAATGCCGATCTCGCACACGATCCGGCCTTCGCCAAGGCCTATCCGGCGGTGGCCGAGGCGCTGCTGTCAGGCGCCTCTGCGCAACTTCGCAATGCCGCCACCGTCGGCGGCAATCTGTTGCAGCGCACGCGGTGCAGTTACTTCCATGACACCGCCAGTGCCTGCAACAGGCGCGAACCCGGTTCCGGCTGCTCGGCACTGGGCGGCGAGAACCGCCTGCATGCCATCCTGGGCTGGAGCGATGCCTGCATCGCCACCCATCCCTCCGATTTCTGCGTGCCCCTGGTGGCGCTGGACGCCGTGGTCGAGATCGAGGGCAAGGAAGGCCGGCGCCATGTGACGCTGGAGGAATTCCACCGGCTTCCGGGCGACACCCCGCAGCGCGAGACCGTGCTGGAGCCGGGCGAGTTGATCGTTGCGGTGCGCCTGCCGGCGGAAGCAGCTTCCTTCGCCGCTCACGCCCGCTATTTGAAAGTGCGCGAACGCACCTCCTATGCCTTCGCGGTCGTTTCGGCGGCCGCGGCACTTGTCGTCGATCGCGGCAAGATCCGCGGCGCAAGGCTGGCGCTGGGCGGCGTGGCGGCCAAGCCGTGGCGCGCGCGTTCGGCGGAAGCGGTGCTGCTTGGCGCCGATGCCGACGAGGCGAGCTTCGTTCGCGCCGCGGATGCCGCGTTGTCCGACGCCAGCCCCTCCGGCGACAATGCCTTCAAGATCGAGCTTGCCCGCCGCATTGTCGTCAGGGCGCTGATGGCCGCAAA
Source organism: Mesorhizobium sp. Cs1299R1N1 (assembly GCF_037179655.1). Taxonomy (NCBI): domain Bacteria; kingdom Pseudomonadati; phylum Pseudomonadota; class Alphaproteobacteria; order Hyphomicrobiales; family Phyllobacteriaceae; genus Mesorhizobium; species Mesorhizobium sp. Cs1299R1N1. Next base: position 533,390 of record NZ_JAPYKR010000003.1, on the reverse strand, counting down.
GGCCGGAACGCCCGAGCGGATGCCGGCTCTTCCTGCCTCCCCCTTTTCCTCCATTCCCGGAGTGCGCCATGACGCTTGAACTCAGTCTCAACCAGCAACCCGCCCATACGCGGCAGGGCTCCAGCATCGGCCAGCCGCTGACCCGCCGCGACGGATTCTTGAAAGTGACGGGGGCGGCGCGTTACGCCGCCGATAACCACCCGCCCGGCATGCTCTATGCCGTGCTCGCCGTCTCGAGCATCGCGCGCGGCCGGGTCGCGTCGCTGGATATCGAGGCGGCCAAGGCGCATCCGGGCGTGGTCGAGGTGATGACGCCACTGAACCGGCCGGCGCTCGCCGTCGATCCGGATGCCAAGGACCATCCCTTCATGTTCCGGCTCGACCTGCTGCAGAACGATGGGGTTCGCTATCCCAACCAGAGCATTGCCGTGGTGATCGCGGAGACGCTGGAAGCGGCGACCGAAGGCGCGGCGCTGCTGTCGCCGCGCTATGAAACGCTGCCGGCGCGCGTTGGTCTCGATGGCGGCAAAAGCTTCGTGCCGCGCGGCGTCGGCGTCGGCAACCCGGCGGTGCAGGAGAAGGGCGATGTCGAGGCCGGCCTCGAATCGGCAAGAACGCGGATCGAGGCGGCTTACGAGACGCCGGCGCAGTACCACAATGCCATGGAGCCCCACGCAATCGTCGCTGCCTGGGATGGCGACCAGCTGACGATCGACACGCCGAGCCAGGGCCTTGCCATGGCGCAAGGGCGCATCGCCGGCCTGTTCGGCATCGCGCCGCGGAACGTCCACATCCGCAGCCCGTTCCTGGGTGGCGGTTTCGGCTCCAAGGGCATGATCTCCGGGCCACAGGTGCTCGGCATCCTGGCGGCGCGTCTCGTCGGCCGCCCGGTCAAGCTGGTGCTGCGGCGCGAGCAGATGTACGGCCCGGTCGGCCATCGCGCCCCGACCCGCCAGACATTGCGCATGGGCATGGATGGCGAAGGGCGGCTGACCGCGATCTCCCACCACGCCAGGACCACATCGAGCACGTTCGACGATTTCTTCGAACCGGCGGCGGACGCCTCGCACACGCTCTATGCCAGTCCGGCCATCGCCACCTCGCACGATGCCGTGCGGCTCGACACCGGCACGCCGCTGTTCATGCGGGCGCCGGGCGAGGCCACCGGATCGATCGCGCTGGAAAGCGCCATCGACGAGGCGGCCCATGCCTGCGGCATGGACCCGCTGGAATTCCGGCTCAGGAATTATGCCGAAGTCGAGCCCATGACCGGCAAGCCGTTCTCCTCCAAGGCGCTGCGCGAATGTTACGAACAGGCGGCCGAGGCGTTTGGCTGGGCGAGCCGGCCGCTGCAGCCGCGGCGGATGCGCGACGCGGACGGTTTCCTTACCGGCTGGGGCATGGGCACGGCGACGTTCCCGGCGCTCATGTTCCAGGCCGAGGCACGCGCGGTGCTGAGGGCCGACGGCAGCGGCTTGATGGAGACCGGCGCTCAGGACATGGGCCAAGGCGCCTGGACGGCCTTTGCCCAGATTGCGGCAGACGGGCTGGGGCTCGACATCGACCAGGTCGATTTCAGGGCCGGCAGTTCCGACCTGCCCAATGCGGGCATCGCCGGCGGGTCGGGTCACACGGCGACGGCCGGCATGGCCATCCACAATGCGGGTGCGGCCGTTATCGCCAGGCTTGCCGATCTCGCCACGGGCAACGAAGCCTCGCCGCTGTTCGGCGCCGGCAATGAAGGTGTCCTGGCGCGCGGCGGACGCCTCTACCGCCGCGATGACGAAAGCCGCGGCGAAAGCTATAGCGAGATCCTCGCCCGCCCGGGTCTTGCCGAGATCGAAGGCCATGGCAAGGGCGCTCCGGATCCGGCGTCGCAGGAGACCTACGCCAAGCACGCGCATGGCGCCGTGTTCGCCGAGGTGAAAGTCGACCCGGATTTAGGCCAGATCCGGGTCACCCGGCTGGTCGGCGCATTCGCCGCCGGACGGGTCATCAATCCGCGGCTGGTGCGCAGCCAGTATTATGGCGGGATGATCTGGGGCGTTTCCTTCGCGCTGCATGAGGAAGCCGTCACCGACCGGCGCTCCGGCCGGATCCAGAACGCCAACCTCGCCGAATACCATGTCCCGGTGAATGCCGACGTGCCGTCGGTCGAGGCGCTGCTGGTTCACGAGGACGACCCTCACGTGAACGCACTCGGCATCAAGGGCGTCGGTGAAATCGGCATCACCGGCACGGCCGGCGCCGTGGCCAATGCGGTCTGGCACGCGACCGGCGTGCGCCCGCGGCGCTTTCCGATCCGGATCGAGGACCTGCTGGGGTGAGGAGCGGTCCGTCCGAAGCAACGGTTGGACCCTCCCCAATTCATTCCCCAAGCGTCAAGCAACTGGAGCCAGACGCCCATGACGAGCAAGACCACAATTCCTGTCCATCTCGATATCAACGGCCAGCGTCACACGCTGGAACTCGAACCGCGTGTCACGCTGCTCGACGCCTTGCGTGACAGGCTCGGCCTGACCGGCACCAAGAAGGGCTGCGACCATGGCCAGTGCGGCGCCTGCACCGTCCATGTCGACGGCGAGCGCGTGCTGGCCTGCCTGACATTGGCCGCACAGGCCGCGGGTCGCACCATCACCACCATAGAGGGGCTTGCACGGGAGGGCGAACTGCATCCCGTGCAGGCTGCCTTCCTCGAACAGGACGCCTTCCAGTGCGGCTATTGCACGCCAGGCCAGATCATGTCGGCGGTGGCCTGCATTCGCGAGGGCCATGCCGGCTCGGACGAGGAAATCCGCGAATACATGGCCGGCAATCTCTGCCGCTGCGGCGCCTATCCGCACATCGTCGCCGCCGTGCGCCAGGCAGCGCTGGAGGCCGCGTCATGAGGGATTTTTCCTATCTTCGCGCCACTTCGGTCGACGCCGCCCGCCAGGCGGCCGCGCTCCCCGGCGCCATGCTGCTCGCCGGCGGCACCACGCTGATCGACCTCGCCAAATGCGGCGTCGCCGAACCCGACACGCTGGTTGACATCACCCATCTCAAGGGACTGGACCGGATCGAGATCGGCGAGCACAGCACCATCATCGGCGCGCTCGCCAGGATGGGCCATGTCGCCGACCACGACGACATCAAGAGCCGCTTCCCCGCCATCTCGGAGGCGCTATGGCAGGCAGCCTCGGCGCAGATCCGCAACATGGCGACCATCGGCGGCAATTTGATGCAGCGCACGCGCTGCCCCTATTTCCGCGATCCCTCGAACTTTTCGGCCTGCAACAAGCGTGTATCAGGCAGCGGCTGTTCGGCGATCGGCGGCGTCACCAGGGGCCATGCCGTGCTCGGCACCAGCGACGCCTGCATCGCCATGTACCCGGGCGACCTCGCCACCGTGCTCGTCGCCTTCGACGCGACAGTCCGTCTCGGCGATCGGCGCATCCGGGTCGATGACTTTTTCCTGTTGCCCGGCACGACGCCGGACAGGGAACACGCGATCGAGCCGGGGGAGATGATCACCGCCATCGAAATCCCCTCTTCCGCCGCCGCCCACCGCTCGACCTATCTGAAGGTCCGCGACCGGCAGTCCTACGAGTTCGCGGCGGCCAGTGCCGCCGTCGGGCTCGAACTGGAATCCGACGGACGCACCATCCGCGATCTGCGCGTGGCGCTCGGTGGTGTTGCGACCAAACCCTGGCGGGCGCGGGCCGTGGAAGCCGCGCTGAAAGGCAAGGTGCTGGAGCCGGAAGCTGTTCGGACCGCCAGCCTGCTCGCCGTCGAAGGCGCCGTCGACCAAGGCGCCAATCATTACAAGATCGAGCTCGCGCCGCGCGTCGTGGCTAGGGCTATTCTCAAGATGGGAGAAACGGCATGACCGTTCACAACATCAGACATGGCGATGCGTTCGACGGCGGCGCGGACGCGGTCGGCGGCCGGCTGTCGCGCGTCGACGGTCCGGCCAAGATCACGGGTGCCGCCAAATACGCCGTTGAGCAGCAGCTCGAAGGCCTCGCCTACGCCGCACTGGTCGAAAGTACCATCGCATCCGGCAAGGTGCGCGCCATCGACAGCAAGGCGGCCGAGGCAGCACCGGGCGTACTCAAGGTGCTGACCCCGGACACCATCATCAGCCTGAGAACCGCCTCGGACTGGTTCGGCACCCCGCCGCCCGACAAACCGTATTGCCCGCTGGCGCGCGACATCACCTTCTCGGGCCAGCACGTCGCCGCCGTCGTCGCCGAGACTTTCGAGCAGGCGGTCGCCGCGGCGGCGCTGGTCAAGGTCAGCTATGACGAGACGCCGGCAATCGTCGACCTCAGCGACGGCAAGGCCGGCGACGGCATTCCGATCGATGCCATGACCAAGGAATGGGGCGACGCGTCCGCCGCCTTCGCCTCCGCCCCGGTGCGCATCTGCGCCGCCTATAACACGCCACGCGAATACCAGGCGCCGATGGAGCCACATGGCCTGATCGCCCGCTGGGAGGGTGACCACCTCACCGTGTGGGAGCCGAGCCAGTGGCTGGACGGCATGGCGCGCACCTATGCCGAATGGTTCGCCGTGCCGTTCGAGAATGTGCGGCTGGTGTCGCCCTATGTCGGTGGCGGCTTCGGTTCCAAGGCACTGGCGCTCAGCCATGGCGCGATTGCCGCGAGTGCCGCGAAGATGCTCGGCCGGCCGGTGCGGCTGGTGATGACGCGGCCGCAGACCTTCACCAGCTATGGCGGCCGCGCCGCAACCCGCCAGACGGTGACGATCGGCGCCGACCGTGACGGCATGATCCAGTCGATCGTGCATCGCGGCGTCAACGAAACGTCCATCGACGGCATGTGGGTCGAGCCGCTGGGGTCGGTCACCTCGATCATGTACGCGACGCCAAACTTCTCGTCGAAACAGAATGTCGTGCGGGTGAATTCGGTGGTGCCGGGCGCCATGCGCGCGCCGGGTGAAAACCCATCGGCCTTCGGCATCGAAAGCGCCATCGACGAGCTCGCCTACGAGGTCGGCATCGATCCGCTGGAGATCCGGCTGAAGAACTACGCCGAGCAGGACCCGCACGCGAAAAAAGCCTGGTCGACCAGACAGTTGCGCGAAGCTTTTGCAGCAGGCGCCGAACGCTTCGGATGGGCCAGGCGCACAGCCGAGCCGCGCTCGATGCGCGACGGCAACCAGCTGATCGGCTGGGGCGTCGCCGCCGGCACCTATCCGGTGCGGCGCGCCTATGGCGAAGCGATGGTGCGCATCCTGGCCGACGGCTCGGTCGAGGTCGAGAGCTCCTCGATCGACATGGGCCAGGGCACCTACACCATCCTGGCGCAGACCGCCGCCGAAACGGTTGGCGTGAGCGCAGACGACGTCGTGGTGAAGCTCGGCGATTCCCGGTTTCCCCGCGCCGGCGTCACCGGCGGCTCACGGCTGGCCGGCGTGATGACGGGCGCGGTCCACAAGGCGGCGACCTCGGCGCTCGACCAGCTGATCGGCTTGGCCATCAGCGATCCGCGCTCGCCCTTCCACACGCTGCAGGCCAACACTTTGGTCGTCGCCAATGGCCGCATCGGCTCGCCACGCGGCGATGGTCCCGATGTCTCGGTCGCCGAACTGCTCAAAAGCATCGGCCGCGACGGCATCGAGGCGACCGGCGACACCATGCCGGCCAATTCGACGGCAGAGGATCGCTACAAGAACTACACCACCATCGCCATGGCGCTGCCGCACACCGAGGGCGACTATTCCCGCCACTCCTGGTGCGCGCATTTCGTCGAGGTGCGCGTCGACGAGGATTTCGGCACGGTGCGCGTGTCGCGGGTGGTGTCGGCGCTGGATTCGGGCCGGCTCTACAATCCGAAGCTGGCCGAAAGCCAGTGGAAGGGCGGCATCATCATGGGTATCGGCCAGGCGCTGCTCGAAGAAGGCATCATGGACCGCCGCCACGGCCGCATCGTCAACAACAACCTCGCCGATTATCTCGTCCCGACCAACGCCGACGTCCCCGAGATCGAGGTGATCTCGGTCGGCATCCCCGACCTGCACTCCTCCGTGCTCGGCGGCAAGGGTGTCGGCGAACTGGCGATCGTCGGCATGGCGCCGGCCATTGCCAATGCCGTGTTCCACGCAACGGGCAAGCGGATCCGGGATCTGCCCATCACGTTGGAAAAGCTGATCGGAGGGTGGAACTGCCAATCTCCCCCCTTGAGGGGGAGATGGCCGGCAGGCCAGAGGGGGGCGCTGTCCCGCCGGCGTCTCAGCGGTTGCGAAGCGCAAGCTCCCCAGCGCTTCTAGATTGACCGAAAGGCCTTGATCCTTCGCGCCCCCTCTGCCCTGCCGGGCATCTCCCCCACGAGGGGGGAGATCGGCTGCTTCACCACTCCAGCCCGAACACCAGCTTGCCGAAATGCAGGCCGCCGGCGGCCATGTGGGTGTAGGCTTCGCTCGCTTGATCGGGTGAAAACATCTTGTCGACCACCGGCTCGATCCTGGCCGCGCCGATGGCACGGGCGGCGTCGAAAAGATTGGATACGGATCCGGTGTTGTTGCCGACCACCTTCAGCGCCTTGATGATGATCGGCAGCAGATTGATCGTGGCTTCCGCACCGGTGACGAAGCCGATGGTGAACAGCGTGCCGCCGGGCGCGGTGGCGTTGACCGCACGGGCGAAGGTGGCGGTTCCGCCGGTCTCGACGATGAGGTCGGCGCCGAGGCCGCCGGTCAGCTCCAGCACCTTGCCGTCCCAGTCGGGCGTCGCGCGGTAGTTGATGAGATGATCGGCGCCGAGCGCCTTCGCCCGCTCCAGCTTTTCGTCCGACGACGAGGTGATGATGACGGTGGCGCCGGCGGCTTTCGCGAGCTGCAGGGTAAAGATCGAGACGCCGCCAGTGCCAAGCAGCACCACGACCGAGCCCGGCCCGACATTGGCGGCGCGGACGGCGTTCCAGGCGGTGGTGCCGGCGATCGGCAGGGTCGAAGCCGCCTCGAAGGAGAGATGCGCCGGGACCGCCACCAGCGAATTGGCCGGCAGCGCCACATATTCGGCCAGCGACCCCGGCATCGAGACGCCGCGCATCTGCGTCATCTCGTAAGGCCGGGGCGGCCCACCGATCCAGCGCGGCTTGGCATGCGCGACGACGCGATCACCGATGGCGAACCTGGTAACGCCCTCGCCCAGCGCGACGATCTCGCCGGCGCCGTCGGCGACGGGGATGAGCGGGAAACTCGGTCCGGGATAATTGCCGCTCGCCACCGCCACATCGACGAAATTGAGGCTCGCCGCACGCTGGCGGATCAGCACCTCGCCGCGCTGCGGTTCGGGGGTTGCAACAGTGGCGGCGCGGAAGGCGTCCAGCCTGGGCTGGCTGAGTTCGATGGCTTTCATGGTTTCACTCCGGTGGGACGATTTGTTCGATTGAGTGAACCTATTTGCTGCGCTATCTCTGGATAATCCTTGTTTTTTGCAATTGAGAACTGTGAATAATGCAGCAATCTCACGAACCCGCTGCCCTTGCCGAGATGGCCGCCTTCGCCGCTATCGCCGAGGCGCGCTCCTTCACCCGGGCGGCGGCACGTGTCGGGCGCGACGCGACCATCCTGTCGCGGCGCCTGCAATCGCTGGAGGCGCGGCTTGGGGTGAGGTTGCTCTCGCGCACGACGCGCAGCGTGTCGCTGACCGAAGCGGGTGCCGAATTCCTGGTGCGTGTGCGCGCCATCCTCGCATCCGTCGACGAGGCTGAGGCCGCAGCGTCCGCGCATGCCGGGGGCGGCCCGCGCGGCGTGCTCAGGCTGGCGCTGCCCGGCACGTTCGGGCGCATGTGGATCGGGCCGCTGCTGCCTCAGTTCCTTGCCGAATTTCCCGATGTCCGCATCGAGGCCGAATTCTCCAACCGCTTCACCGATCTGGTCGCCGAGAATTTCGATGTCGCCGTGCGGCTGGGCAGCCTGGAGGATTCGCGCCTGGTGGCACGCAAGGTGGCGACCCGACGCCGGCTGCTCTGCGCCGCTCCCTCCTATCTCGCCCGCAGGGGCAGGCCGGAGACACCCCAGGCGCTGCTCGACCATGCCTGCCTGGGCTTCTCGGGCTTCCAGACCTTTCCAGCCTGGGAGATGACCGACCGCGAGGGCCGGCGCGCACGCATCGAGGTTTCGGGGCCGTTGGTCACCGACGATGCCGAGGTGCTGGTCGACGCCGCCGTGCAAGGCGTCGGCTTGATGATGAGCACTGATTGGCTGGTCGGCCGCGAGCTTGCCGACGGACGGCTGGTGCCCGTGCTGGAGGAGTGGACGCTGGCGGACGAAGGCGCGGTCTACGTCGTCACGCCTTCGGCCAAGGGAAAAGCCGCCAAGACCCGCGCCTTCACCGACTGGATCGGCAAGCGCTTCGCGCCGGAGCCGCCGTGGCGGCGGTGAAGGTTGAAGCTATGTGGCTGGCGAAGACGCCGATCGCCCTCTCGTGGGGGAACTACGCGCTCTTCCCGTGCTTCAGGAATTGGCTGAGCAAGTCCACCGGCAGCGGGAACACCACCGTGGACGAGCGCTCGCCGGCGATGTCGTGCAAGGCCTCGAAATAGCGCAGCTGCATGGCCTGCGGCTCGGCGGCAAGCATGCGGCCCGCCTCGACCAGTTTCGCCGCCGCCTGCTGCTCGCCTTCGGCATTGATCACCTTGGCGCGCCGCAGCCGCTCGGCCTCGGCCTGTTTGGCGATGGCGCGGACCATGTTCTCGTTGAGGTCGACATGCTTGATCTCGACATTGGACACCTTGATGCCCCACGCATCGGTGCGCTGGTCAAGGATTTCCTGGATGTCGCTGTTGAGCTTGTCGCGCTCGGCCAGCATCTCGTCGAGCTCGTGCTTGCCGAGCACCGATCGCAGCGTGGTCTGCGCCAGCTGGTTGGTGGCGGCCATGTAGTCCTCGACCTGGATGACCGCCCGCTCGGCGTCGACGATGCGGAAATAAAGCACGGCATTGACCTTCACCGAGACGTTGTCGCGCGAAATCACGTCCTGCGGCGGCACGTCCTGCACCACCACGCGCAGGTCGACCTTCACCATCTGCTGGACGAAGGGGATCAGAATGATGAGGCCGGGTCCCCTGACCCCGGTGAAGCGGCCGAGCGTGAAGACCACGCCGCGCTGATATTCCCTGAGGATGCGGATAGCCGCGGACAGGAACATGACCACAAGAAGCGCAAGTACTAGGTAGGCCACATAACCGATGTTCATTGCCTTGCTCCATTCCTTCCCGCGTCGCGCCGTCGCACGGTCAGCACGAGATCGGCGATCTCGGTCACCTCGACGCTGTCGCCGGCCGCGACGGGTTCATCGGCCCTGGCCCGCCAGCGCTCACCCAAGGCCAGCACATGGCCCTCGCCGCCCTGCCAGTCGAGGATCTCGGCCGGCTGGCCGCGCATTGCCTCGCCGCCGACGCGCGGCGGCTTCCGGCGCGCCGCCCAGAGATAGGTGCCGCTCAGCAGCGCCAATCCAAGCGTCAGCGCGGCGGCGGGACCGATGACGGCCCATGACAGGGCAAAGCCCGGCCCCTCGACCCGCAGCAGCATGGCGGCACCGAACAGAAAGGCGACCACGCCGCCGAGCCCGAGCACGACCGTGGGATTGAAGGCCTCGATGATCAGGAAAATGACGCCGAGCAGCATCAGGGCAAGGCCGGTATAGTTGATCGGCAGGAGATCGAGCGCATAGAGGCCGAGCACGAGACAGGTGGTGCCGATGACGCCAGGCGCGACCGCGCCCGGGCTGGTGAACTCGAAGACGATGCCATAGACGCCGACCAGCATCAGGATGACGGCGGTGTTCGGATCGGTGATGACGGAAAGCAGCTGGATGAACCAGCCCGGCTCCAGCGTCTCGACCGGCAGCCCCTTCGTCGCCAGCACCACTTTCTTGCCGGCCACATCGACGGTGCGCCCATCGGCCAGTTGCAGCAGCTCGGTGGTGTCGCGGGCGACGAGATCGATCACATGTTCCTGTAATGCCGCATTGGCCGAAAGGCTCGCCGCTTCGCGCACGGCCTTCTCGCCCCAGTCGCCGTTGCGCCCGCGCAGTTCGGCAAGAGAGCGGATCAGGGCGACCGCGTCATTGGTCACCTTGGCCATCATCGCGTCGCCCGCCGGCCGCCCGCCGGCTTCCTTCTGGTCGCCCCCGCCCTTCTGGTCACCCACCTCCTTCTGATCGCCCTTGTCGCCGTCCGGAAGCGACGGCAAGCCGCCAATCTCCATCGGCGTCGCCGCACCCAGATTGGTGCCGGGCGCCATCGCCGCGACATGGGTGGCATAGAGGATATAGGTGCCGGCACTTGCCGCATGGCCGCCGGCCGGCGCGACATAGCCGATGACAGGCACCGGCGACGCCAGGATGTCGGCGATCATCTCGCGCATCGAGGTGACCAGTCCGCCCGGCGTGTCGAGCTGCAGGATGAGGACCGCCGCGTCCCGCCTGGCCGCGGCATCGAGCGCTTCCTTGAGCTGCCTGCTGCTTGCCGGCCCGATGGCGCCGTCAATGGCGACGCTCAGCGCAACCTTTTCGCTCCCGGCTGAGGAGACGGGAGAAAGCACAGCCGCGACGACGAAGGCCGCGGCAAGAAGGGCCACCCGCGCGAAGGTCACGCTCAAACTCCTACCCAAGATATGGGTTCGATCTCACCGAAATCCATGGGCGCGGCCTCCCGATCGCAAGCGGGTGGCCAGATCGGCACGGGTGGTCCGGCAAACGGATGCCGGCGGACATTCACAAAAGTGCCCGAACGCGGCGCGCGGCACCCATCGCCCTCGCGGCACCAGGGCGCCAGCCCAAATTTCGTGTACCTTGGACGCGCATTCCATATCTGCGGGAGGAGCCCGTCACTCGCGCGCCGAGCCCCACCTTGGTCCGTCCCAATCACGCGTGCGCGTGCGGGTGACGGAAGTCCCAGACGGCCCAGCCGGATACGGCAACCACCAGCACGCCGAGAACGACGTCAGTGGCCATCGCATGTGTGTTCGCCATGAAACCGAGTAGCCAGGGCGAAACGATCAGCCAGAGCCCGAGAACGACACTCACCCATTCTTCCCACTCGGCGAATGCGGTAAGCGCTGCCAGAGCCATGACACCCAGCACGACGCCAACAACCCAGGCGTTCCATGCAGGTGCGGTTTCAGCAGCGAAGCCGATTATCCAAGGTGAGATGAACAGGCAGATGGCAAGGACCAGATTGAGCCAGTCCTGGCCCTTCTTTCCTTCCATGAGCATATTAGCCATGACAACCTCCATAGATGAAGCTTGACCAAAGCATTACATTCGCGTGCGACGCACGCTTAGTCATTGATGTAATTATGCTTCGCGTGGCCTTCAAGACCTGCTCGGCGGCAGCCTCGGCCGGGCGTAGGTGGGGTTGTATTCTTGCGAAGTCCATGAAGGAGCCGACGTCGGAGATCGGCGACGAAGAGACGGCCTCTCCTACTCCGGCGACGGCACCGGCGGCTTGGAGGTCAGCGCCGTGCCGGCGGCGGCCACGATTAGGGGCGGCGATGCCGGCCAGTTGCGGCCAGCGCGCCGAGCCCCGGTTCCAGGCAGGTCAGCGTGCCATGGATGCGCGCCGGCATGCGGGTCAGCGACATCGCCATGATAAGCGGATTCAGCGATGTGTCGTACTTCAACCGCTGCTTCCGTCTCCGGTTCGGCCGTACGCAGACGAGCGCCAGATGGACCTGGGCACCTCCGCGACGGGTGAACCGGCGCGGCCATGCCCGATTGTCTCCGTGAGAGACCGAAAGCCAGGGCACCGGCGGCAATCAGCGGGCCAAACCGCCACAGTGCGCGAAAAAGGCACGGCACCTCACTCCAGTCCAATTCCAGTGCGGCCTTGCCCAAGACAACAGCCGGGCGCCGATGACATGTCAGCCTCAGGGCGAAACGACTGTCATGTCAGGGGATTGAATGCCGCAGAATGGATTTGAAGGCCGCAAGGCGCAGGCGTTGAAATATCTGGCGCTGACGTCGACGGCGCTGATCGGCCTTGGCCAGCCGATCCCTGCATCAGCAGCCGAGGTCTGGACCGGCGCCGCCTCCACGAACTGGTTCGCCACCGGAAACTGGAAATCCGCCGCTGTCCCGACATCGAGCGACGACGTCATTCTCGATCCGGTGTTCCCTCACCCGACCGTGGTCGATGCGGCGAATGCGGCCGCCCATTATCTGTTTATGGGCACCATTTCGAGTTACTCGGGCTCGCTGACGATCACCAATGGGGGCACGCTTGCCGACACCGCCGGCTTCGTCGGCTACGTTTCGAACGCAAACGGCACTGTAAAGGTCGTTGGACCAGGCTCCATTTGGAACAACAGTTCGGATCTTTTCCTTGCCTTGGGCACCGGCAGCACCGGCACGTTGACGATCTCCGGCGGCGGCGCTGTGAGCGACACAGTGGGTCATGTCGGCTATGGCCTGGGCACCGGCACCGCAACGGTGGACGGCCCGGGCTCGACATGGATCAACAGTGGGGATCTCTACATCGCCGAATTTGGCACCGGCACGCTGGACATCACCAATGGCGGCTTGGTCAGCAATGCCGTGGGGACCGTAGGTTGGCATGCGGGCTCCACCGGCGCGGTGACGGTCGACGGAGCGGGTTCGATATGGGCGAATTCTTCCCACCTGTTCGTCGGCGATCAGGGCACCGGTGCGCTGAACATTTCGAAAGGCGGCACGGTCAGCAATCAGAGCGGCATTCTGGGTAATCTGGCGGGCTCCATTGGCACAGCAACTGTCGACGGTGCTGGCTCGGCCTGGGCGAACGCGGCGCTCGCGGTCGGGAACGCGGGCTTCGGCGCGCTGACGATCACGAATGGCGGCGTGGTCACCAGTTCGGTGGGTTATGCCGGCTATGATGTGGGCTCCCAGGGCCAGGTGACGGTCGATGGTGCCGGCTCGACCTGGAGCAACACCTCCGACCTCTTCATCGGCTTCCAAGGTGAGGGCAGGCTGGGGGTCTCGAACGGCGGCGCAGTCAGCAACAAAAACGGTATGATCGGCGCGATGGCAGGCTCGACCGGCCTGGCGTTCGTCGATGGCGCCGGCTCGACCTGGAAAAGCAGCTCCAACCTGGCTGTGGGCGATTACGGCGACGGCACCCTGGCGATCTCCCACGGCGGCGCCGTCAGCAGCTTCTGGGCGACTATCGGCGCGAAGGCAGGCTCGACCGGCACGGTGTTTATCGAAAACACCGGCTCGACCTGGACCATCAACTCCAACCTGGCGGTAGGCGATTTCGGCGCCGGCACCCTGGGGATAACCGAGGGCGGCGTCGTCAGCAATGCCTCGGCCTATGTTGGCGACTCGGCGGGTTCGACCGGCACAGTGTTCGTCAGAGGCGCGGGCGCGGCCTGGAACAGCAGCGGGAACCTGTATGTCGGCGGGCTCGGCACCGGCACGCTGAAGGTCTCGCAAGGCGGGACCGTCAGCAGTGGCGCTGCCACCATCGGCGGCGGCGCCGCCGCGGTCGGCACCGTAACGGTCGACGGCGCCGGCTCGACCTGGACGGACAGTTCGGATCTGATTGTCGGCGACCAGGGTACGGGCACGCTGACGATCACCAATGGCGGCGCTGTCAGCAATCACACCGGCTATGTGGGCAATGCCGCGGGCTCCATGGGCACGGCCACCGTCGATGGCGCGGGCTCGAGCTGGACAAACAGTTCGAACCTGATCGTCGGTGATCAGGGCACCGGCATGCTGACGATTTCAAATGGCGGCATTGTCAGTGACATCAAAGGCTTCGTCGCGCTCGAAATCGGTTCGGCCAGCGGGGTTTCGGTCAATGGACCGGGGTCGACCTGGATGAATTCGGGCGATCTGTCCGTCGGCTTCAAGGGCGCCGGTTCCCTCCAGATCGGCGACGGCGGCCAGGTCGTCAACCAGGCTGCGACCCTCGGTGAATTCGGTACCGCCACAGCGGCGGTGACAGTGAACGGGCCGGGATCTTCCTGGAGCACCGACAAGCTTCTTACCGTGGGCAGCAGCGGCCATGCGATACTTTCAATCTCCGGCGGCGGTTCAGCGGATGCCGATTACGTTTTTGTCGGCGCGGGAGCAACAGCCACGGGTGGAGTTAGCGTCGACGGTTCGGGCTCCAAATGGACCAACAAGAACGGGATGTATCTCGGCGGCCTCGGAAACGGCACGCTCGCCGTCACCAATGGCGGCGTGGCCTCCGGCGGCCTTGCTTACCTGGCGATCGGTGCCGATGCATCGGGCCAGGCAACCGTCGATGGCCCGACCTCGCTATGGGAGGTCCATGGCGACTTGGCGATCGGTTTCGGCGGCACGGGGTCAGTGACGCTCTCCAACGGCGGCACGGTCATAGCGGACGGCCTTACCGTGATCGCCGGCCAGGCCGGCTCAACCGGCACCCTCAACATCGGCGGCGCGGCAGGCTCCGCGGCGACGGGCGCCGGCATCTTCGATCCGGCGGCGTTGCAATTCGGCAATGGCACGGGCGCGCTCAATTTCAATCACACTGACGCCAACTACGTGTTCGGCGCTGCCGTCAGCGGGCTGGGAACGATCAACCAGATCGCCGGCAACACCAACCTGACGGCCAATTCGAGCGGTTTCACCGGTGCGACCAACGTGAGCGGCGGACGGCTGGCCGTGAACGGGTCGCTGGCGAGTTCGCTTGTGACCATCACCGGCGGCACACTGGGCGGCAATGGCACGGTGGGCGCCATCGCGGCGCATTCGGGCGGCATCATCGCGCCGGGCAATTCGATCGGCACGCTGCATGTCGCGGGCAATCTCGACCAGGCGGCGGGCTCGATCTACCAAGTCGAGCTGACCTCGACCGGCCAGTCCGATCTTATTGATGCGACGGGTACGGCGACCATCGCCGCCGGCGCCATTCTCGACCTGGTCAAGACGGACGCCGCGCCTTACGTGGTTGGCACGCATTACACGGTACTGGAGGCCGACGCCGGCGTCACCGGCACCTACACGATCAGCGGGCTGGGCCCGTTCAGCGGCCTTTTCGCCAGTTACGACCCGACGCATGTCTATCTTGACGTGATGCAGGCAAAGGCCTTCGCCGACGTCGGCCTGACGCCCAATCAGATCGCCACCGGCGGCGGCGCCGAAAGCCTTGGCGCCGGCAATCCGCTGTTTGATGCCATCTTCGCCCTGCCGAGTGAAGCCGCCGCCCAGGACGCTTTCGACCAGCTTTCGGGCGAAATTCACGCCTCGGCCAAGGGCATGCTGCTGGAGGACAGCCGCTTCGTCCGCGACGCCGCCAGCAATCGCATCTGCGCCGCCTTCGGCGATATTGGTGCGGCAGCGTTGCCGGTCATGGCTTATGGCGAAGGCGGGCCCGAAATGGTCGCCGCCGATACCGACCGCTTCGCCGTCTGGGGCCAGGGCTTCGGCTCCTGGGGCAAGACGGATTCCGACGGCAACGCCGCCGCCTTCGACCGCTCGACCGGTGGCCTGCTGGCCGGTGCCGACACTTTGGTCGGCGGCTGGCGCATTGGCCTCATTGGCGGCTACAGCCATTCCTCCTTTGAGGTGGATGAGCGTCAGTCATCCGGCAAGAGCGACAGCTACCATCTCGGCCTCTATGGCGGCACAAATTGGGGTGCCATCGCCTTCCGCACCGGTGCGGCCTACAGCTGGAGCAGCCTCTCGACAAAACGCTCCGTCGCCTTCAACGGCTTCGCCGATCAGCTCTCGGCCGACTACGACGCCGGCACGGCGCAAGTGTTCGGCGAACTCGCCTATAAGGCCGATGCCGGGCGCTTCAAGTTCGAACCCTTCGCCAATCTCGCTTATGTCAGCCTGCATACCGACGGCTTCACCGAAACGGGCGGTGCGGCGGCCTTGACCAGCACCGGCGCAAGCACCAACGCCACCTTCACCACGCTGGGCCTGCGGGGCTCGACCGGCTTCATGCTTGGCGGCATCGACGCCACCGCGCGCGGCATGCTCGGCTGGCGCCACGCCTTCGGCGATGTCACGCCGACGTCCAGCTTCGCCTTCACCGGAGGTGACGCCTTCACGATCGCCGGCGTGCCTGTCGCCAGGGACGCCGCGGTGATCGAGGCCGGCCTCGACCTCGACATGTCGGCCAATGCGACGCTCGGCCTGTCCTACACCGGGCAGTTCGGCGGCGGCACGGTCGACCAGGGCGCGAAGATCAATCTGGGCCTGCGGTTTTGAACAACCGGCCGTGCAGCGTGAGCCTGCGCCTTCCTCGACCCGACCCTACTCCGGCGAAGGCACCGGCGGCTTCGAGGTCAGCGCGGTGCCGCCGGCGGCCACGATCACGGCGGCGATGCCGGCCAGTTGCGGCATGGTCAGGTTTTCCCGCAGGAATAAAAACCCGGCCAGCGCGCCGAGTCCCGGTTCCAGGCAGGTCAGCGTGCCATAAATGCGCGCCGGCATGCGGGTCAGCGCCACCATTTCCAGGAAGAACGGCAGCGCGCTGGAAAACAGGCCGACGAGCAGCGCGCTGACCAGGATCGATGGCGCGAGCAGCGCCGATCCTGCTTCCGCGATGCCGAAGGGCAGCACCAGCACGGCGGCGATGGCCATGCCATAGGCGGTGGTGCGGGTGCCGAGTTCCGCGCCCGCCTTCTGCGCCAGCACGATATAGAGCGCCCAGAACCCGCCGGCGGCCAGCGCCAGCATCACGCCGGTTGGATCAAGCGGCTGCAGCGAGCGGATGAAAGGCGACAACAGGACGATGCCGGCGACCGCCAGCGCGATCCAGGCAAAGTCGCTGGCCCGCCGCGAGGTCAGCGTCGCCACGAGCAGGGGACCGGAAAACTCCAGCGCCACCGCGACGCCGAGCGGGATCCTGGCAAGCGCTGCGTAGAACAGAAGGTTGAGCGCGCACAGCGTCACCCCATAGGCGACGAGCCACGGCAGAGTGGCGCGCGAGGGCCGCATCTGCCAGGGCCGCAGCACCGCGATCAGCATCAGCGCGCCGATGACCAGCCTGAGCGTCGTCGTGCCCTGCGCGCCGATCACCGGGAACAGCGTCTTGGCGAAGGTGGCGCCGATCTGGATCGACACCATGGCGCCCATCAGTGCCGCGACCGGCAAGGGTGCTGCTTCGCGGCTGGCAACCGGCATTGATGTCACTTGTGCTTCATCCTCCATGCCGGCAGGCGCAAACCTGCTGGCAGGAACGCAATAGGCTGAACCGGCCTTGCTGTCGTGAGACAGCGCGGATGCGTCGATGAGGGCACGGCCAAATGGGATGAACGGCGGTCGCGCAGTTCAGCCGGAAAAGGACACGCCCCTGTGGCGCATGCCCGCCTGCACGCCGCGCACGATCAGCCGGGACAGGACTTCCATGTCCAGCGGCATTCCCGGACGCCAGACATCGAGCAGCAGCGCAACGCGGGGCTCGTCGGCATTGTTCATCACCTCGTGCGGGAAAGTGTCGTCCCAGAGCAGGCCTTCGCCATCCGTGATCCGCTTCTCCTGATGATTGATCATCATGATGGTCGCCGGGCGGCCATCGGCCTGCCGCGGAATGACCAGGCCGAGATGAAAGCGCATGATGCCGCGAAACGGTCCGCGATGGCTGGGAATGTGCTTGCGCGGCGCCAGGAACGAGATGGCCGCCGATTTGACTTCGGGGCACTCGGCGAGCAACCGGCTCAGAACCGGCATCCGCGCCAGGTTTTCGGGTATCCCGATGTCGTAGGCCTTGAGCACGAACATGCGCCAGTCGAGGCCGTCATTGGCCGAGATCTCGGCCTGTTCCGGCATGATGTCGTGGAAGCGCGGCGCCCCACCCGGCCGCACGGCAAGCGCTTCGTCGCGAATGGCCTGCCAGGCGGCGGTGAATTTCGCCGCGTTCGGAAAATCGGTGGCGGCATCGAGGATAGCCGGCGCGTCTATGCGCTTTTCATAGACACGCCGGACCCCATCGGATGCAAGATCGTAGATGCGCGACATCTCATTGCCTCGAGAGCACGATAAACGGGCCGCCGATGGTTCGGGTTGCACTTTTTGTTCATTGCGTCGTGAACTACGATACTATCCGCGGCCCCGTCTTGACGTCGACGATCTCGGGCTTGGCGGTATCGACCGCGCCATCTCAACCGCCGCCGAGCGCCTCATTTCGACGTAGTTGGTCGCCGGCAGGACGCGGCTCTGCAGCAGCGAATCCTCAGCCGAGTAGAGCAAGTGCTGGGCGTGGAGCGCGTCGAGAAGACTTGTCTCGCCGAGCGCGGTCAATACCGAAGACCGGTAGGTGATGAGATACTGGTCGCGGTGCGCCTGGCGGCCTCGACGGCCGCTTTCGACTGCCCGGCATTGAACAGCGCACGCTGAGCCCGAAGCGCTGGGCAACGAGACCTGCGGAGCCGAGCTACGACGTGGCGCGCAGGTTCCTGCGGATGGGCCGCCTGCCCGTTGCCCGGGCTTTCTCGGCCACCACGGCGGCGATCTCCACCACCTCGCCCTCTCGCGGTCTGCCGTTGGTGGCCTTGTGGAGCCGCTCGTAGGGCAGCAATTCCTTGATCCGGGCATTGAGCGACGCGATTTCGGCCCGCAGATCGTCGCATTCCTGCCGCTGGACATCCCGTTGTATGTCCTCCGACGCCTGTTGCAGCGTGAGCTGCGAAAGATTGGCGTTCGCCCTGGAAAGGCTCAGCTTGTCTGCTTCGTTCTCATCCGTGAGCGCGGACAATCTCTCATCGGCGATCTTCTTTTCGGCCACCGCGTCGTCCAGCTCGGTCTTGAGCCTGGCCATCTCGGCGGCGGCCGCGCTGTTCTCGTTCGAGGCCCGCTCCAGCCGCGATTCCAGGTCTTGTATCTCGGAACGCAATCCGCGCATTTCCGTCTGGGCGCGAGCCCGTTCGGCTTCCCAGTCGCCTTCCATCATGCTGGCCGACTCGGACTTTTCCGCCAGCTTGGCCTGTGTGGCCTCGAGCGCCTTCTGCAGCCGGATCTCCTCTTTCTCGCTCTTGCCGAGCGCCGCCATCAGTTCGGCAAGCCGCGCCGCTTCGCTGGCGTGGATTGTCGAAAGCTCGTCCAGCCTGTGGCGCGCCTGGGTCTCCCGCTTCAGCACCTTGTCGAGCTCGGCCGAGAGGCTGACATGTTTTTCCCGCAGCATCTTGCTCTCGCGCAGGCGCCTGTTGGCTTCGACCGTCCTGGCCGTCAGCCGGTTGGCGATGTCGCCGAATTCCGCGTCGCGTTTGGCGCTGGCATTGGCCGTCTCGGTGAGCTCGAGCCTTACCGCCGCAAGCGTTGCGCGAAGCGTCTCCCGGTCCTGGACCAGACTTGTCTCGCGCTGCTGCAGCAATTCGCACGCGCCGTCACGCTCGCGCAGCTTTGCCGCCGTGTCGTGCAGCTTTTCCGACAGCGCTCTTTGCTCCGTGATCAGGCCGGCATTCGCGAGCTCCAGCTCGTTGGCGCGAAGAATGTCGGTGTGGAGGATGTTGAGGAATTCGCGCGTCAGATGGTGCGAGGTCGAGATCTCCGACAGTTTGCCGTTGATCTCGTCCAGATAATCCCTGGCGTCGTGGAACATCCCTTCGAAGGCATTCAACGCCGCCAGCCGGGTCTGGGCGTGGGGGGTCAGTCGTGGCGCGGTTTTGGCGGTTTCGGCATTGCCCGCGTCATCCGGATTGTCCGCGGCATCCGCATATTCGGCATCGGCTTGTGGCGGCGAGGCATCGGCGCCTGACTCGGCATCGGGGACACCGTCGCCCTTTGGCGGTGACTCGAATTCGCTATCGAGGCTGGCATCCAGGGCGTCCGCCAGATCGTCCTGCAACTCCTGGAGTGCGTTATCTACGTCTTCAGCACGCTTGATCAGGCTCTTGAAGTTCATACGGAACTCCCTCTTACGCAACCAAAACCGGATATTTAACAAACTGCTAATATGTATCCTTACATCCGCTTATTCCGCAGGGGAAGCCCCCGGTGGAAAATGTAAATTTTCGACACTGGCGACTTGGATGCCGCGAGCAGCCGGTGCCAAGCCTCCGGCGCGGACCGTGGCGTTCGCGACGGTGTGAACGTGGTGTGCGGCCTGATATGGTGCCGGCAAACGGTTTGCAGGTCGAACGGGAGGGCGTGGAGATGTCGATCAAGGTGATCGGAACCGGCTTCGGCCGAACGGGCACGGATTCGATGCGCGAGGCGCTGGCCATTCTCGGCTTCGGCCCATGTCATCACATGCACGAAGTGATCGGCAACGAGGAGCAGAAACGGATGTGGCGCGCGCTGGCCCAAGGTGCCGCGCCGGACTGGAACCAGCTGCTCTCGGGCTATGTCTCCTGTCTGGACTGGCCCTCGGCGTACTACTGGCGCGAACTGATCGAATTCTATCCGAATGCCAGGGTGATCCTGACCTACCGTTCGGCCGAAAGCTGGTGGGAGAGTTTTGAAAAAACGATCGCGGCGGGACTTGAGCAAAGCGTGGATCGGGAATCGCTGGGCCTTGCCCTGATCGCCAGGCAGGTGTTCGGCGGCCGGCCTGGCGATCGAGCGCATGCCATTGCCTGCTACGAGGCCAATGTCCGTGCGGTGTACGCCGGGGTGCCACCGGAGCGGCTGCTGGTCCACGCCCTTGGCGATGGCTGGGAACCGCTGTGCAGCCATCTCGGCGTTGCGATACCGGATCAGGACTATCCCAATCGCAACAACGCCGCGGGCTTCAGGTCGAGATTTTCGCTGAACTGATCTGGACGCATACCCACGGTGCCGGCCCGGCAAAATCCGGGTTCCTCGCCCCCTCTGGAGTGGGGCGAGGAGAAAGCGCGGCGTTTTTACCCCGCCATGGCCAGCGGCACGGCGCTCTTGTTGGGGATCTGGATGTCGATTTCCAGCGTCGACATGGTCTCGCCGCGATCCATCGAGACCTGGAGATAATCCTGGTCGATCTGCACATGCCTGGCGATCACAGCCATGATCTCCTCGCGCAGGATGGAGACGAGATCGGGCTGGCCACGGCTGCGGCGCTCATAGGCGAGCAGCACCTGCAGCCGCTCGCGCGCCACCGGCGCGCTGGTGCGCCGCTTGAAGAGGTCGAGGATGCTCATGCGGCCCTCCTTCCGAGCAGACGGTCGAGAAAGCCCTTGCGTTCGAAGGGCACCACCACCGGCAAATCTTCGCCTTCCAGCCGCCTTGCCGCTTCGAGATAGGCCTTGGCGGCGTTGTTGAGCGGTTCAGACAGCGTCACCGGCGAACCGAGATTGGAGGCGCGCAGCACATCCTGGCTTTCCGGGATGATGCCGAGCAGCGGCACCGACAGGATCTCCAGCACGTCGTCGATCGAGAGCATTTCGCCGCGCGCCGCCCGCGCCGCGTCATAGCGCGTGACCAGCACATGCTTGGCGATCTGCTCGCCCTGTTCGGCGCGCATGGTGCGGGCGTCGAGCAGGCCGATGATGCGGTCGGAATCGCGCACCGACGACACTTCCGGATTGGTGACGATGACCGCCTCGTCGGCGAAGCGCATGGCGAGCTGCGCGCCGCGCTCGATGCCGGCCGGGCTGTCGCAGAAGACATAGTCGAACACCGACCGCAGCTTGTCGATCACCTCGCCGACGCCCTGCTCGGTCAGCGCATCCTTGTCGCGCGTCTGCGAGGCCGGCAGCAGGAACAGCGTGTCGACGCGCTTGTCGCGGATCAGCGCCTGCGACAGCTTGGCTTGACCCTGGATGACGTTGACGAGGTCGAACACCACGCGCCGCTCGGCGCCCATGATCAGGTCGAGGTTGCGCAGGCCGACGTCGAAATCGACCAGCGCCACCTTCTTGCCGGTCTTGGCGACCGCTGCACCCAGCGCGGCCGTCGAGGTGGTCTTGCCGACGCCCCCCTTGCCCGATGTGACGACCACTACCTTGCCCATGGAAAAAGCCTCCGTTGCCTGTTGTCGTTTGTTATGCCGTGCGCCGCACGGTCAGAGCCTGCCATCATGCCATCCCAAACCGGTCCGAGGCTTGCGCGCGGTGCTTCGGCGCTTGTCCGGACCGGAACCGTGAAACCGGGCGTCAGCATCGCGCCGCCCTAGTTCAGGGGCACGACGGCGAGCATGTCGCCTTCGAGGAAGGCCTGCACGGCCTTGCCGCGCGAGACGCCTTCCATCTCCTCGGCGGTCGTGTACCAGCCGTCGACCGAGATCAGCTCCGCCTCGTTCCTGCGGCAGAAGATGCGCGCCGACCGATTGCCCTGCGAGCCGGCGATGGCGCGGCCGCGCAGCGTGCCATAGACATGGATCGAGCCCGCCGCGATGATCTCGGAGCCGGACGCGACCGAGCCGAGCACGATGACATCGCCATGCGGATGGAAGATCGACTGCCCCGAGCGGATCGGCGACTTGACCATCAGCGTGCCGGCCTGCACCGCTTCCACCACGCCGGCTTCCGCCGCCTTGGCAGCCTTGCCCTTGCCGGCCTCGGCCTTGATTTCGACCGGCTTGCCCTCTTCGGGCTTGCCGGCGTCCTTGCCGCGATCCGAAAACACCGTCTCCAGCTTGCCGGCTTCTTCCAACGCCTCCGCCTTGCCCTTGCGGCCGGAAAGCAGGCCGTCCGAAGTCGCCTCCTTGGCGCCGGTCAAAAGCGGCGGCAGGTCAAGCCCCAGCGAAGCCCCTTCGAGCTCGATCGCATAGACCCGGATGCCGCGCGCGCCGAGCGAAGCGACCAGCAGCGCGATGTCGGCGACCTCGGGCTTCAGCACGTTCAAATCGAGCACCACCGGCCGCCCGGCAAAATACCCCGGCGAATTGCCGATCCAGTGATCCAGCCCCTCCAGCCACGCCGAAATCGGCGCCTCCGGCGTGAGCGAAAAGGCCACGAACGAACGGGCGCGAAAACGAATGGATTTTGTTTCGACGGGGGCGGCAAAGGTCACGGCCAGCGAATCCTTACTGAGAGGTAAACGCTAGGGGGTTAATGGTTAACGAATGGTTAACGGGGGTGGGCCAACCTGGCAGCACGCACGGGAAATTGGAGGCCGGCTACGCGCCGGCAGCGGACACCGGCCTACATGTTGGGGTGTGTTGATTTGGGCCGCTCCAAGACGGCCCTCGTAAAGCCGGCGCTTAGAATTTGGTCCTCAACGTAGAAGGCGCTGGCGTTCAAGGAAGCTAATTGCGTTGCCGACACCGTCTTCGGCCCCGATCGCTTCGCCGAGCTTGCTTGCTCTCTGATGCATAAATGCACTCCCCGTGGCCTCTGCGATGGCCGCGGCCAGCAGGTCCGCGGATAGCTTCTTCTTGTCGATTGGCGCAGGTCCCGCGCCCAGATCCTCGATCCGCTTTGCCCAGAACGGCTGGTCACCAAAGAACGGACAAATGACGTTCGGCTTGCCGGCTCGAAGCGCGGCCGCTGTTGTGCCAGCGCCGCCGTGATGGACGCAGGCCGACATGAGCGGGAACAGCATCTCGTGCGGTGCGCCCTCGATGAAGTGGACATGACCGATCCCGAGATCGCTTCTAATGGCGCCGCCGCCGATTGCGAGGACGCCGCGTCTTCCGGCCTTGGCCAGCGCGTCAACCACGAGTTTCGTCAAGGACAGCGGATCGATGCCCGGCATGCTGCCGAAGCCGACATAAACAGGCGGCTCCCCACCCTCTATGAAACTTTGGAGGTGTGCGTTTGGACGCCAATCGGTATTGCCGCTCAGGAACCAGTAGCCCGTCACTGCAACCGTGTCCGGCCAGTCGGGCGGAACGGGCAGGACGTGTGGACTGTAAGCATAGAGCGTTGCTCGGGGGCGCAGCTTTTTCTCCGGTTTCCGCGGGAGTTCGAGCTCGGTGGCGCGCCACTCGCCGACCATTTTACGAAAGAGCGCATCGCCGCTATGCGCCATCACACTGTGCGTAAGCTTGTTGAGGGGACCAAGCGAACGGAACTGAACCAGCGGGCTTGCAAATGCGGCTGTCGGCGTAAAGCCTGGCAGGGGCGAGGCGAGAACGGCTGGACAGGATTGCTTTTCCGCGATGTGCGGCGCGGCGATCGCCTTGGGATGATAAATGAACAACTCAGGGCGAAACTGCCGGGCGGCCTGCCACTCGGCCGTGAGTTGTTTGCGTCCGATCGGCCTGAACTGTTTGATCATCTTGAAGCCGGCAGCGAAGCCGGCACTGCCGGCCATCGCTGCCTTTGCTTCCGGGGTTTCCATCAGCTCGAGGAATTCAGCGGGCAGATGCGCGAACGCGATCCCACGCGTCCGGACGAAAGATTCGAACTGAGAGGGCGCGGCGATCAGCACCTCGTGCCCCGCTTGCTTAAGACCGAGTGCGAGAGCCAGATAGGGCTGCACGTCGCCGCGTGTGCCAAGGGTGTGGATTGCGACTCTCATAAACTCGCTCCTGAGAAATGCTTCTCCGGAGGACAACACAGAGTGCCCAGATGAACTCGTTGCTGAAAGGCCATAAGCCGTTCCGAAGGGACTACTCCCGTTGGCGGCCCGACCAACGTTCATACCTGCCCAGCGGAACTGACCGGACACCCGCAATTTCTATGGCAGCCCAGGCGTCAGCTTTCAAGTCGAATGTCCGCTCCGGGCCCACCAGCGGCCGGCAGATCAAGAGCTAGCTTGTGGCCTGGACACCGACAATGTCCGCGTCCGCCTAGTAGAGGAGCCGGGCTCTAAGAATGCCCGACATGCGGGCATTGCTGCCATTCGTACGCGCTGCCATTCGTACGCAGAGGCAGAGGATGGCGAGGCTCCAAAGGGTCAACAACGGTCTTAGGCTGGTCGCTGGAGCGCGTCGTGATAGCCATGCAGCCGGCAAGATGCGGTAATCCCTCACCCCCGCTTGAAATACTGCACCTCCCGTTCATGCTTCTCCGCCGCTTCCCGCGTATCAAACGTCCCCAAATTTCGCCGCTTCCCCGTCTTCTCGTCCTTCTTCCTTGAATAGAGCCGGTATTTTCCGTCTTTCAGCTTCCTGATCATCGGTCTCTCCCTTGGCGAAGGGCCCGGCGATCGCCGAGCCCTTCTTGTTGTCAGTCGCGGTGTTCGGGCATGGCTTTCAGCTGGTCCTTGGTCCAGCTGGTCACGGCGTGGACGTCGCCGTCCTCGTCGCGCATGAAATCGAGTTCGTTGGCGGCGACGGCGACCGGTTTGGCGCCGATGCCGAGGAAGCCGCCGACATCGATGACGACCTTGCCGCTGCCATGCATATGGTCGACGGAGCCGATCTTTTCGTCGTTGGGCCCGTAGATCGTCGCGCCTTCAAGCGTGTCGGGGGTCAGTTCGGCGGGGCGGAGCCTGACGTGGTTTGCGTGGTCCATGAGTGCATCTCCTCTGGGGGCTGGGACAGGGTGAACCTCCGAGGCGGCCAAGGGTTCCGACATTGCCGCGGATGACGGAAGTGGCGGGCGCAGATGACGGAGGACAGCGCTCTACCCCCCTCTGTCCTGCCGGACATCTCCCCCTCAAGGGGGGAGATTAGCAGCTTTGCCGCCGGCTCTGCTTTTGCGACTTGGTGATTGGCGAAAGGGGCGGTGACAGCTGATCTCCCCCCTTGAGGGGGAGATGTCCGGCAGGACAGAGGGGGGCGTCGTAGAGAATTGACTTTGCGGATTTGGGGACCGGCTCGATCAATCATCTTCTCATCAAGCCGCGCCAACGCATTGTCTCGAAATGCCTCGCGTTCAGCGCCTGCGCTTGGCCTTGAGGTTGCGCGCGGCCTGCTCGATCGCGGCGCGGTCGGTGCCGAGCCTGTCGATCAGCTCCTGCGCCTCGTCGCCCGATATGCCCGTGCGTGCCGCCAGCGCTTCAACCTGCAGAACGTCGGAGCTGGCGATCTCGCCGGTCTGCGGCAGCGCGTCATCCGCCGTCAGCGGCAGGGCGGCTTCCCGGTCGATCTCCATCTCGGCCTGGCGCCAGTGCCGGTCATGGTCGCCATGCGCGCCGCCTTCGCGCTGCCAGATCTCATAGGCGCGGGTTCTGATCTTGTCGTCGCGGTCGTCGCTCATCTCTTTTCCTCCACTCATGTGAGGCATGAACGCCGCGCCGATCCGAACGATCCAAAAAATCTGCGTGATCGTTGGGGTCACAGGGCGCCCATTATGCAGCGCTGGTCCCGCATCCGGTGGCTATTCGCACTGGCGCCTGGGTCCGCCGGAATAGGGCTGGTAGCTGTTGTCCTCGGGCCGGTAGGAGCGGTAGCGGTTGAAGCAGGAATCGACATGGTCGGCGGAAAGCCCCGTGGCCGCCGAAGCGGCGTCGCCCGTTTCGGCATAGCTGACGTCGGCTGAAGGCTTTGCGCCCTGGTCGGCGCCGGCGTCGAGATAGGGCGAGACGCAGGGGCGCAGCCGCCCGCTATAGGACAAGTAGCTGTTGTCGTCGGGATGGTAGGAGCGGTAGCGGCTGGCGCACCACTGGAGATGGGACGCCGGCAGCGCCGCGTCGCTTGCCGCGGGCTCGATCGAGCCGGTCGCGGCCGGATCGGGTGCCGGCTCCTTGGCGGCGATGTCGGGCGGGGCGGGCTGGTCGGCCGGCAAGCGTTCGAGGTTCTGCGCCGCCTTGTTCACCGGCCGCGCGTTCCTGGTCCAGAGCTCCGCCACGCTGACGGTCGGCCTTGCCTCATGCGCGGGCTTGGCGGCAAGCAACCAGGCGGCGAAGGCGAGCCCGCTGCCGAAAACCGCCAGCGTCAAAACGAAGCCGCTGACCAGTGCCACAATCGCTTTCACGTCACGCTCCTTCAGCCCCTGCTTATAGAATGCGGAGCATCAAGGCTGGTTCCAGCAAAGTGCGTGTCGCAAGCGTGCTTGGACGAGGCGCGCGGGCTCAGCCCCGCTCAAACCGGCAGCCTCAGGGAAAACTGGTCTCCACCGCCAGCAGCGCCGCCACCATGTCCCTGTCGCGCCGCCGCTGCTGCAGGTAGCCGGCTAGGAGCCAGTCCAGCGAGAACCTGCCGGCGCCGGCCGCGGCCAGCACGAACATGCCGCCGGCGATCGCAAGATCCTTTTCAAAATGCAGCAGTTCGTTCTGGCTGGCGAAGTTGGTGTGGAACAGGGTTGCGGTGGCAAGGCAGAACAGGCCGAGCCCGATGGCGCCCAGCCGCGTCAGCAGGCCCGTTGCGACGGAAAGCCCTGCCCCCAGTTGCAGGGCTACGATAGCGATGAACAGCGGCAGGCCGACGCCAAGCGCCGCCATTGCCTTGGCGGCGCCTTCGAAATGGGTGGCCAGCGTGGCGCCCTCATGCAGGAAGATGAGGGACAAAAGCAGGCGGCCGGCGAGCAGCGCCACGTCCCTCAGATACAGTCTGGTGGCGAGCAGCTTCGCGGCGCGTTGGTTCAGGGTCATGGTCGGCTCCAATATTTTGGGCACAGGCGACGCCAAGCGGGAATGGCGCCTGCCGAATGTGATGTCTGAAAGGGCCGGAGCCGGCTCGAGGGAGAGGCGCCGGCTCCGGCAATGGGCGCCAGCCACGAGCGCCCGAATTTTGGTGTGTTGGGGACGGGTTCGCGCCAAGGCCCCCTCATCCGGCCGCTGCGCGGCCACCTTCTCCCCGCTGGGGAGAAGAGGCTTGCGCTTGTGCCGGCTTCCTCCTCTCCCCTCGGGGAGAGGTCGGATTGCCCCGAATTGCCCTTCGCAATTCGGTTGGCAATCCGGGTGAGGGGGAACTTACTTCGTCACCTTGGTGTCGATGGCCTTTTGCAGGTCGGAAAGCTCCTCGCAGCCGGCCGGGCAGAGTTGCTGCAGTGAGGCCAGTTGCTGATTGGCCTTGGCCATATCGCCGGTCTCGACATAGAGCTCGCCCAGATATTCGCGGGCCGCCTTGTGGTCGGGCTTCAACTCCAGCGCCTTGTTGTAGTAGGTCAGCGCGGTGTCGAAGTCGCCGGTCTTGCGCAGTGTGAAGCCGAGCAAATTATAGACGTCGGCCTGCTGGTTGTCCTGCGCGAGGTCCCGCAGATCGGCCAGCGCGCCCTTATAGTCCCTGGCGTCGAGCTTGGCCTTGACGGCGGTGAGGTCGGGCGCGTCGGCGCCCTCGATGTCGTCCACCGCAAAGGCCGGCATGATTGTGGCGACGGGAACGACGGTCAGCACGGCAATGGCGCCGAGCAGGCCGAACACGGCGTTTCTGCCCAAAAAGGATTGTTTCATTGTCTTTCTCGCTTGGGTTGGGTGCTGGCGCTCAAATCTGGACCGGAGTGAAGCCATAGGCGCTGCCGTCTTTCACAAAGACGCCGGTGCCGGGGAACGGGAAGTGCGAGCCGGAAATGCGGATGTTGTCGGCGATCACCCGGTCGATGATCTTGTGGCGCGTGGCGATCGCCGTCGGCCCGTCCTGGTCGTAAGCGCCCTGCCATTCCGGATGCGGCGCCAGCAGCGCCGGCACATACATGGTGTCGGCCGATATCATCAGCTGCTCCTTGCCGGAATTGGCGAGATACACCGAGTGGCCGGGCGTGTGGCCTGGCGCGGCGATGATCTGGATACCGGGCATGACCTCGGCGCCGTCCTCGACCAGCTTCCAGTTCTTCCATTTCGGGAAGTTCTCGGCGATGCGCTTGCCCGCCGGCTTGCGGCCCTCGGGCAGCTTGGCCAGACGGCTGGGATCGGTCCACCAGACGTACTCGGTGGCGTTGACGATCAGCTCGGCATTGGGGAACACCGGCGTGTTGGTGCCCTTCTCCATCAGGCCCCAGACATGGTCGGGGTGGAAATGCGAGATCATGATGGTGTCGATCGCCTTGTAGTCGATGCCGGCGGCGGCCATGTTGGCCGGCAGATGCGTGGCGTTGGCCTGCCACTGGCCGACGCCGGAGCCGGCATCCATCATGATCAGCTTGCCGCCCATCTTGAGCACGGCGACGGTGAGCGGAATGGGCATGAAGTCGGTGGTCAGCCCCGCCTTGGCGAGTGCCGCCTTGGTGTCGTCGACCGAGACATCCCTGATGAAGGCCGGGTCATGCGGCCTCTTCCAGATGCCGTCATAGATGGCGGTGACCTCGATATCGCCGACCGAGTATTTGTAGAAGCCGACTGTGGGTTCCACCGGCGTCTGCGCGAAAGCGGGCCGGGTGAATTCCAGCTTGCCGGCAAGGCCAAGGGCGGCAGCGGCGGCGGCGGATTGAAGCACTGTGCGGCGTGACATGCTGAACATGGTGATCTCCTCTGTTGAGTTGTGGCTACTTTTTGAAGGAATGACGGGGGGCCAAGCCGTGGCCGCCGCTTGCAGAGAAGACCCGCAAGGGCTCCGCTTTATTCCCGGGGGCGGTGAGATTTTTCTGGAAGGCCGAAACCGGCGGCAGCGGCCAGCCGGAAGGGCGCGCCCAGACACAATCCAGAAACAAGTTTCAACAGTTCGGAAAAACTGGCGAAAAGATCGGATGGCATAAGCATCCCTCAACGGCCGGAAATCTGGCCGCCGCGCAAGGCATACGGGGTTTGGGTACGGGCGATGCAACGAGGTTCGAACGGATGGATGGGTGCCCTGCCCGGCATGTCGCTCGCCGTGCGCGGTGCCCAGGCGATCCCCCGCGTCCATGCTCCCGAACATGTGAAGACGGAGCGGTCGATACTGTGATAACCGCCCGGCCAAAGAGGACCCGGCGGTCAGCGATCGCCGGTCGGGATACCGGAATCTTCCGTTTTGGAAGCTTCGGTCATTCCACCTCCATCAACAACGATCAAATTGCAGCGGCGGCGCAGCCGACAATGCCTGCTCGAGCGGCGGCATGATCGAGATGTGCCTGTGAGAGCTTCGCCAGGACGAGAAAGTTTGGAAATGGACCACGGTATCGATATCGCCGAACTGGACAGGGAAGCGGCAAGATCGGGCGGAGAGCCCGAGACCAGCCCCGACAGCGCCGATGCGCTTGCGGGAATTGCCTCCGGAGCGCGCAGCCAGGTCCTGGTGGGTGCCGATTTTGCCCGGGCAGGTCAGCCGGGCGAGCGGCTCGACAAGGTCTTCGAGCAACTCGCCGAAACATTCGCCACGCTGCCGGCGGTGATCTCGGAGGGCCGCGGCTGGACCTATCAGGAGCTGGATAGCCGTGCCAACCAGTTCGCCCGCCTGCTGGTCAAGCGTGGCGTGCGGCCGGGCGACCGCGTCGGCCTCATTCTCGACCGGTCCGCGGAAACCTATGTGGCCCTGCTCGCCGTGGCGAAGGCGGGCGCCGCCTTCGTGCCGCTGGCGACCGCCTTTCCCGAAGAGCGCATGGCGCTCATCATCGAAGACGCCAACGTCAGCCTGATCGTCACCATCGCCACCTATGCATCGCGGGCCGACCAGCTGCCGGTTCCGCATCTGTTGATCGACAGCGCCGCCGCCGAAATATCAGCCCAGTCCGACGCGCCGCTGAAGCCGCACAAGGCGCCGGCCGCCACTGCGATCGAAGACATCTGCTATATCCTCTATACGTCGGGCACGACCGGCAGGCCCAAGGGCGTGGCCATCCGCCACCAGAGTTTTGTCAACTTTATCCGCGTCGCCGCCGCGTCCTACGGCTACCGGCCGGGCGATCGCGTCTACCAGGGCATGACCATCGCCTTCGACTTTTCCTCCGAGGAGATCTGGGTGCCGTTCGTCGCCGGCGCGACCGTCGTGCCCGCACCGGGCCAGATGCCTCTGGTGGGCGAAGAGCTCGCCGATTTCCTGCGCCATCACGACATCACCTGCATGGCCTGCAGCCCGACGCTTCTGTCGTCCATGACGTCGGACGTGCCCAGCCTGCGCACGCTGCTGGTGGGCGGCGAGGCCTGCCCCCACAATCTGGTGGCGCGCTGGTCGAAGCCCGGCCGGCAGATCCTCAATACCTATGGCCCGACCGAGGCGACCGTCACGGCAACCATGGGTGCACTAATGCCGGACCGGCCGGTGACGATCGGCGCGCCGCTGCCCACCTATTCGATCGTCATTCTCGACCCTTCGCTGCCGCAACTTGCCGAACCAGGTGAACTGGGCGAGATCGGCATTGCCGGCATCGGGCTGGCGGTCGGCTATCTCAACAGGCCGGACCTGACCGAACAGAAGTTCATCGCCGATTTCCTCGGTCTGCCGAACAACCCGTCCAAGCGCATCTACCGCACCGGCGATCTTGGCCGGATCAACGACGCCGGCGAGATCGAGTATGCCGGGCGCATCGACACCCAGGTGAAGATCCGCGGCTATCGCATCGAACTCGGCGAGATCGAGGCCGTGCTGCTGGACCAGCCTGAAATCGCGCAGGCCGCCGTCACCACCTGGGAGATCGAGACCGGCCGCGTCGAGCTCGTTGCCTATTACGCGCCCAAGGCCGGCCAGCCGGCGCTCTCGCGCGCCGACATCGCCCAGACGATGAAGCGGCGGCTGCCGGACTACATGGTGCCCTCCTATCTGGAGGAACTGCCGGCGATCCCGATGACGGTCTCCAACAAGGTCGATCTTCGCCAGCTTCCCAAACCGACGAGCGTCCGGCTTTCGGCCGACCGCGCCATGGTGCCGCCCGGCAATGACGACGAGCGTTTCCTGGCCGACGCGCTATGCGCCGTGCTGAGATTCGACGACGTGTCCGTCGAGGACAATTTCTTCGACGATCTCGGTGCCAACTCGCTGCTCATGGCGCATTTCTGCGCCCGCGTGCGCACCCGCAAGGAATGGGCGACGACGTCCATGCGCGACATCTATCTCTATCCAACCGTGGCGCGCCTGGCCAATCACCTGAGCGTGGCGGAAGAGATGACGACGGCCACCAACGAGCCCGTTCTCACCCGCCAGGCGTCCAACCTCGTCTACTGGACCTGCGGCGCGGCGCAGTTGCTGTTTTACGCGCTTTACAGCTACGTGGCGTTGTGGGCGGTCAATGACGGCCTCAACTGGGTCTATGACACGCTCGACGACCCGCTTCAGCTTTATGTCAGGTGCGTGGTGCTCTCGGCCGGCGTGTTCTTCGGCATGTCGGGCTTTGCCGTTGCCGCCAAATGGGTGCTGGTCGGCCGCTGGAAGGCGGAAGTGTTCCCGATCTGGGGCCTGCGTTACTATCGCTTCTGGGTGGTCAAGACCTTGATCCGCACGGCACCCGTCGTGCTGTTCCGCGGAAGCCCGCTCTACAGCCTGTACCTGCAGCTTCTGGGAACCAGGATCGGCAAGAACGTGGTCATCGAATCCCGTGCCGTGCCCGTGTGCACGGACCTGATTTCGATCGGCGACCGTACGATCCTGCGCAAGGAATCGCTGATCCTCGGCTATCGTGCCCAGGCCGGCTATATCCACACCGGGCCGCTGACCATCGGCCGTGACGCCTTCGTCGGCGTCGGCTGCACGCTCGACATCGACACCGCGATCGGCGAAGGCGGGCAGCTCGGCCATTCGTCCTCGCTGCAGCGCGGGCAAAGCATCCCGGACGGCGAACACTGGCATGGATCGCCGGCGGTGCCGACCACGGCGGACTATTGCAAGGTGCGCAACGTCAACCCTCCCCGCATCCGGCGTTTCCTCTACGAAGCCGTGCAGCTGATAGGGCTGTTTGCCATCGTCACCCCGCTGCCGCTTTTGTTCCACAGCTATTGGGAGAATGTCGGCGACGACTATCAGGAGACGATCGGCATCGTGGCGATCGGCACCACGGTCACGCTTTTCGGCTACATCGCCTCGGCCTTCCTCGCCGCCACGGTGGTGCCGCGCCTGTTCAGCCTGATCCTGAAACCCGGCCGCACCTACACGCTTTACGGCTTTCGCTACTGGCTGCAGACGGTCGCCGAGTTCTCGAGCAACTCACGCGTGCTCGGGCTGCTGTTCGGCGACAGCTCGGCCATCGTCCACTACATGAGCGCCATCGGCTGGAACCTCAACAAGGTGGTGCAGACCGGCTCCAATTTCGGCTCCAACCAGCAGCATGAAAACCCGCTGCTGTGCGAGATCGGCACCGAGACCATGGTGTCGGACGGGCTTTTCATGATCAACATGCACAAGTCCGCCTCCGCGTTCCGGCTCGAGCCGACGCGGATCGGCGAGCGCAACTATCTCGGCAACAACATCTACTATCCGCCGGATGGACGCACGGGCGACAACGTCCTGCTCGGCACCAAGGTGATGGTCCCGATCGACGGGCCGTTGCGCGAGAATGTCGGCCTTCTGGGCTCGCCGCCCTTTGAAATCCCGCGCATGGTGAACCGCGACAAGGAACTCATCGCCGGCATCGACGAGGCAGACCGGCGCCAGCGCATCCCGCTCAAGAACCGTCACAATCTGGTGACGATCCTCCTGTTCATGGCCACGCAATGGGTCATGCTGTTCGCCACGCTGGCGATCTGGGACCGGGCGCTCAACTATTATACCGAATGGGCGGAAATCGCCCTCTTCGCGGCGGTGCTTTTGACCTCGGCGATCACCATTCCGTTCTACATCTTCGTCGAGCGGGCAAGCCTTGGTTTCCGTAGGCTGAAGCCGCGGATAACGACGATCTACGACGTCACCTTCTGGCGCCATGAGCGCCACTGGAAGTTGGCGGATTCGCCTATCGTGCGCCTGTTCGGCGGCACGCCGTTCCGGCCGATGATCCTGCGCATGCTGGGCGTCAAGGTGGGCAAGCGCGTCTATGACGGCGGCGCCAACCTGACCGAGCGTTCGCTGGTGGAGATTGGCGACGATGTGACGCTCAATGAGGGCTGCGTCATCCAGGCCCATTCGCTGGAGGAAGGCGCGTTCAAGTCCGATTTCATCCGCATCGGCGATGGCTGCACGCTCGGGCCCTCCGCCTTTGTCCATTACGGCGTTGTAATGGGCAAGGGATCGATGGTCGATGCCGATTCCTTCGTGATGAAGGGCGAAGAGCTGGAGCCCAACTCCATCTGGCGCGGCAACCCGGCCAAGCTGCACCGGTTCGTCGAGCCGATCATGGAAGACGGCTCCAGGGCGTCCTGACGCTTGAGCCCGATATCATCGGAGGCTACGTGGCAGAGCGATCGGAAGGCACAGTGGACATCCGTATCGCTCCCGTGACCAAGGCCAATCGCGCTTTGGTCACCGCGTTGCAGCTGGCGCCGGAGCAGATGGATTTCGTCGCCAGCAATGCGGACTCCCTGCGCGAAGCCGGATCCGATCGGGACGCGCGGCCGCGCGCCGTCATAGTCGGGGACCAGCTTGTCGGATTCCTGATGTACGAGGCGCCACGGGACGACGACGAGGCGCGCATCTACCGCTTCATGATCGACCGCGCCTGGCAGGGCCAGGGCTACGGCAAGGCCGCGCTGCGGGCGGTGCTGGAGGAAATCCGCGGGCTCGGCCACATCAGGCACGTGTCGATATGCTACGAACCGGAGAACGAGGCGGCACGGCGGCTCTACCGCAGCGCCGGTTTCGTCGAGGAGGGGCTCGATGAGGACGGCGAAATGATCGCCGATCTCGTTCTCCCGGCCGGCGACCGATGACGCCATCAGCCGATCCGTCCGAGGAAATCGCCCTGGCGCGCGCCATGGCCGCCATGGCCCCGGCCGGGGTCCGCACCGGTTGCCGGATCATCCGCGACGGCGACGAGGCCCATCTGTTGCCGGCGGAGGCAGGCTCGATCCCCGCACGCCAGCCGGCCATGCGGCGGGCCAGTGGCGCGGCGCGCTGGATCGCGCACCGGCTGCTGGCGGACGCCGGTTTCGACGGTTTCGCCCTCTTGCGCACTCCATCAGGTGCACCCGCCTGGCCGGAGGGGATAACGGGCTCGCTCGCGCATGACGATGACATGGCGGTGGCGGCGGTCGCGCCCGTTGCCTGCATCGGCTCGCTCGGCATCGACGTCGAGCCGGCGCTGCCCCTGCCCGACGACATTTTCTCGCTCGTAGCCATTCCCGCCGACCGGATGGGTGCAGCCGACCGGCAGCTCGCCGGCCGCATCCTCTTCGCCGCCAAGGAAGCGGTCTACAAGGCTGCCTATCCGCTGGATCGCGAGGTGCTGGGCTATGAGGACATCGCCGTGGACCTCGAGACCGGCCACGCGACAACGAGCACCGGCCGCAAGGTCAGCATCGCATACTGCATCGCCGCGCGCGTGGTCGTGCTGGCGTTTATTGCAGAATAGGCATCGGCCTATTCGCCAACCACCTCGCGATAATCCCTCACCTCCCCATCCAGCCCGCGTATCCGCCAGCTCTGCCCGTCCTGTTGCTCGACATGGCAAGGTCCGAGCGGCACCTTGCCTCCCCCATCCGGCAGGTCGATCACATAGACCGGATTGCAGATGCCCGACAGGCGGGACCGCAGCGCTTCCACCAGCGCCTGGCCTTCGGCGATCGTGGTGCGGCGGTGCGCCATGCCGCGCGCCAGGTCGCCATGGTGCAGATAATAGGGTTTTGTCCCCAGCCGGTACATCAGCTCGCGGCAGAGCTCTTCCAGCACCTCGACCGTATCGTTGACGCCCTTGAGCAGAACGCTCTGGTTGAGCAGCACGAATCCAGCCTGCCGCAAGACGCGGCAAGCCGCTTCGGTGGCATCGGTGATCTCGCGCGCGTGGTTGAAGTGGGTGACCACCGTCACCATCAGCCGGCCCTGCAGTGCCGCGACGAGCCCTGGCGTGATGCGCGAAGGCAACGCCACCGGCACACGCGTGTGGATGCGCAAGAGCCGGACATGGGGGATGGTCTCGATGCGGGCACGGATTTCGGCAAGCGCCGCATCGGGCAGCGACAGCGGATCGCCGCCGGTCAGGATCACCTCGCGGATTTCGGGGTGGCCGGCGATATAGGCCAGCGCCGGCCCCAGCGCCTCGCGCGTATAGCCCCGGCCGATCGAGGTCAGCGATTCCTTGCGGAAGCAGAACCGGCAATAGACCGCGCATTGATAGGTCGGGAATAAAAGCACCCGGTCGGCATGGCGATGCGTCAGGCGAGGCACCGGGCTGAACTGGTGATCGGCGATCGGGTCGCCGAGCTCGCCCTCCGCCTCGTCCAATTCCCCAGGCGACGGGATCACCTGCGCCCGGATCGGATCGGCGGGATCGTTCCAGTCGATCAGGTCGAGATAGCTCTTTGGCGCGCGCACCTTGTGGAGCGTGGCGGCGGCTTGCGCGGCCTCACGTTCGGCCGGCGAGAGCGGCAAGGAGGCGAGGTCGCGCGCATGGCGCACCCCGGCGCGGACGTCGTCCTGCCAGGCGGCGTCGGCGGCGCGGGTTGCATCTTTGAGGTTTGGCATCGGCAGGTCTCGGGCTGTTCGCGCGGACCTATCGGCTGGATGGGCTGTCGGGTCAACCACTGCCGCAACGCCAACCATGTCCGCCGCGCTCTACGGCGCCCCCCTCTGTCCTGCCGGACATCTCCCCCACGAGAGGGGGGAGATCGGATGTCGCGACGGCCTTCGCCAATCTCCAAAGTTACAAGGGGAACGCCGGCGCCCGAGCTGCCAATCTCCCCCCTTGAGGGGGAGATGTCCGGCAGGACAGAGGGGGGCGCCGTAGAGTGCCACCTTTGCCTTCACAACCTCCGCCCACCCGCGCCCGCCATCGTCACAAAAGCGCTTTCGATGCTTTCAAACCTCAGTTCCGGATAAAGCTCACCCGCTTCAGGCGTGGCCGTCTCAAGCGCGGTCTCGCCGCGGATCCAGAATGCGCGCAGCAATCCAAGGCCGGGAACCGCCGCGATCAGCGCTTCAAGCTCCTCGGCGCTCATCTGCTTGACGCGCGGCGAGCGGCCGCTCACCCGGCGCCACAGCTCGATCATCGCGCCCTGCGTGATCTTGTTCTGCGCGATCCGGATTTCGCTGCGAACGGCGTCGGGATCCTCCAGCGCACGCAAGGTGACCGCCGCGATATCCTTCTCGCTGACAAACGTCGCCGGCACATTGCCGTCGCCATAGAGCGTCACCTCGTCGGGCGGCAATGGCGACGAACCGAAGCGCGTCAGGTCGCCCAGTGTCGCCACCCAGGTCGAGAAGAAGCCGTTGGTGTAGATCACGGTATAGGGCAGGTCGGCCTCCCTGACTGCGTCGAAGACGGCCCGCTTGATGTCGAGCGGTTCGATCGAACCGGGTGCGGCGGCCGCAAAGTCGAGGCCGAAGCCGGCGGACGGCACATAGCGGGAGACGCCGGCATCCCTGACGGCGCGCACCAGCGTCATCTCGCTGGCCGAACCGACATGCACCGAGCTGATGACACGATCGACCTTGCCGACGGCGCGCACAAGGCTGTCGTAGTCGTCGAGATCGCCGACATGCACCGTGGCGCCCAATTCCTTGAGCGGGCGCATCCGCGCTTCATTGACTGATGTGGTCGACCGGACGAGGACATGGAGGCTGTCGCCATTGCGCGCGCTGGCCTTCGCCATCTCGCTGCCGAGAAGCCCGGTCGCGCCGATGATCAGGGTGCTGGTCATATCGCCCTCCCATTGCCAAGGACGGAACCGTCCCAGTCGCGTTCGAGGCCAATGTCATGCAAACGGCGATCGGAAAGCCGGGAGATCTGGCGCAGCGTGCGGCGGCGCTCGAACGCTGCCGCGCTTCGCATGGCAAGGCCGCTCACCACGGTGCCGATGGGTCGAAGGGTCAAGGTCATGATCCGTCTCCTGTGTTTCACTGGGCGCAAGCCTGCCGATATCGCCCGGGCGGGGCGAGCATGACGATTGCTCACACTTGTCTGGTCAATTCAGCACATCGATGAACCGGAAGTCCGGTATGGATGCTTGATACGCCTGAATATTGGGTCATTCGCGGCTGGACGACAAACGACTCTTTGTGCAGGATTTGTGAGCAACACTCACAGGTCGAACCATGCCGCGCAGATTGCCGCCCCTCACCGCTTTGCCCGCCTTCGATGCGGCCGCCAGACATTTGAGTTTCTCCAAGGCCGCCGAAGAGCTCAACCTCACCCATGGCGCGGTCAGCCGCGCCATCCGCAACATCGAGGACAGGCTGGGCATCCAGCTCTTCGATCGCGGCACACGCTCCGTGCGCCTCACCGCTGTCGGCGCGGCCTATGCGGCGGAGGTCGGCAAGGCGCTCGACCAGATCGCCGCCGCCACCATCGCCGCCACGCCCGACCGCTCGACCCGCATCCTCAACGTCAGCACGTCGGATGGTTTCGCCGGGCGCTGGCTGGTGCCGAGGCTGCATCGCTTTCATCGCGCCAATCCCGACATCGACGTGCGGCTGGCGACCTCGGGCGTGCTGGCCGATTTCGTCAGCGACGGCATCGACATATCCATCCGCTACGGCCGTGGCGGCTATACCGGGGTGACGGCGGAATTCCTCGCCGATGAAGAGGTCTTCCCCGTCTGCAGTCCCGAACTCCTGGAAGGCGACCATCCGCTGCGGCAGCCCGGGGATTTGAGGCATCACAAGCTGATCCACGACGCCTTCCGCATCGACTGGGCGACATGGCTTGAACAGGCAGGCGTCGAAGGCATCGACCCCAAACGCGGCGTGCGCTTCGATTCCGCCACCTTCGCCGTCGAGGCCGCGGTGCATGGCGAAGGCGTGCTGCTCGGCCGCAGTGCACTGGTCTCGGCCGACCTCGCGGCAGGCCGGCTGGTCCGGCCCTTCGACCTGGCGTTGAAATCAGCGGCCAGCTACTACGTCGTCTATCCCGAAGGCGCGCTGCGCCAGAAGAAGATCAGGGCCTTCCGCGACTGGCTGTTCGCCGAGATCGCGGTCGACTGGGTCGGCGCGAAGAAGAGCGGCTGATCCGGCGAAGGGCCACCTGAACTCTCGTCCGTTCCGGAGCGGAGGCTACGCAACCAGTCAGTCCGACGGATCGTCAGGCAGCTTGGGCATCACGATCTGGATGGGACGGCTGCCGATCGGCGCTCCGGTCCCGCGATCGATGCTGACCGGGTCGATTTCGGTTCCTGTCTCGGCGTCGAAGAACCGGGTGAAATCGCCGCCGCCCCGGTGCCTTGCCCCCCATGCGGCGAGCGAAAACAGCACGGGAAGCAAATCCTGACCCGCCTGGGTCAGCACATATTCATCGCGTGGCGGCCGCTCTGAATATCGCCGCTTCTCCAGCAGGCCTTCCTCCGTCAGGGTTGCCAGCCGGCTGGTCAGCATCGTCGGGGCGATGCCGAGGTTCTTGCGAAATTCGTCGAAACGGCTGAGCCCCGCATGGGCGTCACGCATGATCAGCATGCTCCACGTGTCGCCCACCGAGCCGAGGCTGCGGGCGATCAAACAGGGCTGGTTGGAAAGATTCTTCACGTCGATACCATTTTGATAGTGACTTACTACTAATTTGATAGTATCTGATCCCGCGAAGCCGTTCCACCGAAAAGTGAAGGTGACGGCCGGACTCGCGCCGCTGGAGTTCCCAAATGAAGTTCTATCTGTGCAAGTACATCCCGCCCCGCGCCGACTTTCTCGCGACCATGACCGGCGACGAGCGGGAATGGATGAAGCAGCATGGCGCCTTTCTGGACGAGTTGCTCGATCGCGGACTGATCGTCGCCCATGGTCCGGTGATGGATCCACGCGGCGGCTATGGCCTGTCGCTCTACCGGATCGCCGAGGGCCAGGACATCCAGGCGATAACCTCGCAAGACCCCATCGTGAGGAATGGCGCCGGGCATTACGAACATCACCCCATGCTTCACCTGAGCGTGCGCTGCTGACCCGTGCGTCAGCACAAGCGCCATGACCCGTACATCTCGAAGGATATTGAAATGAATACCAAAAATCGCGGCGTCGCCGTCGTCACCGGGGCCGCCGGCGGTATCGGGCTTGCAACGGCCAAGGCCCTTCTGTCGGCCGGCTACCGCGTCTTCGGCACGAGCCGGAAAGCCGCAACCGGGTCGCCGGCCGGGATCACCATGCTGAGCTGCAACGTGACCGAGGCGGACTCCGTCGCACGCATGGTGTCGGAGGTCGTAAGCCAGGCCGGGCGCATCGACCTGCTCGTCAACAATGCCGGCAATGCACTGATCGCGGGTGCGGAAGAATCGTCGGTCGAACAGGCAAAAGCCCTTTTCGACGTCAACGTTTTCGGTCTCATCCGCGTCACAAACGAGGTGCTGCCGGTCATGCGGCGCCAAGGCAGCGGCCGGATCGTCAACATCAGTTCGGTCGTCGGCTTTGTCCCCAGCCCGTTCAGCGCGCTCTACACATCCACGAAACATGCCGTCGAGGGCTATTCCGAATCGCTGGATCATGAGGTCCGTCCCTTCGGTATTCGCGTCCTGCTGGTCGAACCGGCCTTCACCCGCACCGCTCTCGATCACAATGCGACGAAGCCGGACAGGATGATGAGCGTCTATGATCAGGCGCGGGCAACGGCGACCGCGGTCTGGAACAGTGCGATCGAAGCCGGCGATGCTCCCGAGATCGTCGGCCAGGCGGTCGTCACCGCGGCCACCGCGACATTACCGAAGCTGCGCTATCCCGCCAGCAAGCAGGCGCGCCGCCTGTACCTGCTGCGACGGTTTGTTCCCGCGAATGCCTTCGACAAAAGCCTTCGAAAACAGATGAACCTGCCGGCGTGACAAACGCCACTGTTCGGCGGGCCAGTTTTGAGACGCCGCCCTGAACGAAGCGAGACAGGTGGACAGCCAAGAGCTGCCCACCCGGCCGCCGCCGCTGATACATGTCGCCCCCGCGGGCAGAGTGGACGTTGGCGTGCGCCGCCACCAGTCGTCATATGGCGGGTATCGCGTTCGGAGGCCTATTCCTTGGCGCGAAAAGCTTCCGGCACGATGAAAACCTCGTCGGCGCGGCCATAGCCGCCGTCGGCGACTTCCTCCACCAGCACCATCGTGTAGGGCCGCACGCCCTCGCCGAAAAAGTCGACGAACATGGCCGTCGTGCGATGGATGAGGTCTTCCTTCTGCGCCTTGGAGAGCGCCGCCTGCGGCATCTTGATGTTGGCGAACGGCATGATCTTTTCCTTGTTTCTTTTCAGGTTTTGGGATGGAGAAGGTTGGCAAGGCAGCAGCGGCCTGCCGCCTCAGATCACACCGCCATTGGCGCGGATGATTTGCCCGTTGACCCAGCCGCTGTCCGGCCCGGCCAGGAACGAGACCACGCCGGCGATGTCGTCGGGCTGGCCGAGCCTGCCGAGCGGGATCATTTTGGCGGTGGCCTCGATCTGCGCCGCGCTCTTGCCGTCCGTGAACAGCGCCGTCTCGACCGGTCCGGGCGCCACCGCGTTGACGGTGACGCTGCGCGCGCCAAGCTCCTTGGCCAGGATATGCGTCATCGCCTCGACCGCCGCCTTGGTGGCGGCATAGACGCCGTAACCCGGCTGGTAGAGGCCGACCACGCTGCTCGAGAAATTGACGATGCGGCCGCCATCGCGAAGGCGTTTTGCGCCTTCGCGCATGCCACGGAACACGCCGCCGAGATTGATCGCGACCTGGGTGTCGAAGAAGGCGTCATCGGCCTGCGCGATCGGCGAAAGCTTCATGATGCCGGCATTGTTGATAAGGATGTCGATTCCGCCGAACGCCTTCTCGCCGGCATCGAAAAGGCTGGCGATGCCGGCCGGATCGGCGATGTCGGCCTGCACGGCGATCGCCTTGCCGCCATCGGCTTCGATGGCGCGCACCAGCGCCTCGGCCTCCGCTTGTCCCCGCGCATAATTGACGACGACGGCGATACCGTCGCCGGCGAGCCGCCGCGCGATCGCCGCGCCGATGCCCTTCGAGGCGCCGGTCACGATCGCCGCCCTGGCTTGGCCCGTACTTGTTTGGTCAGATGTCATGGAAGTCTCTCCGTTTTCTCGGTGAGACGGATATAGGCGAGGCCAATTTCCGGATAATCAACCATCTCTTGACATCACTATTCGGAAACTGCGAACAAAGGTCATGGATCGGCTCGACACGATGCGGCTCTTCGTTCGCGTGCTGGAACGGCGCAGCTTCACCGCTGCCGCCGCCGATCTCAGCCTGCCGCGCTCGACCGCGACGGAAGCGGTCCGGCGGCTGGAAGAGCATCTTGGCGCGCGGCTGCTGGAGCGCACGACGCGCCAGGTGAACGCCACGCAGGACGGCGAGGCCTATTACCGGCGCTGCCTGTCGATCCTGGCCGAGATCGAGGATGCCGAGGCCGCCTTCCGCGACGCCGAGCCGTTCGGCCTGCTGCGCATCGACGCCAGCACGCTGCTCACCCGCACCTTCCTGTTGCCGCGCCTGCCGGAATTCCTCGCCCGCTTTCCCCGCATCGACCTGCAGATCGGCCAGGGCGACCGACTGGTCGACCTCGTGCGCGAGGGTGTCGACTGCGTCATCCGGGTCGGCGAGCCGCCGGACAGCGGCATGATCATGCGGCGCCTTGGCATGATCCGCGAGATGACCTGCGCCAGCCCTGCCTATCTCTGTCGCCACGGCACGCCCGCCTCCCCCGATGCGCTGGACGGCCATCAGGCCATCGGCTTCGTCTCCTCGCGCACCGGCGAGGTGCTGCCCTTCGAATTCACCGTCGGCGGCAAGACGCGCGAGGTCAGGCTGCCCGGCCGCGTCGCCGCCAACAATTCCGACACCGCCGCCGACTTGGCGCGGCTCGGCCTCGGCCTCATCCAGGCGCCGCGCTATCGCTTCGAGAAGGACCTTGCCGACGGCACGCTGGTCGAAGTGCTGGCCGAGTACCCGCCTTCGCCGACACCGCTGTCGGCGCTCTACCCGCAGAACCGGCAGCTCTCGCCGCGCCTGCGCGTCTTCCTCGACTGGGCGGCACGCATCTTCGCCGAGGCGAACTTGTAAGAGCAATTCCAGGAAAAGTGTGTAGCGGTTTTCCGTCCGGAATTGCGTCAACACAAAGGAACAGGCACCCATCGTTGC
The DNA here is from genome assembly GCF_037179655.1 of Mesorhizobium sp. Cs1299R1N1. NCBI lineage: Bacteria > Pseudomonadati > Pseudomonadota > Alphaproteobacteria > Hyphomicrobiales > Phyllobacteriaceae > Mesorhizobium > Mesorhizobium sp. Cs1299R1N1. The sequence continues at coordinate 490,780 of NZ_JAPYKR010000003.1, read as the reverse complement.
CCATCGGAGCCATCTGGTGTCAATGTCGCCGCGACAGCGCGCCATGGGACATGGAGCGCCGTCAGGGAGGATTTTCATGACCACGACACAGACCGGCTTGCCGCGCTATGACGATGCCGTTGCGGGCTTTCGTATCGAGGATGAGATCGCCAGACTGCAGGGCGACCCCGCGACCGGCATCAACGCCTATGTCGAATGCTGCGGCCGGCACACCGGCAGAAACCGCCTGGCGCTGCGCGCCATCTCGGCCGGCGGCGAGCTCAGCGAATTCAGCTTCGACGATCTCGCCGACATGTCCGGCCGCGTCGGCAACCTGCTGAAGCAGTTGGGCGTCGGCCCCGGCGATGTCGTTGCCGGCATGCTGCCGCGCATTCCCGACCTGGTGGCGCTGATCCTCGGCGCCTGGCGCATCGGCGCCGTCTACCAGCCGCTGTTCACCGCCTTCGGCCCGAAGGCGATCGAGCATCGCCTGGGCTACAGCGCGGCTAAGCTGGTGGTGACCAATCCCGCCAATCGCGGCAAGCTCGACGAGGTCGCGAACCCTCCGCAAATCGCCACCATCCTCGGCGCTGGCGATGCGGTGGCTGAAGGCGATATCGATTTCCGCGCCGCCCTCGCCGCCGCCTCCCCCGACTGCGAGCCGGTGATGCGCAAGGGGCAAGACCTGTTCATGATGATGTCGACCTCGGGCACCACGGGCCTGCCCAAGGGCGTGCCGGTGCCGCTCAGCGCGCTCATGGCCTTCGGCGCCTACATGCGCGATGCGATCGGCCTGCGCCCCGACGACATCTTCTGGAACATCGCCGATCCCGGCTGGGCCTACGGCCTCTACTACGCCATTACCGGCCCTCTGCTGCTCGGCATCGCCACTACCTTCAACGAAGGCGCCTTCACCGCCAAGAGCACCTATGACGTCATCGAGCGGCTCGGCGTCACCAGCCTTGCCGGCTCGCCGACCGCCTTCCGCCTGCTGCTCGCCGAAGGCCCCGAGGCGGCCGCGCGTGTAAAAGGCCGGCTGCGCGTGGTGAGCAGCGCCGGCGAGCCGCTCAACCCGGAAGTGATCCGCTGGTTCGACGCCCATCTCGCCGCGCCAATCCATGACCATTACGGCCAGACCGAGAACGGCATGATGGTCAACAACCACCATGGCCTCGCGCACCCTGTCCGCGCGGGCTCCGCCGGCTTCGCCATGCCGGGCTACCGCATGGTGGTGCTGGACGAGGCCGGCAACGAGCTCGGCCCCAACCAGCCCGGTATCCTCGCCGTCGACACCGCCAACTCGCCGCTGGGCTGGTTCGGCGGCTACCACCAGGCCGAAACCCCGGCCATTTCAGGCGGCTACTACCGCACCGGCGACACGGTCGAATACGAGCCGGACGGCTCGGTCTCCTTCATCGGCCGCGCCGACGACGTCATCACCTCGTCAGGCTACCGCATCGGCCCCTTCGACGTCGAAAGCGCGCTGATCGAACACCCAGCGGTCAACGAGGCGGCAGTGGTGGGCGTGCCCGACCCGCAGCGCACCGAAATCGTCAAAGCCTTCGTCATCCTGGCGCCCGCCTACAAAGGCAGCCCGGAGCTCGCCGAGGAACTGGCGCAACATGTCAGAAAACGCCTCTCGGCCCACGCCTATCCGCGCGAGATCGACTTCGTGACGGAGCTGCCGAAGACACCGAGCGGCAAGATCCAGCGGTTTTTGCTGCGGAAGGCAGAGGTGGAGAAAAGGAAGTGGTGAAGGGGGCGCGAGGACGCATTTGAAGCTGATTAGGGCTTGACCAAACTCCGAGCTACCATACTATTTGGATCCATGGATCCAAAGTCTATTTTCAGCGAGCTGCATGACGAGATTGAGTCAGGTGAATTGGCACCAGGCTCGGTTCTAAAGCAGGAATCGATCGCCGAGCGTTTCGGGGTGAGCCGCCAGCCAGTCAGACAGGCCCTGAACCGCTTGCTCGGAAGTGGCTTGGTCGTGCGGCGACCCGATCGAAGCTTGGCGGTGGCGATCCTCTCGGAACGGGAGGCGACTGAACTTTGCGAACTTCGGGCCATTTTGGAGGTCGCTGCCTTGGAGCAGTCTATGCCGGGACTTCAGCCTTCCGCCTTGCGTAAGGCAGAGAGGCTCAACGACGAGCTATTCGCGGAGTACGATCCGTCGCGGATTCTGGAGCTCGACCAACAGTTTCACCTCGCCCTGTACAGCGGTTGCACGAATACTCGATTGCTTAAGACCGTCGGAGACCTTCGACGAGAATCCCGGCGATCGACCCTTCACCAAGAGCGTGGCGCCCAGGAGCGAATTGATTTCTTCGAGGAACACGCGGCGATCGTTGCCGCTTGTGCGAGGCGCGAGTTCGACGCGGCTGCGCAGCATCTTCGCCGCCATTTAACCCGGACGACTGCAAGACTTCTTTCCATTCCGACAAAGGATCAATCATGAAAATGACCGTCGAGGTGCACTGGGAGCGAGAAGGAGCAGTATTTACCGACAAGCGCTACAGCCGCGCACACGTTTGGCGCTTCGACGGAGGCCAAGTGGTCCCGGCCTCGGCTTCGCCGCATATCGTTCCGCTTCCTTATTCAGTGGAAGCCAACGTCGATCCGGAGGAGGCCTACATCGCGGCGATTTCCAGTTGCCATATGTTGACTTTTCTCTCGATCGCGGCGCCCCAGGGAATTGTCGTCGAGAGCTATACCGACAAGGCGATCGGCGTGATGGAGAAGGTGGACGGACGATTGGTTGTCAGCCGCGTTGACCTCAATCCGACCATTGTCTACGCGGGGAAGAAGCCAACCGCCGCAACAGAATCGGAACTGCACCACTCGGCGCATGAACAGTGCTTCATTGCCAATTCCGTGAAGACGGAAATCCAGGTCGTCACTTGAGAGAGGCATTAGGCGGCATGGCGACCGGCTCAAAAGCCACCAGGGCGTAGACTCATTACCGCGTAACCAGATGCGGATTTGAGACGAGTTCGAGGGCGGCGAGATAGTTCTCGGCCAGCTTGTCGTAACGGGTGGCAATACGGCGGAACTGCTTGGCCTTATTGAAGAAGCGCTCGACGAGGTTGCGCCTTGCAGAGGAAGAGGCTGAAGCAGGATCGGGTCTTTGCTGGACCGAAGAAGCGCAACGCGCGGCGGTCTCGTGCGGTATGTCTATCTGGAAGCATTTCATGAAACTCCATTTCGGCCTGACAGGCAGAAACTATCTCGTTACTGGCGCGAATTCGGGCATCGGCCGTGCGATTGCGATCGCACTCGCTGGGCAAGGTGCTAACGTCGCCATCCACTATCTTCCCGCCTCTGCTGGATTCTCCCGAGGGGCACATACCGTCCTTGGTGAGGATGCGGCCTCCGAGGTTGTGGAAACTATTCGTCAGCTCGGAGGTAAAGCCGTTACCGTTGCGGCCGATCTCTCCGTCGACAATGAGATCTCCGCGCTTGTATCCGAGGCTGAAGGTGCAATCGGCGCACTTGACGGGCTGGTAAATAACGCTGCTGCCTGCGAGCTGCCTGACAGTTTGATCGACGCGGATTTCGGGCGCTATCGTCGGCACTATGACGTCAATCTCGCCGCTCCCTCGATGCTTATGGCGGATTTCGCCCGTCGCATCATGTCCAGGCGGGGATCGGGAGGGCGCATTGTCAATATCAGCACCGACGCTGCCCGCGCCTTCCCTCACCAAGTCTTTTACGGAACCAGCAAGGCTGCTTTGGAGGCAATGACCAGAGCGGCGGCGATCGAACTGGGGCCATCCGGCATTGCCGTAAACGCAGTGGCTCCAGGCCCCGTTCAAACCGGCTACATCGATGATGCGCTGGAACAGCAAGTGCTGCCCTCCATCCCATTGCGTCGATTGGGTAAGCCAGACGACATAGCCGATGCAGTGATGTTCCTGCTGAGTGACGCATCGTCGTGGGTTACAGGGCAAGTCATTCAGGTTGCCGGTGGCCACGCGCTTTGACGGGCACAATTATTCGACTGCTTTCGCGACGCGGCAAAGCAGTCGGTCCGCTTTCCACCCCATTTCGCCCCCGGACGGGAAGGCCGCAATCATCGTTTGTTAATTAGCGAATCCTTATGTTTGTCCTCGCCACGAGCGCACATAAGGCGTACGTTCGCAGATCGCTGGCTGGGACCTGATAGGGCCTGCGACTGAGAGCGGGAGAATCCGCCTAAGACACGGCGCGCTTCTAGCTCGCCACATTCCGAGCGCTCTCAAGATTGCCCGCCTCGGCCGGCCTCTCCCTTGTGCGATTCCGGCCGCTGTCACTTTTATGCCTGGAGGAGAAAACAGCTTTTCACACTGGAGGAGGAACCATCATGCATCATCTTGCACGCCGCGAATTCATCGTTCAAGGCAGCGCGGCCGTTGCCGCACTGGCGGTCTTCAATTCACAGTTTGCCCACGCCTTTCCAAGCCGGGCGGGTGAGACAGTGATCCCGTGGCTAGACCAGCCGCAGCCCAATCCCGTTCCCGCGGTCATCAAGAGCCAGCTTGTCTGGGAGGATATGGATTCCTGGGTGACACCCAATGACAAGTTCTTCAGCATCGCTCATTTTGATCGGCCAAGCATTGATGTGAATGCCTGGAAGCTGGAAATCGATGGGCTGGTGAAGAAGCCTCTGAGCCTGTCGCTCGCCGACCTCAAGGCGCGGCCGCGCCAAGAAGTGGCTTTCACGGTGGAATGTTCGGGCAATCATGGCTTTCCATTCTTTACCGGCGGCATTGGCAACGCCCGCTGGGCTGGCACGCCGCTCGCCGCCATACTTGAAGAGGCAGGGGTCAAGGAAAACGGCATCGAAGTTGTTTTCTGGGGCACTGATGTCGGTGACATCGCGCTCAAGGACAATAACCGCGACGTCAAGATGCACCAGAATTTCGCCCGCAGCATGTCGCTCGCCGATGCGACCAATCCCAACAACATCCTCTGCTACGAGATGAATGGGGCCGCCCTGCCGCAACCCAACGGTTCACCGGTACGGCTCATCGCTCCCGGATGGTATGGCATCGCCAACGTCAAGTGGCTCAAGCGCATTGAGATACGCAATACGCGCTTCATGAGTCAATTGATGGCACGAGACTACGTCACCATCCGCGAGGAAGAGCACCATGGCGAGACGGTGTGGGCCGAGACCTCGGTCGGCCGTGCATTGCTGAAGTCGGCGCCCGCCAGAGTGACGCGTAGCGATGCCGGATACCGGATCAGCGGTGCGGCCTGGGGCGCCCCGATAGCCAAGGTCGAAGTGAAGGTTGATGACGGCCCATGGATTGAAGCGACGATAGACCATGGTGAAGAAGCCGAATTCGCCTGGAAGGTGTGGTATCTCGACTGGAAAGACCCGGCAAAGGGCGAGCACTCGGTCACCTCGCGCGCCACTGATACGGCGGGACAAATCCAGCCTGCCATGGATGATCCATGGATTGCCAAAAAACACACATACTGGGAAAGCAACGGCCAGATCACGCGTCGGATCGGCATTGTTTGAGAAGGTCTACCAGTAGGCCGTACACCTCACGAGAGGATCGATTTGACCTCATGCCGAACATGGGGTCATTTCGTCACTGTCGAGCAAGCGTATCCGCGTGAGCGGGACGGCCTTCCGCTTAAAGGCGCAAAGCTGCACTTCGTGTAGCGGATAGGTGGGTCCGGTTTTGGCCGGAAGCTGACTGGCGGCTTCCAGGGTCAGGTGTAAGTGAGCGGACATTCTGCTCGGAGCAAGCTTGTTGAGATCGCAATCCGAATAGCGGCATGGGCTGAAATCAATCCGCTAGGCCGAACCTCTCCCGCCGTCTCAGTTAAGGTGATCGCCGGAAATCCTGATCCAATAAATCATTGTGTTGAAAGCGTTTCGCTGATTAGCTGTCCTGCATATGGCCGGGACAATTGGCAATGTTGTCCGGAGAGGACCGCGATGCCGGTACTTGAGGTTCGCCACGTCTCCAAGAATTTTGGGGCCATCCAGGCCCTGACGGACGTTAGCTTCCAAGTGGAGCGAGGCGAAGTCGTGGGGCTGATGGGGGACAACGGTGCCGGCAAGTCGACAATAGTCAAAACGGTGGCCGGGAATTTCCCGCCGAACGACGGCGAAATTGTCGTGGACGGCGAGGTTTGTCACTTCCATAAACCCGTCCAAGCGCGGGCCAAAGGTATCGAAGTCGTCTATCAGGATCTTGCGCTCGCCGATAATTTGACGGCCGCGCAGAACGTCTTTCTTGGCCGCGAGATGAAGAAGGGCTTCTGGCCAATCAAGGTGCTCGATAAACAGGCGATGATCGAGCGTTCGGCATCGCTGTTCAAGGAACTGAAATCGGAAACCCGGCCGAGCGACCTCGTCAGGAAGATGTCGGGTGGGCAGCGTCAGGCGGTAGCCATCGCGCGGACCCGGCTTTCAAACGCCAAGCTGGTGCTGATGGACGAACCGACCGCCGCTATTTCGGTGCGTCAGGTGGCGGAAGTGCTTGAATTGATCCGACGCCTCAAAGCGCAAGGGGTTGGCGTCATGTTGATCAGCCATCGCATGCCTGACGTTTTCGCTGTCTCGGATCGCATCATTGTGCTCAGGCGGGGTTCGAAGGTTGCCGACAAGGATGCCGGCGAGACGTCACCCGAGGAAATCACTGGACTAATAACGGGGGCCATCCGTGGCGAATAGTGCTCGGGAGACAGTTAGTGTCAGGGAGTCCGCCCGGGAAACCAGCCGACCGGGCATGTCTGAGTTCGTCCCGACCAAGGAAAAGACCGCGCTCCAAAGTGTGGTGTCAAGTCAGCCCTTCTGGGTGACGATCGCGCTCATTGCACTCGTCACCTGGATGACTGCCATGGAACCGAGCTTCGGGACTTCCGAAAACGCCGCCAACGTCACGCGCAACCTCGCACCTTTCGGCATCATGGCGCTCGGCATGACGGTGGTGATCATTACTGGTGGCATCGATCTGTCGGTCGGCTCGATCATGGGCCTCGTGGTCATTGTCGCCGGCCTGTTTCTGACCTGGCACTATCCCTGGTACGTGGCCTTCGCCATCGGCCTTTTCGCCGGTATGGCTTGCGGCGCGGTCAATGGTTTCTTCGTCGCTTATGTCGGAATGCCATCCTTCGTGGTCACCCTCGGCATGCTGTCCGCGGCGCGCTCGCTCGCGGTCGTATTTTCGGCCAACCAAATGCTCTACCAATTCGGGCCCGATGCTCCAATCGTGAAAGCGATCGGTCAGTGGAGATGGCCGCTGCATGGGCCCGAGCACTGGGCACCGCACTGGATACCAGAACTGTCATCGCAATTCTGGACCATGGTGGTTCTCGCCCTCATCGTCGGCTTCGTGTTCAATTTTACTGCCTGGGCCCGGCATCTCTTCGCCATCGGCGGCAATGAGGACGCGGCACGACTCACCGGCGTTCCGGTCGACTGGATCAAATTCGAGGCCTACGTCTTCTCGGCTTTCACCGCCTCGCTCGCGTCCCTCCTGCTCCTCGGCTACAACGGCTCAGCCATCAACGCCATGGGCCAGGGATACGAGCTGCGCGTGATCGCCGCGACGGTCATTGGCGGCGCCAGCCTCATGGGCGGCGCCGGCACGGCCTTCGGCGCGATCATCGGTTCAGCCTTCCTGGAGGTGATCAGGAACGCTCTGCTGATGGCCGGCATCGATTCAAATTGGCAGGGTGCCTTCGTCGGCGCCTTCATCGTTCTTGCGGTTCTCCTGGGCATGCAAACCGGCGGCAAATCCATTCTCGCCAAATCGCTGGCCGTCTTGATGCCCAAGAAAAGCCGCTAGAAACCCGCCGGCGGGAGGCCTGCGGGACGTCCAGCTAGGAGGAGAACGTGACATGAAAAAACATCTGCTGACGGCGGCCGTGGCGCTTGGCGCAATGGTGCTCGCCGTTTCCGGCGCCCAGGCGAAATATACCTTCGCCCTGGTACCGAAGAACATGAACAATCCCTTTTTCGACCAGGCACGCGACGGCTGCAAGAAGGCCGAAGCTGAATCGAAGGGCGCCGTGGAGTGCATGTATATAGGCCCCGGCGAGCATGGCGGCGGCGACGAGCAGGTTCAGATCGTGCAGGATCTCGTAGCCAAGAAGGTGGACGGCATCGCCGTGTCGCCATCGAATGCCGCGGCGATGGCGGTTGCGCTGCAGGCCGCCAAGGAAGCCGGTATCCCGGTGCTCACCTGGGATTCCGACCTCCTGCCCGAGAACAAGGATCTTCGCGTCGCCTATATCGGCACCCACAATTATGAGATCGGTGTGAACCTTGCCAAGCTGGCCATGCAGGTCAAGCCCAAGGGGGGCACGATCTGCATCCAATCGGGCGGCGCGGCGGCGGCCAACCACAATGAACGCATGCAGGGCATTCGCGACACGCTTTCGGGCACCAAGTCGGCCGCCTCGCCCGGGGACCGGCTAACCGGTCAGAACGGCTGGACCGAAATCGAAGGCTGTCCGCTCTATACTAACGATGATTTTCCTCTTTCGGTGCAGCAGTTTGAAGACATCATGGCGAAGAACCCGAGTCTCGACGCGTTCATCCCAACCGGTGGCTTCCCGCAGTTCATCCCCGACGCCAACCGTGCTGCGGTCGCACCGTACAAGGACAAGATCGCCAAGAAGGAACTGGCGCTGGTCGTTGCCGATACCTTGCCCACGCAAATTGAACAAATGAAGGAAGGATACTCCCTCGGGCAGGTTGGCCAGCGCCCGTTCGAAATGGGCTACAAGACGATGATGGCACTGAAGGATATGAAGGACGGCAAGGCTCCGCCGGCTGACCCGACCTACACGGGCCTCGACGTTTGTACTCCACAGACTGCGGATACCTGCGTCGCCAAATAGTGCTTTTGCCTAAGGGCGGGAGGAAACTCCCGCCCCTTGCTACAGGAACCTCTATGTCTCAATTGTTCTCGCTCAAGGGCCGTGTCGCATTGGTGACGGGCGCTTCGCGTGGCCTCGGCTTCGCCATGGCCAAGGCACTTGCCGAGAACGGCGCGACGGTGATCGTCAATGCCCGCGACATCCACGCCCTGTCAGCAGCGGCGGAGAGGATCGATGCCGAAGCCCTGCCGTTCGATGTCACCGATGCGGCGATCTCGAAGGCATCGCTCGAAGGAATAGTCGAACGCCATGGCCGCCTGGATATTCTGATCAACAACGCTGGCATCCAGCATCGCAGGCCGTTGGTGGAATGGGAGGACGAGGATTTCGACAGGGTGATTGCCGTCAATCTTTCGTCCTGCTTTCGAATGATACGCGACGCCGTGCGCTTGATGCTGCCCAACAAGTTTGGGCGTATCATAAACACCGGATCGGTTGCAGGGATCCTTGGCCGTCCCACCATTCATGCCTATGTTGCCGCGAAGGCGGGCCTGCATGGATTGACACGCTCCACTGCAGCTGAGATGGGCCGTCACGGCATCACGATCAACGCGATCGCGCCCGGGTATTTCGCAACGGAACTCAACACCGCGCTAATGAACGACGAAGCCTTCACCAAATGGGTCGAAGCGCGGACCCCTGCAGGCCGCTGGGCCCGGGCTGAGGAACTCGGCGGAGCCGCGGTGTTTCTCGCCTCAGATGCTGCCGCCTACGTCAATGGACATGTATTGGCCGTCGACGGCGGTCTATCGGTTTCGCTCTGAACCGCTAACTGCTTTCACCCGTCTGTCGGGGCGTGTGCCAGGGCGATGGAGATCGCCCGCCACCAAAAATTGCCGAAGCCCTCGAACATTCGAACACGATCTCGAACACCGTTCCCTCGCCCTGGCCGAGATCGAGGCCCCAACGGCGATAGGAGCAGTTGTCGTCGAAGGACAGGAACGGGACCGGGTCCCCTTTCGCCAGGATCAGTTCGGGCGACTTCACCCAATGCGGGCTCTCGCGGAAGAGCAGGATGTCGGTGGGCCGGACCTCATGCTGGAACATCCGGATGATGGCCGCATCGAGCGCGCCCCAACAGGAAACTTCCGAGACCGCAGAGAGCGCGACATCATCATGATTGCGATCGGAAGGAACCATGCGGAAAGGGCCTCGTTGGTGGAGTGGCACGTTTGCTTGCAGGTTGCTGCTGATGAAACTCGAGGACGAAGCCCGCCACAAATCCGAGGATGTGGACAATGCCGTCCTCACAGACGTCGTGCTTGCCTTGCAGCGGCGGGTCGAGGTGAACCACGACTTCGACATTCCCTATCTTGCCGGTTACAGCGAGGATGGGCGAACCGTCTATATCGACCGCCACTTACCGCGCACCATGGCGTCGCAAGGCCGGGCCGTAAGGCTTGAGCCCTTTTTGGTCACCCACGAGGTGGTCGAGAAATCGCTCTTGGACAAATTGCGACTTCACTATCTGCATGCCCACCAAATAGCGCTGCGGACGGAGCGAGATGCCGTCCGCGCGGCCCGTGTTTCATGGCAGGCCTACCAGGCCCTGATGAAGAGCAACGAGAAGCCCATCGACGAGGAGAAGGTGAAGGCCGTCCCTCACGACCTCGACCTGACGCCCTATCGAGATTTGAAAGATTTCCCAGTGCTGGATCGGTTGGTCAAAGCGGCCCAGGGATCGAAAGGCAGGGACAGATCGCAGCCGTCCGCGAAGAACCGCGCCAGATGATGAGCGGATGATTGACCTCCTTCCCTTTCAAGGCGCCTGGGATCGTCGGCCTGACCAACGGCTCAACCGTAGCTACCTATAGTAGTGCCTGTGATGTCGCCTGTGGTGGTGATACCGGTGCGGGTAATAGTACCGGTGATAATACCTGTGGTGGTATCGGAAGTATGGTCGATATGGCTGATAATACGAACCGTAGTACGGACCGTAATACGGGTTGTAATACGGGTTGTAATAGGGCCGATAGGGGAATGGCGGGCCTCCGAAACCACCAAAAAAACCACCGAACGGTGAGAACAGAAATTGCGCCTTGGTTGGTGAAGTCACAGCGGCTGTGGCAGCAAGCGCGAGCACAGATGCCAATATCAGCTTTCTCACGGTTACCTCCATTAGTTCGAGGTTAAATAACGCGAACGCCGGCTGACTCGTTCCTTGCGTTCCGCAACCCATCCCAGCTGTTGCGGTGTGAAATTCAAAAGGCCGCGCAGGAAGCGGGCTGTTGCGTTCGGATTGACTGAGGCGGCGCGGGCAAGGCGTTGAGGCGCCACGCTCCCGTTTCGCCGACAGCGCAAAGCAGACGTCCAGCATCGATCGGCTCAAGGCGGGAAAAGCGAGACTTTCTTGCACTCCAGAACGCCCACGCCTCTCCGCCATCCCCTCACACCGCGATCTGCAGCGTCCCGTGGCGTCTCACCTCGGCCTCGATCTCCTTCACCAGCGTCTCCAGCGCGGGGTTGCGGGCGTTGCGGGCGCGGCGGATGACGTAGGCGAGGTCCGGAGGCTTAGGGAACTGCTTGTCGGCGATCTCCATGCCGGGCTGCAGGTGCCGCTGGCTGAGCAGCGCGACGCCGAGCCCGGAGGTCACGCCGGCGATGATGCCGGCGGCACTCGAACATTCGAACACGATCTCGAACACCGTTCCCTCGTCCTGGCCGAGATCGAGGCACCAGCGGCGATAGAAGCAGTTGTCGTCGAAGGACAAGAACGGGACCGGGTCCCCTTTCGCCAGGATCAGCTCGGGCGACTTCACCCAATGCAGGCTCTCGCGGAAGAGCAGGATGTCGGTGGGCCGGACCTCGTGCTGGAACACCTGGATAATGGCCGCGTCGAGCGCCCCCTCGCCCAGCAGCTTCTGCAAGGCCAGGCTCATGCGCACTTGCGTGCGCACGCTCACCTCGGGATGGAGCCGGCGAAACCGGCCAAGAATGCGCGACAGGTCCGTGCAGGTCGTGTCCTCGGTCATCCCCAACGCGATCTTTCCTTGCAGCGTGCTTTTCGACAGGCTCAGGATCGCCTCGTCATGGATGCCCAGGATGCGCCTGGCATAGCCCAGCAGATCCTGCCCTGAACTGGTGAACATCGGCGCATTGGCCTTGCGGCTGAGGATTTCGCAGTCGAGGCTCGCTTCCAGCCGCCTGATCTTGTGGCTGACGGCCGACTGCGACAGGCCCAGCACCTCGGCCGCACGGGTGACGCCGCCATGTTTCTCGATCGCCACCATCGCCCGCAAGGCATCGACATCCAGGCGGCGGCTCATCACTCCAGCCATGACAATCCTCGTTTGAAACGAAAGCGGCGCTCCCAAATCCTTGCGCAGAACCTGTTAGCAGGCAAATCGATATGCCAGGTTTCGTGGCTATTTCATGGATGCATCGAAATTTGTCATGTGCAAACGCGTGCGTGCCGCCATAAGTCCGCCCCGGCACCCATTCAACCCCGCACCCATTCAACGAATGACCGCATGACGCTCCCGAAACATCAGCCCCATCGCCTGGCCTGGCCGCTCATGGCGGCCGCGCTGGTCGTAAGCTGGAGTTCCGGCTTCGTCGGCATCCGCTACGCCAGCGAGAGTGCCGATGTCATGCTGGTGCTGTTCTGGCGGACCTTGATGTCGGGACTGATCCTTCTGCCCTTCGCGCTCATGGTCGGGCCGCGCATCGGCGCACGCGCCCTGATGCGGCAGATAGCGTTCGGCGTGGCGATGATGTTCCTCTATCTCGGCGGCTTCGCGCTTGCCATCGGCCAGCGCGTACCGACCGGCCTGGTCGCGCTGATCTCCGACCTCGTCCCCCTCGCCATCGCGGCACTGTCGCAGCCCATCCTGGGCCACCGGCTGACATCGAGGCAATGGACCGGAACGGCGCTAGGGGCGCTGGGTATGCTGATCGTCTCGCTCAACAGCCTCAGCCTCGGAACGGCGCCGGCCTGGGCATATATTGTGACCATCGCGTCCATGGTGGTCTTCGCCCTGGCGACCGTGCTGCAGAAACGGATGGGAACGATCGACATGCCCATCCACCAGAGCCTGTGCATCCAATGCCTGACGGCGGCGATGCTTTTTGCCGCCTGCGCCGGCTGGAATGGCGGGCTGATGCCGCCTCTCGATGGCCGGTTCGAGTTCGGCATCGCCTGGCTGGTGCTGTTTTCGACCTTCTTCTGCTACGGCGTCTACTATGTGAGCCTGCGCCTCCATAGCGCCGCGCAGGTCAGCAGCGTGATCTATCTCAGCCCGCCGGTGACGATGCTCTGGGCCTGGCTGCTCTTCGGCGAGCCGCTTTCGGCGGCGATGGTCCTCGGCCTTGCGGTGACGCTGTTCGGCGTCTGGCTGACGTCGCCGCGCGGCACGGTATCCAAGGGCGAGACAAGTCCAGGCCTGATCGGGCAACCGGCCGATTGATCGTGATCCCGCACCAAACCGACCATGGACCCCAAGGGAGTGAACCCCATGAAGCTGACTGATTTCAAGGCGCTGTCCTTCGACTGCTACGGCACCCTCATAGATTGGGAATCCGGCATGATCGAAGCCCTGAAGCCGCTGACCGGACGGGTTGGCCGCGGCCTCGGCCGCGACGAGATCCTGCAGGCGCACGCAAGGCATGAATCCAGCCAGCAGAACTGGACGCCGCAGAAACGCTACCGCGATCTTCTCGCTGTCGTCTACAAGCGGCTCGCCGAGGAATGGGGCGTCGTGGTCACGGCGGAGGAATGCATCGCCTATGGCCAAAGCGTGAAGGACTGGCCGGCCTTTGCCGACACCGCCGCCGCCCTGCAATACCTCAAGAAGCACTACAGGCTGGTCATCCTTTCCAACGTCGACAATACGAGCTTCTCCTTCAGCAACAGGAAACTCGGCGTCGATTTCGATGCGATCTACACGGCGGAGGACATCGGCTCCTACAAGCCGTCGTCCCGGAATTTCGACTATATGCTTGAAAAGCTTGCGACGCTCGGGATTGGCGACAAGGAGGTCCTGCACACGGCCGAAAGCCTGTTCCACGATCACACCGTCGCCAACCGGCTGGGCCTCGCATCGTGCTGGATCCACCGCCGGCACGCCGATCAGGGTTTTGGGGCCACGATGCATCCCGGCGACATGCCGAAGGTGGACTTCCGCTTCGACAGCATGGCCGACCTCGCGAAGGCGCATAGGGAGGAATTGCGCGGCTGATGGCAGAGCCGCCGGGCCCATCCCGGCGGAAGCCCACTCGCCTGACGGCCATCAATTCTTTTTACGGGCGGCGCCGCGCTTTTCGGCCCGCCCACCGGAACCCCACAAGGCGCGGCCGAGCAAGCCCCTGCGCCTGCGCGGGACAAGATCGATATCGCTGACGAGCTTGGCGCCCCCCTTGCGCCGCTCGAGCGTGATCTTGCGGCTGTGAAACGCCTCCAGTTCGGCCCGATGCGCCACGCTCAAGATGGTCACATTGGGCAATTCCTGGATGATGGTCTCCATCATCCTGTCCTGGCTCTTCTCGTCGAGTGCCGCCGTTGCCTCATCCAGCACGATGATGTCGGGCGCGTGCAGGAGGAGCCGCGCGAAGGCCAGCCGCTGCTTTTCGCCGCCCGACAGGGTCTGGTCCCATGGCGCCTCTTCGTCGATCCGGTCGCCGAGATAAGCGAGCCCCACCTTGTCGAGGGCGGCCCTGATCTGTGGGACCGTCCAGTCGTCGGCGGCACCTGGATAGGCGGCCGCCCGGCGCAGCGTGCCCGAGGGAATGTAGGGGCGCTGCGGCAGCATGAACAGGCGCTTGCCGGGGTGGAAATCGACGCTGCCGCCACCCCACGGCCACAGCCCCGCTATCGCCCGCACCAGCGTGCTCTTGCCCGTACCGGATTCACCGGCCACCAGCAGCCGCTCGCCCGGTTGGATCACGACCTCGGTTTCCTTGACCACGGCGGTGCCGTCATCGAGCGACACGGAGAGATCGTTGAGGCTGAGCATCGTATCGTCCTTGGTCTGGCCGCGAGTGATGCGCCCGAGCGCGTCGCTCTCTTCCGCGCGCTCGAGCCCGTCGAGCGACATCATCAGCGAAGCGATGCGTCGTGCCGAGGCGTTCCAGTCGGCGAGACGCGGGTAGTTGTCGACCAGCCATCCGAACGCGCCCTGGACGATGGCAAAGGCCGATGCCGCCTGCATGACCTGCCCGAGCGACATCGAGCCCTCGAGGAATTTTGGCGCGCACAAAAGCACCGGCACCACGGGCGCGAACAGGCTCGATCCCTGCGAGACCAGCGCCGTGCGCATGTGCTGGCCCGCAAGCATCGCCCACCGCTTCAGCACGCCGGCGAAGGTCCTGTCGATGCCGCTGCGTTCCTCCTGCTCGCCGCCGAGCAAGGCGATGCTCTCGCCGTTTTCGCGCACACGCATCAGCGTGTAGCGAAATTCCGCTTCCGCCTGGTTCTTCTGCTCGGAGAGTTCGACGAAATGCCGGCCGATGACCACCATCGAGGTGGAAGTGATGGCCGCATAGATGACCGCGGTGACGACGAGGAAGCCTGGAATGGTGATGTTGGCCCCGCCGATCGGCAGCGTCAGCGCGCCGCCGATCGTCCACAGCACGACAATGAAGGTCGAAGCCGCCAGGAAGGCGTTGAGCACGCCGGAGACGAAATCGACGGGCGATTCGGTGGCGATCCGCAGATCGTCGGCGATGCGGGCCTCGGGGTTCTGGTGATCGCCGCTGACGAGATTGAGCTGGTAGTAGCGGCCATTGGTGAGCCAGCGGCCGATGACCGATGTGGTGAGCCAGGAGCGCCAGCGGCGCTGGATGGTCATGCGCAGATAAACCTGCGCGACGACGAGGCTGGCGCTTCCAAGCACCAGCGGCACGAATACGGCGCTCAGGAAATAGACGGTCGGTGCATTGCGCTGTTCGATGGCGTCGAAGATCGAGCGGTTCCAGACATTGATCCCGTACTGGAAGCCGACATTGACGCAGATCATAATCAGGAGTCCGATCGTGAATGGCCAGGCGAGCTTGTCGCCGCGCCGGCTCCAATAACCGCGCGCGCTGATCCAGAAACGCTTCAGCAGATATTTCTTGCGCGCCTGCTCGGCCTGTTCGGGGCTCAGTTGCGGATCGGGCTCCCCCGCCGCTGGCGGCGGTGCGGCCTCGCCCACGACCTCGGAGGCGGCCTCGACATCGGGTGCCTTCTCCCGGCGGGGCTTGCTGGCACCGTTTGGCTTGGCGCCGCCGGCCGGCTTCGGTTTGGGTTTGATGTCTGCCACAACGGCCATAACGGCGTGGAAATCGGAAGGTTTCATTGTCCTCCTCCATATGACGGCCTCCCACCGTGCGAAGGCTGTCCTGGTACTCCGATATCTGCAACGCCTCGCCAGACTTCACCGCCGCACAATCGCCACCAAGCCACGCGAAGAGCTTGTAAAAACGGAGGTTCCACGATGCGTCTGGTCTGGACTTTGGTGTTCGCGCTGGCGAGCGGTGCGGCCTATGCCGCTTCGCCGGAGGACGACTACATCGCCGCGCGCGACAAGGCGATATCAGCCATCGCCGCGATGGAAAGCGCGAACGCTCCCGTCGAGACACTCGATGCTGCCAGTGAAAAGGCCCGCGCCGATCTCGAGCAGCGCCTTTCGGTGCTTCTCGGGCCTTTCACGGTCAAGGGTTTTCCGGCGGCCGGCACGATCAACATCGAAAGCCTCAGTTCCTCCGATGTCGGCTTCGGCATGCTGGACGGGCTGCGCCACGGCACCGAGGACGGCCCCAGCATCGTGGTATCGACGCGCGGGCTTGTCGAGCGCTGGCTCCAATCGCGCGCCGCCGAGACGGACGCCGATCTCAAGCTGCCCACCAGCTTCGACGCGGCGCTGAAGCTCGATGCCTTCTACACCCAGGCCATCGGCAGCGACGCCGCTTTCACAGGCACGCTCGACTTCACTCTGAAGACGCCCGATGGCGCCGACATGGCGATTGCCCGCCTCGGCGGCTGGGCACAGGATGTCGGGCCGAACTACGACCAGGAGGTCGTCGTCACGCTCGTTAGGGGCAACAGCGTCATGATCGCCGAGGCGCCCGCGACGCCCCCCGTCCCGAAGATCGCGGCCTGCGACGCGGTCTGGACCGCCGCCGACGCCGCCGCGCAGAAACTGGTCAAGCAAGCCACCGGCGACGGCGACGACAATACATCCGATGCCGCCGACGCCGCCTGGGCAAAAGGCGACAGCGACTTCCGCGCCTGCATCGCCAAGAACCTGCCCGACAACCCCGTCTTCCCCGCACTGCTTGCCCAGGCGCAGACGCTTGCCGACCACATGGCGGGCAAGTAGGGGCAATGCGCCAAAGCAGCCAATCTCCCCCCTCGTGGGGGAGATGCCCGGCAGGGCAGAGGGGGGCGCGAAGGATCTCGGCTTACCAAAAAACATGGGAGCAGCACGGGCGTCGGCTGAGATGTCGGCGGGACAGCGCCCCCCTCTGGCCTGCCGGCCATCTCCCCCACAAGGGGGGGAGATTGGCAGCTTCGGCGCCGACGCCAATTCTTGCCCCCTTGCGGCCCCCGCACCCCATGACGATATTGTCGGCGCGCTGGCCTTGCTGAACGCGGTTGCCAGCACGGTTGAAAATGGTTGAAAGGAAGTCCTGCACGCCCCATGGCGCGGCGGGCGGATGAACAGCGTGGGAAACTCGGCAATGACGACAGACACAAAAACTACGGAAACCAAGGCATTCGAGGCGGATGTTTCGCGGCTGCTGCACATGATGGTGCACTCGGTCTATTCCGATAAGGACGTCTTCCTGCGTGAACTGATTTCCAACGCCGCCGACGCCTGCGAAAAGCTGCGCTTCGAGGCCGTCAGCCATCCGGAGTTGCTGGCCTACGATCCGAAACCGCGCATCTCGATATCGGCCGACGCCGACAGCAAGCTGATCACCGTCGAGGACAACGGCATCGGCATGAGCCGCGACGACATGACGGAGGCGCTGGGCACGATCGCGCGCTCGGGCACGCGCGCCTTCATCGAGCGCGTCGGCGCCGGCAATGCGAGCGAAGACACGCAGCTCATCGGCCAGTTCGGCGTCGGCTTCTACTCCGCCTTCATGGTGGCGACCCGCGTCGACGTCATCAGCCGCCTGGCGGGAAGCGACGAGGCCTGGCGCTGGTCGTCCGACGGCAAGGGGTCCTACGAGATCGCCCCCGCCCCGCTCGAAGCCGCTCCCAGGCGCGGCACCCGCGTCGTGCTGCATCTGATGGACGATGCCGTGTCCTACACCGGATCCTACCGGCTCGAGCAACTGGCGAAATCGCAGTCGGGCCACGTGCCGGTGCCGATCACGCTCATCGAGAAACCCGGCGCCGAGGCGCGCGACATTGCCGATGGCACGGCGCTTTGGATCAGGCCAAAGAGCGAGATCAAGCCCGAGGAATACACCGACTTCTACCGCGGCCTCTCCGGCCAGTATGACGAGCCGGCCGCCACCATCCATTTCCGCGCCGAAGGCCGGCAGGAATACAGCGTACTTGCCTTCGTGCCCGGCTCGCGTCCGTTCGACCTCTTCGACCAGGACCGCAAGGGCCGCATGAAGCTCTATGTGCGCCGCGTCTTCATCACCGACGAGGCCGATTTGTTGCCGCGCTACCTGCGCTTCATGCGTGGGCTGGTCGATTCCGCCGACCTGCCGCTCAACGTCTCGCGCGAGATGATCCAGGAAAGCCCGCTGCTGGCCGCGATCCGCAAGGGCCTGACCAACCGCGTGCTCGGCGATCTCGCCAAGCTGGCGGAGAACGAGGCCGAGGCTTATGCCAAAATCTGGGAGAATTTCGGCGTCGTCCTCAAGGAAGGGCTCTACGAGGACCATGAGCGGCGCGAGCAGCTCTTGAAGCTCGCCCGCTTCCGTTCGACCACCTCTGGCGAAGGCTGGCGCGGCCTTGCCGATTATGTCTCGGCGATGAAGGAAGGCCAGAAGGCGATCTTCTTCATGGCCGGCGACGACCGCGCGCGGCTCGAAGCCTCGCCGCAGCTCGAAGGTTTTAGGGCACGCGGCATCGAGGTGCTGCTGCTCACCGACCCGGTCGACAGTTTCTGGACCTCGATGGCGCCGGAATTCGACGGCAAGCCGTTCAAGTCGGTGACGCAGGGCGGGGCGGAGCTTTCCGAGATCCCGCTGCTCGACGATGCGAAGACGCCGGACACCGCGGCGACGCCCGAAGTCGATGGCTTCCTGGCCTTCGTCAAGACCGCGCTCGGCGATGCCGTATCGGATGTGAAGCCTTCCGACCGCCTGACCGAAAGCGCGGTCTGCCTGGTCGCGCCCGAACATGGTCCGGACCGGCAGTTCGAGCGGCTGCTCAACGCCGCCGGCCGCCTCGACAAGACGGCCAAACCGATCCTCGAAATCAACCCCCGGCACGAGCGCGTGCTGGCGCTCGCCGGCCTCGGCGACGACGAACAGGCCTTCAAGGACGATGCCGCCCACCTTCTCTACGACGAGGCGCGCGTGCTCGACGGCGACAAGCCGGCCGACGCCAGGGCATTCTCGGAGCGCCTTGCCCGGCTGATCGCGCGCGGCATCTCCAAAGGCTGAGGCGCGCCGGCCAGCCGTCCTCGACGTGTTTGTCGATCGAGGTTGTTAGACGGGATTGCACAGCGACCCCGTCTGCCGACAAATTTCGACGTCTATCTCAGCCGGCCACGGGTTGAAGTCCACTGGCTCAATCGCCGACTGTAGACATCGCGCCTCCAATCACCCAATCTTGGCACCGGGAACAAAACAGCGCTTCAAAGAAAGCGCGGACGTCCGGGTGCTCATGAAACGACGATGGACATTGTATGATCCACGGCTGGCCTGGATGCTCGTCGCGCCGGTGCTCCTGCTGCTGATCTTTTTCCTGGTGCTGCCGATCGCCGTGATGGGCGCCTACACCTTCTTCACCTTCGTCACCGCCGGCGTGGAAACGAGCGCGCTGACCACCGCGAACTGGCATGAATTCCTAACCGACAGCTACTATCACGGCTTCCTTCTGAAGACGTTGAGGGTCGGGGCCATGACGGCGCTGCTCTGCGGCGTGCTCGGCTATTTTCCCGCCTATTTCATCTGGGCCACGACCTTCAAGCACAAATGGCTGCTGCTGCTTTTGCTGATCGTGCCGTTCTGGATCAGCTTCACCATCCGCACCTTCTCCTGGATCAACATCCTGGGCGAACAGGGCGTCATCAATGTCGCGCTGCTCAAAATGGGCATCATCAACGAGCCGTTGCCGATGCTCTATAACGAGGGCGCGGTCATTCTGGGCATGCTGCATTTTCTGCTGCCCTACATGATCCTCAACGTCTATGTCAGCCTGGAGAGCATTGATCGCACGTTGATTTCGGCGGCCCGCTCGATGGGCTGCACGAGCGCGCAGGCGTTCCGAGAGGTCACGCTGCCGCTGTCGCTGCCAGGCCTGGCGGCGGGCCTGCTGCTCTGCTTCGTGCTGGCCGCCGGCAGCTATGTGACGCCGCAGCTTCTCGGCTCGGGCCGCGACGCGCTGTTCGGCAACCTGATCTACGACACCATCATGGGCGAGCTGAACTGGCCGATGGGCGCCACGCTTTCGATCGTGCTGTTCGTCGTGCTCGGCTTCTTCGCCGCCGTCTACACGCGCTACATGGGCATGTCGCAGATCGTCAAAGGGCTTGGCGGATGACGAGGCTTGGCGGATGAGAGGAACACGGCGCAAGCAGGAAGGCAGATGGGCCTGGCGGCTGACCGGCTTCGTCACGGTCTGCGTCTACATCTTCATGTTCGCGCCGATCGTGGCGACGGTGATCCTGTCGTTCAACGCCTCGATGTTCGGCGGCTTCCCGATGACCGGCTTCAGCCTGCAATGGTACGGCAAGCTGATGGCCAACGAGGCGGTGCTGGCCGCCTTTCGCACGTCCTTGTGGATCGCATTGGTCACGGCGATCGTCACCACCGCCATCGGCGTCACCACGGCATTTGCCCTGGTGCGCTTCGATTTTCGCGGCAAGCAGGCGCTGAGCACGCTGGTGATCCTGCCGGCGCTGGTGCCCGAAACCATCCTCGGCGTCGGCCTGCTGGTGCTGATCAAGGCGGTCGACCAGCCGAGGACCATGCTTTTGCTGGTGCTCGGTCATATCCTGCTTGCCGTGCCCTATGTGGTGCTGATCGCCCAGGCGCGCATGATCGGCATCCGGCGCGTCTATGAGGAGGCGGCGCTGTCGCTCGGCGCCTCGCGCTTTTCGTCGTTCCGCGAGATCACGCTGCCGCTGCTCATTCCGGCCGTGGTGGGCGGCGCGCTGCTCGCCTTCACCATCTCGTTCGACAACACCTCGGCCAGCCTGTTCTGGCGGCCGGCCGGCGTCGAGACCATGCCCACCCAGATCCTTTCCATGCTCAAGATCTCGATCAGTCCGGAAATCAACGCACTTGGCACCGTGATGATCCTGGTGACCGTCGGCATCCCGCTGATCGGCGGCCTGATCCTGCAAAGCCTGACAAAACTGAGAAGACGTGGCGAACCAAAGGAGGAAACACAATGAAACTCACCACCACCAAGCGGCTGGAACGGCTGCACGACCGATACGCCAATGGCGACCTGAGCCGCCGCTCTTTCCTGACACTGACCGCCGCCGCGGCAGCATCGTCGGGCCTTTCCATGCCGTGGATGGGCCGGGCGCTCGCCGCTGTCCAGGAGGTTCGCTTCGACGGCTGGGGCGGCACGGTGCAGGACGCGATCGACAAGTTCGCCTTCCAGCCCTACACGACCAAGACCAAGATCAAGGTGGTCCAGGGCACGTTCGGCGACGAGGATGAGATCATCACCAAGATCAAGACCGCCAAGCCCGGCGACTACCAGGTCATCCATTCCTCGGGCGTCAACTACTACATCAAATATGTGAACGCCGGCCTGACCTCGGAGATCAACGAGGCCAACATTCCCAACATGGCGAATGTGCTTCAGCCGATGATCGAGCCGTTCCGCAAGCTGACGCCAAAGCTTTCGGCCATACCCTACGACTACGGCACGACGGGTATCGCCTACAACACCAAGGTGATCTCGCCGGAGGAAGCCAAGGAAAAAGGCGCGGCCCTGCTTCTCGACAAGAAATATGCCGGCAAGGTCGGCGGCTATTCCGACATGACGACGCGCGTCTGGTACGCGGCGCTCGCCACCGGGCAGGATCCCAACAACCTCAAGGACATGGATGCCATCTGGGCCAAGGTGCGCGAGACGCGCGACCTGGCCAAGAAGTTCTGGAGCTCCGGCGCGGAACTGATGGATCTGCTTTCCAAGGGCGAGATCGTGGTGACCGATGCGTGGTCGGGCCGCGTCGCGGCGCTGCAGGACCAGGGCCATCCGATCGGCTATCTCGATCCGGCCGGTTCCTATGCCTGGATGGAGGACATGCTGATCCTGAAGGGCTCGCCCATGGCCGAGTGCGAGGAGCTCATCAACTTCATGCTCGACCCGGCGACCTCGATCGCGGTGGCCGAGGGCCAGAGCTATCCGCCGTCGCTCGACCCGAACAAGGTCAAGCTGAGCGAGAAGATCGAGAAGCTGCCGGCGTTCGACAAGACCGGCACGATGAAGTCGCTGACCTTCGCCGATCCGACCTACTGGGCGACCAACGAGGACGCCTGGACCAAGCAGTGGAACAGGATTTCCAAAGGTGCCTGAAAGCCAGGACACGACACTCCATCCCCGGCCTGTCCTGGCCGGGGCAGCCGGCGCGAGCGCGGCCGCCGAGGCGAACAGCCCGGCGGTCGAGTTCCGCGACATCGACATCGCCTACGGCAAGTTCGTCGCCGTGCGCGATTTCTCGCTCTCGATCCGCAAGGGCAGCTTCGTCACCTTGCTCGGGCCCTCGGGCTGCGGCAAGACCACGATCCTGCGCTCCATAGCCGGCCTGGTCGATATTTCGGGCGGCCAGATCATGATCGACGGGCGGCGGGTCGACGACGTCCCGATCTACAAGCGCAACATCGGGCTGGTCTTCCAGAGCTACGCGCTGTTCCCGCACAAGAACGTGTTCGACAACGTCGCCTTCGGCCTGAAGTACCGCAATGTGCCAAAGCCCGAGATCGCCCGCAAGGTCGGCAAGGCGCTCGAAATGGTGCGGCTGCCGGGCAGCGAGAAGAAGCTGCCATCGCAGCTGTCGGGCGGGCAGCAGCAGCGCATCGCGCTTGCCCGCGCCATCGTCTTCGAGCCGCAGGTGCTGCTGCTTGACGAGCCGCTATCGGCGCTGGACGCCAACATGCGCGAGGAGATGCGCGTCGAGATCAAGAAGATCCAGAAAGAAACCGGCATCACCGCCATCTTCGTCACGCACGACCAGGAAGAAGCGCTCTCCATGTCGGATCGCATCGTGGTGATGAACGCCGGCGCGGTTGAGCAAATCGGAACCCCGCTGGAGGTCTATGAGACGCCGGCCACGGCCTTCGTCGCCGACTTCCTCGGCAAGGCCAACATGCTTGCCGGGACCGTGAGCAGGTTCGGCCAAGCGGTGGTGCTTGCCACCGGCCAGACGATCAACGTGGCTTGTCCAAGGCGGCTTGGCGACGGCAGCAAGGTCACCGTCGTGGTCCGGCCGCAGAAATTCTCGGTCGGTGCTGGAACGAGCGTCAACCGGCTCACTGGCCGTGTCGTCTCGGCCTCGTATCTGGGCGGCAGCGCGATCTACGAGATCGACATCGGCGGCAAGACCAGCCTCCGCGCCAACGCGCCGATCAATGGCCGCGTCCTCCGCGAAGGCGAGACGGCCGACCTCGGATTCGATCCCGAGGGCTGCGTTCTGCTCGACGAGGACGGCCAGCGGATTTCATAGGCGCCGCACGTAGCGGACTTCATTGTATCGTCGCGCCGCCGGGCCTGCGGTTGGGATGCCTGAGATGGGTTGGCGTGATGCCGGTCTGCTGGCGGAACACGCGGCTGAAATGGCCGGCATTGGTGAAGCCGCAGCGGTAGGCGATTTCGCCGATCTGCAGGTCGCTGCCTTCGAGCAGCGACTTCGCATGGTGCACTCGTAACGCGAGATATGCCGCCATCGGGCCGATGCCCAATTCCAACCCGAAGAGCCGTTCGAGCTGGCGCCGCGAGCAGTTCAGGCGGCTTGCGATCTCGGCGACCGACAGCGTCTCCTGGAGATTGCTCTCCATCAACAGCAAAGCGCGCTTCACCGCCCGGCTCGACGCCTCCGGAAACAGGTCGCCGACGGGCTGCACATCCCTGCTGCTTCTGATCCGGTCAAGGACGAGGATCTTGGCGGCCTTTTCCGCCGCCTTCTGGCCGATGAACTGGGACACGAAATGGCCGGCAAGATCGGCGGCACCCGTGCCGCCCGCGCATGTCGAGCGGCCCCGGTCGACGGAAAATAGGCTGTCGGCATGGGCATTGACCTCCGGGAACCGGCTGCGGAAGTCCTTGATGTGAAACCAGCTGACGGCGGCGCTGTAGCCATCGAGCAAACCGTAGCGCGCCAGCACGAAGCTTCCCGTGCAGAGCGCCGTCAGCGGCACCCCCTTGCCGGCGGCCCGCAACAGGAACGCCTCCTTTTCGGAACTCAGGCTGCGGTTGGTGTCGAGCAGGCCGCCGACCACGACGACATTGTCGAAATCCTCGGGATTGCCGATCCCCCCGGTCGGCAGCAATTCGACGCCGCAACTTGCCCGGATCGGCAGACCGCGTTCGCCGACGATCTCCCAGTCGAACTCTATCCTGCGGCTGCGATCACCTTCATCGCCGGCCAGCCGCAGCGTGTCGATGAACAGCGACAGCGGCGACAGCGTGAAGTCGCGCACCAGGAGAAACGCAAACCGCCTAGCCATTGTTGTTCGGAACCGTCTTGTCTCTAGCTTGTTCAGCCAGCACAATATGCTGAAACACCGGACGATGTGTTTGCCAAAAGCGGCACCGGACTTCTTGCTTGTCGACGGCGGCGCAGTTCAGGGCGCCCTCGCCCAACACATGCCATCACTGGCCTCGAGGGTAATAGGATCGCCCTCCGACTCGGACCAAGTGCAATTCCAACGGTCGATCAGGCCTCGATGGGACGAACAGAGGTGTGGTCAGCGCCTCGGGAATTTCAATTTCGCAACGATCTGACCTGTCGTTGTAGGCGAGCGCTCCTTGCGAAATCCGTGGCGCAATATTGGAACCAGCCTGCGGTTCGTTGGATCACCTGTCCAGGGCCGCTTGTGTGGAGGTTGCATCCAGATGAAGTCAACAGTCCTCCGCCTGCGCATGCCTGGGGAACTGTTTGACCCTGATTTCGGTTGTCCGCTGTGCGAACTGTGCTTCCACGAAGGCACCCGATGAGCGAAAACGAAACATGGACAAGAAGCGCGGCTCCATTCGGAAGATCCTGAGCGGCATCGCGGCGAAAATTGCCACCGCCCCTGATCGCACGGCCGGGCAAGGCACGGGCACCGCGTCAATGGTTGCCGAATGGCCGCTGCCGCCGTCGGCGACGCTTGGCTCTTCCTTGCGCCTGAAGGGGATCGAACGCGAAATTCGAGCCAGGCTGCCATGGACGGTGCGGAAATTTGCCAAGGCCGAGACGGGTCGCGTCGTCTTGCGCATGTTGCGAACCGACGCGGATGCGTTCCGGGCCGCCTCGGCAACCATCTCCAGGACGCTGGAGGGAATCGAGGCACTGCCCGTGCTGCCGCGAGAGGCGGAGGACATCCTCACCATCTCCTCCCGAGAGCGGCACAAATGGCTCAGGGATGGTCGCCTGATAAGCATCGGCACGCGCACCGTGAAGATGCGCGGGCGATCCAAGGCCGTGACCTTCCATGTCTTCGACCCACGCCACATCGAGGACATTCTTGACCGTGACCTGGCGACCGCCTGGCGGGAGGAGGATGCGCTGGAAGTGTCCGAGAACAGACGGCGCGGGGCCGGCAAGGCCGCACTGACGCGAGCAGGCAAGCGGACGGGCAACGCCCGCAAGACCAGAAATGCGGGAAAGGACGATGCGCCAAAGCTCGAAGGTTGGGACACATTCGAGGCGGACGGATTGCTACGCTAGAGCGAACCCCAGGAAAAACCGTGTAACGGTTTTTCGTCGAGTGGTCGCATCCGCATCCGCACCCGTCCCCGGTTATGGATATTTCGCCTGACTGGGACTGGCAGGGCTCAAATCACCTTGCAATTCCTTTGGCAGGGGTAGGCTCGAACATTGCAGATGCACGTCGCGTGCGAGCAGCTTTCGTTGCTTCTGCTCGTGCTCCTTGGTCGCCGCTATGATCCCCAACCCGTAGGGGCCAAGTGCGACGAATTCCCAACCCGGGTGCTGTTTTTCGCGGACCGCGTAGTCCGAAGCCGCCGCCCGGGCTTGCTGGCATTGCGGCGTCGCCCATTTCTGGTCCTGCTGCGAAAGCGAGGCTCCATAGTCGACCGGAGACGTCGCGCATCCGGCCATTGTCGCGGCCAACGCGGACATTGCAAGCCCCGTCGCAATTCTCATCCCGAATCCCTTTGCCAGCCGCCGTGGAGAGTACACCGACGTCTCCATCCCACAAGAAGACCGCCGCGACCAGAGAGCCTGGCCTCTTTTCGTGGCGGCCTTCCCGCCGCCAGATTCAGACCGCCGCTTGGAACAAATGATGGGCGAGACTGTTCAGTTGTAAGTTGATGCGATGCCGACATTCTTGCCGGCGAGCAAGGCAGCCACCCTTCAGGAGCTCCCATCATGACTATTTCCTCCGGATTTCGTTCAATCGCCGTAGCCGCCATCGCCACGGTAGGCGTCAGCCTTGCCAGCGCCGCGCATGCCGACAGCGGCACGATCCGCTTCTCCGTCTACAAGGCGGCCTTCTTCGTCGGCGGCTCCGGTGGCGAGGGCACGCTGACCTTCCATGGCCGGAAATATCCGATCTCGATCGGCGGGGTTTCGGGCGGCCTCGCCTTCGGCGTCTCCAAGACGTATTTCCAGGGCACCGTGCGCCACATCAGGCGCGCCCGGGACGTGACTGGCGTATACGGCGCGGCCGGCGGCGGCGGCGCGCTCGGCAGAGGCGCTCAGGTGATCGTGATGACCAACGACAAGGGCGCCCAACTCCAACTCACGGGCAGACAGGTGGGCCTGCAAGTGAACGCCGATCTCAGCGGCATGAGCATCGCGCTGAGGTAGGCGCGTCACCCCTCGGAGCAGTTCCAGGAGAAGTGTGAAGCGGTTTCCCGTCCCGTTCAGGGGAGAGGAAGACGATGATCGCCAAGGCCGAGGTCGCGAAATTCTTCGAGGCCTATTCGGAATTCTACAATGACGCGCTCTTGTCGGATGCCGGTTTGAAGGATGTCGCCGACATCTATTCGTCCGCTTTCATCTCAGTCACCCCTGGCGGGGTAATGGCCGGCGAAAACGGCAAGCAACTGATCGAAATCATGAAGAAGGGCTTCGAGGGCTACAGGGCCATGGGCGCCGGGAAGATGACGTGCAGGGATGTGTCCGTGACGCCGATCGATCAGGACCACTGCGTGGCAAAGGTGCAATGGTCCGGGGAGTACCAGAACAAGAAGGCGCAGCTCATCACCATTGATTTCGAGGTCAGCTATCTCCTCGAAAGGCGTGACGGGAAGCTGAAGGTGTTCGGCTGGATCAGCGGGGACGAGCAGGCCGAATTCAGGAAACACGGCCTGCTTTAGGTCCCGCTTCGGCGGCTCCCTACCCGCTCAGCTCCTCAGCCCCGGCGCTTCCTGTCCGGTGCGCTCGACATATTCCGTATAGCCGCCGCCATAGGTGTGGATGCCTTCGGGCGTCAATTCGAGCACGCGGTTCGACAGCGCTGCCAGGAAATGCCGGTCGTGCGAGACGAACAGCATCGTGCCTTCATATTGCGACAGCGCCTCGATCAGCATCTGCTTGGTGGTGATGTCGAGATGGTTGGTCGGCTCGTCCAGCACCAAGAGGTTGGGCGGGTCGAACAGCATCAGCGCCATCACCAGCCGCGCCTTCTCGCCGCCCGACAGCACCCGGCATTTCTTCTCGATCTCGTCGCCGGAAAAGCCGAAGCAACCGGCGAGCGCCCGAAGCGGCGCCTGGCCGGCCTGCGGGAAATTGTCCTCCAGCGTCTGGAACACGGTGCGCTCGCCTTCCAGCAACTCCATGGCGTGCTGGGCGAAATAGCCCATTTTCACGCTCGGTCCCCGCGCCACCGTGCCGGTGTCGGGATCGGAGGCACCGGCCACCAGCTTCAGGAGCGTCGACTTGCCGGCGCCGTTGACGCCCATGATGCACCAGCGCTCGCGGCGGCGGACCTGGAAGTCGAGCCCTTCATAGATGGTGCGGCTGCCATAGGCCTTGTGCACGTTCTTCAATGTGACGACGTCCTCGCCGCAGCGCGGCGCCGGTTGGAACTCGAAATTCACCACCTGGCGGCGCTTTGGCGGCTCGACGCGGTCGATCTTGTCGAGCTTCTTCACCCGGCTCTGCACCTGGGCTGCGTGCGAGGCGCGCGCCTTGAAGCGCTCGATGAAGGCGATTTCCTTGGCCAGCATCGCCTGCTGGCGCTCGAACTGCGCCTGCTGCTGCTTGTCGGCGATCGCCCGCTGCTGCTGGTAGAATTCATAATTGCCGGAATAGGCGGTGAGCGATCCCGCATCGATCTCGACGATCTTGTTGACGATGCGGTTCATGAACTCGCGATCGTGCGAGGTCATCAGCAGCGCGCCGTCATAGCCCTTCAGGAACTGCTCAAGCCAGATCAGGCTTTCGAGGTCGAGATGGTTCGACGGTTCGTCGAGCAGCATGACGTCGGGGCGCATCAGCAGGATGCGGGCCAGCGCCACGCGCATCTTCCAGCCGCCCGACAGCTTGCCGACATCGCCGTCCATCATCTCCTGGCTGAAGCCGAGACCGTCCAGCACTTCGCGCGCGCGTCCGTCCAGCGCATAGCCGTCGAGCTCCTCGAAGCGGTGCTGCGCCTCGCCATATTGTTCGATGATCTCGTCCATCCGGTCGGCCTGGTCGGGATCGGCCATGGCAGCCTCGAGTTCCGCCATCTCGGCCGCCACGTCGCTGACCGGTCCGGCGCCGTTCATCACTTCGGCCACCGCGCTGTGGCCTGCCATGTCGCCGACATCCTGGCTGAAATAGCCGATGGTGACGCCGCGATCGACCTGCACCTGGCCCTCATCGGGCAGTTCCTGCCCGGTGATCATGCGAAACAGCGTCGTCTTGCCGGCACCGTTGGGTCCGACGAGGCCGATCTTCTCGCCCTTCTGCAGGGAGGCCGACGCCTCGATGAAGACAAGCTGACGGCCGTTCTGCTTGCCGATGTTTTCAAGTCTGATCATGATGTTCCGAGGGATATCGATGCGGAATTGGGATTTGCCCGCGCCCTTACGCGAATGACGGTGCCGGGGGAAGAGGCAGAAGCGCCGCAGATGCCCGCGGGAGCGCGAGGCGCCGATCTCCTCAAGTCGGGAAATCGGCTGTCGCATAGCCCCGCCCCCCGGCCCGCGCAGATAAAAATCGACCGGCGGTCGAAATCCGCCAATGTCGAACGACTTCGGTTTGGCGGCCTGCACGGCTTGACCATCGACATCAACAGGACAGGAATACGGGCAATGGCCAAGATGCTTGTGATCTACAAAACCCCGGCCGATCCGGCCGCGTTCGACCGGCACTATTTCGATGTTCATATACCGCTCGCCAAGAAGCTCCCCGGCCTGCGGCGCTACGATGTCAGCAGGCGGCCCATCGTCAAACTCTCGGCGGGCGAGATGCCGTATCTGGTGGGGACATTGTATTTCGACAGCCTCGACGACATCCGCGCCGCGTTCGCCAGCGAAGTCGGCGTTGCCTGCGCCGCCGACCGGCGGATATTGGCCCCGGGCGACGACGATCTGACGATGCTGCTGTTCGACGCCGACGAAGTGTGAACCCGGCCTCCAGACACACTCCAGAAACAAGATTCAACATCCTGGAAAAACTGGCGAAAAGATCGTCTGCGATAACCATCCCCGTGGCAGCCGGGCAGCGGCCGCCAGACACGCCAAGGGATAGTGCCTGCAATGCAACGACGTTCGGCCGGATGGATGGGCGCCCTGACAGGCATTTCGCTCGCCATGCTTGCCGTCGTACAGTCGGGCGCGCAGGCGGCGGTCACCCGGACCGAATATTGCAGCCGGCTCGGCCTCCAACTCGACGCTGCCATCCAGGCCAAGGCCAAACCGGGTGCCAGTGCGAGACAGATCGCGGAGGTAACGGCACTGCAGGACAAGGCGAACCGGTTCTGCGCCGGGAGCAAGCAGGCGCAAGGCATCCGGACCTACGCCAACGCCCTGAAGCTCCTCGGGGTGACCCCGGTCGACCTCGATCAGTGACGACAGCCATCACCCGAAGAGCCGTCCTGAAAAAGGGCGGCTTTTTCTTGCGCGCAATGCCGCGAGCTGTCCGTCCCCGCTCTCATGCCGATAGCCTATTTCTCGCCCAAATACTGGAAGACCGCCTGTTTCCACCAGTCGCTTTCCATGGTTTGCAGCAGGGCGACATCGAGCGGCTTGCGAAGCCTACTGCCGAGCGGCAGGGCGATGGCATATTGCTGCTGGTCGAAGGTCGCGTCGAGGACCCGCAGGCTCGCGCCGTAGTTCTGTCCGACCAGCCAGCCAAGCAGCGGCTTGTCGTGGACCAGCGCATCGATCTTGCCGGCGCGCAGCGTGTCCAGGCCCTGCTGGACGGTGGCAAAGTCCTGATGGCGGATATGGGTGGAATCCAGGTAGGACGCGGTCGAGGAATTCTGCACGGCACCGACCCGGACCGTGGCGAGGTCGCTTTCGCCCTGCACCATGCCTTCCATCTGCGTCACGGTCAGCACCGATGTGACGCCGGCAGTGAACACCGCGATGGCGATGATCGATCCCATCATCCACAGCGCGGCCAGCACACGCCCCGGCACGGTTCGCGGGCCGAAATCGCCGGTGCTGGCCTGGGTCGCGGCAATCGTCGACCACCACATGCTGGAAAACAGGCCCTTGGCGACGCCGCCGCCGAAATCCTCATTGTGGCGGCGCTCGAACATCCAGATCAGGACGCCGACCACGACCGAGATGACGATCAGCGCCAGCACGGCCTGCAGGAAGCCGAACGAGGTCAGCGCGTGCAAAATCGGCCGCCATGACGGCTGGCTGTTGAGCGGTGTAGCGATGCCGAGCCCGGTCGTGAAAAAGGGCTGCGTGAAGTCGACGGCCTTTTCGCGGTCTGCCGTGACCGTGATCGCGGCCGTCGCCACGTCGAATTTGCCGCTGACGACGCCATCGATCTGGTCCTGCACGCCAGGCACTTCGACATAGTGGAAGCGAAGGTTGAGCCGCCCGGCCATCTTCTGCCAGAGGTCGATGCTCAATCCCGACCAGGTGCCGTCCTGCAGCTTGAAGGCGAAGGGCGGCGCGGCCTTTACCCCGACCGATATGTCCTTCGACGACACGGCCGACGGCAAAGGCAGCTCGGCAGGCGTTTGTGCCTGGCCGACGGCGGCGCCAGCCCCGACGCACGCGGCGACGGCAACGAGGATCAGCGCCATCGTCCACGAAGCAATTCTTCTCAACGGCAACAACTCCCGGCGACCGATTGCGCCGCGCGATCTGGTCGCGGGCTCGAAAAAATAGCCGCCATGCCGGCCTTCGTCCACCCGCCATGGAGGAGGTGATGCACGGATGTCCGGCGAGATTGATGCGAAAACAATCGTTTGGCACGATTTCCCGATTCAGATGCCGAACGCTGCTATGCAATGCCGAGCGCCGCCCGAACCTGCCCGCGTCCCGCCGTCACCACGGCAGCCTCTTGCCATCGCGAAAAAAGCCGCCCGTCGGGCCGTCGTCGGGCAAGGTCGCGGCCCACACGATGCCCGCCGCCCCTTGCGCCACCGGGCGCCCGCCCGGCCCGCCCATGTCGGTGGCGACCCAGCCCGGGCAGATCGCGTTGACCAGCACGCCCGAGCCGCGCAGTTCGGCCGCCAGCACGCGGGTCAGCGCATTGAGCGTCGCCTTCGAGGTCGAATAGGCTGGCGCGCCCGCGCCCATCGAGGCCAGAGAACCGCCTTCGGAGGAGACGTTGACCAGCCTGCCATGGCCGCCGGCCCGCAGCAGCGGCGCGAAGGCGGCGGCCACCCGCCAGGCGCCGAAGACATTGGTCTCGAACGCCTCGAGGATGACAGTCCAGTCGGGCCGCAAGGCGCGCGAGCCGGTGTCGTAGTGGATGGCGGCGTTGTTGATCAGCACGTCGAGCCGGCCGAACCGGCGTTCGACCTCGGCGGCGGCTAACGCCGCCGCGTCGGGCGCGGCGACATCGAGCGCAATGGCCTCGACAGCGCCATCGAGCCCTTTCGCCGCCGCCTCGCCCTTGGCGAGATCGCGCACGCCGAGCAGAACGGTGAAGCCGAGCGCCGCGAGTTGCCGCCCGGTTTCAAGACCGATGCCGCGATTTGCGCCGGTGACGAGGGCGACTTTGTTTGTGTTCATGGGAAGCCTCTTTGTCGGTCATCTCGGGGCAAAATGGCACGGGTGGACCTGTTTTATTAGAGGGAGGAGATAGCAGTCATCATGCGATGACGCGCATGAAATGGTTGCGCGGGAATCGGGTGTCGGCGGGCGCGGCTATATGCGATCTTCACCCATCAAGGGGACCGGTCATGCTCACGCTTCACGATTATCTGCCGTCGCAGAACGGCTGGAAGGTCCGGGTCCTGCTAGGGCTGCTCAAGATCCCTCACGTCACGCGCCTTGTCTCGATTTTCGAGGGCGAGAGCCATACCGATGCCTTCCTGGCGCTCAACCCGGCAGGCGCTGTCCCCGTCCTTCAACTCGAGGATGGCAGCGCCATCGCCGAATCCAATGCGATCCTCACCTACCTTGCCGAGGGCACGCCCTTCCTGCCGTCGGACCGCTATCGGCGTGCCAAGGTCATGCAGTGGCTGTTCTTCGAACAATATAACGTCGAGCCCGTCATCGGCTCGCTGCGTTTCTGGACCCTGACCGGACGGCTTGAGCGCAACCAGGCCATGGTTGCCGGCAAGCGCGAAGCCGGAGCCCGCACGCTCGCCGCCCTGAACCGCAGCCTTGGCGAGGCGCCGTTTCTCGCCGGCAGCGACCTCACCATCGCCGATATCGCCGTCTATGCCTACAGCCATCGCGCCCGGGATTGCGGCTTCTCGCTCGCGGACTATCCGGGGTTCGCAGCATGGACCAACCGCGTACGCGATGCCATCGGACCCGGCTACCCCGTCCATCCCTACGGCATCGACCCGCATTCGGGCGCCTGAAGGGCCTACTTCTTCCCCTGTGGATGGATCGTCTCGCCGCACTTCAGCATCGCGACGAAGGCTTCGATCTTCTTCTTGCGGCCAGCCTCGGTCTTCATGTTGTGGGTGCGGAAGGCGAGCGCGAAGCGGTTCTGCGCGCTGAGCTTTTCCAGCATCGCCTTCGCCGCCGGCTCGGCGTCGATCGCCGCTTGCAGATCGTCGGGGATTTTCATCGCCTTGCCGCTGCCATAGGCGCGCGCCCAGCGCCCGTCGGCCTTGGCCGCCTCGACCTCTCTCAGTCCATGCCCGGTCATGCGGCTCTCCTCGACGAGGTGCGCCACATTGTCGACGTTGATCTTGCTCCAGATGCTTTTTTTGCCGCGCGGTGTGTAGCGCTGCAGGAAACTGTTCTCGTCCAGCCCCTTGCGCACGGCATCGATCCAGCCGAAGCACAGCACGACATCGATGGCCTCCTTCGGTGTGATCGACTTCAGTCCCGACCCCACCTTGTGAACCTTGATCCACACTTCGGTTTCCGTGGCGTGGTGCTGGGCAAGCCAGCTGTAGAAACTGGCCGCGTCGGCGAATTCCCGCACCTTGTCGGGGTCGACTTTGACCGGCGCCATTAGTGCACCTGCCGGATCAGTGTCGTTGTCGCTGGCATCACTGTAATCTTGCCTCCGGCATCGTGCGATTCCCCGCATCATGGTGGCATGTTCACTGCCAATTTTCGTCAGCAGTGGGGCACGCTGCCGCCAGGCAACGGAACACACCATCCATCGCCGCGTTCCGACAAGAGAGTGCAATCGCCATGGACGATCACGATGGCCGTGCAGACCGTTTTCGCCCATGTCAGTTGCTCCGACCTCGAGCCCAGCATCGACTGGTATGGAAAACTCTTCGGCAAGCCGCCGCTGCGCCGGCCGATGCCTGGCCTTGCCGAATGGCAGTTCACGGAAAGCGCCGAGGTGCAGCTCTTCGAGGACAAGGAAAAAGCCGGCACCTCGACGCTGACGCTCGGCGTGCTGCCCCTGGCGCCAGAACGGCACAGACTGGTGGATGCGGGCCTCGAACCCGGCCCGATCGAGAAGGCCGGCCGTTCCTGGATCATGCGCATGCGCGATCCCGATGGCAATCTGGTGGTGTTTGAGAGTGCGGAGCGGGAATAGAGCCGCCGCGGCCCCAGCGCTCGTGTTCTAGGCCGGTGTCGGTGCCGCCGGCGTCAGCCCGTGGCGACGCATGATCTCCATCATGCTGGCCTTGTCCGGCGGGCCACCGGCGGCGGCATGGAACATTGCGAAAATCTCGCGGAAATAGTCCGGACCGATCGCCGCCGGGGTCACGATACATAGTACCGTCGCGTCGTTGACGCCCTTGTTGTCGAACCGGTGGACGGCGCCGCGTGGAATGCACAGCGCCTCTCCCGCTCCGACATCGATCGCCTTGCCGTCCACGGTCCAGGTCAGCACCCCGTCAACGCCGTAGATCGTCTCTTCATAGTGATCGTGGCTGTGCGCCGGCGCCAGCAGCCGCGATCCGCCAGCCACTTTCAACTCGAAGGCGGCGACGCTGCCGTTCGAATTGTCGCCCGTCACCAGGAAGCGAATCGATAGCATCTTGTCGCCGATGGCCTCTTCGGCTGGATTGACCTGAAGATTTATGGATGACATTGCGCAAACCCCTCCGGTAAATTACATTTACTAGTAATCAGTAAACTCAATTTACCGGATCGTCAATGGCCACGTCCACCGAAGTTCTGCAGACCAAGACCGAGGACCTTTTGATCGGCGCCCTGTTGCGCGTGCCGGCGCAGGCGATCCAGCGCCGGCTGATCAAGGAGCTCAACGACGCGGGTTTCGACGAATTGCGCCTGCCGCACATGGCCGTGCTGCAGTTTCCCGGCCCGGACGGAGCGCGGCCCGGCACGATCGCCGAGCGGGCCGGCATGAGCAAGCAAGCCATCAACCAGTTGCTCAGCAGTCTGGAAGGCTACGGCTATCTCGTCCGCTCCGACGGTGAAGGCAGCGCGCGCGTGGTGCGGTCCACCGAGCGCGGCCACGCCGCTTTCTGGAAAATGGTCGACATATTGCGCGACATCGAGGAGGAGTGGCGCACCGAACTCGGACCGCAGCGCTTCGCCCAGTTAAAGGCGCTGTTGTTCGTCGTTTGGGATAGCCCGCTGGTACGCTGACGGGACGAGGCTCATATGGGCTGGCATAATCGGCCCTTCCGATGACACTATCGGTTTCTTCCGTTTTCGCTTTCCGCATCGAGCTGCCAATTCCCTGCCCTTGTCCAACCAAACGAAGGCAGAGCGAATATGAGCATTTCAACCCGGAAGATCCTGATCGTCGGCGGCGGATCCGGCATGGGCCTGGCGCTTGCCAGACGTTGCGTCGAGGCCGGCGCTGAAGTCATCATCGCCGGGCGCGGCGAAGACAGGTTGCGGCAGGCCTGTGAGGCGCTGGGCAATCCCGCGGGCCTGGACGTGGCCGCTGTCGACATCACGCGGGAAGATCAGGTCGCGGCGTTGTTCGCCGGGACCGGCGGCCTCGACCATATCGTCAGCACAGCCGCCGACATCGAAGGCGCCTACCGGCTGCTGCCGGAGCTCGATCTCGCGGCGGCGCAACGCGTGGTCGACAGCAAGATCTTCGGGCCGCTGCTGCTGGCCAAGCACGGCGCGCCACGGCTGGCAGTGGCCGGCTCGATGACCTTCGTTTCCGGCATCGCCGCCTACCGGCCGGCCGCGCGCGGTTCGGTCGTCGCCGCCGTCAATGCCGCGCTCGAAGGGATGGTGCGCGCGCTGGCGGTGGAACTCGCGCCGATCCGCGTCAACGCCGTCTCGCCCGGCTGGGTCGATACCGAGATTTGGGCGCAGGTGGCCGGCGACAGGAAAGCAGAGACACTTGCGGCGATGGCCGAGCGGCTGCCGGTCGGCAGGATCGGCCAGCCCGACGACATCGCCGACGCGATTTTCTTCCTCATGGGCAATGGTTTTACGACTGGCACGACGCTGCATGTCGAGGGCGGGCATCGCTTGGTCTAGCTGACGACGGTTTTCCCGGAATTGTTTGGAAACAAGGCCTTGGAGCGGCTCGCCGACTCAGATCCTGAGCCGGTTCCGGAGTGCGGCGGCGCCAGTGTGTCGCGCGCGGCGGCAAGCAGGTGCCGGAGTGCCGGCGGCTGGACGCGCCGGCGCCGCCAGATCATCGTCAGCGGCGCCACTTGCGCTCGGCCAGGCCATGGCAGTTCGATCAGCTCACCACGCTGAAGCGCGTCGCTGACGGCCAGACGTGGAACGAGGCCCAGCCCCGCGCCGGCCGCCACCAGCCGGGCAATGGCGCCGATGCTGCCGACTTCGGCGGCAAGTTCCGAGGCTCCGATGCCCGCCTCGGCGAAGGCGGTGTCGAACATGTGCCGGTAGATGCATCCAGGCTCCGTTGCCACGAAACGTTTTGCGGCAAGGGCGGCCAGATCGCACGGAACCAGGTTCTGCCCCGGCGCGGCGATCAGCACCAGCGGTTCGGCCGCTATCGTATGCCTGGCGAAGCGTTGATCGACGCCGCCATTTGGAACATCGCGGCGATTGAAGCAGAAGGCGACATCGATGTCGCCGTCCTCCAGCTGGCGCAGCAGCGTGCCGCTGTCGGTCACCTTCATCCGGACGGCGATGTCGGGGTGACTGGCCTGGAACCCCGGCAGCCAGGGCGCCAGCCGGGCCGAGGCGATCGTCTCCAGCGCGCCGATGGTCAGCGCGCCGCTGGTCTGGCCAGACGCCGCCTGAACCGCGGCGCGCGCCTCGCCGTCGAGCCGCAGCAGCTCTTCGGCGATGGGCCTCAGCGCCAGCCCCGCCGGCGTCAGCTCCAGCCCTGATTTCGAGCGTGTGAACAAGACAGCGCCCAGCTCGGCCTCCAGCGACTGGACCTGGTCGCTGACGCTCGACTGGGCGAGATGAACCATCTCGGCGGCGCGCGTGATGTTGCGGCTGCGCGCCACCGCGAGGAAGGTCTTGAGCAGTCTTGGATGCATGGGCTGGCCGAAAATGCCCGACCTACTGCAGCTGCGGCTTTTTCAGGAAACTGCCGCGGTCGGCGGACTTGACACGCAGCCAGGTCTCGCGGCCGTCGCGCACCACCCGCATCGGGATCTCGGCGCCGGCCGAGCCGCTTTCCCAAAGCTTGCGATAGAAATCGGCGAGCCCGTCGACCGCACCGTCGCGGACCTCGGAAATGACGTCGCCTTCGCGCAGGCCGGCCTTGGCCGCCGGGCCGCCCTCGGTCACGCTCATCACCACCACCTTGCCGTCGCTTTCGGCCGACAGCGCGCCGAGCCACGGGCGCGGCGGCTTGGCCACGTGGCCACGCGTCAGCAGGTCGTCGAGGATCGGCGGCAACAGGTCGATCGGCACCACCATGTTGATATCGGCAACCTCGCCGGCGCGGCTCATCTGCAAGCGCAGCGAACCGATCCCGAGCAGCGCGCCCTCGGCGTTGAACAATGGCGCGCCGCCCCAGGACGGATGCGCCGGCGCGATGAAGATCGCTTCGTCGAGCAGATACTCCCAATAGCCGGCGAATTCCTGCTTGGTGACGATCTTGGCCTCGACCGCCCGGCCGATGCCGTCGGCAAGCACCACCGCGTCGCCGATCCTGGCCTTGCCGGCATCACCCAGCGCCACGGCCGGCAGACCGGTCGGCGCCAGCGCCTGAACGAGGCCGAAGCCCGATTCCTGGTCGTAGGCGAGCGCGTGAGCGGGGATGACGCGGCCGTCATGCGAGGTCAGCCAGACCTCCTCCGCCTCTGTGATGAGATAGCCGATGGTCAGCACCAGCCCGTCATTGCGGATGACGACGCCGCTGCCTTCCCTGAGCGTGCCCAGTGCCCCGGCCGTGAAGGCATCCTCCGGAACGGTCGCCCGCACGGCAACGACGGAACGCGGATTGGGATTGATGGTCATGATTTTGTCCTGCGATGCGAATGCCTGGCGGCTTCTTCTATAGGTATGCCACGGGGGAGATGCTGCAAGGGGGTGAGAAACGGTGGCCATAGGGCAGGAAAAGCCAACTGCTTGGCTTTCGAATTTCGAACGCCCGGCAGGCGATGCGTCGCGCCCCGCATTGACAATAGTTCAACACAAGTTGAACTTCCCTCTCCGCAGCCCTAGCTATGGGTGACCTGCCATCCTCCCACGATACGAGAGCCGACATGACCGAATATACCCCGCCGAAAGTATGGACCTGGAACAAGGGCAATGGTGGCGCCTTTGCCAGTATCAACCGGCCGATCGCCGGACCGACGCATGACAAGGAACTGCCGGTCGGCAAGCACCCGCTGCAGCTTTATTCGCTGGCGACGCCAAACGGCGTCAAGGTGACGGTGATGCTCGAAGAACTCCTGGCGCTTGGCCACGAGGGCGCCGAATACGATGCATGGCTGATCCGCATCAACGATGGCGACCAGTTCGGCAGCGGCTTTGTCGAGGTCAATCCCAATTCCAAGATCCCGGCGCTGATGGACCACAGCGGCAAGTCCCCGGTGCGCGTCTTCGAATCCGGCTCGATCCTGGTCTATCTCGCCGAGAAATTCGGCGAATTCCTGCCGGCCGAGCAGCCGGCGCGGGCGGAAGTGCTATCCTGGCTGTTCTGGCAGATGGGCTCGGCCCCCTATCTCGGCGGCGGCTTTGGCCATTTCTACGCCTATGCACCGGAAAAGTTCGAATATGCCATCGACCGCTTCTCGATGGAGGTGAAGCGCCAGATGGACGTTCTCGACCGCCGTCTGGCCGAAACGGAATATCTTGGCGGCAAGGATTACACCATCGCCGACATGGCGGTATGGCCCTGGTACGGCGGGCTGGCGCTCGGCCGGCAGTATAATGATTCCGCCACCTTCCTGTCGGTGCACGAGTATAAAAACGTGCAGCGCTGGGCGAAGGCGATCGATCAACGCCCAGCGGTAAAGCGTGGCCGCATGGTCAACCGCGCCTTTGGCGAACCGGCCATGCAGCTGCATGAACGCCATGACGCCAGCGATTTCGACACCAGGACGCAGGACAGGCTCGCCGCCGAGTAGATTTGAGCACCTGGCCGGCGTCAAAACAAAAGCCCATCACCGGCGTTAAACCGGTGATGGGCTTTTTGCTTGATGCCTGAGACGGATCAGTGAAGAACTTCCACGATCTGACGGGTGTCGGGATCCACCAGCACGGTCTGATCATTGATCACCGCGACGCGATACCTGACGTTGGGAACTTCACGCAGTTCGACCTTGTCCGGCACCGAGGAGCCGAGCTTGAGTTCGACGCCCAGAAGGTTCACCGACGCCAGCGGCTCTCTCTTGATATATTCGCGAACGACCGTCTCCTGTTCCGGCTGGACCACGATGGTGTCCGCCAGAGCCGCGCCGACGCCGCCCAGCAGGACGATCGCAGCCGCAGCACTCGTAAGATAATGTTTCATGACAACCTCCGTGATTGGGCATTCGCTCCGCCTGAAGGGAAACTCTCACGCAAGTCGGAGGTTCCATATCTGCTTGTGAAATAAATGAGGCGCTTAACCAACAATATGCCACATTTCGCTACAAATATAAGTGAAGATATCAACACTAGCATGCTTCGCAGATCTAACAGAACTTCTTCTGGATTGCGGGAAAATCAAGGCATATCACCTTGCAAGGGCAAGAAATGGCGCCTCTTTCTAGGGCTATTCGCTCTGTACACCGCCTTGGCAACAGCTAACGTATAGCGAGGGGTGTCGTTCCCATGCTTTACCTCGCCTCCAAAAAAGGCCCGCCCCGCCGGGAGCAGGAGCGGACCTTCAACGGACCGGTGGAGGTGGCGCCTCACCGATCGAGGCAGGAAAACGCACGCACCGCGGCTTCGTTCCACCATGGCCGCCGCGATTTACCGGAAATGCGCCGCCAGCGAATTCCGCGCGATGCTGAATACGCTGGCCAGCAAGGCCCTGAGAGATTCTCCTGGGGCGGAGGGATAGCGAGCCGCGAAGCGCGCCCTTAATGCCGGACGCCGTCCCGGTGTAACGGCGGCACCGGGTTGACTGCATCCTGGCCCATCGTGGTGTCTTGCGCGCGCCTGTAGATCAGCCCCAGGACGAGCACGAAGTAGCCGACCTGCAGGACGACCAGGACCACCACTGTCCAGGCAAGCGCCTCCCAGAAGGAACCGGTAGCAATATAGGTCCAGACCGCGACAAGGATCGTGGTCGCCGACATTCCGACGAGAAATGGCCCAAAATACATCGACCTTCAAGATCGCCGAACCCGTCCCGGTCCGGGCGACTCCCTGCCCAAATCTCCGCATCGCGCACAGGCTTTCATTATTTTAGCAACTACGCAAGTACGCGATCTCCGGCTCGGCATCCCCTTAGAAATTTGTTGCACGGTGGCGCTGGCAGGAGCAGTTTGATGCTCACGGACCGCGGTAGTCGGGAAAAGAAGTCCGGGGGGATTGGGAATGACGCTTAAATTGATCGGGGCCGGTTTCGGCCGCACCGGCACATGGTCGACCTTTGCCGCGTTGAACAAGCTCGGCCTGCCCTGCTATCACATGCAGGAAGTGATCATGAACAAGGCCAACACAGGCCATCTCGATTTCTGGCGCAAGGTGGCCAACAGCCCGCCCGGTTCGCAGCAGGACTGGGGCAAGGTGTTCGCCAATTACACCGCCACGGTCGACAATCCAGGCTGCTGCGTGTGGCGCGAACTGATGGTGGCCTACCCCGATGCCAAGGTGCTGCTGACATTGCACCCACGCGGCGCCGAGGCGTGGTACGAAAGCACGATCGACACCATCTACTTCACCGAGAACCTGTGGCAGTTCAAGATTCTGGAATGGCTCACCCCGTTCGGCCGGAAGTTCGGCGACATGTCGCGCAAGCTCATCTGGGGCCGCACATTGGCCGGTGTCATGGGCGACCGGGATAGGGCGGTTGCCCGCTACAATGCCTATGTCGACGAAGTGAAGGCAGCCGTGCCGCCGGAAAAGCTGCTGGTGTTCAAGGTCAGTGAGGGCTGGGCCCCGCTCTGCCATTTTCTCGACGTGGCGCAGCCGAACGAACCCTTCCCAAACCTGAACGACCGCGAAACGATCAAGAAGATCATCCGCGACATCATCACGGGCTCCTATATCATGCTGGGACTGGCGGTGGCTGCCATCGCGGCGGTGATCGCGGCATTGTGGTGGTGGCTGGGCTGACGGCAAGCCCAAGCGCGCCTGCCTGCGTGGAGCGGGCCGAGTTTTCGCTCCCGAAACAAACGACCGACTGCCAGCTTTCGGTCGGGCAGGCTGACCAGCAGCTGCTCTCGCTGGAATTTTGCGCTTGCCTTCCCTGCCGGACGGGTCACCAGTTCATGGCCGTTCGACCAGGCTTTTCACCCTTCTCAACCCCGCTGCAAGGCCGCATGATTATATCTCGATTGGATGAAATAGCGGAACATCCAATGGACATTGCCGGAACCGAACAGGGCCCCTCGGACTTTTGCGCGCACCACCCAAGACCTTGGTCCTACAAGGGAAACCGGATGGTTCGATCCGCGACGCGCAGGCAACGCGCGCCGGTCGGTCCAGAGGCGCCGGCCCTTTGCCATCGCGCGTCATCGCCATGCCCGCAATGCCGCCTGATGATTGGCCGATTGTGCCCGGCTAGAATGCAGGGCCTTGCAGCCCCTGCCTATTCCGCTTTCGCGGAAGTTTCGGACGTCTGGGCGATGTGCGATAAAGTTGTCGCGGCGGTACGAGCCGCCCTGGTTGGCGCGGGCGCCGAGCACCCCAACAATGCGCCCCCCGTCCGCGTCGACCATGGCAAGCGCCTGGCTGTCACGGCTTTGCTGCCAGCCCGGCAAAAGCCAGCAATGGGCTGATGTCGTGTCGATCGGCTGCCTTCAACGCCGAAATATACGCCGCCCGTCTCTCGTTCATTTTCAACAGGTCAGCCCCATCCGCCCAATCGATCGGATCGACGCCGTACACCTTTTCGAGCATGGCGTCCGCCAGGATGCGGGCATGGCGGCCATTGCCGTTCGCGAACGGATGGATGAACACAATCCGGTGGTGAAGCCGCACGGCTGCCTCCACGGGCACATAGGTGCCACGATCCGCCCAATACAGCGCGTCGTCCAGCGCCTCCCGCAACTGCACCCCGATTTGCACCGGGTCCACGCCGATGTTCTTGCCGGTCGTCCTGAAAGCGCCCGCCCAGTGCCACACCTCCCCGAACAGCCGCCGGTGAAGCTCGACCGCAAAACCGTGAGTGAGAATGTCCTTCCTTCGCGTCCGGGATAGCCACAGCAGGCCGGACGCGATGTTGGACTGTTCCAGCTCGTCCAGTTCGGCCTGGGTCGTGATGTGCTTGTGCCTCAGTCCGCCAAGCTCGTTTGGGTCAAGCGGCGTCGCGCCCACCGGATAGTCAGGCGTAACCGTCATTTGTCCTGCCAGAAGTCGGACGGCATTTCATGCATCAGACCGCTTGCCAGGCGGCTCACTTCGCGCTCCGTCCGGTTGCCAGATACCGCCTGGTTTTCAAGCGCCATGTGTTTGCCGGCCGTGGCGACGATCGCCTGCGCCTTCTTGCGTGCCTGGGCGCCGATAATCGCCTCGATGCCGTCGGGTGGCACGAACGCGTAGACGAACCGGCATCCCATCGCCTCGGCCGTTGCCTGCATCGACTTCAAGGTGACGCCGCCCTGGAGTTCGGCTTGTTCGGCCTGGGCAATACGGGCGCGGGTAACGCCCATCCGCCCTGCGAGCTGGGCGCCGGACATGCCGAGCGCCTTTCGCACGGTGCG
Source organism: Mesorhizobium sp. Cs1299R1N1 (assembly GCF_037179655.1). NCBI lineage: Bacteria > Pseudomonadati > Pseudomonadota > Alphaproteobacteria > Hyphomicrobiales > Phyllobacteriaceae > Mesorhizobium > Mesorhizobium sp. Cs1299R1N1. The sequence continues at coordinate 447,898 of NZ_JAPYKR010000003.1, read as the reverse complement.
TATCCACCCTTCCGCGGGAAGCTGCAAATTGCCATCTTGGGCGAGATCCACCAAGGCCTGATACTGTTGGCGAACGGCCTGCTTCACGCTCATTGTAAACTCATGTATTGACATTAAATTGAAATGTGTAGATATTTACCTATACAAAATATCGCACAATGTCAACATTTACATTGACATGCCTGTCGAGGAACCGCAACATGATGCCCGGCGCAGGACGCGGCGGCGGATGCGCTTTGCGCAACAGCCGGATGACGACGACGGCAGCGCAATGATCGCGAGCGCCGCGACAAGGATTCCGATGAGGCCCGAGGTCACTCATGGCGGAGGGGCCTCGATGATGGCCGCTCGCCGTTGTCATGGGGAGTAACCAAAAGGATGATCAGCGGCCGGAAAGCCCCTCACCCCAGTTCCACCCAGACCGGCGCATGGTCGCTGGCGCCGTCCTGCCCGCGCACGTCGCGGTCTATGCCCGCTCCCTTCAGCCGGCGCACGAGCGTCTTCGACAGCAGGATATGATCGAGCCGCAGGCCGGCGTCGCGCTGCCAGCGGTTCCGGCGGTAATCCCAGAAGGTGTAGAGCGTCTCCTTCGGATATTTCTTGCGCAACGCATCGGTCCAGCCTTGTTCGAGCAGCGCGGCGAAGGCGGCGCGGCTTTGCGGCTGCACCAGCGCGTTGTCGTCATAGGAGCGGGTGGCGTAGATGTCGCGCGGCTCGGGCACGATGTTGTAGTCGCCGGCCAGCACGACAGGCAGTCCGGTGTCCAGCAGTTGTGCCGCATGCGCCTCCAGCCGCGCGTGCCAGGCGAGCTTGTAGGTGAATTTCGGCCCCGGCTGCGGATTGCCGTTCGGCGCATAGAGACAGGCGATAACGATGCCATTCACCGCCGCCTCGATATAGCGGCTCTGCCGGTCGGCATCATCGCCGGGCAAGGCATCGCGGGTCAGCACCGGCTCGGCACCGCGCGCGAGTATGGCGACGCCGTTCCAGGTCGGCTCGCCCTTCCACACCGCGCCGTAGCCGGCATCAGCAAGCGCGGTACGCGGAAACTGCGTGTCGCGCGCCTTCAATTCCTGCAGGCAGACGACATCGGGTCTTGCGGTGGCGAGCCACGCCAGCAGCTTGTCCAGCCGGCTGTTGATGTTGTTGATGTTGAAGGAGGCGATCTTCATCGGGATCAGGGGGCGATCCTGCCCACCCACGCCTTCACCGTCTCCGCCAGCGTCGCCAGATGATCCGCCGTGGAGAAGCCCGAAATGCTCTTGCGCGGCTTGAGATCATGGTCGCCGTCCTCCAGCCAGATCACTTCGATAGCATCGGAAAGACCGTAGGTCGCGACCTCTTCCTTCGTGCCGAACTCGTCGCGCGTCCCTTGAAAAATCAGCGTCGGCGTCTTCAGCCCGGCGAGATGTTTTGTCCGCAATTGCTCGGGCTTGCCAGGCGGATGGAAGGGATAGCCCAGGCAGACCAGCCCCGATATCTCGCCCTTGGAAAACATCTCGTCGGCGACCATGGAAGCGACGCGCCCGCCCATCGACTTGCCGCCGATGATGAGCTTGCCCGTCACGCCCTTTGCCCTGAGGTCCGCGATCGCCTTGATGTATTCCGGGTTCACCGTCTCGGCGCGCGGCGGCGGCTTGCGCTGGCCATAACGGCGCGCCGCCATGTAGTGGAATTCAAAGCGCGCGACCTGGAAGCCCACGGCGGCGAGTGCCTTGGCGGTAGCGGTCATCGAGGGCGAATCCATTGAGGCGCCGGCGCCATGCGCAAGCAGGATGGTCACGGGGGCGGTGTCGTGGCCATCGAAGAGGAAGGTGGTCATGGATACAGAACTCCCGTGGCTCGGCCTTGGTGACTCCTTCTCCCCTTGTGGGAGAAGGTGGATCGGCGCGTAGCGCCGAGACGGTTGAGGGGTGTTCCAGCGAAGTGAGACGTTGGCGTTCCCTGGAACACCCCTCATCCGACCTCGCTTCGCGAGGCCACCTCTCCCACAAGGGGAGGAGGAAAGACCCTCACCCCGCCGACTTTGCCAGCTGCATATCCACGAACTGCACGCCCCTGGCCGCCACTCCAGCCCATTCCGATGCCGCGTCGAGCTCCAGATACCGCACCCACAGCCGTCGCGCCTCAAGCAGATGGCCCGCGTCAAACTCCAGCCGCGCCAGGTTGAAGACAGGATCGGCATAATTCCTGTCGAGCCCGATCGCCTTCTGCAAATGCCTTCGCGCCGAGGCGTCGCGGCCTTGCTCGCTCATCAGGCCGGCGAGGTTGAACCAGGCCTCGACGAAGGCCGGGTCGAGTTTGATCGCCCTGGCATAATCGTGCGCGGCTTCCGCCACGCGCCCGGACCCGCGCAAACAGTTGGCGCGGTTGAAGGCGGCGATGGCGTCGGTCGGATCGATGGCGAGGCAGCGCTGGTAGAGTGCGGCGGCATCGTCATGGTCGCCGCCCTCCTCCGCCGCTTCCGCCTCGGCGAACAGATCTTCCAGCGTGTCGTCACCAATGGCGGCGGCTCCCAGATCGAACAGCAATTGCCCGTCGAGTTCGCTCTGGCCGCCTTCGAGATAGATGGCGTCGGGACGGCCATGCTGCGAGCCGACATTGAGCGACTTGGCGGTGAGCGAAGCGGCGGGGCCGGAGCGGTGGACTGAGCGCGCGATCGCGCCCCATGTGGCGCCGCCGGCGATCAGCCCGGCATATTTGCGTGCCAGGATCAGGTCGCGGAAGGAATAGGGCTCGCCATCATGCTCGAAGGCATCGAACAGGCTGAGCCGGTCGAGATCGGCGCCGGACAGCCTGGACTGGTCGATCAGCGATTGGCGCGACAGTGAGGGCGCCTCGGGCGCCTTCATCAGCCCGAGCAGCCGCAGGAAACCGTTCTCGCTCAAGAGAATGCGCCCGGCCCCGCGCTCGGCGCCGAGGCGGCGTTCGATCTCGCCGTCACTATTTTTGGTCAGTCCGGCCTTGGTCAGCCCGGCCTTGGCCAGCAAGGTCCGTCCGAACACGACATGGGTGGTACGCCTGGTGACGCCGCGCCTGAGCTGGCCGTGCTGGCGCTCCACCTCGCGCGCGGCGAGCCTGAGCGGAAACGCCGCCAGCGCGCCGATCGTACCAAAGACCGCACCCGGAACGGCCGGTGCCGTCATTTCTTGCTCTTGCCGACCGCCTTGAGCAGGTTGGCCTTGAGCGGATTTTCAGGCGCACCACCCGCTGCCGCCTTCTTGGCGGCGGGCTTGGCGGCCTCGTCGGCCTTGCTCTTCGACTTGGCCGGCGGCTTCGACTGCGACAGGCTGGCCTTCAGCGCATCCATCAGGTTGATGACATTGCCGCGTTCCGGTGCCGCCGCGATGATCGGCTTGTGGCCCTTCAGCTTCTCGCGGATCATCGTCATCAGCGCGACTTCGTAGCGGTCCTCGTAATTCTTCGGATCGAAGGTGGTTTCCTTCTGCTTGATCAGCGCTTCGGCAAGCTGCAGCATTTCAGGGTCAGGCTTGCCGGCCGGAATGTTGCCGAAATATTCAGCTGTGCCACGCACTTCGTTCGGGTTCCTCAACGTACACACGAACATGCCGTTCTCGCGCGCGCCGATCGTCACCACGCGCTCTCGGCTGGACAACACCAGCCGGGCGATGGCGAGCTTGCCGGATTTGCGCATCGCCTCGCGCAGCACGGCGAAGGTCTCTTCTGCCATCGCCCCGTCCGGCGCCATGTAATAGGGCGCGTCCTGGTAGATGACGTCGACCTCGTCCTCGTCGACGAAGGCCTCGATGTTCATCGTGTGATTGGATTCGATGCGCACCGCGTCAAGGTCGGCATCATCGATGATGATGTACTGCTTGTCCTCGTACTCATAGCCCTTGACCAGATCCGCGCGTTCGACGAGCCCCAGTTCAGGGTCGACCGGCTTCATGTTGATGCGGTTATGGGTCTTCTTGTGCAGCTGGTTGAACGAGATGCGTTCGCTGGCGCTGGTGGCGGGGTATAGCCGCACCGGACAGCTGACCAGACTGAGTTTGAGGTAACCTTTCCAACTTGCCCTGGGCGCCATGATGAACTCCTACGCGGCCACGCGCTGACAGTTACTTCGCAGCGCTTCGTCCGAAGGACGAACAAGGCTGCGCAAATCCTACACCGACCCGGCACAATAGCGGCAAATCCCTGACGAAATCTTCCCGCCGGTTTTCGAGGGTCACGGGCGGAGAATAATTCAAATTGTCGGAAGCGTCGATGGAATTGGTGTGGCGCTGGCCGTTAGCCTGGGCGGCCATGCCTTCGTTCCTACGGCGAAGCAAGGAGCGAAGCGACACGGCGAGGATCCTAGGAAAGGGAGGCGGGCAAATCCCGCGCGAACTCGTCAATCTCAGCCCACGGATCACCCGATGTCTCCAGCAACCCCGGCAGCGACGCGTAATTCAAATCCTGCGGCGCATCGATCGCCTCCAGATCGCTCCAGCTCACCGGCGTCGAGGCCGGCAGGTTGGTGCGGGCGCGCAGCGAATAAGGGGCGGCGGAGGTGTGGCCGCGCGCGTTGCGGTGATAGTCGATGAAGATGCGCCGCTTGCGGTTTTCCTTGCCCATGGTAGTGGTGAAGGTGTCTGGCGCGGTGGCCGTAAGATGCGTTGATATCGCGCTGGTCGCCTGGTGCAGCTTCTTCCAGTTCTGCTTGCCGGTCACCGGAACCGTGATGTGGATGCCGCTGCCGCCGGAAGTCTTTGCGAACGGCACCAGCCCCAGCCCCTCCAGCTCGCCCTTGATGTGGACGGCGGCCTCGACCACCTCGCGCCAGGAAATCCCCTCGCCCGGGTCGAGGTCGAAGACGATCTGATCGGGCTTGTCGAGGCTGGTGCGATGGGTGCCCCAGGTGTGGAACTCGACGACGCCGAACTGCGCCAGCGCCAGATAGCCCTTGGCGCCCTCGACCGAGAGATAGGACTTGGTCTCGCCCTCGGAATTGGTCGCCTGGAACGTCACCACCGAAGGCGGCATGCCGGTGAAGGCATGGCGCTGGAAGAAGCAGTCCTTGGGCAGGCCGGTCGGGCAGCGCACCAGCGACACCGGGCGGCCAAGGATGTGCGGCAGCATGAAGTCGCCGACCAGCGCGTAATAGACGGCGATGTCGAGCTTGGTCGGGCCGTTCTTGCCAAACAGCCGCCGCGTCGGGTTTGTCACCCAGATGGTGGCAAGGTCGGCTTCAGCGATCAGCCGCTTGCGTTTTGCCGACACCGGCGTCGACAGGCCGACGTCACGCAGACCGCGAAACACACCATGGCGCAGCGCATTGTCCGCGGTTCGGTTGGCAAAATGAATGCGCGCCGAAAACAGAGGCTTGACCCAGTGCATCTCGCGCATGATCTCGCGCGGCACACCTTCCGGCGGCGTCGCGCCTGACGTGAGCGGCTCCAGCCGGGCCAGCAGGTCGGCCGCGGTCGCGGCATCGAAGCCGGTGCCAACCTTGCCGCGATAGTGCAGTTCGCCGTCCACCCACTCGGCCATGCCGAGCGCGGCCAGCCCCTCGGCCGCGTCAGAAGTGGTGTAGCCGGCGATGACGAAATCGCCCTTTTCGAGCGCCTTGGTCTTGGTCCAGCTCTTGGTGCGGCCGCTCTGATAGATGGCGGTCGCGCGCTTGGAAACCACGCCCTCCAGGCCGAGTTCCGTCACCTGGTCGTAGAGCCCCTGCCCCGAACCTTCGACATGGTCGGAGAACTGGATGGCGGAGTTGGCGCCAAGCCCGCCAAGCAGTTCGGCCAGCAGCGCCTTGCGCCGGATGAGCGGCACTTTCATCAGGTCCCAGCCGTCGAGTTGCAGGAGATCGAAGGCGTAGAAGTGCAGCTTGCTGCCGGCGCCCGCCGCCAGCGCGTCCTGCAGCAGCGCAAAGCGGGAAATGCCCTTGGCGTCGAGCACGACGATCTCGCCGTCGATGATCGCCTCGCGGCACGGCAGCTTGGCGAACGCATGGGGAAGGTCGCCATAGCGCTTCGTCCAGTCGATGCCGCCACGGGTGATCAGCCGGACCTCCCCGTTGGAGACATGCGCCATGGTGCGGTAGCCGTCGAACTTGATCTCGTGCAACCAGAGCTCGTTGGTATTGTCGGCAAGGCTTTCGCCACCCGGCGGCTTCGGCACCTGCGTGGCCAGTTGCGGCTCGATACGGCTCAGTGCCGGCGCCTTGGCCGCGCCGGGCAGGTCGCCCGGCTTCAACGACCCAGGCTTTGGCGCGGACTTCGCGGCCGGCTTCGGCGGCGCCACCAGCTCCTCGATGCGCAGGCCGGATTTCACGCTTTCCGGTCGCGCTTCGAGGATGTTCAGCGCTGTGTCGGCGGCGAGGTCACGCTCCTTGAACAGCAGCCAGTTCTTCTTGTTCTCGTCTTCGCCGGGCTTGGGCTTCAGGCGCGTCAGCATCCAGCCGCCATTGAGCTTTTCGCCGGCCAGCCGGAACTTGAAGGCGCCGGTGCGCAGGCTTTTGTCGACGTCGTCCATCGGCGCCCAGATGCCGGTGTCCCAGACGATCATCGGCCCGCCGCCATATTCGCCTTCGGGGATGACGCCCTCGAAATCGATATATTCGAGCGGATGGTCCTCGGTCTCGACGGCCAGCCTTTTGTCGGCGGGGTTGAGCGAGGGCCCGCGCGGCACCGCCCAGCTTTTCAAGACATCGCCGACCTGCAGGCGCAGATCGTAGTGGTCCGCCGTCGCATGGTGCTTATGGATGACGAAGCGGTTGCCGTCGCCGGCCATCGACCCGCCCGCCGGCTCCGGCGTCTTCGAGAATTCGCGCTTGGCGCGATAGGTCTGGAGCTTGGCGGGCGGCATGTCAAAAGCCGAGCCTGGCGGAAATCAACAACCGCCTCGTTCCGTCGCGCCGTAGGGCGCTACGTTTGCACCATTCGCGATTTTTCACTTGGTCTCAATCGTCAATCGCCGGCGTCAGCTCCAGCTCGGCCGGCGACAGCCCCTGCTGCAATTGGCTCAAGCGGAATTCGTCGACCCAGTAGGCCTCGCCGTCGACCAGCACGCGCGCACTGTAGGCGCCATCGGAGAAACGCTGCGCGGTGATGTAGACCTTGTGGCGGTCGAGCGCCTTGCGCACCGCGGCGCGCTTGGAGTTCTGGCTGTTCACGGCAGTGGACATGCGCTTCGCCCTCGGTCGCCCGACAAGGAACTCGGCCGCTCTTGGCGGCTCGGCGACTGCCCCCAAGGATGGCGGAGACGCGCGGCCCTGTCAATTTCGCGGGCGTCCTTCAGTTCTTCAACCGCCGCAAACGGCGCATCGCGCCCTGCACGGCCTTGTAAAGCCCCGGCTTGGTGCGCACGAAAGCCTCGGCCCGCCTGCGGAACTCGATGACGGCATCGGCCACACTGCCCCGCATCGTGAACCCATGGCAGAGTTCGGCCAATACCGAACCTTTTGCGCCCATATGTTCCTTGTAGCCCTGGTTTCCGACGGACAGGTCGAAATACCCAAAGCCCTGTTCGCGCCCCCAGCCGATCAACCTGCCCATGATTGCAAGCCCTGGTGAGACATTGGGCGCGACGCTCTGGTCCATCGCTATCAGGAGAGCATGAACGGTCCCTTGATGAACCAGCAGATATTGAACCGCGATCAGGGCCTCGCCGACGCGCAGCCCGAAAAGCCGCACCGAACCATCCGACAGGCCCTGAATGGCAGCGTTTCGGTAGAAATCGACGATCTTCTCCTGCGTCAGCAAGTCGAAGCGACCAAGCTCGCGAAAGCGATCGAGCCGCATCCGCACCAGTTCACCGAAGATACGCTCAACCTCGGCCGGCGCGTCGGCCTCGACCAGTTCCACGCTGCCAAGCCGTTCGAGGCGACGCCAGTCCTTGCCGAATTCCTTGACGAAGGATGGCCTGCAATGACGCTTGAGGACTGTTTCCGGGTCGCCGTCGATGGCGAGGCCGAAGGCGGTCTGGATGGAATCGCGCGTGGTCGGGAGCAAGGCCAGCGGATTGACGACGCCGTGGATCTGTCGCGGAATTCCCACGATGTGGACGCGGTCCGACGGCGGCAGCGCCGAGCGCACCGCCGTCCACGCAGCCTGCGCGGATTGCCTGGTCCACGGGGTGGCATCAGCCAGCAGCGGCGCCGCGTAGTCGCAGACGCCACCGCTCAACCATTCGACCACCCAATGGTGGAACGCCCTACGCCGCATCAGCGGCACCAGCATTCTGGTTTCGCCGGTCACGGCGTCGCCCACCTCGACGATGAGGAGTTCCGCGCTTTCCGGCATCAGCCGCGCCACGATCCCTTCCGCCCAGGCGAAATTCTGGTGGCCGGTGCACACGCCACCCGCCTGGAGGCGCAGCCAGAGCGGCCTGACCGCCTCCAGGCTGGTGTGCAGTTTCGCCGTATAGGCGACGTTCGCCGCGATCGCGGCGGGATGCCGAACCTGCCCGCCGGGCAAGTCCGTCACCGCAGCAATTTGCACTGCCTGGCCTGACACATCTCTCTCCTATCGTCTTGCCGCGGCGAACGAAACCGCCCGCCGCCACGAGCCCAGCCGGCTGTCGTGCTGCTGGTCCGGGTGTTCGATGTTCCACATGCGGTGATGCACGAAGTACCATGATGCCACGAGCACGAAGATCTCGGAGACCGCGGAACCCGCCAGCGACCAGGGCGGAGACGCGACCGCCAGCAGGATCGCGATCAACGCCAGTCCGACAATGGCGCCGCCCAAGGTGATGAACGCGACGATGCGGAAGTCACCCATTATCTCGAGCACGACGCGGGGCATGATGTAGAGCATGATCGGGACGAAATTCGCGATCACGAAAAGCCCGATGAACCCGACCGAAGCATCCTGGAGAGCCTGGGACTTTATCATCGGCAGGACGAACATGATGGCGCATCCATAGGCCACCGCGCCGAACCCCATGACGACAGCCCACAGCTTTGCCTGCGCCCAGACACGGCGCGTTTCGTTGCCGCGCATCAGCTTGGCCAGTTCCGGCTGCGTCATGTTCACGAAGGCGAGGCTGATGATGCGCAGCGGCGCGAACAGCACGAGCACCGCCGCCAGCGGCGCATAGGCGGCCGGCCCGGCAATGCCCGCGACCAGCAGCGCCAGGCATTGGCCCTGGATGTTGGTGGTGGTAGCGCTGAAAGCCGACCAGCAGAGCTGCGACCAGAGCCTTGCATAGCGCCGCCGCGTCGGCATGCGGAAGCTGATGCGCATCGTGCGGCGCGCCAGCCGGACCAGGACGAAGATGCCAAACAGGTTGGCCGCCGCAAGTGCATAGAACACGCTCTGCAGCGCATCCCTGGCCAGCCAGATCGCCAGGCCGGCCATGATGGTGCCGGCGGTCGTGAAGGCGGCATCGCTGATGGAGACGATCACCTGCTGGCGGCGCGCGAAGAAGGCCGTGCGCATGTGGCTGCGCAGCGACCATGCGCCGACGAAACAGCCGGCGGCAATTCCGCTGGGATCGCCCAAAAGACGCATCACGATCGCCGTGCCGATGGCCATCAGCAACGCAACGACCAGCGCCGCCGTCCCGAAGGCCACGTCATAGGCATTGACGCCGGCGCTATTGGTGCTCTTGCTCATCCATATCGAGGCGGGAACGGCGGTGAGCGACCTGATGTAGGACAGGCCGACGCCGCCCATCACCATGCCGATGGCGAAGAGGCCGTAGCCTTGCGCCGACAGCATGTGCAGCAGCGCGATGTTGAGGGCAAAGTGGAAGCCGCTCTGCATCGCCTCGCCGCCGATCATCAGCACGAGGCGCCGCACCAGATGGCCAGGCAGTTTCACGGCCGTGTCTCCGCCTGGCGGGGGGTTGCCGTCCGGCCCGGCTTGGCGATGGCCGCCTTCAGCTTGTCCGCGGCTATTGCCGCGATCGCCGCCGCCGCGACCGGCTCGCTGAAGACCGCGTCGTAGCGCGCCCGCCCGGCGGCGACAAAGGAGCGCCATGCCTCGGGCCGCAGGATGATTTCCTCGAGTTTGCCGGCAAGGGCGGCGGCATCGCCGGGCGGAACATGCCAGCCGGTCTCGCCGTCGGCGACCACCTCGACCAGCCCGCCGATCGCCGACACCAGCGGCGGCCGGCCAAAGGCCATCGCCTCGATGGCGACACGGCCGAGCGACTCGGGACGCCGCGACGGCACGGTGACGATATCGGCCCAGTGATAGTGCTCGGACGGGTCGGAAATGAACGGCAGCACGCTGACGCGTCCGGCGAGCCCCATGCTCCCGACCAGTTCGGCGAGCGCGCGTTCGCGTTCGACGCTTTCGAAGGCCCCGCCGACCAGCCGCACCTCGATCCTCGACTTGAGTCCCGCCGGCAGCGAGGCGATCGCCTCCAAAAGCACTTCCTGGCCCTTGATCCTGTTGATGCGGCCAAGCAGCAGCACCTTGAGCGGGCGCTTGCCGTCATAGGTCGTCGCTTCGGCCGCGGCCGGGCCGGCGACGCCGTTATAGACCACATGGGAGCGCGCGGATCTGGGCTCGCCGAACGCGGCGCGGGTGGCGCGCGAGTTGAAGATGAGATCGGCATGGCTCCAGTGCATCAGGCCGACAAGGATCCTGCGCATGGCGCCTTCGGGAATTTCGTGGATGTGCAGCACGGCCTTGTGCGGCAGAAGGCGCGCGGCCAGCGCGTAGTCGGCCACGATCGAGGTGTTGACATAGGTGAGATCGCAATCCCTGAGCCGCCGCCAGGCCCTCAGCACCGCGACCGGCAGCCGCGCCATCTCGATCGTGGCAAGGCGCGCAATGGCCTGGCGCCTCAGCACCCAGAGCGGCTCGAAGACGATCCGGGTCGCATGCGGTTCGAGAATCCGTACGATCGGTCCGCCGCGCGGCAGGACCACTTCGATGTCGGCTGACGGAAACGCGGCGCGCAGCGCGGCCACGCTCTCCGCGAAGCTGCGGTCGGAACCATAGAGTTCATAGCCCTGATGGACGCATGCAATCCGCATATTCCCATGCATCTTTCTGCCAGGGGTAGTTTGATGATCCCGCCACCTGACGGATCAGGCGACTGGAAATTTCAAGCCCAACACCCCTTTGGACTTCACTTATAGCCGGCATGGTGACGCGCGGTGTGGAGCCCGGATCACCATGCCAATGCCGCACGTCCTCCGCCGATGTGGCGCACAGAAGTCCATGAGCAAGGATCATGCCGGCCCTGACTTGACCGTCTGCTGGTCGCCAGGTCGCGGCATTGCCTTGTTTCGATACACATACGCCGGGATAGTTGACCGATAGTGAAACAACTCCGGCCGCTGGAAGAAATATTTTACACCCCGGTGCGATGATGGGCGGAACTGAGTCTGGCATGGATATCGCTGGACTGTGGTTTCCAGACGAGACGGCCCGCGCATTGCGGAGCGAGCGGATTTGAAAGCGCCACCAGCCATGAAACCGGAAACGCCCACCATCCTGATCCTCGGGACGCGCGGCATTCCCGCTGCCCATGGCGGCTTTGAAACCTTCGCCGAGAAGGTGGCGCTGTTTCTTGCCGGGCGCGGCTGGAAGGTCGGCGTCTACTGCCAGCATGAAGTCGAGCGGGTCGACCAGAGGGTGCGCGTCGACACCTGGAAAGGCATCGAGCTCATCCATGTCCAGGTCGCCTCGAAGGGCCCGCGCGCGACGCTGGAATTCGACTGGCAATGCGTGCTCGACGCTGCCCGTCGGCCCGGTGTCTGCCTGGTACTCGGCTATAATGGCGCGGTCTTCCTGACCTGGCTGAGGCTGATGCGGCGCAAGATCATCACCAACATGGACGGCATCGAGTGGCGCCGGCCCAAATGGGGTGTGGCGGCGCGCACATGGTTCTGGCTCAACGAGTGGATCGGCGCCTGGGCCTCGCACCGTCTGGTCGCCGACCATCCCGTGATCGCGGAACACCTGGCGACGCGCCGGCCGCGCAGCGCCATAGCCACCATCACCTATGGCGCCGACCCCGTGACCTCGGCACCGGAGGCGCCGGTGCGCGCGCTCGGCCTCGAGCCCGGCAAATATCTGATCTCGATCGCGCGCATCGAGCCCGACAACAACATCCTGCCCATCGTCGAAGCCTTCTGCAGCCAGCAGCGCGACATGAAGCTGGTGGTTCTGGGCACGCTTTCCGACCAGATCCCTTATCATGTCGCCGTTCGCAAGGCGGCGAACGCCTCGGTGGTGCTGCCCGGCGCCATTTACGATCAGGCGGCGGTGAAGGCGCTGCGTTTTCACGCGCGCGCCTATCTGCATGGCCACACGGTCGGCGGCACCAACCCGTCGCTGGTCGAGGCGCTGGCCGCCGGCAACATGGTGATCGCCCACGACAATCCCTACAACCGATGGACCGCGGGCGCGGCCGCCATCTATTTCACCGACGCGCGGAGCTGCGCTGAGCGGATGCGGCAGGCGATGGAAGATGACGCCCTGGTCAGGACCTGTGGCGAGGCCGCGAGGGCCCGCGCCAACGAAGCCTTTCGCTGGGACGACGTCCTGCTTGCCTATGAAAGCGAAGCCTATCGGCTTCTGGGCGTGCCCGCCGCTGCGACCGTGCCGGTCGACCGCCCCTCGCCCGGCGCCGTATGACAGGCTGGTCGCGACGGCGGCTGCTGAGGACCGCGCTGTCGACGGCGCTGATGCCCGCCACGGCGGCGCTTTCGACCGCATCGCCCGCGCTGGCCGCCACTGGCGAATGGCGCTTTCGCCGCGGCGTCAATGCCTGGCCCTGGTTCGCGCTGACACGCGAATTTCCGGCGCCGCGCACCGATTATGACTGGCCGCCCTTCCAGTCGCAGCGGCCGGTGCCGACACCGGACGACCTTCGCCGGCTGCGCCAGGCCGGGCTCGATTTCATCCGCCTGCCCGTCGATCCCGGCCCGTTCCTGGCCGCCGACGCCGCCACGCGCGCAAAATTGCTGACGATGCTGGACGATGCCGTGGCGGCGGTCATCGATGCCGGTCTGGGCATCATCGTCAACGTGCAGGCCAACGGCGCCACCCATTACTGGAATCCCGACCGCATGGTCTCCAGCACCGCCGCGCCGGAATTCGAAGCCTATCGCGCGCTGGTCGGCACGCTTGCCGGCAGGCTGCAGCGGTTCGCACAGGGCATGGTGGCGCTGGAACCCGTCAACGAGCCGCCGCAATCCTGCTCCTCCAATGTCTGGTCGAATGTCCAGGCGGCCCTTTTGACGGCGGCCAGGGCGTCATCCCGGACCTTGCCGCTTGTCGTCACCGGCGGCTGCGGCTCGATGGTGAGCGGGCTCGCCGTGCTCGATCCGGAACCGCTGGCGGCCTTCGAGCCGATCCTCTTCACCTTCCATTTCTACGAACCCTATCTGTTCAGCCATCAGGGCGCGCCCTGGATGCGCGAGCCCGTCTACCGCGCGCTCAACAACGTGCCATGGCCGGCCTCCGCCGGTTCGTTCGAACGGACGCTGGCTTCGGTCAGGGCGCGCATGGCTCAGGACACCAAGACCTCCGAAGCGGACAAGCAGGCCGCCTTTGCCGAGACCGAACGCGTGCTGAAGGTCTATTTCGACGCCGGGCCCGACCGCTGGTTCATCGACAAATATCTGAGCCAGGCGCGCGATTGGGCCGACAGCCACGGCATCGCGCCGCAGCGCGTCATCATGGGCGAATTCGGCGCGCTGCGCACCGACGCCCGCTACGTCGCCGCCCCCAACCCCGACCGCGCCCGCTACATATCAGATGTCAGGCAGAGCGCCGAGGCATCAGGCTTCCCCTGGGCCTTCTGGGACCTCTTCGACGGCATGGGCATGATGGACGACACGACGCGGGCGCTCGACCCTGCGATGGTGGATGCGCTGGGGCTGAGGATGGCGGAGTAGAGAGAGCGCTACGCTCGCGGCGCTTGCGCCGGGCGTCGTACCCCCACCCTCACAGGCCGGTACAGCGCCAGCGCGATCACCACGAACTTGGTCATCAGCGTCGTCTTGGACGCCAGGCTTTCGGAGGTGTTGAGCAGGATCAGCCAGCCCAGCATCGTCAGCCAGATGCCGGGATGGCAGCGGCGCGCCACTTCGTGCATGAACAGTGCGAAGCCCAGAAACAACAGCAGGGTGAAGAAGGCGCCCTGATAGAGGAGCAGGCGGATGATCGGGTTCTCGATGCCCTGTTCGAGGCCGTTGATGCGGCGCAGGCTTTCGATGAGATCGATATCGGGCCCGACGATCAAGTCGCGCAGTTCGAAATGCTTGAAGAGCTCGAACATTTCGACGCGGGCATTGGCGCTGCCGCTGTCCGACACGAAGCGTTCCAGCAGCGCGTCGAAGAAGCCGTAGGAGAACAGCATGGCGAGCACGACTGGCAGCAGCGAGGCGAGCATGACCGCAAGGGCGGCACCCGGCAGGCTGATACGTCCTCGCCGCAGATAAGCGACGCCGCTGAAAAGCAGATAGATGCCGCCGAGCGCGATCGTCGTCACCATGGCCGAGCGCCCGCCGAACACGACCAGCGCCGCGCATTGCAGGCCGATCAGCCCGAGCCGCAACGGCATGGACAGCGATCGCGAACCCGAAAGCAGCGCCAGCACGTAGATCGCGGTGATCGTGGCGTTGGACAGCGGATGCCCCTGAAGCGCCGTCGAGCGCAGGTCGTTCATGAACACCACGCCGTCGAGCCGGTAAGGGAAGACCAGCGTCTTGGTGGCGAACTCGAACAGCGCCAGCAGCGCGTTCACCGTCATCACCGCGTGCACCACCGTTTGCATGCGGGCGAATATCTTTTCATCGGCCTCGGCCAGCATCATCACCAGCAGCGCCGGCGCCACGAAGGTGTCGATCATCCCGGCCATGCCGGGGCGCTGCCTGATGATGACGATGACCAGCAGCATGATCGACATGACGGCCAGCAGCGCGCTCGCCGGCCGCCTGTCGGCGACGGCCAACGTGTAGCCAACCGGGTTGCCGAACGTGCAGGCGCGCCAGGCAAACATCAGCACGAGCAGATAGGTGGAGGGATGGATCTTGGTCGCCGGATTGCCGGTCAGCCCGTCGTAATTGTAGCCCACCAGCCACAGCATGCCGCCCGAGATGCTGAACAGCAACGCCACCACCGCAACCAGGCCATAGCCGGTCACCCAGTCGAGTGAATTGCCGGTGCGGCGCGAAGCCGCTGCTTGACCCTGGCTGGCCCAGCCGGCTGCCGGGGTGGCGGACCGGGCGGCACCCCGGATGGCAGACATGTCAGGCCGCCTCGTCGACCAGCAAGGCGCCGGTCGGCAACCGCCCCATGACCGAAATGGCCTGCGCGGCCGCCGTGACATCGCGCATCGGCGTCGCGTTCAGCGTGGCGACAAGCACGATCTCGTCGACCATGGCGACCAGAGGCGAGGCGTTGAGATTGTCGGCCAGCGCGCCGCCGTCGACGATGACGAGTTCGAAATTGCGGCTCGCCTGGGCCAGCATGTGCTGCGTGTAATAGACGCCCTGCGCCTCGGAGAAGGCAGCCTTTGGCCGACCCTTGCCGAGAACCGCGACGTTGCTGCCGGGCGCGTACTGGCTCAGCGCCTCGAACGCATATTCGCCGCGCAGCACGTCGAGCAGGCCGGGCTGCGGTTCCTTGTGGCCCTTGCCGGCATTGGTGTCGATGAACAGGACACGGCTGCCCCTGGCAGCCGCGGCGTTGGCCAGCAGGCGCGCCACCCGGCCCCGTTGCGCGGCATCTTCCGGTGCCGACGTCAGCAGGATGGACGGCACCAGCGGCCAGTCCGGCGGACGTCGGCTGGAGGAGAACAGGCGCCTCAACGCCAGGCCGGCGACGGCGTCCATCTTCTGTCCGGCCTGGGCGGCGCCGCCGAAAGGCCACCAGCGGCGGCGCGCCGATTTTGCCGGCAGCACGCCCACCACGGGCGCGTCGATCGCCGATTGCATCTGCGCGCTGGAAAGCACCGTCGGCGATGAATATTCCGCGATCAGCGCCATGCCGGTGCCGAGCCCCAGCCCGCCGAAGAACGCGCCGAATACCAGCAGCAACAGCGGCGGCCAGCTCTTCTTCAGGGCCGGCATGGCGTCGGAGATGATGCGCGCATTGGTGCTGTCGACATTGACCTGCTCGCGCGTTTCCTGCGCCCGCTGCAGGTAGGTGGCGTAGACCGAGCGCACCGCCTCGAGATCGCGCTGCAGTTCGCGCAGCTTGACCGAGGCCTGGTCGGTGTCTAGCGACTTGCTCTTCATGCCCGCCACCTTGGCCTCCAGCGCCTGCTGGTTGGCCAGTGCCCGCTCATAGTCGGTTTCGGCGGCGGCGCCGATGCGGCCGAGTTCGCGCGCGATGAGCGCGCGCGTGTCGCGCAGTTGCTGCTGGGCCGCCATCATCGAGGGGTGGCGCGGCCCGAGTTCCGTGCCGAGCTGCGAGACCTGGTCGACAAGCGTCGCCTCCTGTGCCCGCAGGCTCGAAATCACCGCCGAGCGCATCGCTTCCGAGGTCGCGTCCGGTGCGCCGCCGGACCGGCGCAACTGGTCGACCTGCGCCTTCAGCGTCGCGGTGCGGCTCTGGGCGGCCGCCAGCTGCGTGTTGATCTCGGTCAGTTCCTGGTCGCTGACCAGATTGCCCGCGGCCATCACCATGTTGTTGGCGGACTTGTAGGCCTCGACCGCATTCTCGGCCCGCTGGACGCGCTTGCGCTGTTCTTCCAGCCGCGCGCTGATGGAGTCGGAAGCGTCCGTGGCCATCTTCGCGCGCGCCGCGGCCTGGTCGGCCAGGTAGGCCTGCGCGATGGCATTGGCGAGCTTCGCCGCCTTGTCGGCGCTCTTGGCGGTAACGATCACGTCGAGGACCAGCACCTTGTCGGCCCGCTTGACCGCCAGCCGCCGGCGCAGTGCATCGAGCGTCGTCCCCGTCTTGTCGGTTTCGCCCATCTTGTCCGTCTCGGTCGACTCCGAGCCCAGCACGCCGCCGAGCAAACGGCTCAACAACCCACCTTGCCCGTTGAATTCCGGATCCTCGGTCAGGTTGGTCGCCGCGATAGCCCTGAGCAGCACGCCGCTCGACTGGACGACGGCAACCTGGCTTTCCACCATGGTGATGCCGCCATCGGGCGGAACCCGGCTCGGATTGACGTCGTTGGTGACCACCTGCAGGTCTTGCGGATCGACGATGATCTCCGCCACCGAGCTGTAGAGCGCCGGCGTGAACAGTCCATAGAGCAGCGCTGCAAGGGTCAGCAGTGCGGCTGTGGCGAGGATCAGGAAACGGCGGCGCACCAATATACGCTTCAGGTCACCCAACTCGACGGACGAGGATGGATACGACGCGGCCGGAGGTGGCTCCGGCGCATATTGCATCACCTGCGGAGCTTGTTGTTGCGGCAACGAGAGCAGGGATGATTGCAAAGGTCGCTCCGACAACACTCCATATGCCTCAAAAGACTAAATTGCGGCTTCAGCCTAGCTATTACTCCAACTGTTAAAACACTATTAATTATGTTGGGAGCTCTTCTGATTTTTGGCACGGAGTTTGCGTAGCAAAGGCATGGGCCGTGTTGACAGGGCGCAAGCGAGCGGGAAACGAATGGAAATGGAGCAACATCTCCCTCCAGTCCGACCGTCGCCCACCCATCGTGCCCAAAAATCGAACACCGGCCGTTACCGAACATCAGAATTCTAGGGGTGCGACATGCAGGTCAGCCTGCGCCTGGACAGCGACTGCCTCCGTGCTTTTCACCTGCTGCTGCTGCAGCGCCTGGCCGCGCTCGCCGATGTCGAGGTCAGCATCGACGCACGCCCGGCCGGGAGCGGCATTCCAGGCAGCATCGCCGCGCTGTTCCAGCTTGAAACGGTCATCCACGGCTTGCCCGCGGATGGGTTGGCCAAGCGCCTGCCGCTGTCGGCGCTGGCACCCTTCCAAACGCGGACGCCCGTCTCGCCGGACCTCGTGCTCGACCTCTGCGGCGACGTGCAGGTGGAGGGAACACGCGTCTGGCGTGTGACCTATGATGGCGCCGGCGGCGAAGCCGCCCTGCTGGCGTCGATCCTCGATGGCCGGACCCCGCTGGCCCGCGTCGAGGAGAATGGTGCCGTCGTCGCCGAAGGACGCCTGGGCACCGAATATGGCGGCATCGCGCTTGCCGCCTTCCAGGACATGCTGGCGCGCACGGCAAGCCTGATCCTGGCGGCGGTGACGGGTGCCGCACGCGGCGCCCTGCCCGTCCTGCCCGAGCCGGTGGACGGCAGGGGTGCGCCGTCGCTGCCCTCGGCCGGCAAGCTCGGCGTCAGGGCGGGCAAGGCGCTGGCGCGGCGCATCGTCCAGAAGATCTACCATCTCTGCTACAATGCCCCGCACTGGAAGGTCGGCTGGCGCGAGACCGGAGGGCGGGATCTGTTCGATCTGCGCGCGCATCCGGCATCGGGTTGGCAAGAGCTGCCCGACGACGGCAGCCGCTTCTACGCCGATCCGTTCCCGATCCTTTACCAGGGACAGGTAACCCTGTTCGTCGAGGACTATGTCCACCGCCTAGGCAGAGCCATCATCTCCGCCGTGCCGTTCGGCCCGTCGGGGCCGATCGGCCGCCCGGAGCCGGTGCTCGACCTGCCCTACCACCTGTCCTACCCCTTCGTCTTCGAGCGTGACGGCGAGGTCTGGATGGTGCCGGAAAGCTGCGCCAACCGCACGGTGGATCTCTACCGCGCCACCGCCTTCCCCGGCGGATGGGTCAAGGAAGCGACGCTGCTGTCCGATATCGTCGCCAGCGACGCCACCTTGGTCGAGCATGGTGGCTCGTGGTGGATGTTTGCCACCGTCCGGGACGGTGAAGGCACCCCCCGGGACGGAGGCGGCGCTTTCTCCGACGCGCTGCATCTGTGGTCGGCGCCGGACTTTCGCGGCCCCTGGACGCCGCATCCCAAGAATCCGGTGCTGATCGATATCGCCTCGGCGCGGCCGGCCGGACGCATGGTGGAGCGCGGCGGCCAGTTGCTGCGCCCGGTGCAGGACTGCCGCAGGAGCTACGGCGGCGCCCTTGGCATCGCACGCGTCACTCACATTGATTTGAACGGCATGGACCAGCGTGTCGAGACGATCTTAACCCCCGGCGCGCTATGGAGCGGGCGTAAGCTGCACACGCTCAACGAGGCGGGCGGCCTGGAGTTCATCGACGGCTCGGCGCTCGCGCCGCGCTGGAAACGGAAGATCCGACCGTAGTTAACCTAAACATTTGTTACTACCAGCCACCCGCGCTGGTTGCTTGAGGTTGATACGGCCCGGAAGATATTTTCCACCACACTTTGTGGAGACAGAAGATGACTGGCATGAAGGGCAGCGAGATGACCACCGTCGAGGCTGTTCCGGCCGAAGTCGACGTGGCGATCGTTGGCGCCGGAATGGCCGGTACCACGCTGGCCACCGCCTTGGGAAAAGCCGGCCGCAAGGTGGCGCTGATCGATCCGCACCGGATCCATCACGACGAGTTCCGGGCCGAGAAAATCGGTACCGACCAGATACGGCTGTTCGAGAAGCTCGGCCTCGACGAAACGATCAAACGTCTCGTCACACCGTTCGACGACATTCACGTCTTCCGCCTCGGGCAGTTGTTCGCGCGTGAGCGCAGGCCGGAATACGCATTTTCCTACGGCGCGTTGATCAACGGGCTTCGTGACGCCCTTCCCCCGCAAGTGCCGCTGACGGTCGGCAAGGTCGTCGAGGTCTCGACCGGACCGGACCGGCAGCGCCTGGTGCTGAGCGACGGCAGCGTCATCATTGCCCGCCTGCTGGTGGTCGCCACCGGCTACGGCGAAGCGGTGCGGCGCGCCATCGGCGTCGAACGCGTGGAGCAATCGAAAGCCCATTCGCTGTCGATGGGTTTCGACCTCGCTGTCTCACAGCGCGACTGCGGCTTTCGGGCCGTCACCTGCTACGGCAGGCGGGCGAGCGACCGCGTAGCCTACATCAGCATCTTCCCTCTCGGCGACAAGATGCGGGCCAACATGTTCGTCTATCGCACCGTGGCCGATCAATGGACGAGGGATTTCCGGGCGGATCCGCAAAAGATGCTTTGCGAGTTGATGCCCGAAATATCGGCGCAATGCGGCAACTTCGCTGTCGCGAGTCCCGTCGAGGTCCGGCAGGTCAATCTGACCACGACGCAAGGCCACCGCCGCGACGGGGTCGTCTTCATTGGCGACGCGTTCTGTACGACATGCCCGACGCCGGGCGTCGGCATAGGGCGGGTCATGATCGACGTCGATCAGCTCCATTCCGTCCACATTCCACGCTGGCTGGAAACACCAGGCATGGCGGCTGACAAGATCGGCACCTTCTATGACGATCCGGTCAAGTTAGCTTCCGATAAGGCAGGCATGCGTGTGAGCGTATATGCCAAGCGGATCACCACCGAAACCGGACTGGAATGGCGCGCGCGGCGCCTGCGCAACAACACGGCACGCCAGCTAATGATCATCGGCCGCAAGATGCGCCATTTGCGGCGGGAGCCGGGTATGGCGTGAGGGGCCTCCCGCCCTCTATCGTCAGAAGGCGCTTCCCTAGTGCCGTCCCAAGGAAAGCACCTCTACCTTGTCCCTCCCTTGCGGCGGAAGGGGAGCGGCGGAGCGCTTCCCAGGACAATGACATAGCGCTGAAAAATGGCAAATCCAGTGCCGTTCAGCCGGAACCAGCGGCGCGCAGGCAGGTTATGCCCGCAGGAGATCCTGTCATGGTCAAGAACATCGACCGCGCGTTGCAGGATGCCATTCTGGCGATGCGCATTCTTCGCAAATCCATCATTGATCATGGGCATATGGAAGCCATGGCCGAATTTGACGGCTTGATGAGCGTGACCATATCCGAGGCCGAGCGCCAACTCACCAGCTGGCAGACCGGCCATCGCGCCGAGCGGTCAGGCCAGGCAAAATCCTGACGCGGTCGCTCGCAGCCGGCATCCGGCGGAACCTTGCCGCACACGATTGGTTTTATGGAATGCGACATGCCGCCGGAGAACGAAGTGGCCCGATTGGTCGACAAGAAAAAGCTTGAGAGAGCGGATCGCGAGTCGCGGATCATCCTCGACGCCGAACGAAAGGCCCGCGACGCAAAGACCGCCCGCCTTCGCAAGCAGCGGCTGTCCGCCGAGCCAAGCGGCGAGGAACAGAAGCCCGCACCGCCAAAGCCGCGGGGGTGATGGCGTGCTTTTCCCAAAGCAAACGGCGCGACCGGTCGCGCCTTTGTCACGGCTAGCGAATGCCTTCAGGTCAGCGTTACCGAAAATACAACGGCGGCAGTGACGGCCGAAAGCCGTTCGCGCTTCTGCCAGCTTGGCTTCTCGTATTTCTTCATCAGCTATTCCCCCTTTGTTGGATACGCAGAGAAGACCGGCTTTGCGCCAATGTCAATCGTGCCGGGACGGCTCTCTGATTTGAGCGAAACGCTCCTGCGCCGAGTAAATCGGTCTACCGTGCTTTTAAATCCGCTAGTCCGGGATAGATTTAGGACCGAGAAAGCGCCACAAGCCGTTTCGGGAGGAGCTTGCCATGTCAGAGACCGCCTTGCCGCTGGTCATCAGCGCGCCCGAGCCGCGCACGCTCGAGCTGATCTTCACGCCGCCGCAGCTGGCGCGGCTCAAGGCGCGTTACCGCATCGTCGAGACGACGCCGCACGGTGTAGCGCGACTGCCGGCCGAGGTGCTGGCCGAGGCCCGCTACATCGTCGGCCAACCGCCGATCTCGCCGGAGACGCTTGACGCGATGAAGGCGCTGCGCTGCGTCTTCAATGTCGAGAGCAATCTCCTCAACAACATGCCCTATGAAACGCTGTTTTCGCGCGGCATCCATGTCGTCACGACGGGCCTGGTCTTCGCCGAGCCGGTGGCCGAACTCGGCCTGGCCATGGCGCTCAACCTTGCCCGCGGCATCGTCGATGCCGACCTCGCTTTCCGCCAAGGGCAGGAACTATGGGGCGGCGACGGCAACCAGACGGCGCGGCTGCTTTCGGGCGCCGATGTCGGCATCATCGGCTTCGGCGATCTCGGCCGCGCGCTCAACCGCCTGCTGTCGGGCTTCCGCACCCGCACGAAGGTGTTCGACCCCTGGCTGCCGCCGTCGATCCTGAGGGAAAATGGCGTCGAGCCGGCTTCGCTGGACGAGGTGCTATCGCAAAGCGACTTCGTTTTCGTCGTCGCCTCGGTGACCTCGGAGAACCAGGGTTTTCTGGGCGCCGATGCTTTCGCCAGTATGCGCACGGGCGCTGCCTTCATCCTGCTCAGCCGTGCCGGCGTGGTCGACTTCCCCGCCTTGATGGCGGCGGTGAAGAGCGGCCACATCCTCGCCGCCAGCGACGTCTTCCCCGAAGAGCCGCTGGCGGGCGACCATCCCGTGCGCGCGCTGCCCGGCTTCCTGCGCTCCGCCCACCGCGCCGGCGCCCTCGACGTCGCCTTCAAGCGCATGGGCGACATGGTGCTGGAAGACATGGACCTGATCGATCGCGGCCTGCCGCCGCTGCGCTCCAAACGCGCCGAGCGCGAGACAGTGTCGAGGATGCGCTCGAAGCCGTCGGACAGGAACTAATACATGTCGCCCAGGGGCTGACATGGTCGTCGGACATTAGAGCCGACCAAAGCGGGCGTCGCCGTTGCGCACGCCTACGCTGTTCGGGCCGGTCCGTTCAATACTCCGCCAAGCTTCCCCCTCGTACCAAATCGTACGTTGAATCCCCTTTGAGATACCCCTTCGGAGGAGTAAATTAGTCCTGAGGGAGGTAGCGATGGTTGAAAGCCATATAGACATGGCGCAGGCAGCTATCGAAGCCAGCTTCCTGTTACGGCATCGTTCCATTGCTGGAAACGCCGCCTTTCGCCGCGATTTAGACCATTCCCGGCGTGTGATCGCGCAATCACGCGAGCTTTTGAACCGGCTTCGCCGACGCCATCGCGATGACACCGCCCAAGCCTGGGAAGACGCGGCTCCCGTTGCCGTCTCCGCCTTCGATGCCGACATTCTCCGCGCTGTATTTCGAGATTTGGTCAGGGAAGCGAACCTGCCCGAGTGTCAATGGCGCGATCTGGCCAAAAACCTGGTGTCCGAGTTTACCGGCTGCGAGCGGGTCGAGACCGGCTTGATAGAATGGCTCATTCACAAATAAGCCGATGCTTTCGAAGCGTGAGAGACTGTCGGCCGTTACCGGGGGTACCTGCACCTCCGCAAGGCCCGTTCCCCCGAGGTAAGCTTCCTGTTGTGATGGAACGATCGCGCCGCCGGCAGGTTTTGCAATAGCCGGGCGGTCGGAAGCCCGGCGTACTCCAGAAGGCCCGTCACGAGTCGCGTCGGTGGCGGGCCTTTCCCTGTCGGCCCGCAAGCAGCGAACAAACGGATGGAGCATCCTGTTTTCGCCGGAAATGCTCTAGAGTGGCCTGCGGCCAATGAGAAATTGGCCGGGGTCAATCCTCATTGGCCGGACCAACAAGAGGGTCGCGATGCTCAACACGGTCGACTATGGCGGCAAGGAAGCCGATATCGTCCACGCGCTGGAGGAAGACATCATCTTCGGCCGGCTGGCGCCCGGCACGCGCCTGGTCGAGGACGTGCTTCTGGCCCGTTTCCCGGTCTCGCGCCACACCATCCGCCAGGCCCTCTGCCAGTTGGAAAGGCTCGGCGTCGCCACGCGCGAGCGCAACAAGGGCGCCATGGTGCGCCGGCTCGCGCCCGAGGAGGTCCGCCAGATCTACGAGGTGCGCGAGATGCTGCAGCGGCAGGCCGCGCTGATGATCCGCCTGCCGGCGAGCGACGCGCTGATCGCGGAATTGACCGAGATCCACCACGTCTACAGCGCCCATGTCGACGCCGGTTACCTCAGAGGCATTCACGAGGCCAATGACCGTTTCCACCTCACCATGTTCTCGGCCTGCGGCAATGCCTATCTGGTGTCCTCGATCGAGCACTATATGCGCCTCAGCCTGCCGGTGCGGGCCAATTCGCTGGCCGACCGGGACAAGCTCTACATCTCGCGCCAGCACCACCTGATGATGATCGAGGCGCTGAAACGCAGCGACAATTGGGTGCTGGCGCAGCTCTGCGTCGACCATCTGCAGCCGAGCAAGGTTTTTTATCTCCAGGAGGTCGAGACAGGACCGGCGGGCTAGCGCCGGCTAGCGAACCGGGCGTCGCCGCGACATTGGTCCTGCGGCTCCCGGCCGTCTCTATCTGACCTTCACGACCACCTTGCCCTTGGCCCGCCCCGTTTCGACATAGGCCAAGGCCTCGTTGGTCTGTTCGAACGGAAAAGTCCGGTCCATGACAGGACGTACGACGCCGGTTTCGATGAGCGACGTGATCCGGCTCAGCTGGTCGCCCTGCGCCCACATGAACAGGAAGGAATAGTCCACACCGGCGCGTTTGGCCCTGCGGCGTATGCTAAGACTAAGCAGCCGCAGCACCAGCTTCAGCACGACGTTGAGGCCTTGCTTCCTGGCGAACTCGGGATCCGGCGGGCCGGAAATGGATATCAGCTTGCCGCCCGGTTTCAGCACGCGCAGCGATTTTTCGAGCGTCTTGGCATCCTGGCTGTTCACGACGACGTCGTAGCCCTGCAGGACCTTCTCGAAATCGTCCTTGCGATAGTCGACGACGACATCGGCGCCGAGACTTTTCACCAGGTCCATGCTCGCCGCGCTCGCCGTTGTCGCAACCGTCGCGCCGAGATGCTTCGCCAGTTGGATGGCAAACGTGCCCACCCCGCCGGAGCCGGCCTGGATAAAGACCTTCTGGCCTTTCCTCAGCCCTGCCCTTTCGACCAGCACTTGCCAGGCGGTCAGACCAACCAGGGGAATGGAAGCCGCCTCCTCCATGCTGAGGTTTTTCGGCTTCAGGGCAACGTCGGCCTCATCCATGGCGATGAATTCGGCGAATGTCCCAATCCGGCCGTCGCGCGGCCGTGCATAGACTTCGTCGCCGGCTTTGAACTTGCGGACCTTCGATCCGGCCCGCACGACAATACCGGCCACGTCGTGGCCAAGGACGAAGGGTGGCCGATAAGGCACAATGAGTTTGAACTCCCCGTCCCGCAGCTTGGAATCCAGAAGGTTCACGCCGGCGGCGTGGACCTCGACCAGGACATCATTGTCTTGCAATTCCGGCTTCGGCATATCGGCGAGCCGGAGCGCGCCTTTCTTCTCATATTTGTCGGCGACAAAGGCTTTCATCGTACTCGCTCGTTCACGATCGCGGTCTTTCCGAAATGCGCTTCATTTTGATGCTCCAGAGCCAGTCAGGGCTAGCTTTCTTCCAGGCGTTGAATTATGTTCGTAATATCAGATTATGATCATAATGCAATAGAGGTCTGGGAAGGACAGGACATGCGGTACGAAAAGGGCCGGAAGGACACATCGCGCAGCCGGATCATGGAGGTCGCCACACAGCGGTTCCGGGACGACGGCATCGCCGCCTCGGGACTGGCAAGCATCATGAGCGACGCCGGGCTGACCAACGGCGCCTTCTATCCGCACTTTCCCTCCAAGGCGGCACTTGTCCGGGAATGCGTGGCGGGGGCGCTGGAGGGTCAGTCGGGCCAGATCGCGCAGGCGCTGGCCTCCGGCGGCCTGGCAACGGCCATAGACGCCTATCTGTCGGCGCAGCACCGCGACAATCCGGGCACGGGCTGCGCTTCCGCCGCCCTATTGCCGGAAATCGCGCGGGAGCAGCTGGAAACGCGACAACTCTACACCGAACGCTTGATGACTTTGGTGCGCCAGGTGTCGGCCGCTGTCCCGCGGCATACAAGCGATCCGGAGGCCGTGGCATTCGGTATCTTCGCGACGCTCATCGGCGCGCTTCAACTGGCCCGCGCGGTGGAGGGTGGGGACCTGTCGGATCGCATCCTGGCGGCCGGAGCGGATGCGGCCCGGTCGATGGCGCAGCCGCGCGGCGCCGCCGGGCAGGAGCCGGCAGAGAC
Organism: Mesorhizobium sp. Cs1299R1N1; assembly: GCF_037179655.1. Classification (NCBI taxonomy): domain Bacteria; kingdom Pseudomonadati; phylum Pseudomonadota; class Alphaproteobacteria; order Hyphomicrobiales; family Phyllobacteriaceae; genus Mesorhizobium; species Mesorhizobium sp. Cs1299R1N1. Next base: position 422,048 of record NZ_JAPYKR010000003.1, on the reverse strand, counting down.
CGGCGTAACCATCGCCGCGAAAACAGAGAGGGAGCGCTGAAACTTTCCGCGAGCCGCCCTCGTTGCTGCGTGATCGCCTTCCGGGCGATGACAAGACCCTCCAATCAATGCCTCGCTGGCTCTCCGGCGGGACTTTTTTTGCCGAGCCGAGACCGCCTCCGGAACCGTCCGCAAATCGCGAAACTGGGAGAAGGATGGCGAAAATAACAAAGTCCTGGACCCCCCTGCCCTGCGTTCGAATTTCTCGAACGTTTTAGGATTTTCTGGAATATGTTTTGGCTTGTTTGAGCAATTTTGACCTGACAATCCGGAACTTCCGGGCAAACTGTTTCGCTAAAAAGCTTGATCGTTGCTTCGACGGTCACAAAGCAACAGGGAAGGACCTCACCATGAACATCAAGATGATCTGTCTTGGCGCGATGGCGCTTTCAATGGTCGCCGGTTCGGCTCTCGCGGGATCCAGCAAGGGAACGTCCGCTCTCGATGATCCTGCCAAGATGAAGCCGTTCTACACGGACTTCGGCATGAAGACGATGGTCAGCAACGACGCCTTCGCGAGAGCCTGGAAGGCGCTGACGCCCGAAGACCAGACGGCGATGAGAACCGCCTGCGCTGACGAGGTCAAGAACGCCAACCCCACCAACACGCATCCGGAATTCTGCAGCAGCGTGAAATTGATTGGCGGCAGCTGACAACGCGGCGCGGCCATGGAGACAGCCTCGCTCGCGGGGTTGTCTTTTTTGTGACTGCTGACAGGTGCGGCCAGACACCGCCCGGCAGGTGCTTTCCGCCGCCACGGCCCACAAGTCGAACCCATCGATTCACCGATTTATGGGAACAGGGCTGCGACCTCAGCGTTTATTAGACACACCTTGAAAGAGGAGGTTGTCATGAAAAAACTCTTGCTCGCTTCCGTGATCGCGGTTGCTTCGGCGGTGGCGGTGATGGCCCCCGCGAATGCCGCCAGCATCACGCTCGGCATCGGGAACGGCTATGATGACGATTATTACGTTCCCAGACATCGCGACTACTATGGGGACTATTACCGCGACTACTCCGACTATGGTCCCTATTACGGCCGTCACCACTACCGTTACAGCATGTACGATAACGGCTATCGGCCGCGCTATTACGGCATGCACAGTCGTCGCTGCCACACCGAAGTGGTGAAGCACTGGCGTCATCACCACCGGATCATCGAAAGAGTGCGTGTCTGCCGCTATTGACCGTTCAAATTGATCTGGCCGGCTGCCGTCGGCCGGATCAATCATAGCCGTTTGCAGAAGCATTCGGCGGTGTTGGACCACCTCACCGGCCCATCATCATCCCATAATGCACGGCCAGCAGGTCGAGCCCCAGCTTCAGCAGCTTCGTCACCACGTCGCGTCCTTCGCCATCCTGCTCGGCCACGGTCCTCGCCGGCTGTTCCAGGCACACGACCTTCTGCACGATCGCCGCCACGTCCCAATGCCCGAGCGCCCGTGTCGCGGCGGCATGCGCGCGGCCGGCGTTGAGCACGCTGTCGGCGATGCCGCCGCCGATGCGACCGCCGTCGACGCGCTCCGTCCAGCGCATCGGCTTGATATCAGCCCGCTGGCTGGACTGGAAATGCTCGCGGTAGCGCAGGCCGGCCTCGCGCTGCTGGCGCGACAGCGAGGTGATGCCCAGGAGCGGGTCGACATTGCGCACCCGTACGATGCCGCCGGTGGAAGCGTGGCCGTCATTCGACACCTCGTAGACGCGCCGCGCCTCGGCCGTGCCTGATGTCAACCGCTTGCGGCCGAAGGCATCGTCCTTCAGTGCGAAATCATGGCCGACCTCGCGGCGGATGCGCACCTGCTCGGCCTCGCCCTTCGACAGTTTCGGCGCCTGCGGTCTGGCGGCTTTGGTTTTCCTGGGCATGGATGTGGCTCCTGTTGGGGTGTGTTTCCTTGGAAGGTCGCGATCCTTCGCGCCGACCTGTCGATCGAAACTCCTCATCGCTTCGCCAGCTTTGCAGCCGCCTCGGCGCCGCGCCGCGCCAGCAGCTCCCGCATTAAGCGCCGCTCGCGCACTTCGATGCAGAGCTGCGCGCTCGAAGGGCAGAACTGCGCGTTGCCGCTCTTCACCTCGCCGCGCACGAAGCGCTGGATGGCGGCCTGCAAGTCAGCCAGCTCGGCATCCCTGACGGCGCCGAGATAGCCGCGCAGCTGCATCTCGACATCAGTCAGGGCGGATTGCGGGAAGCAGGAGAACATTGCCGCCAGCGCCTTCGTCGCCTGCTGCAGTTCGGCCGTGGTCATATCCGCGGATCTCCTCGATGATGGCGTTGGCGGCGTCGCTGTGGGTTTTCGGCCTGATCCAGCCCGGCGGTTTCTTGGGCCGGCCCGGGCCGCGCGATCCCGACGTCGCCTCACCCCCAATCGAAGTCCCCGGTCTTTCGCGCGCCTCGCGCGCTGAAAAAGCGGGAGCTTTTTCCATCTGGTTTCTGGAATCTGGAGAATGCCGCATCAAAACATCGGCATTTGCCCCGGCATGCGCCTTTGTTTTCAAGGCGGTGGCGGCCCCGCCGCGCGCGCCGGCGGCCGCCCTCGCCTCGCTCTTGAGCCGCGCCTTGCGCAGCTCCTTCGTCAGCCTCTTGTGACCGATCTCGCCGCTCTCGCGCTCGAAGAAGGCCAGCAGCTCGGCGCTGATCGCCCGCCATCGTTTCAACGGCAGCCGCGCCACGCGCGCCAGCCTGGCGTCATCGTCGGGCAAGCCGCCGCCGGCATTCCACATTGCCATCAGCAGCAGCATGTAGGCGCCGATCTGCTCGGTGGAGAGCTGCAGCGTGTCGCCGACGAAATCAGAGACGTAGAGCTGCATGAAGGGCCGTTCGCTCATGCCGCGCTCCACGCCGTGCTTCCAGCCGCGCTGATGGAACCAGCCGCCGGTCCGGACGTTATGACGCGTCCATGCCTAGGGGAGGTTTGCCCATGACGGCTTTCATGCCGGTGACCCTGCGTTTTTGCGACAACAAGACCATGCTGGTCGGCTCGGTGGCCGATGCGGCAACGGCGCTTCGTCACCAATGGCCCGACAAGACCGCGCCGGCCTATCTCGAGGCAGCCCGGCTCATCCGGCTCGCGGTCGAGGGTACTTGCTGCCCGCGCCCCGCCTTCGAGGCCTTTCGAGAGGCGGCAAGGCAACAAGGCATATTGGTAGCCAAGCCAAGAAGCCGCGCGCATGAGTGGCTCGACGCCGCGGCGAGCCCCTGAGAGGGCGGCGATGCAACCGCTTGCCGGCCTTGTGCGTTTATGAGCGTCGGCTTGAATGCCGCGCGTGGACCGAAGGTGAACGCCGTGGGTACGATGAAAACCGGAGTACCGCTCAAAGTGTCCCTGGACGGACATGTCGAGGAGATCGAAAACGTCAGCGATGCCGCCGATTTCCTCCAGCGTTGGCCGATCGAGCGGCGGGGCCACGTCTATCGCAGCGCGCTCAACGCCTGCAGCGCGGCCATCGCGGCGCAGATCTCGCAGTCCGATGCGATAAAAGTGTTCACCGGCTTTGCCCGCGTTGCCGGCATCCTGGTTGCCGGCGGCGGCCCGGCGACGGTGCTGGAGCAACGAACGGTGCAGAGCCGCCTGCCCAAACAGGGCCGCCAGATACCGAAATAGCGGTGCGGCCCGATAGCTGTTCAAAGCAATTCTCCCAATATTTCGCGGCGATCGGGACTGGCGACGGCACGCAGGCGCGACTTTCTCCCCGTAACCTGGAAGAAGGGACCAAGCTTCACCCGGCCTCGCAAACACGGCGCTGGAAGCGCGCCTGATGATAGGTGCAGTAGCTTTTCATTGCCTTGGTGCGCATGCCGCAGCACAGCATGTCCTGGCCCGGCCGCCCGCCGGGCGCACCATTTTGAGGGTCTTCCTCCAGCGCCAGGTCGAGCGGCGCTCGACAGCGGCTGAACAGGCAGTCGATGAAGCGCATGGCCACGCCATGCGGCTGTCGGCCGATGGGACCCCGTGGCGGTGCGGGTACCTTGAAACGGTAGGTTTCCCCATCGGCGATCAGCACGCCCGCCTCGCGCTGGAAAAGCCGTGGCCGGACGGGCGAAGGAGCCCGCTTCGGCCGCATGGCGGGTTTGGCCGGCTGCAGCGCGGCGCCGGCACGTTCGATTATGGTTTCCGCCTTGGCGGCGCGGCGCGCTGCCTTGGCCGTCGCCATAACGGCCGCCGGCAGGCCCTTGCCGTTGGCAAAGCCGATCGCGCCCAGCATGCCGTTGCGGTGGACGATGCCGATGATGGCGTTGCGCGATACGCGCGCGCCACGCAGTGCGCTGAACGCGGCCGCGATCCTCGATGCCGAAAGCCCGTCCTTCAGCCAGGCGGCAATCGCCTGCAATTCGCTGTCGCTGTAGCCTGTCATGTCCGTCTCCATTGCGCGGCCAGCGGCCGCCGCGCACGGCACCGTCAGGCAAGCGTCGGGTTCGCCCGCGGACGCCATGGGCGCTACCGGGCTTGGTCCGGCCTGTCGGCCGCTGGGATTGCCGTGGACTGTCAGCCTCGCCGGTCGGCCGGCGCGGCGAGGCGCGCAAGCCGTGCCGTCGCCATGTCCCCGTCAGGGGCTGAGACCGCCCTGCCCGTCGTCGGCTCGTCAGCGATGACGGTGCCGTCTCGCGTGCGGATCAGGGAACAACCCGCGGCCGGGTCGAATGGGGGGCCGGAGCCGCGGGGAGCGGCGGCTCCGGCCGTTCCGGCCGCCAGTGACGGGCGGACCGGACGCGCGGCCGATGCACCAAGGCAATCGGCTTCGCGCTTCGCCTCGGCCGGGGAGGAGACGGCCGGGGCGGAAGGGAAAGGGCAGCCCGGCAAGGCCGGGCTGGAGGCGCTGTCGACTCTGAGAGGGTTGAGCTTTTGCATGAGGTGATATAAGCATAACTCAAAAATTGATGCAAGCCATTCTTTCATGGACGAAAGCAGGACTTGTTGGTCACATGAGGCCATGGTGAAAACGCAACTGTCGATCAGGGTCGGGGCCGCGATCCGCCAGGCACGCAAGCAGCGCGGCCTGGTCATGCGCCACATCGCCGAGCACAACGACACCGATGTCGCCGCCGTCGGCAACTGGGAAACCGGGCGCAACCTGCCCAAGACCGAGAACCTGTTGAAGACCGCCGCCTTCCTGCGTGTCGACCCCGTGGCGCTCGGCAAGGGCGAGGTCGTTTTCCTCGACGATGCCGGCCCGGTGGCGGACGCCGAGATCGTCACCGATGCCGGCCCCCTGCCGGCCGGAGCCATGGATATTCCGGTGCTCGGCGCCGCCGTCGGCGGCGATGACGGCGACTTCACCTTCAACGGCGAGCCTGCGGGATACGTCCAGCGTCCGCCAGGGGTCCGCAACCTGCCGAAAGTGTTCGCGCTGCATGTGCTCTCGGATTCCATGGTGCCGCGCTACGAGCCCGGCGACATGATCTATTGCGGCGGCCGCGACGCGGTGCCGGGCGACCATGTGGTGATCGAGACCTTTCCGGAAGAGAACGAGAAGAACGGCAAGGCCTTCATCAAGAAACTGGTCCGGCGCACGGCGGGCGAGCTGGTGGTCGAACAATACAATCCGCCCAAGACGCTGACCTTCAACCGCTACGCCATCAAGCAAGTCTGGCGCGTCATCCCGCTGAAGGAACTGCTGGGGTATTGAGGCTCGCTTTCCTTCTCCCCGTGTGGGGTCCGAAGGGCGGGCGAGGCCCGTGACTAGCACAGGGTGGCGGCCTCGCGAAGCGAGGCCGGATGAGGTTTTTCCCAGGAAAGCCGACGTCTCACTCCGCTGGAACACCCCTCAACCGTCTCGGCGCTACGCGCCGATCCACCTTCTCCCACAGGGGGAGAAGGAAGAACCAGCGCCTCTCAAGCCCGCCTCGAGCCTGCCAGCGGCGCTTCGCGATCGCTCAGCATCCGCGCTTCCGAGCGCACGCGCTGGCGCTCGTCGATGAACGCGGCCTGGATCGAGATCGCGGTGCCCGGCAGCCCGTCGGCACGGCAGGCCGAGCAGACGATGCGACCCGACAGCGCGGCCAGCGGCGTGTTCCCGTTCACCCCGAAGCGCTTCAACTGATCGGGTCGCCACCACCTGTTGCGGCCGCAATCGGCGCACTCGACCGACAGCGAGGCGACCTGCGCGATCACTGCTTCCCTGCCCGGCAACGCCATCGTTCCTCCGTCGTTTGTTCGTGATTTGTTCACATATTCCCGTGTTTTGAAGCAGGAGTCGAGTCGCAGTTTCCAAACTCCTCCAAAAGTCTCTCTTCTATGTCTATTTGAGTTATGCTTATATTCAGCTTGCAAATGTGAGTCGGCGCGGAATTGCGCGCGCCAGATCCGGGAGCAAGAATGGATGCCGCCGATTTCGCGCGCGCCTGCGGTTACACCGGCGACAGCCCCGCTTTGCTCGAAGCCTTCGAGGCGATCCGCCGCAACGGCATCGCGCAGGCCCGCCTGGATCATTTCAGGCGCAAGGCCGTCATCGACGAATTGAGACCGTCGGAACTTCTGTTCCTGGCCGCGATCGGCCCGGCGCTATCGGCGCACGAAGCCGTCGAGGATGCGATCCGGTTCATCGCCGGCTGGCGAAACATGCCGCGCTGGCGCCAGGAACGGCGCCTGCCCGATCTCGCCAGGGCAAGGCAGCAGCTTCTCATAGCCCGTTTCTTCCGCCGCTACGGCCATGGTTTGTGGGCAAGCCAGGCGGCTTGAGGCTCGACAGCGCCGTTTGCGGGTTTCAGGCGAGGACGTTTTGCAAGCAACGCGGCAGCCGGTGATCCCTTTTCCCCTTGGGGGGCCCGAAGGGCGGGCGAGGCCCGTGACTCGCCCAGGGCGGTGGATCGGCGCGTCAGCGCCGAGACGGATGAGGGATGTTCCAGCGGAGTGAGGCGTTTGCGTTCCCTGGAACACCCCTCATCCGACCTCGCTTCGCGAGGCCACCTTCTCCCACAAGGGGAGAAGGAAAAAACTCCCCTCACCGCCTCACCCGTGATTTCAGCCACCGATCGAACGCCACCGCCAGGATCAGGATGAGCCCGATGACGATGCTTTGCGTATAGGAAGAGACGTTGTTGAACTGCAGCCCGTTCTGCAGCACGCCGATCAGCGCCGCGCCCACCACCGTGCCGCCGACCGAGCCGATACCGCCGAACAGCGAGGTGCCGCCGATGACGACGGCGGAGATCACCGTCAGCTCATAGCCGATACCGGCCACCGCTTCGGAAGAATTCAGCCTCGCCGACAGCACGAAGGCGGCGAGCCCGGCGAAGAAGCCGACGATGACATAGACAGAGACCAGGATGCGGTCGACGCGCAGGCCCGACAGTCGTGCCGCTTCGGCATTGCCGCCGACGGCATAGACGGCGCGGCCGTAGCGGGTGTAGCGCAGCACGATGTGGCACAGGATGGCGGCGACGGCGAAGATCAGCGCCGGCACCGGCACCGGGCCGATCAGGCCGGTGCCGAACCAGCGCATCGAGGCGTCGAAGCCGGAGATCGGACCGCCATTGGAGATGGTCAGCGTCAGCCCGCGGAACACCGTCAGCCCGCCCAGCGTGACGACGAAGGGCGGCACTTTCAGCCTTGTGATCGCGAACCCCTGCACGCCGCCGGCCAAGGCGCCCACCACCACCGCGGCCAGCAGTGCCGCGAACCAGCCAAAACCCTGCGTGCCTGACGTCGACAGCGACAGCGTGTTGGCGGTGCCGCCCTTGGCCACCACGGCCGCCACCATGCCGCAGAAGGCCAGCAGCGAGCCGACCGACAGATCGATGCCGGCGGTGAGGATGACGAAAGTCATGCCGAGCGCGATCAACCCGGTGATCGAGATCTGCCTGGTGATGTTGAACAGGTTGATCGGGTCCATGAAGCTCGGCTTCAGCACGGTGAAGACGACGACGAGGGCCGCCAGGAACAGCAGCGGCCCGAAGCTCATCAAAAGCCGGGCGATCGTCACGCCGCCACGCTGGTTCTGTTCCTCGGCGATGCTCATCCTGCCTGCCCTTCCGTATCCTGTGCCGGCGCGTCCTGTCGCGGCGTATCCTGCCTGTCGAGCGCCATCAATTCCATCAGCTTTTCCTCGTTTGCCTCGACGCCCGGCATCTGCCCGGTGATGCGCCCCTTGCGCATGGTAACGATGCGGTCCGACACCGCCAGCACCTCGGGCAGCTCGGACGAGATCATCATCACCGCGATGCCGCGCGCCGCCAGTTGCACCAGGATCTGGTGCACCTCCGCCTTGGCTCCGACGTCGACGCCGCGCGTCGGCTCGTCGACGATCAGCACTTTCGGGTCGCGCGCCAGCCAGCGCGCCAGGATCACCTTCTGCTGGTTGCCGCCCGACAGGCCCTCGATCGCCTGTTCGGCCGACGCCATGCGGATCGACAGCATCTTCCTGAACCCCGACAGCGCGTCGCGCTCGCGCCGCTCGGCCATGAAGCCGAAGCCGTTGCTGAAACGCCCAAGCGAGGCGACCGAGAAATTCGGCAGGATACCAAGCGCGGCAAAGATCGCCTGGTGCTTGCGGTCCTCCGGCACCAGGCCGATGCCGAGCGCGATGGCGTCGGCTGGCGAAGCAGGCGCGATTTCCTTGCCGTCGAGCGTGATCGTTCCCGCAGCGATCCGGTCGGCGCCGAAAATGGCGCGCGCCAGCTCGGTGCGGCCTGAGCCGACGAGGCCGGCAACGCCGAGGATTTCGCCGGCCTTGAGGTCCATGTCGACGCCGTCGAGCACGATGGCATGCGGCGCCTCGGGGTCACGCACGGTGCGCAAGCCGCGCACGGAAAGCACGACATCGCCGGCCACCGCGCGTTGCGCCGGCCGCGCGTAAAGTTCGGAGGCGGCGCGCCCGACCATTTTCTCGATGATGGCGGGCAGCTTGATCGGCCCGCCCTGACGGTCGAGATGCCCCGCCAGCCTGCCGTCGCGCAGCACCGTCATGCGGTCGCAGATGGCGGATGCCTCTTCCAGCCGGTGGGTGACGAACATGATCGCGACATGGTCCTTGCGCAGCCGGTCCATGATCGACAGCAGGCGCTGCACCTCTGTCTCGGTCAGCGCCGAAGTCGGCTCGTCCATGATGATCAGGCGGCTTTTCAAAGACAATGCACGGGCGATCTCGACCAGTTGCTGCTCGGCCACCGACAGCGCCGACACCGGCGTCATCGGGTCGATGGAGAGACCGACGCGGGCAATGATGGCGCGGGAATCCTGCTCCATCTTGCGCCAGCTCACCAGTCCGAGCGGCCCGGTCGGCGCGCGGCCGATGAAAATATTCTCCGCCACCGTCAGCGTCGGAATCAGGCTGAGCTCCTGGTAGATGGTGACGATGCCGTGCCGCTTGGCATCCTGCGGGCTCGCCGGCTGGTAGTCGGCGCCGTCGAAGGTGATGCGGCCGCCGGAAGGCGGCATGACACCGGACAGGATTTTCAAGAGCGTCGATTTTCCCGCGCCGTTCTCGCCAAGAAGGCCGAGGATTTCGCCGGGGCGGACATCGAGCGAGACATCGCTCAGCGCGGTGACGCCGGAGAAATGCTTGGTGACGCCCTCGACGGCAAGCAGGACGGGGGATGCGGCTTCAGCTAAAGGCAAAGACTTCTCCTTGTTGCCATCCCTATATTGGCCAGGTTGCGCTTGAACGCCCCCCTCTGTCCTGCCGGACATCTCCCCCTCAAGGGGGGAGATCGGCTGTTGCCCTGCTTTCGCCAATCACCAACATTGCAGGAGGAGCGCCGACGTCGGGACATCCGATCTCCCCCCTTTTGAGGGGGAGATGTCCGGCAGGACAGAGGGGGGCGCTGTCCCGCCGGTCTTTCAAGTCGGCCTACTTCGTCTCGTTCAGCCTTTCCGCCTTGTCGAGATTGTCCTTGCCGATGACGATGGGGGTCAGCAGCACCAGCTTCTCCTTCGGCTCGGTCTTGTCCTTGGCGAAGGCGACCGCAATCTGCACGGCGGTGCGCGACTGCTTGCCGGGGAACTGTTCGACCGTGCCGGCGAGCTTGCCGTCGCGCACGGCGACCAGCGCTTCCGGCAGCGCATCGAAGCCGTAGATCTTGACGTCGCTGAAGTTGCGTGCGGCACACGCTTCGAGCGCGCCCAGCGCCATGTCGTCATTGGCGCAGATGATGGCGTCCGGCTTGCCGTTGGCGGCAAGGCCGGCTTCCGTCACCGTCAGCGCCTCGGCGCGGGCGAAGTTGGCGGTTTGCTCATAGATGATCTGGTACTTGTCCTTCAGCGGATCGAGCACATTGTGCACGCCCTTGTTGCGGTCGATCGCGGGACCCGCGCCCGGCTGGCCCTGCAGGTGGAACAGCTTGGCGCCATTGGGGAATGCCGCAACCACGGCCTGGGCTTCCGCCTCGCCGCCCTTGACGTTGTCGGCGCCGACATGGGCAAGGATGCCCTGGACACCGTCGACGCGGCGGTCGATCGTCACCACGGGAACGCCGGCCTTGACCGCTTCCTCGATGGCTGGCGCCAGCGCGTTGACGTCGAGCGGCGAGATGACTATGGCGTTGACCTTCTGCACCAGCGCCGCCTCGATGTCGGCGGTCTGCTTGGTGGCCGAGTTCTGGCCGTCGCTCTCGGTCAGGTTGACGCCTTGCGCCTGCGCTTCGGCCTTGATCTCGTTCAGCATGTGCACGAAGAACGGAAAGCCGAGACTGGGCACCGAGCCGAGAATGGTCAGTTTGTCCGCGGCGAAAGCCGAGCGTGCGACCAGCATCATGGCGCCAGCGGCCACGGACGTCATCAGGAATTCGCGTCTGTTCATGGGTTCCTCCTCCACAGAAGCGCACGTCCCTAAAAACCGGGACCGGTTTCAGGAAGGATCACGCGCCGGTTAAAGTGTTGGAGCATCCTCCTTGCGCCAAGAACGCATGCCGCTCCAGCTGACCGCCTAAATTCCTCCGATCGGCGTCAACAAGAGGATGCTAACCCAGGGTCAACCGTTTGTGCAACATCGATATAACAGAGCCGGACAGCGACTTGTCGGAATTGTCGGAATGTAGGCGGGCCGCTCCAGGGTTCCCATCCACATTGCTATTGAAAGATCACCTTTCGATGTGTATAAATACACATGACAAGCGCTGAAATCATCCGCCTGTTGGAAGCTGACGGTTGGTTCGAGGTCGCTCGAAAGGGCAGCCATGCGCAATTCAAACACCGCGACAAGCCAGGGCGTGTCACCGTTCCCCATCCCAAGCGCGATATCCCGATAGGCACCTTGCGCAGCATTGAAAAGCAATCTGGACTGAAACTGAGGTGACGGACATGAAGCAGTACATCGGACTGATCCACAAGGATGCCGACAGCGACTTCGGCGTGTCTTTTCCCGATTTCCCAGGCGTGATTACCGCCGGCAAGGATCTGGATGACGCCCGGTCCATGGCTGAAGAGGCCCTTGCCCTCCATATCGAAGGTTTGGTCGAGGATGGCGATGCCATTCCGGAGCCTTCCAGTCTGGAGGTCGTAATGACAGACGCCGACAATCGCGACGGCGTTGCAATCCTGGTCGCGGCAAGGACCGGAGCCAGGAAGGCGGTGCGTATCAACGTGACCCTGCCGGACGACGTTCTCCAGCGGATCGATGCCTTCGCCGAAGCCCATGGCTATACGCGATCCGGGTTTCTGGCGAAGGCAGCGGAGAAGGTGATGGCGCTTGAAGCGGCCTTAGCCCGGTCACGCCCCAAACATTGCAATTGACATAGCCGGCGTTACTTCACGGTCTGCGAGGGTTCGCTCCTCCTTCGGCCCAGCCGTCCCGTCTCGTGCGGGCGCCTAATGCATGTCGCCCGGAAGTGTCCTCGGTTCCGGGATATCGACATGCATAAGATCAGAAGCTTACAGCAGGTCGACCGAATCCTATTCGCCCCGACGCTGTAGAAGTGGTGCGGTTTGGGAGGGCACGCACGACGACAGGGCCTGAATTTTGCAATCCCATCCCCGGAGAAATCGCATGAAGCCGCACATCATCTGCCATATGCTTGCCTCGATCGACGGCAGCCTTCATCCGAGCCGCTATACCGCCAGCCCCGATGGCAGCCGGGCCGAGTGGTCGGGCCTCTATGAGCAGATTCACAGCGATCTCGAAGGCGACGCCTGGATCGTCGGCCGCGTCACCATGGCCGAGATGAGCAAGGCCGGCGCGCACCCGCCGGCGCATGCTGAGAAGGTCGAGCGGCCGCATCATTTCGCGCGGCGCGACGCGGACAGCTATGCCGTGGCGCTTGATGCCTCCGGCAAGCTCCACTTCGCCAAACCCGACATCGGCGGCGATCATGTCGTGGTGCTGCTTGGGCGTGATGTCGAGGACAGCCATCTGGCCGAACTCGCCGCCGACGGCGTGTCCTATATCGTGTCGCAAACGGCCGGCATCGATCTCGTCGCGATGCTCGACGTGCTCGGGCGCGAACTCGGCATCCGCAGGCTGCTGCTCGAAGGTGGCGCCGGCATCAACGGCTCCTTCTTCGCGACGGGGCTTGTCGACGAACTCAGCCTTCTCGTTGCCCCCGCGCTCGATGCGCGGGCGGCAAACCAGGGGTTTGTCGAGTTCGGCGAGGCCGGCCTTGCAGACAAGGTGCGGCTATCGCTCAAAAGCTGCGAAACTCTGGCACATGGCCTCGTCCATCTGCGCTACGCCGTCATGCCAGGCTGACGGCTAACCGTCATGCCCTCGTTGAAGCCGCCGCCTCTTACGCGGATCAGTATCGCATGGCGTCGAGATCGGCGATCAGCGTCGGTCCGGTCGGACGCCAGCCGAGCCGCGCCTGGGTCAGCGTGCTGGAGGCCGGCAGGTCCATGGGGGCGAACATCGCCATCCAGCCGAAATGCTCCGCCGCCTTTTCCGGCGCGATCGAAACGGCCGGCAGGTTCAGGCCCCGGCCAAGCGCCTCGGCGATCGCGCGCACCTCGACGCCTTCCTCGCCGACGGCGTGATAGCGGGCGCCCGGCTGCCGCTTTTCCACGGCAAGGCGATAGAGGCGCGCCACGTCGAGGAGGTGGCCCGCCGCAAAGCGATTGCGGCCTTCACCGACATAGGCCGAGACGCCTTTCTGGCGCGCGATTTCGATGAGCGGCGAGATCAGCCCCTGCTTGACCGTGTTATGGACCTGCGGCAGCCGCATCACCGACACGTTGATGCCCGCTTCCAGCAGGGCATTCCCGGCGAGTTCGGAGGCGACGCGCGGATTGGGATGGCTGGGGTTGAAGACGTCCTCGACCGCCAACTGGCCATGGCCGGGGGCGCCCATGCCGGTGCCCGACGTGATCACCAGCGGCCGGTCGGAGCCGGCGAGTGCCTGGCCGAGTGCCGTGATGACGCGCCTGTCCTTTTCGCAATTCTCGGCGAACCTCGAAAAATCATGGTCGAAGGCCGTGTGGACCACCGCTTCCGCCTTCGCCGCGCCGTCGCGCAGGCCCTCAGGATCCTCGAGTGTTCCGCGATACACCTCCACGCCCGCGGCGGCCAACGCCTCGGCGCCGGCATCCGAGCGAGTGACGCCGATTACCTGATGGCCGGCCTGAAGAAGTTCGGGGACAATCGCCGAACCGATGAAGCCGGTGGCGCCGGTAAGAAAGATACGCATGCAAAATCTCCTGCACAGTTGCCCGCGCAATATCGCTGGTCTATTATTCCATTAAAGTAGTGATCTTATCATGGTATAATGACTAACAGGATGCCCAACAATTCCGCCGGTTCGCTCGCGGCATTTCTGAAAGACCGGCGCACCCGGCTCGACCCCTCGTCGTTCGGCTTCTCGGGGCGCAGACGCACGCCGGGACTGCGCCGGGAAGAGGTCGCCCAGCGCGCCAACATCAGCCCGACCTGGTACACATGGCTGGAACAGGGCCGCGGCGGCGCGCCTTCGGCCGACGTGCTGAACCGGATCGCCAAGGGGCTGCTGCTGACCGAGGCCGAGCGCGAACATCTTTTCATGCTGGGGCTGGGGCGTCCGCCCGAGGTCCGCTACATCGGCGCCGACGGCGTCAGCCCCAGGCTGCAGCGCCTTATCGACACGCTCGAGGCAAGCCCGGCCTTGATCAAGACGGCGACCTGGGATGTCGTCGCCTGGAACCGCGCCGCGCAAATCGTGATGACCGACTACAGCACCCTGCCCCCGGGTCAGCGCAACATCCTGCGTTTCATGTTCCTGAGCCCCACCATCCGCGCCAAGCAGCACGATTGGGAGAACCTCGCCCGCTTCGTGGTCGGCGCGTTCCGGGCCGACGCGGCGCGCGCCGGCGCGGTGTCCGAGGTCGCCCAGCTCGTGGACGAGCTTTGCAGCGCCAGTCCCGAGTTTGCCGCCCTGTGGCGGGAAAACGACGTGCTCAGCCATGGCGACGGGACAAAGCGCCTGAAGCATCCCGAACTCGGCGACATCGAGCTCGAATATTCGGCCTTCGCGGTCGACGGCCGGCCGGATTTGAGCCTGACCGTCTATAACCCCGTGGACGGCAAGGTCGCGGACCGAATTCGCGCGCTGGCCCGGCGCCGCAAAGAGCAAGAGGCGGCGGATCCGTCGCAATGATGCCTGCCGCGCTCAGCTCCGTTCGCACACCGCCTTCAGGATCCGCAAGGTCGGCCCCCAGTAAAGATTGGCATGCGGTCGGATCGACGGTTCGGCGAAATCGCTGAGCGTCAGCGTCAGCAGCGTTCCCCCGTCCGCCGGCGCGAGCACGAAGCTGACCATCGTGTGGTTTTCAGGCCTGTCGGCAAGGCGCGAAGCCGACAGCGTGCTCCAGTAACTGTAGGCGAACCGCCGCCCCGGCTCGAAGGCTCGGACAGAGCCACGGTTCTCGAACGGGGTTCCATGCAGCAGCCCGCGCATCACGATCGCCCCGCCGACATCCGTCCGCAGGCTGACCATCAGTTCTTCATCGGACATCCATGTCTCGATCATCGACGGCGTGGTTAGCACCCGCCAGACCGTCGTCGGTTCGGCATCGATGGCGATGGTCTTGACGATAGCCGAGACGTCTGGGGAATCGGTCATGGGCGCAAGGCCTGCACGGTTACGGCCGAGTTTGCTCGACAGCCGATTTCCCTCACAGGATGTTTGTCGCCAGCCGGTCGAGCCTGGAGTCTTCGCGATATATGGCGCGGACAAGCACGGCGGCGACAATACCGGTCAGGGCGCCGCCAAGCACATCCGTCGCGTAGTGGATGCCTACAAACAGCCGCGAGCAGCAAACCAGCAGCGCCATTGCTCCGAATACGAGCGCGCGCCTCGGAAGCGCCTGCAGGGCGAATGCGGCAACGATGGCGAAAGCCGCTGTCGCGTGATCCGAAGGGAACGACCAGTCGATGCTGGCGGGAATGATAAGATGGGTCACGCCGGCGTCGTACGGACGCACGCGATGCACGAAAAGCAGGATGATCTGGTTGGCGCCAAGTCCGATCAGGAAAGACAGTCCGGCTGCGATCGCGGCATGACGCACATGCGTCCTGTCCGTCCTGCTCCACCATTGCAGCACGACGCAGGCCACCAGAAGCGGAACACCGAATTTCGTTGCGGCTATCATGATCTGATCCAGCACTGGGCTTATTCCCGCCGCCGAATTGATCCAATGTGTAATCGTCACGTCCATCAACTCACCCTGTCATCGACGCGCCACGCCAAACGCCAGGAGACTGCATGAACGAGCAGCGTGTCCACCAGATTTTCGAGGTCAGCCTGCTGCTAAAAGGCGCACACGCCCTGATCGAATGCGTCGGCGGCCTGCTGCTCGCCGTCGTCAGCACCAGCACGATCGTGTCGCTGGTGAACAGGCTGACACAGGAAGAGCTGGTCGAGGACCCGCACGATTTCATCGCCGGCCATTTGATGAACGCGGCAAGCCATTTCTCCGTCGGCACGCAGCATTTCTACGCCTTCTACCTTCTCAGTCACGGCCTCATCAAGATTGCCCTGGTCGCAGGGCTGTTGCGGGGCAAGCTATGGGCCTATCCGGCATCGCTTGTCGCCTTGCTGATCTTCATCGCCTACCAGCTCTACCGCTTCAGCTATACCCACTCCGCCGGGCTGATCGTGCTCACCGTATTCGACCTGATCGTCATCTGGCTGATCTGGCATGAATACCGCCTCGTTCTGCGGCACAAGGTAGCAAGTCGCTAGCGGTACGGCATTCGCCTGCCGGATCGCTCACAAGATCCATGTTTGCAATGTCCCCCAACGGAGGGTGCCATGGCCGAGTGCCGGCAGGTGATCCGGGAGTTCTGCCGAGATGATCCCGAGGTGAAGATCGACGCTCGATGGCGAGATCGAGCCGATGACCATCAGCGAAGCCGCGGCCCTCGGGCAACGCACTTTGCGCAATTGGCCCGCCGCCAGCCGGGCGGCGGGCCAGGCGCGGCTACTCGATGATCTTGACGATCTTGTGGGTGCCCGGGTCCACGATCACCGTCCGGTTGTCGATCACGGTGTAGCGATATTTGACGTTGGGAACTTCGTGGAGTTCAACGGTATCTGGCAAGGCCGTGCCGATATTGAGTTCCACGCCGGGAACCTTGACCGAAGCCAGCGGCTGCTTCTTCACATATTCCTTGATCACTGTTTCCTGCTCGGGCTGGATGACGACGTCCTCGGCGGCGGCCGCGCCGACGCCTGCGAGCAACAGAACCGCGGCTACGGCGGCAAGACTCTTTTTCATGAGTTCCTCCATCTGAAACCTGCACAGCTACAACATTGTCACCGCGCTGCCGATCGAACTTCAGGCGGGATTGAATGTTCCAGGATCGGGCTTCGGTCCGGCCTGCCCCAGACTTAGGTCCCATCTTAAAACGCAATGGTCCTGCCGGAGCCTCCGCCGGGAACGGCCGTCTTTCACGCTCGTTGTTCGCTGCAAGGTCACCGGCAGGTAGCCGGCGAAAGTCGGACTGCGACCGCGCGTGTTTTTTCGAATTGGCGCAGCTACGTCCCTTCCTGCGCCAATAGGGTTCGGCCACTGCTTCCATGCGGTGGGCGAACCCTGAATTCCCTGGTTTCGGGCCGAGATGTGAGGAGATTCTGATGTTCACCGACAAGGAAAGCCGACTTATGGAGGCGGCGCTGTTGATGGCGGTCCCGTTATCGGCCTTGATCGCCGTCCTGCTCGTCAGCTTTACCTTAAGCTGGTAGCAGCCCTTGTCGTTTCTCACTGGCAATCGTGGCGCCGAGTTGAGGCGATGGGACAGCGGATGCGTCCATACAATCCCTGTCTAACGGATCTCGGCGTGCTTTCCGTCACCCCGCGGATCGGGCTCAACCGTTGGCGGGGGAATCAACGCTCGCCGCTGCCCGCGGAAATCGCGGTCCGTTCATGACGCTTCAGGAGAGGCAGCCCGGCCTGCCTTGGCGGAGGGCTCGGTACGTTGCGAGCAGGCCGGGCCATGCTCCGGCTACCACCATTGGCGGAGGCTCGGCCGGTGCGCAGGCAGGTTGTGCCTTTATCGTTCGGCCCGCAACTCGGCGGGTGCTCGTTGCCCATTGCAGGTGCGTGATTTGGAGGAGAGATAATGCAGTTAGGTGAGATCATCGCCAACACCTTGGCCGTCCTCTTGCTGGTCTGTTTTCTCGCCAGCACGTTCTTCCTTTTCGGAAAGCCGTTGTGGCCGGAGCAGCATGCCCGCATGGTCATCATCCCGGCGGTCGACAGGATGACGACAGCCTCGACTGCTCCCAATGGCACACCTGTCCTGCCGGACACTTTCGACACCAGCCTTGCCCATCCAAGGCCGTCCTAACGGCCATCCTGGGCGCGCGCGGCAGCGAATGCGGCAGCGCGCGAACAGCCGGAACCAAAACGACCGGCAACGGTTTCCCACCTGAAGGGACCGTAACCACGGAAACAGCAGTAATGGAACTTCTGACCTTGGAACTGGCCAGGGCGAGGCAGCGACTTAACCGAGCGGAACTCGCCCTCGAACGTGCAAACGCGATGCTGGACGAGGACTGTGGCGTTGGTATCAATCTGAGGCTTTGTGACAGGATACGATCGGCGCAACAACGCGTCGGCGAGGCGAAGGCTCGTCTTGTGAAGCTCGATCCCGCCAGCGCGGATTCAGTTCACACCGGTTGAAGCTTACACACCCCTGAGAAAGGTGCCTGGCCTGATCCTCGTTCAGGCAATCGCCAGCTCAGCCTCGATCCAGACTCTACCGGCAGCCCGGCGCCCAGGATTTGGGAAGGTTCAAGTCTTGCGCCGCGAACCGGTCGAGCGTTGGCCGCTGAGGTGCGGACGCCAGCCATGTACCCGGTCCCGCCCCGCGGCCTTGGCGCCGTAGAGCGCCTCGTCGGCGCGGCTCAAAAGATCGGCGATCTCGATGGCGGCGGCGGCCTCGAAGGTGCTGACACCGATGCTGACGGTGACGATGCCTTTTTCGCTGCCGGCATGCCCAACAGCGAGGTCGCGCACCTTGCTCCTGAGGTTTTCGGCGATGACGAAGGCCCCTCGCGCGTCGGTCTCGGGCAGGATGAGCCCGAACTCCTCGCCGCCATAGCGGGCGGCGGCGTCCGCCGGCCGGCGGGCTGCCGCCCCGATGCAGCGGCTGATGACGCGCAGGCACTCATCGCCCGCCGGATGGCCGTAATGGTCGTTGAACCGCTTGAACCAGTCGACGTCGATGATCAGCAGGCTAAGCGGCATTGCGTTGCGACTGGCGCGGGCGAATTCGTGCGCCAGCGCTTCGTCGAAGGCGCGCCGCGTCAACAGTTCGGTCAGGCCGTCGCGGTGCGCCAGGAGGTTCAGCTTCTCATTGGCGGCCATCAGTTCGGCCTCGACTTGCTTGGCCTCGGTGATGTCGGAAAACATGCTGAGGCTTCCGCCATCGCCGGTCGGCCGGGTGCGCACATCGAGCCAGCGCCCGTCGGCAAGCCGGACCTGACGGTGACTGATAAGCTTCTGCGAGGCCATGATGCCGGCGATCCAGTCCTCGACCGCGTCCGGCGGCGTGATGCCTTCGCCGCGCGCCGCCGAAGCGCGCAAGATGTCGCGGTAGTCGGCACCCGGCACTCTTATGTCGGCCGTCTTCGGAAACATGGCGCGGTACCGGGCGTTGCACAACACCATCTTGCCGTCCAGGTCGAACATCACCAGGCCGTCGGCCATGTGCGTCAGGGCGTCTCCGAGCCTTGCCTGGCTTTCCGCCAGCTCGGTCTCGAGCTGCTTGCGCGCGGTGATGTCGCGATTGTGGGTGATCAGACCGACCACCGCCCCGGTCCTGTCGCGGAACGGAGCTTTCAAGGTCGCCAGCCAGCTATCGGTGCCGTCCTCGCGGTGAAGGCGCTGTTCGATGGTGGACGAGGCGCCCGACGCCAGCACGACAAGCTCGTCCTCGCGGAAGCCTTTGGCCGTCTCATGCGGAAAGAAGTCGAAGTCCGTCTTGCCGATCAGTGCCTTGGCGTCGGGCGCTTGCAGCAATTCGGCCGTTGCCGGGTTGGCCGCGATGAACCGCCCGTCGAGATCCTTGACATTGAGGCAGTCGGGCAGCGTCTCCACCACGGCCTTGTAGATGCGCCGGGACTGCAGCGCTTCGAGGCGACGCCGCTCCTGGTAGAACGTCAGCCCCGACAGCACCACCGAGACAAAGATGAGCAGGGAGGAAGGCAGCGCCACATCAGGCAGAACCACTTGCAGGACATCCCGCGGCAGGACGCTGAGGCCAAGCAGTGATGCCGCCGCCGCGGCCGCGCCAAGGATCATGATGTCGAGTATGGTGGCGTGGCGGCCCTTCAGGGCAAGGTTGCCGGCGACACCGACCAGCATGGCGGCCGCGATCCCCACCGCGCCGGCGAAGGCGCCGATGCCGCCCTCGAACGTCCGGAAGGCACCCGCCATGACCCCGGCGACGATGCCGGCGACAGGACCGCCGAAGAAGCCGGCAACGGCAATCATCGTCGCCCTGAGATCGGCGAGCACGCCCGGCTGCAACTGCATGGGCGTCAGCATCAGGACGATGGCGCCGGCGCCCATCAGCGCGCCGAAGGTCGCTGCCTTCGCGGCGGCCGGCCAGCGATCCAGCCACACATGCGTGTGGATCCAGACCGAAACGAACATCGCCACGACCGCGAGATTGGCCAGCAATTCGGACCAGGGCGAACCCATTGCGCGCCTTTCCCTTATCGGGCTTTCGCCGTACCGCCTCCCTGATAGGCCCTCAATGACAACAAAGTGTTACATCGGGGGATTTGGCCTTGGCGCAACTCGCAGCACGATGTCGGTCCGGGATCACCCCCAGCGCATCCCACCGACAAAATCGATGAACGCGCGCAGCGGCGCTGGCGTCAGGCGGCGGCCGGGATAGTAGAGGAACGGGCCTGAAAATTCCTGCCACCAGGGCTCCAGCACCGGCTCCAGCCGGCCGTCGTCGAAATAGGGGCGCAGCCAGTCCTCGAACAGCGAGACGATGCCGCCGCCGGCGACCGCCACCTCGAGCGCAAGCGCCATTGCCGTACCGGTGCTGACCAGCAGCGGGCCGGTTGGGTCGACGCTCACCACCTCGCCGTCGCGTTCGAACTCCCAGGGCGGCGTGAAGCCGCTGGCGAAGCGACCGCGCAGGCAGGCATGATCGAGCAGGTCGCGTGGATGGCCGGGCCGGCCGTGCCGGTCAAGATAGGCCGTAGCGGCGGCGGTGGCGAAGCGCTGCCGGCGCGGGCCGATCGGCACGGCGATCATGTCCTGCTCCAGCCGCTCGCCATAGCGGATGCCGGCGTCGCAACCGCTCGCCAGTATGTCGACGAAACTGTCCTCGGCGGTCACTTCCAGCCGGATGTCGGGATAGGCGGCGAGGAAAGGCGGCAAAAGGCGCGGCAGCACCAGTTTCGCCGCGACGACCGGCACGTTGAGCCGCAGCGTGCCCGCCGGGCGGCCGCGAAAGCCGTTGACCACGTCGAGGGCCGCATCGACCTCGCCGAGCGCAGGACCGAGCCGCTCGAGCAGGCGCGCGCCGGCTTCGGTCGGCGCCACGCTGCGCGTGGTGCGGTTGAGGAGCCGCACGCCGAGCCCGCTCTCCAGCCGCCGCACCGTCTCGCTGAGGCTGGAGGCACTGACGCCACCCACCCGGGCTGCCTCGCGGAAGCCGCCGGCGCGCGCCACGGCCATGAACGCCTGGAGGTCGCCCAGATCCGCCACCATTGTTCGCCTTTCCGCACAGGCCGTTCCGATTGCACCATATTATCGTGCAAGCGCGCGTTGTCTATATCTGGCTGACCCAAAGGAGATGACACCATGACCGACATCAGCAAGGCCGGAACTTTCAAACTCGGCGACCGCACCGTGAAGCGCCTCGGCTACGGCGCCATGCAACTGGCCGGACCGGGCGTCTTCGGCCCGCCAAAGGACCGCGACGCCGCACTCGCCGTGCTGCGCGAGGCCATTGCCAGCGGCGTCGACCATATCGACACCAGCGATTTCTACGGCCCGCACGTCACCAACCAGATCATCCGCGAGGCGCTGCACCCCTACCCCGCCAACCTCACCATCGTCACCAAGATCAGTGCCCGGCGCGGCGCGGATGCATCGTGGATCCCCGCAATGTCACCGCGGGAGCTGACGCAGGCCGTGCATGACAATCTGCGCAATCTCGGGCTGGACGTGATCGAGGTCGTCAACCTGCGCTCCATGCATGGGATACACGGACCCGCCGAAGGGTCGCTCGAGCCGCAGCTCGACACGCTCGCCGAACTGCAGCGCCAGGGCCTGGTGCGCCATATCGGCCTGAGCAATGTCACCCGCAAACAGATCGCGCAGGGGCGCGGCATGGTCGACATCGTCTGCGTGCAGAACCAATACAACATCGCGCATCGCCAGGATGACGCGCTGATCGACGAGCTTGCCGCCGACGGCATCGCCTATGTGCCGTTCTTCCCGCTCGGCGGTTTCACGCCGCTGCAGTCGAGCACGCTTGCCAACGTCGCGCAAGAACTTGGCGCGACACCCATGCAGGTGGCGCTCGCCTGGCTGTTGCAGCGCTCCCCCAATATTCTGCTCATCCCCGGCACCTCGTCGGCCGGCCATCTCAGGGAGAACCTGGCGGCGGCCGAGCTGAAGCTGCCGACCGATGTGATCCAGGTCTTGAACGGCATCGCGGCCGAGAAGGCAGCCGCCTGAGACTTCCAGAGGCTGCCGGGCGGAACCGTCCTCCCGGCAGGCGCTTCCACCTCGCGGGCTTCCCAAGCTTGTTGACGCGTCAGTTCAAATCATTTATAGAACCATTTAGTTCTAGAACTAAATGGTTCCGTAATGACCGTTGAATTCTCTCTTGACCATACATTCGCCGCGCTCGCCGATCCCACGCGGCGCGCCATCCTTGCCCGGCTGCTCGATGGGGAAGCCTCGGTCGCGGAACTGGCGCAACCCTTCGCGCTCACCGTGCGCGCCGTGTCCAAGCATATCGGCGTGCTTGAGCAGGCCGGCCTCGTTACCCGCAGTCGTGCGGCGCAGAAACATCTGAGCCGCATCGAGCTGAAGCCGCTGCGCGACGTCGACCGCTGGCTCGACGATTACCGAAAACTCTGGGAGGGCCGCTTCGACCGCATGGAGGACCTGCTGCGGCGCGATCCGGAAAAGACGCCATGAGCGATCGCGTGCGAGATACCGCCGATCGCAGCTTCGCCATCGAACGGGTGTTCGAGGCTCCGGTGGCACGCGTCTTTCGGCTATGGACCGATCCCAGGCTGGTGGCGCAGTGGTGGGGCGTCAAGGGCTGCACCATTCCCCTTTGCGTGCTCGACGTGCGCGTCGGCGGCCGCTGGCGCGTCGACATGCTGACCGCCAGCGGCGCGCTCTACCGCAACCAGGGCAGCTATCTCGAAGTCGTCGAGAACGTCAGGCTGAGCTACCGCGACGAACCGGATCCGGAAATCCGCGAATGGGCCGGCAATCCGCCGGGCCAGAGCCGCCATACCGTGACCTTTACGCCCGATGGCACGCGAACCCATGTCCATTTCGAGGTGACGCTGGCGAGTGCCGCCGACCGCGAGCGCCTGCTGGCGCTGGGCATGCGCGGCGGCTGGATGCAGAGCTTCGACCGCCTGGAGCACCTGATCGATCGAGATGCCAACCATGCAAGGTGAGAACGCGAAACCTTCCACGCAAACCGTGCTGTCGCGGGATGGAACGCCAATCGCCTGCGAGCGCCGGGGCCACGGCCACCCGCTCATCCTGGTCGACGGCGCACTGTGCTCGCGCACGATGGGACCGAGCGGTCCGCTGGCCAAGGCGCTCGCGGACGACTTCACCGTGTTCCGCTATGACCGGCGCGGCCGTGGCGACAGCGGTGACACCGCGCCCTACGTGGTCGAGCGCGAGGTCGACGACATCGAGGCGGTGCTGCGGGCCGCCGGCGGGGAGGCCTATATCTGGGGCATGTCGTCGGGCGCCATGCTGGCGCTCATGGCGGCAACCCGCCTGCCCGGCATCAGCAAGCTCGCGCTCTACGAGGCGCCACTCATCATCGACGACAGCCGCAAGACAACGCAGGCCGACTGGGCAGCCATCAGGGATGCCGTCGCGCAAGGCCGGCGCGGCGACGCCATAGCCGTCTTCCTCAAATCGGTGGGCATGCCCCGCCTGCTCATTGTTCTCATGAAGCTCACGCCGATCTGGCGACGGCTCAAGGCCGTCGCGCACACCCTGCCGCATGACGGCGCCATCGTCGCCGACGACCAGCTTGGCAAGCCGCTCGGCCCCGACCGCTGGGCATCGCTGCGCGTGCCGGTGCTGGTGACGGATGGCGGCAAAAGCCCGCCATGGATGCGGCATGGCAACAGGGCGCTGGCCGAAGCACTGCCCAATGCAAGCTACCGGACGCTGCCCGGCCAAAACCACATGCTGAAACCCGCCGCCCACGTGCCGGTTCTGACGGCGTTCTTCAACAGTTAGGATTTGGCACGGACGCCAACACCGGGCGAATGAAAGGAAAACAACCATGCTGCTTCGCCATATCCTCATCAAGGTTGACGACCAGGACAAGGCGCTGGCCTTCTACACCTCGGTCATGGGTTTTGTGAAAAGGCATGATGACGACAGCGGTCCGATCCGCTGGTTGACGGTCGTGGCGCCCGACGATGCCGGCACGGAACTTGTGCTCGAACCCAACAGCGCCCCGCCGGCGCGTGCCGCGCAGCGAGCGCTTTACAACGCCCGTTTCCCGGCGGCGCTCATCACTGTCAGCGACATCCACGCACAGTTTGACCGGCTCACCGGGCGCGGCGTGAAATTTCTCAGGCCTCCGGAACGCACGGGCCCGGTGACATCAGCCTTCTTTGACGACACCTGCGGCAATTTCATCGTGATGGCCGAGCCATCCGCCTGAAGCGCTTATTCCTGCGCTAGGAATAGACCGGCCGCGCGCAGCTTGCGAGGCGCATGCCACCCGTGGCATCTGTCCGATGAAACGGACCGATCCGAAACAGCATGGCAGCAAGACCAACACCCCACACCGGCAGGCCGGCGAGCGCTGGCGTCAGCCTGAACCGCGCGCTGTCAAAACTCGGCCTGTGTTCGCGCACGCAGGCGCAGGTGCTGATCGCGGCGGGCCGCGTGCGCGTCGGCGGCAAGGTGGTGCGCGATGCCTCGCTGCGCGTCGACATGAGCCGCGACCGCATCGTCGTCGATGGCGAAGCGGTCATTGCCGAGCGCAAGGTCTATCTGATGCTCAACAAGCCGCGCGGGCTCGTCACCACCCGCGATGATCCGCTCGAGCGCGACACCGTCTATGCCTGTCTCGAAGGGCTCGATTTGCCTTATGTCTCGCCGGTCGGCCGCCTCGACAAGGCGAGCGAAGGCTTGCTGTTGATGACCAACGACACACGCTTCGCCAACCGGCTGATGGATCCGGCCTCGCATCTGCCCAAGACCTATCACGTGCAGGTCGCCACGGCGCCGGATGAAACGACGCTGGAGGAGCTGCGCACTGGCGTCACCGTCGACGGCGAGACCCTGACCGCCAACGCGATCGAGCTTTTGCGCAGCGGCGGCCGAACCGCCTGGCTGGAGATCGTGCTCGACGAAGGCAAGAACCGTCACATCCGCCGCCTGCTTGCCGCCCACGGCATCGAGGTCAAGCGTCTCATCCGCATCGCCATCGGCAGCCTGCCGCTCGGCGACCTCGCCAAGGGCACGGCGCGGCATTTGACAGCTGAGGAGCTGGCATTGCTGGCAGGCTGAAGAATTGCCGACTGACAAGCTTTGGGAAATCCGCGATATTGTCGCGCTGATCGAGGCTAATGCGGCGGAGAAGCCTCAGGTTCGCGGACCGGGACAAAGGCGGAGGGAAATTTGAAATATGAATGGACCGACAATCCTCATTTATTCATTCCAATAACAGTCTGCGTCATTGTATTGGTGCTGAGCTTTTCAGCTATGTTCATCTCACTCGCAGGTATAATTCTGCGCACTGACTTCTATGGATCGATTGATGAGCAGAACCTTCCTTGGAGCGAGCGAATGGGGAGCCGAGACGCGAGGCTCCATGCTCAATTTTGGTCACCCCGTTTCCAAGTCGCGCGCCGGGTACTTGCATGCGGCGCTGTTGTCTTTTTTTGCACCTTCGGGATGGTGGCGCTTATATTGGCTGTCTTCGGCCATCCGTCTTGATCAAAATTTCAAACTGACCCACTGCCCGAGAGCCGCCTGACGGGCGCCCCGCGAAAGATTTTTACTCGCGTACCGATGATTTCCACCCGCCTCCGCTGTCCTGATCATTAGGCGCCGGAATCCTCCGGGCCGGAACGCGAGGTGATCCATGGGATCGTTGCAAGGTCAAAATGTCGTCGTCGTCGGAGGCAGCCGGGGCGTCGGCCGCTCCATCGTGGAAGCCGCACTGAGCGAGGGAGCAACCGTGCTCGCCGTCGCCCGGGGCGCGGACGCTTTGAAGGAACTTTCCTGGGAGGCGTCGGGCGTAAGGACGCTGGCGGCGGACGCCACGCGGGAGGCCGCGCCAGAGGCAGTGTTCGCGGCGCTCGAACCGGACGTGCTGGTGATCTGCGCCGGTGCCTTCGCCCCGTCGGCACCGATTCAGGACCAGAGCTGGGACGAGTTCTCGGCCAATTGGGAAATGGACGTCAAGGCGTCCTTCCTGTTCTGCCGGGCGGCGCTACGCGGCCGGCTGAAGCCCGGCAGCCGCGTGGTGCTGATCTCCAGCGGCGCTGCATTCAGCGGCGGCCCGCCGAACTCCGGCGGCTATTCCGGCGCCAAGCGCATGCAGATGTTCCTTGCCGCCCATAGCCAGAAGGAAGCCGACCGGCTTGGCCTTGGCCTGCGTTTCATGGCGCTGGCGCCGATGCGCATCATGGCCGGCACCGGCGTCGGCCAGCGCGGCATATCAGGCGTTTCGGCCTATCTCGGCATCAGCCCGGCGGATTTCCTGGCCAGCATGACCGATGTGCAGACGCCCGCCGATGTCGCCAGCGCCGTGGTCGCGCTCGCTGCCGGCAAGATGCAGGGCACCGCCTTCACGGTGAGCGGCAGCGGCCTTGCGGCGGCGGCGTGAGGCGCGCAGGATGGCCCGAAATCATCATGGCGAGCTCGAAATGACAGACGCTCCTGCCGGGCCATCGGGCCGGCCGGTCCTCGACCGGCCCGCCTTCGAGCGCCTGACCATCACCCACCGCCGCGAACTCAAGCTGCACTGCTACCGCATGATGGGTTCGCTCCACGAGGCCGACGACCTCGTCCAGGACACTTTCCTGAAAGCATGGCGCGGCCGCTCGCAATTCGACGGCCACGGCTCGCCGCGTGGCTGGCTCTACGCCATTGCCACCAACAGCTGCCTCAACGCGATCAAGGCAAGGTCGTCGACGCGCCGCATTCTCGAAGAGCCGGCACGGCCGCCGACCGAAGGCCGCGCCGCTGCCGGCCCAGCCGCCGAACTGACCTGGCTGGAGCCCTATCCCGACGCCGAGCTGCCGGATCTCGCCGACGGCGAACCGGGCCCCGAAGCGCGTTACGAAACCCGCGAGGCCGTCCGGCTTGCCTTCGTCGCGGCGATCCAGCTTCTGCCGCCCAGGCAGCGCGCCGCGCTCCTGCTTTGCGACGTGCTCGGCTGGTCGGCGCTGGAGGCGGCGCAATTGCTGGGCGGCTCTACGGCGTCGATCAACAGCGCCTTGCAGCGGGCGCGCGTCACACTCGGCGAACGCCTTCCCAAGGGGCGGCCACTGCAGCGCGCGCGGCCGAGCGCCGACGAGGACCTGCTGCTCGAACGCTATATCAGGACCTGGGATGCCGCCAATCTCGACGGCTTCATCGAACTCCTGCGCGAGGATGCCACCTACCACATGCCGCCCTGGCACGACTGGTACCAGGGCCGCCAGGCGATCCACGGTTTCTTCGACACCGTGTGGAACAATTTCGCCGGCTACCGCGCGGTGGCGACAAGGGCCAATGGCCAGCCCGCCGTGGCGATCTATGCGCGGCGGCTTCACGAACCGGAATGGCGCGCGCAATCGCTGCACGTCATCGAGCCGGCCGACGGCCAGATCGCCGCGCTGACGGTCTATGTTGGCCCGCTCGGGCCCGATTTGTTCGCAGCCTTCGGCCTGCCGCCGGTCTGGTCCGAGCCGCAAGCGCGGCCATCGCAACCCATCTCCTGACAGAAAGCTGGCAGGAGACCTGGTCTATGGATCGGTCGGGAGCCGGTCGCGGCTTCGAGATCAAGGAGCCAATGCGATGAATTTCGTCTCTGTCCGCATCATCACATCAGATGTCCAGCGCCTCGTGCGCTTCTACGGCGAGATCACCGGCATGCCGGTTACGGTGTACACGGAAGACTTCGCCGAACTGGCGACGCCGGTCTGCACGCTGGCGATCGGCAGCACGCGCACCTTGATGCTGTTCGGCGGCGACATCGCCCGTCCCGCCGACAACCACACGGCCATCCTCGAATTCCGCGTCGGCGACGTCGATGCCGAATTCGCCCGGCTGTCGGACTTCATCAAGAACACGACCGTGCAGCAGCCCACCACCATGCCCTGGGGCAACCGCTCGCTGCTGTTCCGCGACCCCGACGGCAATCTGGTGAATTTCTTCCAGCCCGTCACCGCCGAGGCAATCAGGAAGTTCGAGAGGTAGGTTTCCCCAACTTCGTCATACCAGTGCGAAGCAGCCGCGAAGCGGCGTCGCGGAGACCCTGGTATCCATGCCGTGACAGCAATCGAGGAGTGCAGCGGAGCAGGATAGGCACCGTGGCGACACCTTGAAGTCACGGCATGTATCCTCGGGTCTGCGCCGCGTCGCTACGCTCCTTGCTCCGCCCTGGATGACGAAGTGACGGGCGCTTTCCGCGCTGCGGAGGCGCCGTTGCTCCCCTATCTCAGGTTCCACTTGCGCACGACCGGCTCGCCGAGGTCATGCTCGTAGCCGAGCACGCTGATGCTGGCCGTGTCGAGCACGAACAGCGCGCCGCCTTCCGGCGGCAGGCCGAGCCAGCGGGCGGCAAGCACGCGCAGGAAATGCGCGCTGGAAAAGATCAGTATGTCGGCGTTGACCCTGCGCAGGCGCTCGATGATCCTGTCGGCACGGGCGCCGACATCGGCCGCCATCTCGCCTTGCGGGCAGCCATCGCGAAACACGTTCCAGCCCGGCCGCTCGGCCAGGATCTCTTTCGTCGTACGCCCTTCATAGGCACCGTAATCCCACTCCTGCAGGTCGTCCACCTTGACGCTTGTCGCGCCAAAGCCGGCAAGCGCGCTGGTGTTGTAGGCGCGCTGCGAAGGGCTCGACCAAACCGTGGAAAACGACAGGCCTTTGAGCCGCTCCGCCACGCCGCGCGCGGCCGCCTCGCCGGCCGGCGTCAGCGGCATGTCGGTGCGCCCGGTATGCTGCCCCGAAAGGCTCCATGCCGTCTCGCCATGCCGGACCAGATGGATCTGCGGAAACGCGTTGCTCATGGGATGCCCTTCGATGTCGGCGGCACCTTAGAGGACGGTTTCGCAAAGGGGAATCCGGCCGGCGAAATTGTGCCATGCCTCTTCTCGATAGATTGGCGCTGAGGGGCGGCGCCGAGGCCAACGGTCGGCCGCTCCCGACAACAAGCACCGATATTGGGCCACATCTCTGGCCCTGATCCCCGCTGCATTGGCTCAATGAATGAGCGCGGGGGCATAACTATCTCTGTTGGATAGTCATCAGGCATCACAGGTCGGATCATCATGTACAAACATCTGCTCATCGCCACCGACGGCTCGGACCTGGCCGACAAGGGCGTTGCCCATGGCCTCACGCTGGCCAAGGGCATCGGCGCCGCCGTCACCTTCATCACCGTTTCGGAACAATTCCCGATCTTCGCCTGGGGCGGCTCCATGGCCGGCTATGCCGCCGGCGATGAGCTGGCCGTCTACCAGGAAGAAGCGCGCCGCTACGGCAAGGAAGTG
This sequence comes from Mesorhizobium sp. Cs1299R1N1, assembly GCF_037179655.1. NCBI lineage: Bacteria > Pseudomonadati > Pseudomonadota > Alphaproteobacteria > Hyphomicrobiales > Phyllobacteriaceae > Mesorhizobium > Mesorhizobium sp. Cs1299R1N1. Next base: position 392,701 of record NZ_JAPYKR010000003.1, on the reverse strand, counting down.
CTCGACAAGTGCAAGGCATCGGCCGACGCCGCCGGCGTGTCCGCCAAGCTGGTCCATGTCGAGGACAACCGACCCGCCGAAGCGATCCTGGACCTGTCCAAGGCGCAAGGTTGCGACCTGATCGTCATGGCCTCGCATGGCCGACGCGGGCTGGGCAGGCTGCTTCTGGGCAGCCAGACGGCGGAAGTGCTGTCCTACACCGAGATCCCGGTGCTCGTGGTGCGGTAGCGGCCGCAACTCGAGTTCTTCAAAATGGCGCCGTCGGTCAGGACTGCTTCGCGGGTTCATTCGTCAGGGCATATTCAACCCGTGGCGGATGCCCGAAAAGCTGTTTGTAAGCGCGGCTGAAGGCGGCCTCGGACTCGTAGCCGATGCGCAAGCCGATCTCGCCCACGCGCGCGTCTCGCCTGGCCAGCAGGTCCCGGGCCACGCCCAGGCGCCATTCATTCTGGTAGCGCAGCGGCGAGCGCCCGACGAGCGCGGCGAACCGCTCGCAGAAGCTGGAACGGGACATGCCGGCCTTTTCGGCCAGTTCATTGATGCTCCACCGCTGCAGCGGCCTTTCGTGGATGGCTTTCAGGGAACGGGCGATGCGTGCATCCGAAAGCCCGCCGAGCCAGCCCGTGGCGTGTCCTTCATGGACCCAACTGCGCAAGGTGCGGATGACCATGAGATCGATGATGCGGGAAATCATCAAGGCCGCGCCGGGCTGGGCGTCGCTGGTTTCGATCATCAGGAAGGGCAGCATTCCGTCGATCCACCCTGCCCCCTGGGCACGCCCGATATGGATGTATCGCGGCAAGGCAAAGATCATCCCCCGAAGACTGTCCGGATCGAACCAGAAGCGGCAGGCGACGATCGCCACGTGCGGATGCGACGCCACCAGCCGCAACCCACCGGGGCCGCGAGGCAGGAGCACGAGGTCGCCGGCCTCGATAACGACAGGGGCCTGATCCTCGCTCTCCATGCGCAGCGCGCCGGCTGTCACCACGACGATATGGGCTTGCCCTTCGTCGAGATCGAATTGTTCCGCCTTTGCCAGCGTGCGCGAAAAAACCTGGTCCCCGGTAAGCCTGATCTGCGCCAGCACATGCGACAGGAGATCGCCGGTAACGTGGGATGCTCCATCCGGAAGAATGGTCAAATTTTCAGGCGATTCCATCATGGATGCGGTCAGCCGGTTCCCCTACATTCCTAACGACGATAGCGCATTTCGTGCTGATTATGCGCTGTTTTTGCCTTGGATTAAAGCCATTCCCGCAAGCAAAGCCGCGAGCATGAGCTGTTCCAATCATCCAACCTGAGGACATGATCCCCAGTCGATCAAGCGGGTCGACTCGCCGCCCTCGGGCCATTCCAACCAACAAGACAGGACGTTCCAATGAGCACTCAAACACTCCAGGCGCCCGACGCCGCATCGCAATGGCTGAAGTCATATTATTTCCTGCGGGCCGGCTTTTCGGTCGCCTGGGTAGTGGCCGCCTTTATCCTTGGCAAAAGCGCGCCGCCGGTCGCGGCGCTGCTGCTGGTCGCCTATCCCGCCTGGGACGCGATCGCCAATAGTCTGGATGCGCGGCGCAGCGGCGGCCTGAAGGCCAATCCCAGCCAGGCGCTCAACGCGGCGGTCAGCACGATCACGGCCATCGCGGTCTTCATCGCCCTTGGACAGGGACCGCACGCGGTCCTGGCGGTGTTCGGGGCGTGGGCCATTCTCTCCGGCCTGTTCCAGCTTGCGACCGGCGTGCGCCGTTGGCGGGCAGGCGCGCAATGGGCGATGGTGCTGAGCGGTGCGCAGTCAGCCCTTGCCGGCGGCTTCTTCATCAGACAGGCAATCGGCGCCGCGACACCTGGCATCACCGACATCGCCCCCTATGCCGCGTTCGGCGCCTTCTATTTTCTCGTCTCGGCGATATGGCTGAGCGTCATGCAGGCACGCAAGCCCACGGCCTGATCCTGGCGCGTGCCGGGCCTGGCCGAAACATTCGCAAGAGGTTCCACGGCCCGGCCCTTTTTAGCCCCGCGGCACAGCCTCCAGCGCGAGATAAATCCCGAGCGCCAGCAAGCCGGCGAAAAACACCGTGCGAAAAGTCTCGACGCTCATTCGCTGCCGCAGCGCCTGGCCGATGAACATGCCGGCCAGCGCGGGCGCCAATGCCAGGACCGATCCCACCAGTTGCGGCGATACCAACGCGCCGGTCGTGAATAGGCCGAAGCCAAGGGCCACGGTCGATACGGTGAAGGACAGGCCGAGCGCCTGGATGAGGTCCTCTTTCTCCAGCCGCAGCGATTGCAGGTAAGGCACCGCCGGAATGACGAAGACGCCGGTGGCGCCGGTGACCAGGCCGGTCGCCACACCGACCAGCGGCGATATCCAGGCTTCGTGGCGCGCCGGCGTGGTGAAGCCGGCCTTGGCCAGACCGGCAAGCGCATAGAGCACCAGCGCGGCGCCAAGCCCGGCCGAGGCCATCATCGTGTGCGCGCCGGTCAGCAGGCCGGCGCCGGTCACGGTGCCAATGACGACGCCGGCCATCATCGTCCACAGGCGTTTGCACAAGCCGCCGAAGGACGGACCGGTGAACAACTGCCAGAGATTAGTGACCAGCGACGGGATCAACAGCAGGGCGGCGGCCTGCGCCGGCGGCATGGTCACGGCCAGCAGGCCCATCGCCACGGTCGGCAACCCCATCCCGACGACGCCCTTGACGAGGCCGGCGGCCACGAAAACGGCACCGATGAAGCCGATGGCCCCGGCGCTCAGCATGGATGGACCTTGGGCACGCCGGTTCCTTCAGTCATGCAGCAACATGTCCGTCGCCTCGGCTTCCGGCTTTGCCGGCACGGCATCGCGGCTGACGGAAGCCGTCGTCACCCCGCATCCCCGCGCGCCAGGCTGCGCTTGCGCCACGGCAAGCGAGGCCACCGCCAGCGCCAGCACGATCGCCGCGCTTTCAAGAATCCCGAGCCCTTGCCGGCCTGATGTTTTTTCACGCATCACCCATCTCCATCGCAAATGATTTGACTGACATGCAGGCCGCCCACAATGTGGAAGTTGCGCTGCCAGCCTTCGGCCTGAACGAAGGCTGATTGGGGCACGATACGATTTGCAGGAGCGAAAAATGCGCTTCGACCTCACCGATCTCCGGCTGTTCCTGCTGGTGGCCGAACGCGGCAGCATCACGCGTGGCGCCGAACTCGCCGGCCTCGCCCTCGCCTCGGCCAGCGCGCGCATCAAGGGCATGGAGGAAAGCCTCGGCGCGCCGCTTCTGGAGCGGCGGCGGCGCGGCGTGGTGCCGACGGCGGCCGGACAGGCGCTGCTCCACCATGCGCGGGCGGTGCAGAACCAGATCGAAGCCATGGCCGGCGACCTCGGCGCCTATGCCACGGGCCTGCGCGCCCGCGTGCGGCTGATGGCCAACACGGCGGCAACCAGTGAGCTGCTGCGCGACATACTGCCGGCTTTCCTGGCGGCGCATCCCGGGATCGACATCGACCTCGATGAACGCCCCAGCAATGAGATCGCCGAGGCGGTGGCGAACGGTGCGGCCGATCTCGGCATCGCCGCCAGCTGGGCCGGCCTTTCCCATCTCGAGCAGAAGCCGTTCTTCGTCGACCGGCTGGTGGTGATCATCGCGCGGACCCAGCCCGGCCTAGAAGGCCATCATGCCGCCCTTGCCGACATTCTCGGCGAGCCCTTCGTCGGCTTGAGCGCCGGCCATCCCTTGCAGGAGCACATAGCCCGCCAGGCCGCCCGGCTCGGCGGCCATCTCCATTTTCGCATCCGCGTGCCAGGCCTCGACGATGTCTGCCGGCTGGTCTCCCAAGGCGCCGGCATCGCCATCGTGCCCGAAAGTGCCGCGCGCCGCTCCGCCCGCACGCTGCGCAGCCTGCGGCTCACCGACGACTGGGCCACGCGCCAGCTCAACCTGTGCGCCCGCAGCTTCGAAGCGCTGACGCCGCAGGCGAAACTGCTGGCGGCGGCGCTGGTGTGAGGTCAAGCCGCACCGGCCTGCTCACACCACCTCCAGCACCTTGCCCGTATCGTGCTGTCGCACGAAATCGACGCGGGCGCCGTCCCAGTGATAACTGTAGTGGCGGCCCTGGACCGGGACATCGATGACGTCGGGCCAGAAGATGCCGATGCACTCTCCTTCCGCCATGCGCACGCTGTTCCACACCAGCCCGTCGCTGCCGGCGGCCCGCAGCGCCCGCCCTTCCGCCTGCGACGCGGCGTAGTCGTCCGGGTCGAGCACGCCGGGCACGGCGTTGACGTCGTCGAGGTCGCGGTCGACGCTGCCGATCAGCACGCGGAAATCGGCCGTCCAGCCGGGCGCCTCATTGGTGGCGCGCATGAATTCCTGGTGATGGTGGATGGTTTCGGCCAGCACCACGTCCTCGCTGTCGCCGGCATAATAGATACCGTAGCTGCCGTCCGAGAAGCGGCCGGGCCGTAACGTCGAGCAATGCACGAAAGGCGCCATGACGAAACTGGCGCCTGGACCCGAAACACGCCTTGCGGCCGGCACCTTGCCGAGATCGCCGAGCTCGAGCCGGATGCGCGGATTGGTCTTCTCCTCGACGGCGGCCAGCGCCTCCCAGTCGCGCGGGTCTGCGATGTCCTCGAACAGGTCGATCGGCGGATGGATGGAGCGGATGATGCGATAGGTCTGGGGCCAGTGGATGCGGCGCCGGACCGCAAGTCCACTCACCATGCACCACGCTCCGCGTCGAGCCATTCACGCATTGCCGCGAGATCGGAAATGTCGCCGCGCAGCATCAGGTCGAGCGCCGATTGCCCGCCGAAGGCGGCATTGGGCTTGCGGATCCAGGCATAGCCGCGCGCCGGCTCGGTGAAGAGATAGCGCAGCCCCTTGTGGATGCCCATCAGATGGGCCATGCGGGTGCGCAGGTCGCGGTCGATCCGGCCGACGCCGCCCTCCTTCCACCGCGCCCAGGTGCGCGCCGAGATGCCGCCAAGCAGCACGCAGGCCTCGAAGTCGCTGAGATTCCAGGCCTTGAACAGATTGACCGTGGTCCGCGCCAAGGCACCCGCCTCCTCATCCGAAATGGCGCTGCCGACCGTGGCCGGTGTAGTGACGATGGACTGAAGCTGCATGTCTGGACCTCGCTAATGGCAGATATATAGCATGTATCTGCCAATTGGCAAGGACAAGCCCATCAGAACTTGGGTTCCTCGCCCCCAATGAAATGGGGAGAAAGGTGGCTCGGCGAAGCCGAGACGGAGCGGGGGCAGCGCCGCCTCGAAAGAATTCAGCGCGAGCCCGCCAACGCCGCAGCCCCCTCTCCGACCGCTTCGCAGCCACCTCTCCCCAGCTTTGCGGGGGAGAGGAAAATCTGGCGCGCGTGCCTTACTCCGCCGCCTCATACCCCGCGATGCCCTTGATCTCGAGGAAATCCTCCAGCCCGTATTCGGCGTATTCGCGGCCGTTGCCGGACTGCTTGTAGCCGCCGAAGGGCAGGCCGGCGTCCCATTGGGGATAGTTGATGTAGACATTGCCCGAGCGCATGCGCGCGGCCACGTCGCGCGCCTTCTGCAGGTCCTTGGCCTGGATGTAGGAAGCAAGGCCATAGACGGTGTCGTTGGCCTGCTCGACCGCCTGTTCGACCGTGTCGTAGGGCAGGATCGCCAGCACCGGTCCAAAAACCTCTTCGCGCGCGATGCGCATGTCGTGGGTGACGTCGGCGAAAACGGTCGGACTGACATAGTAGCCGCGGTTGAGTTCGGCAGGGCGTCCGGGGCCGCCGGCGACCAGCGTCGCACCCTCGTCGATGCCGCTCTGGATCAGGTCCTGGATCTTGTCGAACTGGACCTGGCTGACGACGGGGCCGAGCGTGGTGTTGGCGCCATCGGCCGGGCCGACGGTGAACTTTTCAGCCGCCACCTTGGCATATCCTGCGGCCTCGTCGTGGCGGTCGCGCGGCACGAACATGCGCGTCGGCGCGTTGCAGGACTGGCCGCTGTTGCTGAAGCAGCCGGCGACCCCCTTGCTCACGGCGGTGGCGAGATCGACATCCGGGAACAGGATATTGGCCGATTTGCCGCCAAGCTCCTGATGCACACGCTTGACCGTGTCGGCCGCGGCCTTGGCCACCAATATGCCGGCCCGCGTCGAACCGGTGAACGACATCATGTCGATGTCGGGGTGGCTGGACAGCGCCTGGCCGACGCCGGGGCCGTCGCCGTTGACGAGGTTGAACACGCCCTTCGGCACGCCGGCCTCGTCGATGATCTCGGCGAAGATGATGGCATCGAGCGGCGCGATTTCTGACGGCTTCAGCACCATGGTGCAGCCGGCCGCGAGTGCCGGACCGACCTTGCAGGTGATCTGGTTCAGCGGCCAGTTCCACGGCGTGATCAGGCCGACGACGCCGATCGGCTCCTTGACCACGAGGTGGTTGCCCTTGACGTGGCGGAACTGGAAGCTCTTCAGTGTCTCGGCCATCTTGGTCAGATGCGCCAGGCCAATGCCGACCTGGCTGTCGAGCGCCATCTGGCGCGGCGCGCCCATCTCGCGCGACACGGCCAGCGCCAGGTCCTTGCTGCGCTTCTTGTAAACCTCGATGACGCGGTTGAGGATGTCGAGGCGTTCCTCGACCGAGGTGAAGACATATGTGTCGAAGGCGCGCTTGGCAGCGGCCACCGCCTTGTCGACATCGGCCTTGGAGCCGAGCGAGATCTGCGCGAAGACATCTTCATTCGACGGATCGACGACGTCGAGCGTGTTGGGCACGACAGGATCGACCCATGCGCCATCGATATAGAACTGCAGATTGTGTGACATGGGTTTCTCCTGGGGTGTGCCGCATGGCCGCGCGGGCCGTCATATCGGGCGAGAAATAACGATGCGCAAACGGCGCTGTCAAACGCAACCCCCGAAGTGGTTGAGCCAGCGCGCCAGTGGTTGAGCCAGCGCGCCAATCGTTGATCGGCGGCCGGCGATGAGCAGACTATAGCAGCGTATGCCCGGCTTCGCGCAGGAAGCCTCTCGCCGCGGGCTCGTCCGCCGCTTTCACCAGCAGGTGGTCGCCATCGAATGTCGATACCAGGAAGATGCCCAAACCGTTTTCCGACAACGGCTTTATGACCGACAGCACAATGCCGGTTTCGTCGAACGCAAAGGGGCCCTGCAATTTGAAGGCGACCCAGTCGCGATCATGCTTTACGGCATCCGGCACGCGATCCTGGAGGCAGGTGATCGAGAGCTCGTCATCGGTTCTGGTGATGCTGACGAAGCCCGGCCCGTCCGCCCATGCAGGAATGCCGTCACCGGCTTGAAGCCGCGAAATCGCATAGAGGCCAGTGAGTTGCTTAAGCTTGATCCTGGCAGCCATCCTCACGCTCCGATTGGCGGGCATCCAACTGGCCGCTTGCTCATATAGACCGTCGTTCCGTTCATGAACGGCTCCTCCCGATCGATCGTATAGCCAAGCGTGCGATAGAGCGACACATTGGCTTCGAAGGCGCCGTTGGTCAACAGGCGGAGCTCCCGGCGTCCTGCCTCGCGCGCCTTGGTTTCCGCACGCTCCAGCAGCAGCCGGCCGATGCCCCTGCCCTGCATCTGCGGCGCGACGCAGACATTCTCGATCCACAGGTGATCGTCGGCCAGCATGGTTTCGATCATGCCGACAATGCGGTCCTCCGCGACGGCGAGATCGAACGGATGCTCGGCGACGGCCTTGTCATAATCGGCACGCATCGGCAGCGGCTCGCGGCCGATCACCGGCACCCATCTGGCATAGGCGGCGCGCACGATGTCGCGGATCGCTGCGGCGTCGGCAGGCTCGGCTGGACGAAACCGGATGGAAGAATTGGCAATCATCACAAGGCTCCAGGCATGAAACAGCCCGCCGGCGTTTTTCGCGGGCGGGCTGTGGGAAAGGAAGCGGATCTATAAAGCCGGTCTTCCTCGTCGCGCAATCAGCGTGCCGCTCCGCACGGTGCGAAGGCGGCGTCGCTTGGTGTCGGCGGGCGCGAGAACGAACATGGCGGCAAGCTGGAGCAGCAACCGTGATGCGTCAAGGCACCGTCTGGCCCGGTCGTTGGGCCAACCGCCGCCGGCGACGCCGGCCTTCCCGCCGTTGGTCGACGCCTTCGGGTAAAGCGCTGGATTGTATCCGTGGCCGTTCTATCTTCCCGATCGGGCGTTCAAGCAATGGAGCCATCGCCGTGAGCGAAACCGATCTCTATCGAGGCTATATCGACTGTCTCAACAACCAGGATTGGCAAAGGCTGCATCGCTTCGTCCATGACGAAGTGCATTACAATGGCGACCGGGTTGGACTGTCAGGCTACCGCGACATGCTGGAGCGGGATTTCCGCGAAATCCCGGACCTCTATTTCGACGTCCAGCTGTTGATCTCCGACCCGCCATTCATTGCGAGCCGCCTCCAGTTCAACTGCACGCCCAAGGGAACTTTCCTCGGCCTGCCCATCAACGGCAGGAAAGTCTCCTTCAGCGAGAACGTGTTTTACGAGTTTCTCGACGGCAGGATCAGGCACGTCTGGTCGGTGATCGACAAGGCGGCGATCGAAGCGCAGCTCTGACGCAGTCGCCGCTGCGCGAATGAAATCCGCGAAGGCCTTGAGCGGGGCGTCCAAGGCGGGCTATCGCCCTTGCGTCAGGTAGTAAACTTGCCTACTTTGCGTACGTAAGGAGAACATGCGGATGGCCAATGTCGAGAAAGTGAGCGTTGCCCTAACGCCTGAAATGGCAACCATGATGCGCGAGGTCGTCGCGGCGGGCGAATACGCGTCGGCGAGCGAAGTTATGCGCGAGGCCTTGCGCGAGTGGAAGTTTCGTCGGACGCAACGCGACCATGCCATCGATGAGTTGGGCCGGCTTTGGGACGAAGGCATGGCAAGCGGGAACGCCGTAGACGGACGGGATGCCTTCGCCCGGATCAAAAGCAAGCTCGAGGCGAGGATCGCCGAGCGCACGTCACGATGACGCTGCGCCTACGGCCGGAGGCCGAAGCGGATATCGAAGCCATCGCACTTTATATAGCCGAGGACAGTCCCTCGGCGGCTTTGCGTTGGTATGATGAAATCCACGCCCATTGCCAACGCATCGCCGACATGCCGGGCATGGGCGTTGCCCGACCGGAAGTGCGAGCAGGCTTGCGCACGTTCCCGGCCGGAAATTACTTGATCCTTTATCGCCAGACAGACGACGGGGCGGAGATCGTGCGTGTTGTCCATGGAGCACGGCGGTGGCAGGAGTTGTTGTAGCCCGACGTATTGCACCCTCTCAGTTCGGTGCCCGACTTTCCCAGACTGACAATCGTTCGGAAAACTCGATCATTCTAACGAAAATAATTCGTTGGAATGATTGATCCTGAAATGGCATTTCTCCGCTGCACTCGCCTGGAGAATTGCATTGCCTTCCCTGACCCGCATCGCGAACGATATTCCGAAAAGCACGATCTCCGAGGATCTGGCGCAGGGCCGCAAGCGCCTCGATTCCCTTTGGAACGGCATCATCCCCGGCATCGTGCTGGTGGCGATGATCACCGCCGTCGCCTTCTCGGCCCGCAATGTCTCCGGCTTCGCCCTGTTCAGCCCGATGATCCTGGCCGTCGTCGCCGGCATGATCTATTCCAACGTGCTCGGCACACCGGTGCACGCCAAGGCCGGCATTGCCTTCTCGCAAAAGCGCCTTTTGCGCTTCGCCATCGTGCTGCTCGGTTTCCAGCTGACGCTCGGCCAGGTCGTCTCGATCGGCGCCGGCGGCGTCGGCATCGTGGCGCTGACCCTTGGCGCCACCTTCCTCTTCACCATCACGCTCGGCCGGCTGATCGGCGTCGACGCCAGGCTGGCGCAGCTGATCGCCGCCGGCACCTCGATCTGCGGCGCCTCGGCGATCGTCGCCACCAACATCGTCACCGATGCGCGCGACGAGGACGTTACCTACGCCGTCGCCTCGATTACCTTGTTCGGCACCTTCGCCATGCTCGGCTTCCCGCTGCTGGCGCCGCTGCTCGGCCTCGACCAGCACGCTTTCGGCCTGTGGGCGGGCGCCTCGATCCATGAGGTGGCGCAGGTCATCGGCGCCGGCTTCCAGAACGGCACCCAGTCCGGCGAGATCGCCACCGTGGCCAAGCTCACCCGCGTCGCCATGCTGGCGCCGATGGTCGTCGCGCTCGGCCTGATGGCGCGCCGCGGGAGCAGCGACCAGTCGACGGCGCGACCGCCCATGCCGTGGTTCGTCGCCGCCTTTGTCGCCGTCGTGGCGCTGAACAGCCTTGTCGCGATACCGGCCGAAGTGAAGCAGGCGATGGCGCTCGCCACCACCATCATGCTGACCATGGGACTGGCCGCCATGGGCCTGCAGGCCGACATTTCGCAGTTGCGCTCGCGCGGCCTGCGCCCGCTGGCGCTCGCCTTCTGCGCCTTCCTGTTCATCGGCTGCTTCAGCCTGATGCTGGTGAAATTGGCCTGAGACGGGCTGAGCCCGATCGCTGGAGCAATTCCAGGAAACGGGCGTAGCGGTTTTCCCGGGAGAAGCGCGTAGCGCTTCCCCCTGGGAACTGCGTAAAAACAAGCAGTTAAAGCTGGCCGGAGATTCTATCGAACACCGAACCGCGCCAATTGGGAATCGAGACCACTTCGGCTAGGGTCCGCCTGTCAGCACAGAGCCCCACCCATGCCGTTCGTTCCCTTGCCCTTCGTCGTCGCGCTGTTGCTGTTCATCCTGCTTTGGGTCGTCGCCAGGCGCGAGGATGAGGCTGCGCCCAACCTGCCGCTTCTTGGCCTGATCCTGCTTGCCGCGCTGCAATCCGTATTAACCGGCCTGCGCTGGGGTTATGGCATCCGCGAGGTTGGCTACGTCGCTCCCGTCTCCGCCGCCATCATGCCCTCGCTGCTCTATGCCGGCGTCTCGAAGCTGGTCCGCACCAGCGACCGCCGGTGGCCGGCCTTGCTGATGATCCATGCGGCGCCGGCGGCAATCGTCATGCTGCTGATCATCGTCTGGCGCTATGCGGTGGACGTGGCGCTCATCGCAATCGACTTCATCTATGCCACAGCCATCCTGTGGCTGTTACGGTCCGGCGCGGACGGGCTTCGGCTCGCGCCTTTCGACGGCGCGGTGCCTGCCTACAGGGCCATCATCGCGGCGGCATCGGCACTATGCCTGTCGGCCCTGGTCGACATGCTGGTGTCCTTCGAGCTGGCATCAGGCCATGACGACCGTGCCGCCACGATCATCGGCATCGCCAATCTTTTCATTCTCGTCATTGTCGGGGTAGCGGCGGCGGCGGCCAGCCAAAGCCATGTTCCCGGCGCCGTAGCCGATCCGATGGACGTTTCATCGCCACCCGATGCGAGCGAAGACGCCGACACGATCCTTAGGGTGAACGAGCTGATGCAGGAGAAGAAACTCTACCGCGACGCCAATCTCAACCTCAACCGGCTTGCCCGGCGCGCCGGAATTCCGGCGCGCCAGATCTCGGCGGCCATCAACCGGGCTATGGCCAGGAACGTCTCGCAATATGTCAACGAACACCGCATTGCCGAGGCCTGCCGGCTGCTCGGCGAAACCGGCCAGTCCGTCACCGAAATCATGTTCGCCGCCGGCTTCCAAACCAAATCGAACTTCAACCGCGAGTTCCGCCGCGTGACCGGCACGACCCCACTTGCCTGGCGCGAGAAGAACGCGCAGGCGCCATCCCTTGCGAGCCGCGTGAGCGGTTGAGTACGCCGTTCCACGGCGGCCGTACCAAATCGCGATTGTGGACGTCCTTGATCACGATCGAGGTCGCGGGTGCTGCCCGGATCCGGCGATATCGCGTCATCGACGTGGCGACCAAAGCTGTTGCCCGGAGCCTTCGGGGTCTCCAGCGATGGCGCGCTTTCGGTGAACGGAGGACTTAATGACATTTCGAACCGCGCTTTGCACCATCATCGTTTCCACGCTTGCGCTGCAATATCAGGCCAATGCCGGCGAAGCCGTCGGAGTTCGCCAAGTTGCCGCCCGATCGGTGGAGCGCGGCGGCGATCTCGACGTCACCGTCTGGTACCCGGCAGAACCGGGCGGTGTGGCTGTCATGCTCGGCGACAGCCAGCTCTTCACCGGAACGTCCGCCGAGCGCGATGCGCCGATATCCCCCGGCAAATTCCCGCTCATCCTGCTCTCGCATGGCGCCGGTCTGGCCGGCATCCCGCAAGCCCTGAGCTGGATAGCGTCGCCCCTGGCGGGTCAAGGCTTCATCGTCGCCGCGCCCACCCATCCGGGAAATGGCGGGAAAGACAGGTCCGCCGCCGAGACGATGAAGCTGTGGTTGCGGCCCACCGATCTGGCGGCAACCCTGGACGCGATGGAAAACGAGGCCTCCTTCCGGCACCACATCGAGCAAGGCAAAGTGGGCGCCCTTGGCCTCTCCATGGGCGGCGGCACGACGCTCGCCATTGCCGGCGCGCGCGTCGACCCGAAGCTGCTGGAGGCCTATTGCGACACCGACCTGCTCAACGCCTCGCTGTGCGGCTGGGTGAGGCAAAGCGGCGTCGACCTCCACGCCATGGACATGCGGCTTGCCGGCCGCGACAACAGCGACCGGCGCGTCCGCTTCGTCATGGCGATCGACCCCGCACCATCGGATATCTTTGATGCCGGGAGCTTTTCCGGCATCAAAATCCCGGTCGATATCGTCAATCTTGGCTCGCCGGGGAAAATCCCCGCGACCACCGATGCGTCGGGCATCGCCAAGGCGATCCCCCATGCCAGCTATGCGACGATCGGGGATGCCAGCCATTACAGCATGTTCGGCGAGTGCAAGCCCGGCGCGCCGGCGCTCATCATATCCCTAGAAATCGGCGATCCCGTATGCGACGACGGCACGGGCCGATCACGCGCGCAAATCCACGCGCAACTGATCGACATGGCGACCATGGCCTTCAAGCGCGCGCTGAAGGCAGCGCCTTGACTATGCTGCCCGAGAATCAGTCCTGGAACGAACTCGCCGCGACATAGATCGCCGCCAGTGCCTCGATGCCGGCCTGGTCGGCACTGTCGAAACGGCCGGGCGTCGGGCTGTCGAGGTCGAGCACGCCGAAGACGCCCTCGTCGTCTTCCAGGAGCACCACCATCTCGGAGCGCGAGGCGGCGTCGCAGGCGATGTGGCCGGGGAAATCATGCACGTCCTTGATCAGCATCGAGGTGCCGAGTTCGACCGCCGTTCCGCATACGCCCTTGCCCACCGCGATGCGCACGCAGGCCGGCTTGCCCTGGAAGGGGCCCAGCACCATTTCCTCGTCCGATGCCAGGAAGTAGAAGCCGGCCCAGTTGAGGTCGGGCACCATCTGGAAGATCAGCGCCGAGGTGTTGGCGGCGTTGGCGATCGAGTCGTGCTCCCCCTCGAGCAGCGCCTTCAATTGCTTGGCGAGGTCACGATAGAAAGCGACCTTGTCTGAGGTATCGATGGCCTGGGCCGCAAACATGACTTGTCTCCGAACTGAGAAGCGCGGTTCCGTTTCCGCAAGCTCTCTGCACCAAACGACCACCCGACGATACTAGCTTGAATTCCAGTCGCCGCGAAAGTCGGAAGAAGATGCCCTGTCGGACACTCGGCAGCACGGCACGTCCATCGAACCGTGCTGCCTTGATCAAGAAGGCAAGTTCGTCAGCCGGCGGGTTTGTACGCGTCCGCAGCCTTTTTGGCGGCCGCGAGCACTGCCTTCATATCGAGTTCTTCCAGTACAACCATCTCGGTCAACGAGCCGCTCGCTCGCACCGCAAGGGACATGCCAATCCCCGCTGACTGGTCCGGCACCTCGCCATTGACAACGACGTCATAGATGCCGCGCGTGAACATCACGCTGCTCACCTTGCCGCCAACGCTTTCAAAAAGCGCCTTGACCGCAGCCTGCCTGTCCGAGCCTTGCATCAATCCTTTGGCGGCATGAGGCGCATAGTTTGCCAAGATAATCACTTTCATGGGTATTTCCTCCAAATGTCATTGTCTCGTGCTGCTCCATAATTCGAGCGGCACGGAGTGATTTATTTTTCGGAACAATCGCAAGCGCCCCCGGGACGCGTTGGCGGCCAAGGGCTCGCTGCCGGACAAATATGCGCTTAAGCTAATATAATGACAATACCGGACACTCCGACACTGCCGACGGGAAGTTGTCTGGCTGGACCACGCTCGGCCAACGGCATCGAGCTCGCGCCGTTGACACGCGATGTGGTCTGAGGTTGAACGGCCAGTAGCGGCGCGGCCTTACATCGGGCGTTTGGGTTCGGCCTTTGGTGGCGCCGCCGTATCCGGATCGGACTTCTTGTGCTTGTCGGCGGCAATCCTGCGGATGCGGTCGAAGCGGCTTTCCTCGGTCGTTTCGGTCGTGACGGCCGTCTCTGGCTTCTGCGTGAACACGATCATGGATCGATCTCCTGGCTAGAGGCCCGTGCGCCGGGAGAAATCCCCGGCGGTAATATCGAATCTCACAGGTCGGGCCTGAAAAGGTGGCCTCCATGAACCACCTTTCGCAGTCCGGGCTGGATCTTAGTAGCCGCCGCCGCCCGCCGGTGCCGCATCCTTCGGCGGGACGTCGGTGATCATAGCCTCGGCGGTGATCAGCAAGGCCGCGATCGAGCCGGCGTCCTGCAATGCTGCGCGCACCACCTTCGCCGGGTCGACGATCCCGGCCTTGATCATGTCGACATAGACCTCTTTCTGGGCGTCGAAGCCCTGATCGTGGTCCTTGCTGTCGGCGAGCTTGCCGACAACGATCGAGCCCTCGACGCCGGAATTCTCGGCGATCTGGCGAATCGGCGCCTCAAGCGCGCGAAGCACGATGGAGATGCCGGCGGTGACATCGGCGTTGGCGCCATTCAGGCCTGATAGCGCCGAACGGGCACGAAGCAGGGCTACGCCGCCGCCTGGCACGATGCCTTCTTCCACGGCTGCGCGCGTGGCGTTCAGCGCGTCGTCGATACGGTCTTTCTTTTCCTTCACTTCCGATTCGGTGGCGCCGCCGACGCGGATGACGGCAACGCCGCCTGACAGCTTGGCCAACCGCTCCTGCAGCTTTTCCTTGTCGTAGTCCGAGGTCGTCTCCTCGATCTGGCCCTTGATCTGGGCGACTCGTGCCTGGATGGTCGCCTTGGTGCCGGCGCCGTCGATGATCGTGGTGGTGTCCTTCTCGACCAGCACGCGCTTGGCGCGGCCGAGCATCTCGATGGTGACGTTTTCGAGCTTGATGCCGAGATCCTCGGAAATCATCTGGCCCGATGTGAGCACCGCGATGTCTTCCAGCATCGCCTTGCGACGGTCGCCGAAGCCCGGCGCCTTGACGGCCGCGACCTTGAGGCCGCCGCGCAGCTTGTTCACGACCAGGGTGGCGAGGGCCTCGCCTTCGACGTCCTCGGAAATGATCAGCAGCGGCCTGCCGCCCTGCACCACCGCTTCGAGGATGGGCAGCATCGCCTGCAGATTGCCGAGTTTTTTCTCGTGAATGAGGATGTAGGGGTCCTCAAGCTCGGCGCGCATCTTGTCGGCATTGGTGACGAAGTAGGGGCTGAGATAGCCGCGGTCGAACTGCATGCCTTCGACGACGTCGAGTTCGGTTTCGGCGGTCTTGGCTTCCTCGACGGTGATGACGCCGTCATTGCCGACCTTGTTCATCGCCTTGGCGATCATTTCGCCGACGCTGGCGTCGCCGTTGGCGGCAATGGTGCCGACCTGCGCGATCTCGGCCGACGACTTGACCTTCTTGGCCTTCGCCTTGATTTCCCCGACGACGGCGGCGACGGCCTGGTCGATGCCGCGTTTCAAATCCATCGGGTTCATGCCGGCGGCGACCAGTTTGGCGCCTTCGCGCAGGATCGAAGCGGCCAGCAGCGTGGCTGTCGTGGTGCCGTCACCGGCGAGGTCGTTGGTCTTCGAGGCCACTTCGCGCACCATCTGCGCGCCCATGTTCTCGAATTTGTCGGCAAGCTCGATTTCCTTGGCGACGGTGACGCCATCCTTGGTGATGCGCGGGGCGCCATAAGCCTTGTCGATGATGACGTTGCGGCCCTTGGGGCCCAGCGTCACCTTCACCGCATCGGTGAGGATTTCGACGCCGCGCAGCATGCGGTCACGCGCATCGGTGGAGAATTTGATTTCCTTGGCGGACATGATTTTTTCCGTTCGAGTTTGAGGGGCCAGTCGCCGCGCCGAACGCGCGGCGCTCCAGTCAGGCGGCCTTCTTGGCTTCGACAGCCTTTTCGATGACGCCCATGATGTCGGCTTCCTTCATGATCAGCAGGTCTTCGCCGTCGATCTTGACCTCGGTCCCCGACCATTTGCCGAACAGGATCAAGTCGCCGGCCTTGACGTCGAGCGGAACGAGCGCGCCCTTTTCGTCGCGCACCCCCGGACCGACGGCAATGACTTCGCCTTCCTGCGGCTTTTCCTTGGCATTGTCGGGAATGATGATGCCGCCCTTGGATTTTGTATCGCCTTCGGCGCGCCGGATGACGACGCGGTCGTGGAGTGGACGGAACTTCATGAGAACTTCTTTCTGGGGCCGGCATAGGCGGCCGCGCCCTCTTTATAGGCGGTTTGGCACTCGATAGATAGGAGTGCCAAAATTTATCGTGGGACGGAATTAGATATTGGAAGTATTATTTTCGCACCCGGTTTCCTGATATCCGAAATCAGCCAAATATTTCAAAAAGTTGAATTTTGCCGGTCGAGCGCCTATTTATCTGACAAGTTCGTTTTCACGATTTCATGCGCAAAGGAGACTTCGATGGCCGACGGCAATCAGACGATCATGGAAAAAGCTGAAGCCCGCTTTGTCGACAAGCAGAAGAAGAACGCGGAGCGCAACAAGGCAACCGCCGAATACATGTCCGAGGCGAAAGCCAGGGAGATCAAGACGGCAAGGCTGAGGGAGTTGCGGCTGGCCAAGGAAGAGGCCGACCGCGTGGCGGAAGCGCTGAACCCGACGCCTAAGACGAAACGGGTGGCCAAGAAGGCTGCCACGACGGGGGTCAAGACATGAGCCTGACTTTTCCCAATCGCAGCCGCAGCTATGACGTGGCCGGCCAACGCATTCGCTTCGTCGGCCATGATGGCATGCTCCAGATTTCCTTCTCCGTGGCCGCCGACGCCATGACCAGGATACAGCCGGACACCGCCGCCGACGAGGCCGGCTATCTTGCCGCCTTCGACAGGTCGAGTTCCACTATCCACGATGTCGCCGCCAAGGCCTACGGCCGCACCCACAAGAGCCTGTATGCGCTGACGGCCGCCGATTTCGGCTGATCAGCAGAGGTGCGCGACCATCGTGCGTATCTTCGCAGCCTTTTCAAAATGGTCGAGGCGGTGGGTTCTGATCCACCAATCGGCGACTTCCATCAGCAACTCGGGGTCGTCGTTCCTGTTGGCGAAGAACGCATAGAACGACACGCCGACGCTGGGCCCTTTTTCGGAAATCCTGCGGTCACAGACCTCCAGTATCTTCTGCTTCAGGCTGGCTCTCACGGGAATCCTCTGATTTGCGGTGCGGCGGGATCTTGCCCGCGCCAAGTGCCGCCCTCGGCAAACGTTGGACAGGTCAGGACTTACGTTCGGCCCTCTCCCGGCGCTTGACGTCGCGGATATTCATCTGATCGACCAGCGCGTTGGCATCCTGCGGGCTCATGCCGACCATCACCCTTTGCCTGACCACCGCGGGCTGGCCGGTAAAGACATCGATGATGGCCCAGCTTTGGGGCAAGTCCATGCGCAGTGTATAACGGTCGGCCATGCGGCTAGCCTCGCGCGAAGAGAAATGCGGCGCCGAGAATAGCGACCGTCCAGACGACGACCGACAATTGCAACGCCGTGGCGCCATGCGAGGCCAGGGCCTGCCGCAATCGCGCCGCAAGACCTGCCGGCCGGACCGGCACAGGAATGACGGCAACCGGTGCCTTGGCGCCAAGTTTTCCAAAGACGGGCAAGAGCGACGGTTTACGCACGAAACTGACCTCGAATGTCGCGAGATGGGCTCCCCGGCAAAGGGATGCCCGGCCCCTCCATAGCACCCTTTCGCGAACTCCTTGCATACCAAATCGGCGCCACCTGCCGATCGGTCCGGGAGATGTCGGATCCTTTCAGCTGGCGCACGCGGCCAACAGTGGTCCCCGCTTCGATTGACGGCACCCATCGCGAAATCCGATCTCGCGAGCGACCACAACTTTTCCCCTTGATCAGTCCTTCGATCTGGCCTAGCCTTGAGTTGAGAAAAGGTTTTTCCAGTTAAGGATCGGGCTCGGCCATTGGCCGGGCCTTATTCCGGCCGGTAAGGGAAAACCTTTTCCCAACTAAGGATTCTTGCCGCGATGGCATCGGACGCCCCGCCAGTTCCGGTCTTTCCCAAGCCCGTCACCTTGCGTGACGTGGCCGCGCAGGCCGGCGTCAGCGTCGCTACCGCCTCCAAGGCGCTCAACGACCAGGGGCGCATGACGGCCGAGACCCGCGAGCGCATCCGTGAGACGGCGCGCAGCCTGGGTTTTCGTCCCAACAGCCTGGCGCAGAGCCTGCTCAGACGCCGCTCCTTCACCGTCGGCCTGCTCACCAATGATACCTATGGCCGTTTCTCGCTGCCGCTGATGTCGGGTATATCGGACGCGCTGGTCGATGCCGGCGTTTCGGTGTTCCTGTGCAATGTCGAGGAGGATCCGCGCCTCGGCCAGCTCCATGTCGAGGCCATGCTCGACAAGCGCGTCGACGGCATCATCGCCACCGGCAAACGCATCGACCGCCATTTGCCGGTCGATCTCGCCAATCTGCGCGTCCCGGTGATCTACGCCTTCACCCAGCCCGATCCCGACGCCGTCGCCTTCGTCTCCGACGACGGCGACGGGGCGCGGCTGGCGATCGAGCATTTCTGCCGGCTCGGCCGCAAGCGCATCGCCCATGTCAGCGGACCGGCGAGCTTTGCCGTGGTGCACGAACGGGCGCAGGCTTACCGCGCCGTGCTGACGGAAAACGGCCTCCCGGTGATCGAGCCGCTGCTCGGCTCCTGGTCGGAAGCCTGGGGACATGACGCCGTGGCAAAACTGTTCGACACCAACGGCGAAAAACCGGACGCCGTCTTCTGTGGCAACGATCAGATCGCGCGCGGCGTCATCGATGCATTGCGCGAACGAGGCTTGAGCGTTCCCGGCGATGTCGGCGTCATCGGCTTCGACAATTGGGAGATCGTGGCCGAGGCGACCCGCCCGCCGCTGACCTCGGTCGACATGAACCTGGCAGCACTGGGCCGCGAGGCCGGGCTAACCCTGCTTTCCCTGGTCGGCGGCAAACCCGCCACGCCAGGTATCAGAAAACTGCCGTGCCGGCTGGTGGTGCGGCAGTCCTGCGGCCGCCTGCCGGATGGCTGAGAAAGACGGCTGAAGAACGAAGCGCCGCAATCGGCGGCAAGCCGCGCATCGCGGCCAAATGTGGAGGAGGAGAACATGAGGACTTTGATTGCCAAACTGGGCCTGACGGCCGCCGCCCTGGGCTGCGGCTTGCAATTTGCCGCCGCCGATACCGCCAACATCTGGGTACGCGCCGACGGCTCGAACTTCATGCCAAGGATCGTCGACGCCTTCAACAAGGGGAACAAGGACCAGGTCAAGCTCGACATCATCCCCAATGCCGAGATCATCCCGAAATATGGCGCGGCGGCGGCCGGCGGCACGGCGCCCGACGCGCTGTCGCTCGACCTGATCTACACGCCCTCCTTCGCCGCCGCCGGCCAGCTGGAGGACATCACCGACTGGGCGAAGTCCCTGCCCTATTTTTCCAGCCTGTCGCCGGCGCATGTGAAGACCGGCACTTACAAGGACCATATTTACGGCTTGCCCTTCTCGGCCGACGCCTCGGTGCTGATCTGGAACAAGAAGCTGTTCAAGCAGGCCGGCCTCGACCCCGAGAAAGGTCCCGCCAACTGGGCCGAGATCGAAGCCGACGCCGAGAAGGTCAATGCGCTTGGCGGCAACATCAAGGGCTTCTACTTCTCCGGCAATTGCGGCGGCTGCAACATCTTCACCTTCACGCCGCTGATCTGGGCCTCGGGCGGCGACATCCTGTCGGAGGACGGCTCGAAGGCGACGCTGGACAGCCCGCAGCTGCGTGGCGCCATTGATCTCTACCGCTCCATGGTCAAGAAGGACCTGGTGCCGGCGGGCGCGCAGACCGACACCGGCGCCAATTTCTTTGCCGCCTTCGCCGCCGGCAATATCGGCATCTCGCCGTCCGGCGCCTTCGCCATCGGTGCGCTCAACACGCAATATCCCAATGTCGACTACGGCGTCACCTTCCTGCCGGGCAAGGATGGCAACTGGTCGTCCTTTGCCGGCGGCGACAATTTCGTCGTCACCAAGGGCACCAAGAAACTCGCCGTGGTGAAAGAGTTCCTGGACTTCGCCTATTCGCTCGAAGGCCAGACGATCCTCGCCAAATACGGCAGCCTGCCAGTGCGCGGCGACATCGCCAAGGACGCGCTCAAGGATCTCGATCCGCGCTACCAGATCGCCGCCGAGGCGATGGCCAAGGGCAAGACGCCCTATTCGGTGGTGTTCAACGACCTGATCAACTCCGCCAACGGCCCGTGGACGCAGATGATCAACGAGGTCTTCTTCGGCGACGACGTCGACGGCGCGATCGCCAACGCCCAGGAGACTATGCAGTCGATCATCGACCAGGCGCCGCAGAAGTAAGCGCACGCCTGTCCGGCCGCCCGCCTGTCTCCCTGGGCGGGCGGCCGGAAATTGTTTTGATTCAAATAGCAGGCTATCGCGTTGAGAAACCTCACTTTTATCACGAATTCGGTGCGTGGCAAGGCTCGCTCCCCCTTCTCCCCTTGTGGGGTGAGAAGCGGTCCGCGCAGCGGACGAAAAGCCAACTGCTTGGCTTTTCGAGCTTCGAACGCCCTGAGCCTGCGAAGGGCCGGGGGGTGGCCGATCCACCCTGCCGGGTCCCCGCTGCTTCGCAGCGTCCCGGCGTTCGCTGGCCTTTCATCGTGCCACCGGCACGATGAATTCGCCTTCGGCGAACCGGCCGCTCACCCCACAGGGGGAGAAGGAGGAGCTCAGCCATGACCGCCATCACCACAACCACCGCCCCGCCCCGCGTCCGAAAACTCGTCGGTGCCGGGCGCCGGCAATGGATCGGCCTGCTTTATGTCGCGCCGGCGGTGGCGCTGGTCATGCTGTTCTTCGTCATCCCGCTCGGCATGACGGCCTGGATGTCGCTGCACAACTGGCCGCTGATGGGCGAACACTCCTTCATAGGCCTCGGCAATTACTGGGCGATCCTGCGCGACACCAGGTTCTGGAACGCGCTGAGATTCACCGGCTACTACACGCTGGTCGTCACCATCGCGATCTTCGCCGTCGCCTTTCCGCTGGCGATCTTCATCGAGCGGCCGCGCCCGTTCACCAATCTCTACCGCACCATGTTCTTCATGCCGGCGGTGGTCGGCTTTGCCTCGGCGAGCCTGCTCTGGTCATGGCTCCTCAACGTCGATTCCGGCCTGTTCAGCCCGGCCGCCTACGACCTCGGCCTGATCGACAAGAAATTCAACCTGCTCGCCACCTTCCAGCCGGCCTTCTGGTCGATCATCGCCATGGTGGTGTGGAAGGTCGCCGGCTTCACCATGATCATCCTGATGACCGGCCTGCAATCGATCCCGCAGGACCTGCAGGAGGCAGCCGTTATCGACGGCGCCGGACCGTTCGCGCGGTTCCGGGCGATCACCCTGCCGCTGATGCGCCGCACGCTGGCGCTGGCGCTCATCCTGTCGGTGGCCGGTTCGATCCTTGCCTTCGACCAGTTCTACATCATCCTGCGCGGCGGCCCGCGCAACCAGACGCTGACGGCGGTGTACTGGATCTTCAACCAGTCCTTCGTCTCGTTCAAGCTCGGCTATGGCGCCGCGCTTTCCATGGTGCTGCTGGTCATCCTTGTGGCGCTCAGCCTCGTCCAGCTCTGGTTGCTGCGCAAGCCCGAGGGGCTCGACTGATGGCGCAGGCGATGTCAGGCAGAGGCAAGCTCGCCGCGCACTTGGCCAGGCACTCCACCGGCATCGTCGCCTCGGTGCTGTTCGTGGCGCCGATCGTGTGGACGGTGCTGTCGGCCTTCAAGCCGGCGCAGGAGGCCCGCCTGCCGCCGCTGCCGCCCTGGCCGACGACCGGGTTCTCGCTGGAAAACTACGCCACGTTGAACAGCTTCGGCGATGGCCTGTGGGCCTCGGCGCAGAACAGCATCTATGTCTCGGTGATGACGGTCATATTGTCGGTCATCGTCAGCGTGCTCGCCGGCTACGGTTTTTCGCGGTTTCGGTTTCCCCTGAAGGATCTGTTCTTCGTCCTCATCCTGTCGACGATCATGATCCCGTTCCAGTCGATCCTGACGCCGATCTTCCTGGTGCTGACCAAGCTTGGCCTGCACAACACGCTGACCGGGCTGGTCGGCGTCTATGTGACGCTGCAGCTGCCGTTCTCGATCTTCATGATGCGCAATGCCTTCGACGCGGTGCCGCGCGAGATCGAGGAAGCCGCGCGCATGGACGGCGCCGGCAACGCCACCATGCTCATAAAGGTCATGCTGCCGCTGGTCTGGCCTGGCGTCGTCACCATCGCGCTGTTCGCCTTCCTCGGCGCCTGGAACGAATTCCTCGCCGCCCTGGTGCTGATGACCGACCAGTCCAAATTCACGCTGCCGGTGATGATGACCGCACTTCAGTCGGGCCGTTTCGGCGCCATCGACTGGGGCGCCGTGCAGGCGGGCGTCACCGTGATGATGGTGCCGTGCCTGATCCTGTTCCTCGCTTTGCAGCGCTTCTACATCCGCGGCCTGATGGCCGGGGCCGTCAAATAACAGACCGAATTGGAGTGAGTTCATGACCGGATCGCAAACCGCAAGAACGGCTAGAACGGGCAAGCCGAAGCTCGCCTTCCGCCCGCTTCCGGTGCCGCAGGTGGACGTGCGCGGCTTCTGGGGCGACCGCGCCGAGGCGGTCGCCACGCGCACAGCCGACATCCTCTACGACCGCTGCGTGGAGGCGCGCATGCTGGAGCAGATCGACCCCGACCGCCCCTCGCCCGGAATTGTCATCCCGTTCCACTCGCCGTCTCCCGACGAGGCCGCCTCCCCCGGCTTCACCGGTTCGACGGTGACCACGCAGATGTTCTGGGATTCCGATCTCGGCAAGACGATCGAGACCGCGGCCTATTCGCTCTACCGGCGCAAGAACCCCGAACTGGAGAACAAGATCGACGCCGTCATCGACATGTACGGCAGGCTGCAGCAGGAGGACGGCTATCTCTCCAGCTGGTATCAGCGCATCCAGCCCGGCAAGCGCTGGACCAATCTGCGCGATTGCCACGAGCTCTATTGTGCCGGCCACCTGATCGAGGGTGCGGTCGCCTACTACCAGGCGACGGGCAAGCGCAAGCTGCTCGACATCATGTGCCGCTACGCCGACCACATCGCCTCGGTACTCGGGCCCGAGCCCGGCAAGAAGAAAGGCTATTGCGGCCATGAGGAGATCGAGCTGGCGCTGGTGAAGCTGGCGCGGGTGACGGGCGAACAAAAGTACATGGAGCTGGCCAAATACTTCATCGACCAGCGCGGCCAACAGCCGCATTATTTCGACGAGGAGGCGCGCGCGCGCGGCACCGACCCGAAGGCCTATCATTTCAAGACCTACGAATACAGCCAGTCGCACATTCCGGTGCGCGAGCAGGACAAGGTCGTCGGCCATGCGGTGCGGGCCATGTATCTCTATTCGGGCATGGCCGACATCGCCACCGAATATGGCGACGACACGCTGCGGGTGGCGCTCGACCGCCTGTGGGACGACCTCACCACCAAGAACCTCTACATCACCGGCGGGCTCGGGCCGTCGGCGCACAATGAGGGGTTCACCAGCGACTACGACCTACCCAACGAAACCGCCTATGCCGAAACCTGCGCCTCGGTCGGGCTGGTGTTCTGGGCAAGCCGCATGCTCGGCATGGGACCGAACGCCCGCTACGCCGACATGATGGAACGCGCGCTCTATAACGGTTCCATCTCCGGCCTGTCGCTCGACGGCTCGCTGTTCTTCTACGAGAACCCGCTGGAAAGCCGGGGCAAGCACAACAGATGGAAATGGCACCGCTGCCCCTGCTGCCCGCCCAATGTCGGGCGCATGGTCGCCTCCATCGGCAGCTATTTCTACAGCCTGGCGGACGACGCCCTTGCCGTGCATCTCTACGGCGACTCCGCCGCCCGCTTCGACATATCGGGCGTGCCGGTCACGCTGGCGCAAGCGAGCCGCTATCCCTGGGATGGCGCGGTCGAGATCACGGTCGAGCCGCAGGCGCCGGTGGCGTTCACGCTGCATTTGCGGGTGCCGGGCTGGAGTTCCAGTGCCAAGCTGGAAATCAACGGCGAGGCGGTCGACCTCGAGGAACTGACCAGCGACGGCTACGCCGCGATCCGGCGCAACTGGACAAAGGGCGACCGTGTCCGGCTCGATCTCGAAATGCCGATCGAGCGGCTCTACGCCAATCCCGAGGTCCGGCAGGATGTCGGCCGCGTCGCGCTGTCGCGCGGGCCGCTGATCTACTGCGTCGAGGCGACCGACAATGACACCAGCCTGCATCGCCTGACCCTGCCGCGCACGGTCGGCATAGAGGCGCATGACGAACCGGACCTGCTCGGCGGTGTGGTGACGCTTTCAGCCACGGCGCAAGCCGATGCCGGCGACGGCTGGCAGGACGGGCTCTATCGTTCCGAACCGCCGGCCAAGGTCGAGACGCGGCTGACCGCCATCCCCTATTTCGCCTGGGACAACCGCGAGCCCGGCGAGATGCTGGTCTGGCTGCGGGACGGCTGACCGCGGACGCCTTGGCCGCTCGAACAGAACATGCCGAAGCCGATGCGCTGGACGATGAAAGAGTGGATCACCGGGCGCCGGCGTCGCGGCCAGCCCCTCTCGCCCCGTTTACGGGGAGAGATGTCCGGCAGGACAGTGAGGGGCAGCACCGACGGCGGCCTTTGTCGACAGACGCGGTTACCTTCGCGCCTTCGATTTGTTCAACGCCACGGCGGCGCGCACCAGCGCCTTGAAGGCCTCCTCGTCGATCTCTTCGCCCTTCTGGAAATCGATGGCGCGGCGCGTATTGCCTTCGAGGCTGGAGTTGAACAGGCGTGCGGGATCGGGCAGCGCAGCCCCTTTGGCGAAGGTCAGCTTGACGACGGCCTTGTAGGTCTCGCCCGTGCAGATCATGCCGGCATCCTCCCACACCGGGACGCCGCGCCATTTCCAGGTCTCGACCACGTCGGGATCGGCTTGATGGATCAGCGCGCGCAGCCGCCCCAGCATCTCGCCGCGCCAATCGCCGAGTTCGCTGATCCTGCCGTCGATCAGCTCGGAGGGGGATTTGCTGTCCTGCAGTCCGGTGGTCGTCATGCCGTTTCTCCTTCAAACGCTGGAAATAGCGCGCTCACATGCGCTCGCCAGGCAATTGGCTGGCCTGCTTCACCCAGGCGCTGAACTGCGCCTCGTCGAAGGCCTCGTCCTCGTGGATGTGGACATAGCGCGTATCCCTGCTCTTGGACGCGACCGGCGGCACCGGGTCCAGCGACTGGCCGCGAAAGAAAGCCACCTTGATGTATTTGGCGAAGCAATGGATGTTGAGGAACCAGCCCTCGCCTTCGACGCCGTAGAAGGGCGAGTTCCATTTGACCGCCTTGTGGACACCGGGCACGGCGCGCTCGATGAGCGCGTCGAGGCGCTGGCCGACCTCGCGTTTCCAACCCGGCATGGCCGCGATGTAGGCCTGCACCGGGGCGTCGCCATAGCCCTTGGCGATCTGCGGGTTGCCGCCGGAAAGCAGCTTCGGCTCGGCCTTGGCGGGCTCGCTCGATTTCTGCTCGATCTTGGCCATGCGGCTTCCTTCCTATCCGTTGGCCCGCTGCACGCTGCGTCCCCTGGAAATATAGGGCAGCACGAACATATAAAGGCCGCTGAACAGCAAAAGAAAGAGCGGCAGGAGTGGCGAATAGACCACCCAGGCGGGAGGCTGCCCGAACGCCATGGTGGCGAAGTTCGCGGCGACGGTTGCCGTAAAGATGATCGACAGCCAGCGATGCGTCTGCCTGATCCATTTGCTCCAGTCCAATGCTACCTCCTCTTGCATGCGTTGAAACCGGCGCCCCTTACCAGCGCGCCAGCTCCGTGATCTGGACGAGATTGCCGCAGCCATCATTCACCTGGGCGATGGTCGAGCCGGTCACCGCGGTCGGCGCCATGGCGAAGGCACCGCCATTCGCCTTGATGCGCTCGTGGTCGCCCTTGATGTCGTCGGTGAACAGCATCAGCGCCGGCTGGCCCTGTTTGAAGGTCGCCTGCTGGTAGGCCTTGGCCGCCGGGTTGTCGTTCAGCGCCAGCTGCAATTCGGTCCCGTCGGGCTCTTCGGCCGAGACGACCGTCAGCCAGCGGAACGGCCCGTTGCTGAAATCGGCTTTCTTGGTGAAGCCCAGCACGTCGGTATAGAAGGCAAGCGCCTTTTCCTGATCGTCGACATAGATGCTGGTCAGTTTGAGTTTCATCGCTTTTTCTCCATGGGTTTTGCTGGCGGAGAACCGCCCTTTAATAGTGTTAATAGTGCCGTGTGGCTTTCGGCCTGGCCGGAGACCTCAGTCCGTCCGCGCCAGAAGCTCTTCCAGCTTCTCCAGGAATTGCGGCCACCCCACCTTGGCGCCGCCATAGGCCCGCCTCTGGTCGGGCCGGAAACCGGCCTGCTCCATGCGCAGATGGGTTCCCGTCGGCGTCGGGGTGAGCGTGAAAGTCACCACGCTCCTGAGATCGAAGGCCGGATCCTTGTGCGCCAGGTTCCAGCTGTAGGACAGCGTCTTGTGCGGCTCGACGGCAAGCACCTCGCAGTCCAGTACGCCGCCCCAGTCGGCGCTGATGTTGAAGCGATGGCCCACGACCGGATCGAAATCGTTCTTCATCAGCCACTCCTCGATCAGATGCGGTTGCGTCAGCGCGCGCCAGAGTTTTTCGGGTGGATGGGAGATTTCCCGCTCGACGACGACAGTGCGGGTCTCCTGGGCACTATCGTTCACTGGTCCATCCTCTTGAGCAAATCCTCGAGGTCGTCGAACCGGCTTTCCCAGAACCCCGCCATATGGCGTGTCCAGTCCATCAGCGGCGCCAGCGCGGCAAGCTGCGCGCTGTAATGCGTCTGACGGCCCTCATGCCGGTCGCGCACCAGCCCGGCCTGCTTCAGCAAGCCGAGATGCTTCGACACCGCCGGCTGCGAGACGCCGGACTGGATTGTCAGAGCGCCCACGGTCTGCTCCCCCTGGCGGCACAATCGTTCGAAGATGGCGCGCCGCGTCGGGTCGGCAAGCGTCCTGAACAGCGCATCGTGAGCATCGGTCATGTCTAATCAATAACCCGTTGGCTATTGGTTACGTATAACCGCCGGGATATGTATGTCAAGCCGGAACATGGAGCGACAGGAATATCGGTGAGATGGACGGCAAAGCCAACATAGTTCCTTCGGCGGTGGACGCGATCGCCTTCACCCGCTGACAGCGGCTTCGTCCCAACCGGACGAACAGACTGTTCATCGTGGCCAAATCAGCTATTATAGGTAAGGGCCTGCCGCAACGTAGTTTGCTCAATCCATGGCCCCTTCCGCTCAGGCGACCGTCGATACCCCGCCCCCCCGCCCTTCGGCGGTCGTCAGCCATTTCCTGTTCACGCAGGCGCATTCGCGCGGCGCCGGCTCGGTTTTTCAGCGGGCATGGCTCCGCCCGATCTCCTGCGCCACCAGTTCCTGCAACTGCCACAGGTTGCGGTCGCGGATGCCGCAGGCGTCTAGGTGGCGGATCGTCTCGAACAGATATTGCGCGCCCGAGCCCCAATGGCCGACGGCTCTGGCCAGCGTCGCCGCGACCGCGGGCTTGTCGAGCTTGCCGGCATAGCGCGGATTGGCGGGATCGACGACGAAGCCGAGCGCCTGGCCCGTCCCGCCTTCGGTGCTGACCCGCAGCCAGCGCGGCACGTTGACGGCGGGCAGGATGGTCATCTCGCGGCGCAGCAGCGCTTCCAGATTGTCGGCCACCGGTTCGGCGATCTCGAACACCATCCCCTGGCACTGGCCGCCACGGTCGAGCGCCATCATCAGGCCGGGCTGATCGAGCGTGCCGCGAAAGCGCTGCACGGTGAAGCAGAACGACCGGTGCCAGCCCCGCGCCACCGCCCGTTCGCCACCCCGCACCTCTCCCGCCGGTTTCCACAGGAGCGAGCCATAGGCGAACAGTTTCAGCGGCCCGGCCGGCGCGCTGGCCAGGATCTCGTCGCGAAACCGCGCATAATCCTGGTCGGTCATATAGACCATGCCCGGCGTCGGCCCGGCATCCTCGACCGCGCGCAAGGTGCGCGCCACCAGCGCCTCGGTCAGCGCCATCGGCGGCTTGCGGAGCGCGGGCTTGCGCGGTGCGGCGGAAATCGGCTTGTTCATTCGCATGCCTCGGCCATGGCAGCCATGTTGCCCAGCGGAGGCAGATACTCAAGAGGCTGCCGACGCTGCCAATCTCCCCCCAAGCGGGGGAGATGTCCGGCAGGACAGAGGGGGGCGCTGTCCCGCCGGCGCCTGAACGAGTTCCGCGCGCCCGCGACGTCCGAAGGCGACATACTGCGCGGGGAAACCCGGGAGAAAGCGACCACCCGTCCCATTTGGCGCGGGGCCACGGCGCCATGGAACGACATCGCTCCCGGAACGTTGCATCAGGTTGGGAGGAAGTCATGAACGATGCGCCGGCAACGCCCGTCGGCAGGCCCCTTTTGCCAGGCGAACTGGTCACCGTGATGTCCCATTTCCATCGCGCCGAGATCGCCCGCATGGCCGGCTGGCGCGACCGCCTGGACCGCACCAGCAATTGGGCGATCACGGTTGTCGCGGCGATGCTGTCGGTGTCGCTGTCGACGGCCAGCGCCCATCACGGCGTGCTGCTGTTCGCCATGCTGCTGGTGCTGCTCTTGTTGTGGATCGAGGCGCGCCGCTACCGCTTCTTCGATGTCTACCGCGCCCGCGTGCGCCAGTTCGAGCGCCATTATTTCGCGCAGATCTTCTCGCCGCAGCCCGACTTTGCTTCCGACTGGCTGCTGATCCTCGGCGAGAGCCTGCGCACGCCGAAATTCCTGGTCTCGCAGCGTGTGGCGCTGGCGCGCCGGCTGCGCCGCAACTACCTGCACATGATGCTGATCCTGCTGCTTGCCTGGGTCCTCAAACTGTCGACGCCGAGCCTGATCAATCAGGGCGCGCCGGTCGGCTTTGCCGGCACATTGCGCGAGGCCGTCGGCGCGGCGGCGCTCGGTCCCGTTCCAGGCGCGGCCATCGTCGCGGTGGTTGCCTTCCTCTATGCCGGCCTGGTGGCCGCCGCCTTCCTGACGCCGGGCGATGACGGCGAGCTCTCCTTCGGCGACGTCCACGTCTAAGCCCGATATCTGACGCCAATATCTCGCGACGGAGGCTGCAACGCAAACCTCAGCCGCGCGTTGTTATGGTCAGTCCGCGGCGGCGTCTTGAAGGGACCCATGATCCACCCAACGGCAACAAGGTCGCACGGCGCCGCGGTCGCCTTTTCGCTGGCCATTCTCCTTCTGGCACCGGCAAGCCACGCGCTGGCCGCCCAGCCGGCCGGTCACGCCTCGGGCATGGGCGGCTCGGCCGAAGGGCTGTTCGTCGCCGAGATCGTCCTCCTGCTTCTGGTCGGGCGCGGGCTGGGCGAAATCTTCCAGCGCTATCGCCAGCCGGCGATCATGGGCCAGCTGATCGGCGGCATCCTGCTCGGGCCGTCGCTGTTCGGCTGGCTCTGGCCCGACGCGCAGCATCTGATCTTTTCCACCGACCCGGCACAGAAAAGCATGATCGATGCCGTCTCGCAGCTCGGCATTCTGCTCCTCCTGCTGCTGACCGGCATGGAGACGGATCTGCGCCTCGTACGGCGGGTGGGCGCGGCCTGCTTTTCGATCTCGATCACCGGCGTCGTCGTGCCCTTTGCCTGTGGCTTCGCGCTGGCGCAGGTGCTACCGGGCTCGCTGTTGCCCGAGCCGACGCAGCGCATCGTCGCCGGGCTGTTCCTCGGCACGGCGCTGTCGATCTCCTCGGTCAAGATCGTCGCCATGGTGGTGCGCGAAATGAACTTCATGCGCCGCAACCTCGGCCAGATCATCATCTCCTCGGCGATCATCGAGGACACGATCGGCTGGCTGATCATCGCCGTCACCTTCGGCATCGCCACCAATGGCAGCCTGCAAGTGGTGCCGCTCATCACCACCGTGGCCGAAGTGGCGCTGTTCATGGTGTTTTCCTTCACCATCGGCCGCCGCGCGGTGTTCGCGCTGATCCGCTGGAGCAACGATTCCTTCCGTAGCGAATACGCCGTCATATCGGTCATCCTCATCATCATGGGCGTGATGGCGCTGATCACCAACCTGATCGGCGTCCACACCGTGCTCGGCGCCTTCGTCGCCGGCATACTGGTCGGAGAATCGCCGATCCTGTCCAACCACATCGAGGGCCAGTTGCGCGGCGTCATCACGGCCCTGTTCATGCCGGTGTTTTTCGGCATGGCCGGCCTGTCGGCGGACCTCACCGTGCTTGCCGACCCGACGCTGGCGCTGCTGACGCTGGCGCTGGTGCTGATCGCCAGCATCGGCAAATTCTCGGGCGCCTTCCTCGGCGGCCGCCTGTCCGGCATGTCGCTGAAGGAGGCCACCGCCATCGGCAGCGCCATGAACGCGCGCGGCTCGACCGAGGTCATCGTCGCCTCGATCGGCCTGTCGATGAACATCCTCTCCCACAATCTGTTCACGATGATCGTCACCATGGCCGTTATCACCACGCTGGCCATGCCGCCAATGCTGCGCTGGGCGCTCGGCCGGCTGCCGGTCGGCGATGCAGAAAAGCAGCGCGTCGACCGCGAACTGCTCGACGAGCGCGGCTTCGTCTCGAAGCTGGAGCGGTTGCTGCTGCTCGTCGACGACAGCCCGGTCGGCAAGTTCACCGCCTATCTCGCCGGTCTGGTCGGCGGCGGCAGCGGCATGCCGACCACGCTGCTCCACCTGGAGGGCGGGCAACTGCCCGGCCCTGCCTGCGACAAAGGTCCCGAGCGGGCCTCGCAGCAGGTCAAGAAAGGGGCGGCCAGAAGCGCCAGGGCTGTCCGCAAGGCCGAGGATACGCCCGTCGACAAGGTCCACCTCACGGCCCGCACCGAGCTTCAGGCCACCACCGAAACGATCGCCGCCGAAGCGCGCAAGGGCTACGGCCTGCTGCTGGTCGGGCTGGACAACGCGCTGACCGACAAGGGCACCTTCAGCGGTACCCTGAAGGATATCACCAGCGGCTTCGACCGGCCGCTCTGCCTGGTGCTGAATGGCGCCAAATCCAGCGGCAAGATGCCGTTGCTGCGCGCCGGCGCGACCATTCTGGTTCCCGTCAACGGCACCGAAGTCGCGCGCCGCGCGGCCGATTTCGCGCTCGCCTTGGCGCGGCCGCACCGGGCCCGCGTGAAAGCCCTCTATGTCTCGCAGGCCCGCAAGGGCAGCCCGCCAAGCTCGGTTTCGCACCGCCGCGAGGAGGCCGTGCTCAAGGATGTCGCCGATCTCGCCGACCGCTATGGCGTTGCCGTCGAGACCGCGATCAGGACGCGTGCCACGCCCGACAGGGCGATCGCCAGGGAGGCGGGCAAGGGTGCCGCCATGGTGGTTATGGGCGTCACGCAGCGGCCGGGCGACGAGCTGTTCTTCGGCGACACGGCGACCGCGGTGCTGGCTGCCGTCGCCTGCCCGGTCGTGCTTCTGGCCAGCGACCGCGTCAGGCGAGCCGAGGCCGAGGAGGCGGCAACCGAGACCGGCGCTTGATGCCCTTTCGGTGCTAAAAGCCGAAGAATTGCCGCCCGATCGCATAGCCCAGCGCCGCCACGACGAGCGGGAACAGCGCCGGCGCGACCTTGCCGAGGAAGGAGACGCTTGTGTCCCTGGGCGGCACATAGCGTCCATTGCCGAGATTCTTGGTCATTGCGTACCCCACGCCATCGGATAATTAGCAGATGCTTATTGACGCATGGCCGAATTAACGGGTTGCAAAGAAATTCGATCGAATAGCCGACCATTGCGCGGCGCCCACAGCCTGTTTGTCGCCGACCTCGGCGCACGCCGCCCCGGCTACAGACAAGATAGCCGCGCTTCGGCTAAAGTTCCGCCGGACGCGACACCAGGGGGAGAACCGAGATGAGCAAAGTCAGTTCAACGCCGGCCGGGCAGCCGAGCCCCCCCAATCCAAGACAACTGGCCGAGATCGCCAGCTACCACGCCCATATCTACTATGACGGGCAGGCCGAGCGGCAGCATGCCGAATGGCTGCGCCAGCGCATCGCCGAACGTTTCCGCGTGCGCCTGGGCAATTGGCACGACGGACCGGTCGGCCCGCATGGGCAGGCCATGTACCAGGTCTCCTTCGCCCCCGGGATTTTCGCCACGCTGGTGCCCTGGCTGATGCTGAACCACCAGGGCCTCAGCATCCTCATCCACCCCAACACCACCAACCCCAAGCGCGACCACCTGGTCGACCCGATCTGGATCGGCCGCCCGCTGGCGGTGCATGGCGAGGCTCTCGGCGAGGAGCATGAGGCGGAAGAGGCGCTGGAGGTAAACACGGAGCCGACGCTGGAGGCGTGAGGTGCCCGCGATGAGCGGGGGTTTGGCCCTCTCGCGGGTTTGATGATCCCATGGGAATGACTGGATGAAACCCTTGGCCGCTGAAACCTTGCCCTTTCTGTCATCGGCGCTGCTCGACCGCCTGTCGATCTCGACAGTCGACATGGTCGACGAGATCGAACGCCAGATCGTCGGCCAGCGGCGCGGCGAAGTCTGGTGCGCCCCGAAAGCGGTCGTGCTGCCGGGCGACGACCGCTACATCATGGCGACGCTCGGCGTTGCCTCCACGCCGCCGGTGCTGGCCACGAAATCGCTGGTCGTCAATCCGCGCAACGCCGGGCGCGGACTGCCCACGCTGAATTCCCTGATCACGCTGCTCGACGCCGAAACAGGCCTGCCGCTTGCCCTGGTCGACGGCAATTGGGTGACCGAGAAACGCACGGCCGCCTTGAGCGCCGTCGCCGCCAGGCGCATGGCACGCGGCGACGCGTCGTCCCTGGCCTTCATCGGCTGCGGCGTGCAGGCGCGCGGCCATCTCGAAGCCTTCGCCCACCTCTTCCCCTTGCGCGAAATCCGCGCCTTCGGCCGCGGCACCGCCAATCGCGACGCGCTGTGCCAGATGGCACGCTCGCGAGGGCTGCAAGCAGTCCCATGCGACACGGCAAGGGCCGCGATCGAAGGCGCCGACATGGTGGTGACGACGGTGACCCTGGTGCCCAGGCCCGCGCCATTCCTCGATGCGAACTGGCTGAAGCCGGGAAGCTTCACCGTAATGACCGACCAGGCCCTGCCCTGGCTGCCGCGGACGATGCGCCGCTTCGACCGCATCGTCGTCGACGACCTGGAGCAGGAAGCGAAAATGCCCAACCCCATGGTTGATCCAGCACTGGTCGCCGGCGACCTGACAGGTTTGGTCTGCGGCGATTTTGCGGGGAGAAAGAGGCCGGGTGAGATCACGGCGTTTGTTTTTCGAGGGCTGGCGGTGGGGGATCTTGCGGTGGCGGGACTGGCGTATGTGCGGGCGCAGGCGGCTGCGTAGGGGCCGCGGGGCGGGTTTTCGGTTCGGCGTCGACGCAGAGCCGAGCGGCGCAGAATGGCCGCGGAACGTTTTCGCGTGTCCCTGGGTAATTGGCACGACAGACCAGCCGCACGGCAGGCCCAGGTCTCCTTCGCCACCACGCTGGCTCCCTGGCTGATGCTGAAGCACCGGGATATCCACATCCACCCTACCAACCCCAAACGCGACCACCTGGCCGACCCGATCTGGATAGGGCGGGCGTTGGAGGTGCATGGGGAGGTTCTGTGCGAGGACGGGAGGAAGCGCTGGAGGTGAATACGGAGCCGACGTTGGGGGGCGTGAGGGGTTCTTACAAGAGTGGAACGCGGCGATAAGATATAAGCTAGACGTAGAATCGATATGAAGGCTTCGGCGTCGCATTGTCCGACAGTTCGCACATCAGCTCGCCGACCTTACGCGCAAAGAGGAGCGTGATTGGCAGACGCGCAATTCCATCGCTGGAGTTCCAATTCATCTTAGTGAGCGTGAGAATTTCCTTGGCACGCTCCCGCACGTCGCCAGGCCCGGCACAGCCAATCTCCAGGGGTGCCGGAATATGCATCCCGGGATATTCATTCCACCACGGCACGTAACCGCCCGTGAAAAGGTACGATTGATCCATGAGCGTACACAGCGTTCCCCGCCATGGCTCCTCCAAACCTTTCCGGACCATTCGAAACGCCGTCGAACGCATCCAAACGCAATCGACGGTCGCAACCCGATCCTTCGCAGCTTTCCTGAAGCCATCCAATTCTTCGAGCTGATACCCAGTCGTCTTATGAATCACTACACGGTCGGGCATCACCCCGGCCCTGTCGCTATATTGCGCGAGCACGTCTTCCAACAGAGCCTTCGCCTGACCTTCATTAAGATAAGGCTGTCGGTCACGGCGCTGTTCGTAATCGATATTTGCCCCTTTCATGGCAAAAGGCTCTACGTCTGTCGAATAGGCCTGCGCTACGCTGGCGTAAACGAGGTGGCCGCTTCGTTTCTTCATGTGATGAAAAGATATGCCGACGAAACAGACGTTCTTGGG
Organism: Mesorhizobium sp. Cs1299R1N1; assembly: GCF_037179655.1. NCBI lineage: Bacteria > Pseudomonadati > Pseudomonadota > Alphaproteobacteria > Hyphomicrobiales > Phyllobacteriaceae > Mesorhizobium > Mesorhizobium sp. Cs1299R1N1. Next base: position 357,910 of record NZ_JAPYKR010000003.1, on the reverse strand, counting down.
CAGATCTGTTGGCCGCCACGGAATGCCACGCGCCTTGTAATAGATAGAGGTGGCGATATTCCAGAAGCGGGTCGCGTGGCTTTGGCCCTTATCGTCTGGCCGATCAATCGCATCGCGCCGCAGGATTTGAATAGGCACGGCTTCGTCGTGGGTCATCGTCCGCGCCTTGATGGCGCGGTAGAACGTCCGAAATAGTAGATCATCCGCCATCGTGTATAGCGCCTCGGCGGCCTTCAGTTCGTCAGGCGACGGCTGGAAGAGTGCGAGCTGGTCGCTTTCTTCTTCCGCCCGAAGCACTTCGAGTGCTTTACGCTCCTCTGGCGTCAGGCCGGGATTGGCAACCCGCAAATCTCCAAGTTCTGGCTTAATGCATACGACGATGCAGTCTGGGGCGTCATCGCCAAACAGGCTACTAATCCGGCCATCGAACAATTCAACCAGCTCATTGAAGGCCCTCCCGGTGAGCGCATCTCGAAAAAGCGTGTTGTAGACTGCCGGTTCCACCGGCCGCAGGAACGCGTCTTCTACCACGAATCGGCTGTTAAGTGCCTTCTCAAGGCCAGGCCAGTCGCGAAAGCGGTTTGAATTTCCTTCAACGGCAGCCGAGAACCTTTCCATCCGCGTTATCCAAGCGCGAGCGGCTTGGATGTCCTCAGGCAGGCCCACGAGCCCGAGCCTTATCGTCCGCAAACCCCTGTTATCCACAGGGCCATTTGCAGCGAGACCCCGGCGTGGGTCGATATCACGTGCGGCATTAGAGAATTCCAAGGTCGGTTCAGGCAGAACGACGATCTTGAGCGGCAGAGCCATCGACTAGTCCTCCTTCCTGAACATCGACCGTCACAAACCCTCCATCAAGCAGAAGATCATCGACGTACCGGCCGCCGATATTAATCGTCTGTGCTCCCAGCGACAGGAATCGACCCCAGAATGTGAGATCGCTCTCAACATTGGCGTTTCGGTCGAACTTGATGCGGCGGGTAGCTTTGCTTGCGCGCATATAGCCCGGGAGCGGCGATATTCCGTCACGCTTGGCGAACATATAGAATGGCTTGATGCGGATGCCCCAGACATTAGCTTGCCGCACCACCTCGTAGCCGAAGCCTTCGCATTCGAACCACAGATTGTGATCTTCGCCGCGACGCTTCACGACATCGCGCCGGATGTTTTTTCTGCTTGGGCTGTCATAGACGAGCGTCCGGTTGTTTCCCCGGAACGCCGTGAAGTATGCGCGCCGCGCCAGATGGCCTTTCTTGTCCTTCTCGATGATCAGCCCTTGACTCTCAAACTGCTTCAGGTGGTGCTCAAAGTGGCGCCGTGCCAGCCAAGAGAATTTGCTCAAGAGGACGCGGTCCTGTTCCACTTCGGCCAATGGGATGGAGCGGGCCGGTGCGGCTGCGGCAGGCGCAAAAATCGTGTTAGCGACGACCTCGGAGAGGAAGCACCAAAGATCACCTGTACGCCACTCAAACACGAAAGTACCTGCCTCATCGAAAGGGACTTTCTTTTCAAGCTCATCCCAGCGACGAGCGGCGAGCGGAATATGCGTTAGGTACTGCGGAGTCGCCACGAACGGGAGTAAATTTAGGACGTAGGTTCCAACCGGGCGGTGGTCACGTGCCACAGATGCAGAGCCTGCCGAAGCTTCGACCCGGAATAATTCTGCGACGAAGCTATCCTCCCCAGGCGGATAGGCGAAACTTGCAGCTCCGCCGAGTTCAGATGCAAGCTCGCAGGTGTCAGTAAGGCCCGTGCCGGCACGCTCCATGGCGCTCATCCCGAAAAAGATGTCGCACAGGGCGCGGTTACGTAGATCGCTGAATTCAGGTACGGGCACGAAGGCTCCATCTGGCCCCATCCGCAGGCGGTCTGTTGCATCCTTCAATGCCGCACCAGGATTGGAGAAGCGTACCGAATGACCCGGGAGAACATCAATCTGCGACGGCTTTGCCGCCGCGTAGTCGCGATGAACAATCATGTTCACAAGAAGTTCGACCAAGGCGCGCTCGGGATAGGCCGGCCGAGTCTCATGCTGACGGCGGCCCTTCACTTTCAGGACGGGGTTGATCTTTTCCTCGTCAAACCAGTCCAGAATGGCCTGATACTGCCCTATGAGGTTACCGGCAAAAAGCCTGCGTTTCTTCCTCGCGATCGTGGCTGACACCACGCCATACGAGAAGAATCGGCCAGGTTCCCGACCAAACAGCAACACACATGCGACGCTCGGCCGCTCGACGCCACTATCGCCGGCGAGAAGGCCCAGTTCTCGCATCAAAGGTTTCAACTTGGTGGAATCGATGATCCCACGTTCCAGCCTTGAACAGTATTGGCGCAACGTACTCAGTGCGAGATCCGCATCGATGTCTGCCCATGTCGCGCCGGCAACCGGCTCGTCATCGAATTGCCGAACGGCTTCGGGCGTGTTGGCCGGCGCAAACCGTTGCACACCGGCGAGGTCGCGGTTCAGGTCGCAGAACAGCTCGTCAAACCCATCGATATCGAGGTACTGGAAATTAGTGCCGAGCCGCTGAGCAAGGGCTTCGACGCTAGGGTGGGGCACATCGCCCATGCGCCGACACCAGAAAACGCCCTGCCTGAATTTGAGACCTGTTTCCGCACCAAGGAGCGACCTCATCACGGATTGTTCCGCACCTCGATAACCAACGACCACCAGGGGCGTGGCCTCAAGAAGTGGCAAGAGTTTCTGCACCAGAACCGGGTTAAGTTCCTGCGTCTCACTAATCAGGTTCCGGTCCGTATATTGCTCAGCCTTGCCGTGCAGCCAGACAATCTGGGCGCGCGCGAATGGCGAGAACTCATTGAAATCGCCCGGCGCCCGATTAACCTCGGAGACATGCCTAATATGCGGTTGCTTGTCATGCAGCGCCTTTGGGAGGCAGATGTCGAAATTTGTGGTTAGAATCGTGCCGGTCAGTCCTCGCAAGACCAGTTCCGCCACGGCGCGGTAGCCCTCGCTCAAGTCTTGTTTCAACGCGACAAGATCAAGCAACACGGATCTACGATAGGCTTCTGGCTTTAGCTGATGCTCGATCACAAGCGGGAAATTCTCCGCAAGATGATCTTCGCCACGGACAAACCATGCCTGGCCCTGTAACCAGGACACCCATTCTGACATCTTAATTTGCTCAGGAAGCGTCTTCCCGCCAAGGACCCGATCGGCGTAAGCCTGCTTTGCAAGGCGCTTGACGCTTTCTGCCGCTAGCGGCACACCTGAAGTGAACGATGCTCCAGCTCCGAACAGAAATGTCGGTCGTGCATCGTTGTCCGGTCTCAGCAATGAACAGAGCAATGCGACACTGGCAGAGTGAGTCATCCTCTAAGTCTGCGCCGATTCGCATGAACAAAACAAGTACAAGCGGGCCCTTTTGTCGCAGAGGAATGAGTTTTCAACACTTAACTGTCCGCCAGCCGGGACCAGCCTGATCGTTTTCGTCGACCGGCCTGCATCACCGCCACAACGGAGCTCAATCATTTTACCGCATGGACATTTCGAGGTAGCATCAGCCAGGAGCAGGGGGGTACGTCGTGTTCAGTATTGTGATGGCAGGCAATGATTCCGCCTGGAATGTTGAGCTAGGAACTGCACATAACGACACGTTCACCCTCTCGCGGTTTCTGGAATACACAGACCCTTCGATCGCGGCCAGCTTTCAGCCCATTTCGGCAGATAGTTTAGCATACCTCGAACAGCTGCCCACAGTGTTCATGAGTGAACTCGACCGCGACGATGACAACAATGAAATTTTCCGCATCAGGCTCGGAAACGTTTCAGGTCTGTCCGTCGTCGGAAGCGAGATTCACTATACATTCCAGTTAACTCATGATTTCGGCGAGGTGCCAATTGCGAGCCGGGAAGCTTTCCGCAAGGCTTTCCGAATGGATAAGTTCGAACTACATCGGACCCATTGGGCTATCAAAGCCGCAGATTTAGCTGCTGCTTTGCAAGAAATCGTTCCCCTGCCGCCTGTTGTTGCCAATATTGCTGCGCCGATCCCACCACAGCCGGCACAACCGGATATCCCAGTTGTCGAAACGCTTCAGGCTTACATGACTCAGGTTCTAGGGCTCACCGAACAATCAGGAGAGGAAATATTTTACCGCGGGCATTCGAACTTCAATTATCGGCTCGCACCTTCTCTTTTCCGCCTGAATGATGAGGGCGGATACCGCTTTCTTCCCAAAGAAGAGATAATGGTCCGCGAACTTCTAAGCGATCAAGACGCCCAGTTTGCTAACGATCGCTCGATGCTCGACAGGTTGGTGCGCATGCAGCACTTCGGACTTCCGACACGCCTGCTTGATGTGAGCTCGAACCCACTTGTTGCTCTGTATTTTTGCTGTTCTGAAACGAAAAAAGATGAGGCCGGAAACGAGCTTGATGGCGAGGTCATTGTCTTGCGGGCACGGAGCGCGGATGTGCTGGGTTTCGATTCCGACCGAGTTAGTTGTATTTCGAACCTCTGCTTGATGAAGGACGAGGAGAAGAATGCGATGGACCTCACAATGTCTCAGGCGGAATTCAACCTCGATCCCATAGTTCAGAAACTGCTCCACTTTATCAAGCGTGAGAAGCCCTATTTTGAGGGCCGTATAAAGCCTGCCGATTTGCAGAAGATCGTCTTTGTAAGGGCTCGCAAAACCCATGAGCGGATGATCTCTCAGTCTGGCGCGTTTTTGCTCTTCGGAAAAGATGCCATTCTGCCTGAGACCGGGCATAGCAGCCTTGAAGTGTCACGAATACGGGTCCGGCAGAAAGTGGCAATCCTAGCCCAATTGGACAAGCTCAATATCAAGGCCAGCACAATCTACCCGGGCATCGAGAAGGCGGCGAGTGATGTCGCCAGAAAGTACGAGGTAGCCTAAGCGGCAGTTAGAGCCAGACGTCGCAGAACGACAGTTTTTGTTCGATACCGCACTGCCAAATCTTGAGTACCCCCTCACCCCCCAGCCAACCTCGGCAGCAAAAAAATCTCCGCCCCCGGCGGCAGCTCCTTCGACCAAGTATCCCGGTAAATCGTCCCATCGATCGCGACCGCGATCCCCCGATCGATCCATGGCTCCAGGCCGGGATACTGTTCAGCGAGTTTCCTGAACAGCTCCCTTATGTCCTTGGCCTCGACTTCGACCTTGCTGTTGCCTCCGGCGGTCGTGGCCAGCGCGCCCCAGAGCGTGACTTCGACCATCAGAACCTCATCTGGCCCTAGCCTTCCCGTTCCGCCTCGATCGCCGCCAGGATGCGGGGTGGCGACATCGGGATGTGGGTCATGCGCACGCCCGCCGCGTTCGAGACCGCGTTGGCGATCGCCGCCAGCGGCGGCACGATCGAGGTTTCGCCGACGCCGCGCACGCCATAGGGGTGGTTGGGGTTGGGGATTTCCAGGATCTGCGTGTCGATCATCGGCAGGTCGGAGCAGACCGGGATGCGGTAGTCGAGGAAGCCGGCGTTCTGCAGCCGCCCGTCCTTGCCGTAGATATACTCCTCGTTGAGCGCCCAGCCGATGCCTTGCGCCGCGCCGCCCTGGTACTGGCCCTCGACATAGGTCGGGTGCACCGCCTTGCCGGCATCCTGCACCACCGTGTAGCGGATCACCCTGGTCGAACCCGTCTCGGGGTCGACCTCGACGTCGCATATATGAGTGGCGAAGGAGACGCCGGCGCCATCGGCGACGAGCTCGCTATGGCCGGCGATCGGCCCGCCGGTCTTGCCGGACTGCGCCGCGATCTCCTTCAGCGACAGCTTGCCGAGATTGCCGTGCTTCTCGCCCCTGGCGACCGCGTGGCCCTGTTCCCAGACCACGTCGTCGACCGGGATATCCCACATCTGCGCGGCGCGCTCGCGCAGGATCTTGATCGCGTTGCGGGCGGCCGAGATGGTCGCCATCGAGGACGAGAAGGTGCCCCGGCTGCCGTCGGTCATGTCATTGTAGCCGAGGCTCGACGTGTCGGCGACGATGGCCTTGACCTGTTCATAGGCGATGCCGAGCTCCTCCGCCGCCACCAGCGACAGCGAAGCGCGGGACCCGCCGACGTCGACCGTGCCGACGGCAAGCGAAACCGAGCCGTCCATGCCGATGTTCAGGTCGGTGCAGGTCTGGCCGCCGAAATTGAACCAGAAGCCGCAGGCCATGCCGCGCCCCTGGTTTGCTTTAAGCGGCGCCTTCATGTGCGCATGGTTCTTCACCGCTTCCAGCGTCGGGCCGATGCCGATCGGGCCGTAGACCGGGCCGTAGGACGACCGGGTGCCTTCCTGGGCGGCGTTCCTGATGCGGAACTCGACCGGATCCATGCCGAGCTCCTTGGCGAGCTCGTCGACGGTGCTTTCCACCGCGAAGGCCGCCATGGGGGCCGACGGCGCGCGATAGGCGGCGGTCTTCGGCCGGTTGACCAGCACTTCGAAGCCCACTGTCTTGACGTTGTCGAGCCTGTAGCAGGCGAACGCCGTCATGGCGCCGATCTCGGCCCAGGTGCCGGCATAGGGACCGCTTGTGTAGCGCAGCGTCGCTTCGGCCGCCGTGATGGTGCCGTCCTTGCGGGCGCCGATCTTGACGTCGATCGAGGTGGCGCTGGTCGGGCCAGAGGCGCGGAACACCTCGTCGCGGGTCATCACCAGCTTCACCGGGCGGCCGGCCTTGCGCGACAGAGCGAGCGCCACCGGCTCGGCCCAGACATGGGTCTTGCCGCCGAAACCGCCGCCGATCTCCGAGGAGGTGACGCGCAGCTTCGAGGCTTCCATGCCAAGCAGCTGCGCGCAGTGCTGGCGGTAGACGAAATGGCCCTGCGTGCAGACCCACAGGTCCGCCGTGCCGTCGGAGCTGACATTGGCGACGCAGGCATGCGGCTCGATATAGCCCTGGTGCGTCTGCTCGGTCTTGAACGAGCGCTCGACAATGAAATCGGCGTGGCCGAAGCCCTGATGGACGTCGCCATGGCCGAACTGCGAGCGCTTGGTGACGTTGGACGGCTTTGCCGGCTTTTCCTCAAGCCCCTCGGTGAAGACCGTGTCGTTGATCAGCGGCGCGTGGTGCTGCATCGCCTCGTCGACATCGGTGACATGCGGCAGCACCTCGTAGTCGACCACGATCAGCTTCAGCGCTTGCCTGGCCGTGTGGGCATCGATCGCGGCGACGGCAGCCACCGCATGGCCGTCATAGAGCGCCTTGGTGCGCGCCATGCAATTGTCGAGGATGTCGTACATGGCGGCATCGCCATCGGTCAGATCAGGCAGGTCGGCGGCGGTGATCACCGCCTTGACGCCGGCAAGCGCTTCCGCCTTCGAGGTGTCGATCTTCCTGATCTTGGCATGCGCGTGCGGGCTGCGCAGCACGCGGCCGACCAGCTGGCCGGCCATGTTGAAGTCGGCGCCGTAGCGGGCGCGTCCGGTCACCTTGTCGACGCCGTCGGGACGGATCGGGCGGGTGCCTACGGAAGCGAAATTGCGGTTGGAGTACCGTGGATCGAAATTCATGGTCACGCTCCTACGCTTGTTTCATGACGATTGCGGCGTCCTGGACGGCGCGCACGATCTTGTCATAGCCGGTGCAGCGGCAGAGATTCCCCGCCAGCCCGAAGCGGATTTCCTCCTCGGTCGGGTCGGGGTTTTTCGCGAGCAGGTCCTTGGCCGCGATCAGGAAGCCGGGCGTACAGATGCCGCATTGCAGGGCGGCGTGCTCCAAAAACTTCTGCTGCAGCGGGTGCAGCGTGTCGCCATGCGCCATGCCCTCGACGGTCTCGATGCGGCGGCCTTCCGCTTCCGCGCCGAGCACCAGGCACGAACACACCAGCCGGTCGTCGACGATGACGCTGCAGGCGCCGCAATCGCCGGTGCCGCAGCCTTCCTTGGCGCCGGTCAGCCCGAGCCGATCGCGCAGCACGTCGAGCAGGGTCTCGTCGGGTTGGCAGAGATATTCGACGCTGTCGCCGTTGATTGTGGTTGAAACAGCTACACCAGCCATCATTTGCCTCCTGCGCGTGCATAGGCGGTCTGTGCGGCTCTCCTGGCCAGCACGCCCGCAACCTTGCGTCTGAATTCGATTGTGCCTCGCTTGTCGTCGATCGGGCGGCAGGCCCCGGCGCAGACCTTGGCCAGCCGCTCCAGCGCTGCCTCGTCGAGCTTGCGGCCGATCAGGGCCTCGGCCCCTTCTTCCACCAGCAACACGGTCGGCGCCGCGGCGCCGATCGCCACACGGGCGGCCGTCACGACGCCGGCTGCGTCCAGCGTCAGGTTCACGCCGGCGCTGACCACGGCGATGTCCATCTCGGTGCGCGGAATGAACCTGAGATACGCATCGGCCGAGCGCGGCGCGCGCTTGTCGAGCAGGATCGCCTCGATGATCTCGCCCTTGGCGAGCGAGGTCCGGCCCGGCGCGGTCGGCACGGTCTCCACGGCGATGGTGCGCTTGCCCGACGGGCCGACGACCACGGCGCGAGCGCCAGCCGCCACCAGCGCCGGCACGCTGTCGGCCGCCGGCGAGGCGTTGCAGAGATTGCCAACAATCGTGCAGCGTCCCTGCACCTGCTTGGAACCGATCAGCTTCGCCGCCTCGACCACGCCAGGCCAGGCCTTCTTCAAGCCGGCGTTCTCGCCCAGCACGGCGCAGGGCACGGCGGCACCGATGCTGAAGCCGTCGGCGGTTTCCCTGATGTCGCGCAAGCCGGCGATCGACTTGATGTCGATGATCAGTTCGGGTTCGACAAAGCCGCCCTTCATCCTCACCAGCAGGTCACTGCCTCCGGCAAGGATCGCGGCGGGGCCGGCCGATTGGGCCAGTTGGCCCACGGCATCTTCGATTGAAAGCGGACGTATGTAGCGCATCGTCTCCCCTTGGTATCGCGATTTCAGCGACCGTTATAAACAATCGTCTCATAATGACCATCCGTTTCCCGGGCCGAGGCGATTGGGCCAGGTGCGGCAAAATGCGGTCCACCTGACCTGAAGCCCGCCCAGGGAAGCGTAAGTGCAGGGCCACATTAAGGCTTGACCGGAGGATGCCGCGCGTCAATCCTCTACCCCAGGGGAGGAGTTTCCATGCGACGTCTCTTGGCTGTGCCTTGCGCCATGCTGCTGGCCGCGCCGGCTGGCGCCGCGACGCTCGACTACGGTTCCAGGGTCGGAATGGAGCTTGCCATCGTCAAAAAGTCGGGCATCGGCTCCTCGCACGCCAGCATCCTGGCCAGACACGACAGGCGGAACGCCCGCGTCTACTGCCGCGAATACGGCCACGATTTCACCGAGGAGTGCGTCGACGCGGAAATGAAGGCGCCGCTGCACTTCGAAATCACCGCCAACTGCAAGGCCGGCGAGTTCACCACCTTCTATGGCGCCAAGATGCTGTTCCAGGGCCGCAACAAGGGCACCGATGTGCCGACCGATTACCGGATCACCGCCGTCGACGAGAACGTGGTGCTCGATGGCTCGGGCGCTTCGGGCTACGACTATACGCTCGAGCAGTTCAAGGCGCTCTGCCCCAACCGCGTAAAGTAAGTCCGTCGGGAGGCCTGGCCCGCCAAAGCCCGGAACTTGGACCGTGGCAGGCATGGCCGTTTATCGCTAGCACAGGACCGCAGTGGAGGCGAAAAACATGACCCTGACCAATCGCGACATTGTCGAACTGACCGAGTGGCGGCGCAAGCTGCACCGGCAGCCGGAAATCTCGAACGAGGAGGAGAAGACGGCGAAAGAGGTCGTCGCCTTCCTCGCCGACACCGGGCCCGACAAGGTGCTGACCGGCCTCGGCGGCCACGGCGTCGCGGCCATCTACGACAGCGGCAAAAACGGACCGACCGTCCTGTTTCGGTCCGAACTCGATGCGCTGCCGATCGAGGAACTGTCTGGCGTGCCGCATTCGTCGCGGGTGCCGGGCAAGTCGCATATGTGCGGCCATGACGGACACACCGCGATCCTGGCCTCGCTTGGCCGCCAGTTCGGCCGCGAGCGGCCTGCCAGCGGCCGCGTCGTGCTGATGTTCCAGCCGGCGGAGGAAACCGGCAATGGCGCGGCCGGCGTCGTCGCCGATCCGCGCTTCGGCGAGATCGCGCCCGATTTCGCCTTCTCGCTGCACAATCTGCCCGGCGTGCCGTTCGGCGAGGTCAGGCTCAAGCCCGGCGTGGTCAACTGCGCCTCGCGCGGCATGCGCATCGTGCTGGAGGGCAAGACCGCGCATTCCTCCATGCCCGAGACCGGAACTTCGCCCATGCTCGCGATCTCGGAGCTGATGCCGGCTTTGCCCGCGCTCGGCCGCGCGACCTTCGCCGATGACGACTTCTCCATGGTCACCGTCACCCATGCCGAGATGGGCGAGGCCGTGTTCGGCATCGCGCCCGCTTACGCCGAGGTCTGGGCGACGCTGCGCACCCGCCGCGACGAGCGCATGGCGGACCTCTGTGCCGCCGCCGAGGCGCTGGTCAAGGAGATCGCCGGCCGCCACGGACTCTCCGTCAGCTGGGATTATCACGAGATCTTCGTCGCCAGCGTCAACGCGCCGGACGCGGTCGAGCATCTGCGGCGCGCCCTCGATGAAGAGAGCGTCGCGCATGGCGAGGAAGCCCTGCCGATGCGCGCCTCGGAGGATTTCGGCCTGTTCGGCCACAGCGCCTCCTCGGCGATGTTCTTCCTCGGCGCCGGCGAACGCCACCCGGCGCTGCACAATCCCGATTATGACTTTCCCGACGACCTGATCCCGATCGGCTCGAGGATCTTCATGCGCGCGGCGCGCAACCTTCTCGGCTGATTTCAGCGCAACCCGGCCAGCACCGTCGCCAGCACCGCCACGCCCTGCCGCAAGGCCTCGGCGTGGAGCCCGGCATAGCCGAGGATGAACCCCGCCAGGGCCGGCTGCGGCCCGGCCGGGTCGTAGAGCGGCGACACCGGATGGAGGCCGATCCCGGCGGCCCGCGCGGCCGTGACGATCGCCGCAACGCGCCCGGCGGCGACTCCATTCACCCAGATGACGAGATGCAGCCCGGTGTCGGCGCCCTCGATGGTGACCAACGGGCCGAGATTGTCCGCCAGCGCCTGCAGCAGCAGCGCCCTTCGTTCGGCGTTCTTCCTGCGAATGGCGCGCACGTGGCGCTCATAGGCGCCGCTGGCCAGCATGTCGGCCAGCGCGTCCTGCTCCAGCAGCGGAGAGTGCCGGTCCGTCAGCCGCTTGGCGGCACTGAAAGCCTGGCGCAGGCCGGCGGGCATGACGAGATAGCCGAGCCGCAGCGTCGGCGACAGCGTCTTGGACAGCGTGCCGGCATAGATGACCATGTCCGCGTCCAGCGTCTGCAGCGGCGGAATGGGTGCGATGTCGTAGCGGTATTCGCCGTCGTAATCATCTTCGATGATGTAGGCGCCTTCCCGCGCGGCCCAGGCCAGGAGCGCGCGCCGGCGCGTCGCCGACAGGATGCCGCCGAGCGGAAACTGGTGCGAGGGCGTCACATAGGCGAGCCGAGCCGGCGGCAGCGCGTCCGTCCTCAGCCCGTCGCGATCGACGGCGATGGGCGTGGCGACACCGCCCGCCGCCGCGAAGGCCTGGCGGGCAAGCAGGTAGCCGGGGTTTTCGATGACGAAGCGGTCGCCGGCGTCGAGCAGCAGCCGGGCGCAGAGGTCGAGGCCCTGCTGCGAGCCGTTCACGATCACGATCCGGTCGGACGTGCAGCTGATGCCGCGGGCCCGCCAGAGATAGCCTTGCAGCGCGGCGCGCAGATCGGCCGACCCCTGGGGATCGCCATAGGCCAGCCGCGCGCCGCGCCGCACGCTGGCCCTGTTCATCGCGCGCCGCCAGGCCAGCACCGGAAAGTCGGCTCCCGACAGGTCGCCATAGCGGAAGTCCGCGACCCGCGCCGGTTGCGCGAGGTTTGGCGCCGGCAGCGCAAGCAGGCGTTGCGCGAAGGCCGAGAGGTGCCGGGGCGCGGCCGCCACGGCGGGCTTCGGCGCCGCCGCGGCCCCCAACCCTTGCGCCACTTCCGCGCGTGCCCCGGCCCGCGAGGTCAGGTAACCCTCGGCGATGAGCTGGCTGTAGGCCGCCGTCACGGTCGTGCGCGACGCGCCCCATTCAGCGGCGAAGACCCGGGTCGACGGCAGACGGTCGCCCGGCTGATAGGCGCCGCTGTGGATCTGTTCCTTGATCGCCGCGATGATGCGGCGCGCGGCTCCGTCCCCGATCAACTGGACCACCTCAACTGGACCACCTAAACTCTTCCAAACTGGATATTTCCAACAGGCCAGATTGTCTGCCATCTGTCCCTGCAACGCAAGGAGTTCAAAATGTACACCCCGCCCGCCTTCCGCGACGACGACAAGGACAGCCTCATGGCGACGATCCGCGCCGCGCGGCTGGCCAACCTCGTCACCGCCACGGCGGACGGGCCGCTCGCCACCCCCCTGCCGCTTTTTCTCGACGAGACCGAGGGCGAGCACGGCGTCATCCATGGCCATCTGGCCAGGGCCAACCCGCAGTGGCGTGTTCCGGCTGTCGGCAACGGGCTCGCCATCTTCATGGGGCCGGACGCCTATGTGACGCCGGCCTGGTACGCGACCAAGCAGGAAACCGGCAAGGTCGTGCCGACCTGGAACTACGCCGCCGTCCACGCCTACGGGCCGGTCGAGTTCTTCGACGATGCGGACAGGCTGCTGGAGGTCGTCACCCGGCTGACGAACCTGCATGAAGGCGCGCGCGCCGCGCCATGGGCGGTCTCGGACGCGCCGCCCGACTTCATTCAGTCGCAGCTTCGCGGCATTGTCGGCCTGCGCATGCCGGTCGTGAGGCTCGAGGGCAAACGCAAGATGAGCCAGAACCGCAACGCCGCCGACCGCGCCGGCGTGGCCACCGGGCTGGCGACGAGCGAGCGGCCGTCCGACCGCGAGGTCTCGTCCTTGATCCCGTCGTAAAGCATGACGCCTCGCCTTGATGCGGCAGCCCGCGCCCGCCGCCGTCAGGCTTCGATCTGGCCCGCGACCTGCTGTCGCCTATCGGCGTCCATTGCCACCAGAGCCGGCTTCCCTCGCCAGCACCAGGTCCGCGTCATCGAGAACGTAGTGGACATAACGGTAGTCGCGAATGAAGCTGATCCGGCCTTCGCGCCATTCCAGCCACATGAAATGATGCGGCTTCGGGGCGGCCCGGTCTTCGAACACCGCGATCACCTCGCGGCCCTCGACCCATGCCGGCCTGAGCCACAAGCCGTCGCTCTTGGCGTAGATCGTGAAGAACATGCCGACGTCGGCGGCGCCCGCGCGCGGCGGGTGCATGGACTGGTGGAGCCGCACATCGTCGGCGAGCAGCGCGCGCAAGCCGTCCCAGTCGCGTCGGTTGAACAGAGTGACGTAGCGCACGGTTGCCGCGGATGCGATGCGCGCATCGGGGAGCGGATTGGCCTCGGCGTTGATCCGCCGAAGCCGGACGCGGCCGCGCGCCAGATGCGCCTTCACCGCATCGACCGTGATACCAAGCAAGGCGGCGATGTCGGCCAGCGGCTCGTCGAGCACATCCCTCAGGATGATCACGCTGCGTTGCGGCACCGGAAGCTCCGCGAAGCGCGACACGGCGGTTTGCACGGCTTGCCTGCGCATTAGCATCTCCACCGGGTCGGCCTCGTCGGCAATCTCCAGCGCCGCCTCGATGGGCTCGGCGGCACGGATCGCGCGGCTGCGCAAAAGGTCCAGCGCGCGGTTGTGGGCGATCCGGAACAGCCAGGGCCTGAGCCGCGGCACCTCGCGCAACTCGTCAAGGGCAACGAAGGCGCGCGCGAACGTATCCTGCACCACATCCTCGCCGTCGATGACCGAGCCCATCAGCCGCGAACAATAGCGGTGCAGCTCCGGCCGCAAGGCGGCGGCAAGGGCTAGCAGCCCTTCCTGCCGGTCGCGCTCCACGGCTGACTTTCCCTCGCTCAAGGGCCCTCCATGATCGTCACGCCCGCGTCGCCGCTGAGGCCGAAGACGACGCCCTCGGCATATTGCGGGTCTTCCAGCACGCAAACCACCCTGTCGCCGAAAGCCCGGGGCGGCATCGGCGCGCCGAAGCGGGTGATGAATTCTTCCGGCGTGATGCCCATCGAGCCGGCATAGGCGCCGGCGCCCGCATCGCCGATCCCGGTGCCGAGGATCATCTGGCGCGGCAGGATCGCTTGGAAGCGTATGCCGAGGCCCTTCTCCTGCGCCACGCCATTGGCGTATTTGGCCATGAACCACAGCATCCGCTTGGAGCCGCCATAGCCGCCCGACATCTGCGACCCGGTGACGGCGGCACCGCTCGACCCGACCAGCACCCGGCTGCCCGGCTTGAGCGGCAGGTTCAGCGCCGCCTGCAGCCAGTAGAGCCCGGCCTTGACGTCGGTTTCCCAGGCGATGGAGAAATCCTCCCACTTCAACTGGTCCAGCCGCCCCATCCGGGGCGTGGCACCGGCGTTCAGCACCACTATGTCTGGGCGAACCTCGCCAAGAATGCGATAGGCCGCGTCCTCGTCGGTGACATCGGCCGCAATGGTGGCGACCCCAAGCCGCGCACCGACCGCTTCCAGCGCCTCGGCGCCCCGCGCGACCACGGTCACGCTGGCGCCCTGCTCGACCAGCGCTTCGACCAATCCGAGGCCAAGCCCACGGCTGCCGCCGGTGACCACGATCTTCATATCCCTGAGGCTCATTGACCCTGCTCCAGTGTTTCACTGTAGCTAAGACGTTTGAGGATCGGGAAAAGAGTCAGGGGGTGGGCAAACTTGGTGATGGCGCCTAGACACGCCGCCAGGCTGCGGGTCAGATTTGTGGACCCTGTGATAGCCTGGAGACCCCCTATGATTTCTGCGGGCACCCCTAGTGATCGTCGAGAGTGTTCCCGATGATCTTCGGGACGACGACGAGATGCGAACCAAAGAGCTCTTCCTTGGATGTGTCGGGCGAAAGTTTGAGGTTATCAGCACCACAATTGTTTCAGGGGAGCATCTTCTTGAATTAGAAGTCGGCGAGGTTTTTGGAGAACCTGCCTTCATGCACTCTATCTGGATCGAGGAACGGCATGTCACTGTTATCGATCCGCCAGAGCAAATTTCAAACTGACCCACTACCCGCCGCCAATATGGTGCCGGCGGCAGACCGGCAGCTTCGAGGTCATGCCCAGTGGACGGTCCCCCGGACATGTGCTCCATGGGCAGGTGACGAAGCGGTGGGGAAGAAGTGAAGCGCGTTTTTCGATTGTTTGCCGCGGCGATCGTGGCGTCCGCCATGAGCGGTTGCACCAGCATTTCCTACTACGCGCAATCGCTGGAGGGCCATGTCCGGATCATGGCCGCGCGCGAAGACGTCGGAAAACTGATCAAGGCCCCTTCGACACCTGCGGCATTGCGCACCAAATTGACGTCGGCGCGCGCCATAAGGCGGTTCGCGACAGACGAGCTGGCACTGCCCGAAAACAGCAGCTACCGCAGCTACGTCGACATCCACCGGGTTGCTGTGACCTGGGCCGTTTTTGCCGCCCCGCAATTCTCGCTCACGCCAAAGACATGGTGCTTTCCGGTTTTCGGCTGCGTTCCGTACCGGGGTTACTTCGATCGGAAATCCGCGACCGAAACCGCCGTCGCACTTCATGAACAGGGGCTGGACGTCTATGTCACCGGCATCACCGCGTATTCCACACTGGGCTGGTCCAGTGACCCGTTGCTCAGCACCATGCTGCGTCAGGACGACACCTATCTCGCGAGCCTCATCTTTCATGAACTGGCGCATCAGCGCCTCTATGTGAACGGCGATTCCGCATTCAATGAGGCTTTCGCGGTTGCCGTCGAAACCACCGGCACAAGAAAATGGCTCCGCGCGGCCGGCGATCGCGCCGGATTGCGCCGCTATGAAGCCGATCGCAAGCGCAGCGCCGATTTTCTCGGACTGGTGTCGAAAACGCGCGACGAGTTGCGGCAGGTCTATGAAAGCTCCCGCACCCCGGATGAGATGGCGGCAGCCAAGGCAGCCACGCTCGACAGGCTGCGGATGCGCTACCGGCAAATGCGCGACAGAAGCTGGGCCGGATACAGGGGATACGACGCCTGGTTCGATGCCCCGATCAACAACGCAAAGCTCGCCGCGACCGCCGTCTACGGCGAACAGGTTCCGGCGTTTATTCGCCTGTTCAATTTATGCTCCGGCGATTATCCGAGGTTCTACGCTTCTGTTCGAAGGATCGCGAATTTGCCCGAACCGGCCCGTGCCGAAGCGCTCAAGGCTGCGACTTCGTGTGATTGACTTGAACAAGCACGGGCTGCTCTTTAGAGTGCTCCGATGTCAGCCCGGGCCGCGAGCGGATGGCTCTAAGCCTGGCTCGCCAAGAGTGACGTCCCGGCGTCTGCGTCGAGCGCAAAACGCTCACAGTGCTCGCCGTCGGACTCATCGACGAAGCTCTCGACATGTTTGAAGCCGAGCTTCGCCAAGATCCGCAGCGACGCGACATTGCGCGCCGCCGCCTCGGCCGTCAGTTGGTCAAGCGCCAGGGTGTCAAAAGCATAGCGAATGACTTCTCGCGCGGCCTCGCTGCCCAGTCCCTGCCCCCAATGCGCACGCGCCAGCACAAATCCCAATGCGGCTGCCTTGGCGTCGGTTGCGAAGGACAGGGTTATCGTCCCGATCGCCTCCGATGCCCGGTCTATGGACCACTGGATCGCCTTACCATCGGCGAAGCGCTGACGCGAGTGGGCTAACCATCGCTCGCCCGCGCTTACGTCCTCGGGAACGGGATCGCCGGCAAGGGAGGCGGATTCGACATCGGTGGCGCGCGCAAACCATGCCGGGATATCCCGCTCGCTCGGCGCCCGAAGCACGAGCCTTGGTGTGGTGAGCCTGGGGACTGCTTTCATCGGAGGCATTTTCGACCCAAGGCGGCGCCAATGCAACGGCGCTGAAAGGCGCGCCGCAAATGGCCAGGACGGCCTTCGGCTCCAAGATACGCCCGACCGCCTTCAGCGCCGCGCATTACATCCAGCGCTTCAATCGGTCCGGGGCCACCCGGCTGCCGTCGGTCAGCGAGTGGCATAAGATTTCGTGATGGTGCCAGCCCACCATAGGGCGGGACAATGGTAACGCGTTTGGCGATTCGCGGTGAACGGCCGTTATGGGGCCGACACCGGAATGGCAGCTTTAAGGGAGCGGAAGCGGTAGAGCTTGCCCCCCGGTGTTGGTCCCAAATTGGACTTTGCAGCAGCTTTTGGTTTCGCGCTAAAATGGGAGAGGGTCTCGGCATATTGAGCCCGCAGGCGTGAGGCCAAGAATGCCTGGAACAGAATAGAGCCTGCCGGGACCAAACCTTGGTTTGGTCGAACGCAAGCCCGGAGCGAAAATGCGGACAAGGGACCGCTGCTCATCCTGCATCAGGATGACGGCGAATATCTCCAGGTTTCGTTCGTGGCAGAGTTTGACGCATGAGGCGTAGTCAAGTGTCGATTCATCGGTGCAAGCAGGCCCGCTATTCCCGCCCTGCAGATATGGACACAGCCCAAGATCCGTCTCTTGATGCCAGCGATAAAGCTGCCGCGCCCCGGGCGTAAACCGGGTCGTGCCCTGTTGCTGCGCCTGTTGGGAGAGCAGAGCAAGGTTCGCTTCGCATTGAGCAAGCTCGCCGACCGCCCTTGTGGCAGCCGCTGACCACGATGCGCCTGCCGCAAACCCCATCGCCGGACACCGGCCGGAACTGTCGCTGGAGATTGCCGCAACGACTGGCACCGCCAAATCCAACGTAAGTCGCAGAAGCCGCAATTCGCGACCTTGGTGCCGAAGCCAATCCTCGTAAGACGATACGGTGTCGCTTGCCCTCGACTTCGGATCGATTCGAGGCAGAACAAGTCGATTGTGCCACCAGATAGAGGTCGCATCTCGCTCTATCAGCTCGAGAAGGGCGCTCATCGCAGCGTCCTCAGGGTTGATGCCCAGCGCAAGTCCGTTCGAGTCGGCAGCCGGCAAAGATGATTCCTCGCCACCGGGATCATATCCGAGGAAACACAGGCCCGCGGGCACCCAGGCTTGCTCCGTACCGAGCTTGTCGTCACTCAGGATCCAGTCTTCAGGCGCGGATCTGTCCCAGCGGGCCGGTACCATGTTGCGGGACTGTCGGTTCCCGGCCTCTCGCCGGTCATATTGCTCTTCGCTGAAAAGAAGGACGTCGGGCGGCTCGACGACCCGCCCCTCGATCGCATTGGCATACGACCGGAGAATTCGCGCCTCGGGAATGATCTGGGCGAAGTAGGTCTCGTCCGCCTCATAAAGGCAGCCTTGCAGCGCCTGCTCGGCTGTCGTGCCACAACCAGACACGAAGTAAGTGCTCTCATCGCCATCCCTGGCGGCGCGAACGCGGCCGGCCGCCACAGTGAGAGGACAGCCGAGCAATGGGTCCGAGATCACAACCGGGCCATAAAGAAGACTTGAGCCCACGCAGACCTCGAATGTGCGGATCTTTCGCATTGCGAGCGCTTCAGAACGGATTTCGCTCTGTCGTACGTCGGAAGCTCTCGTGTAGCAGTTTACACGCTGCCA
Organism: Mesorhizobium sp. Cs1299R1N1; assembly: GCF_037179655.1. Taxonomy (NCBI): domain Bacteria; kingdom Pseudomonadati; phylum Pseudomonadota; class Alphaproteobacteria; order Hyphomicrobiales; family Phyllobacteriaceae; genus Mesorhizobium; species Mesorhizobium sp. Cs1299R1N1. Next base: position 339,402 of record NZ_JAPYKR010000003.1, on the reverse strand, counting down.
TGCGCGATAGCATCATGCAAATGTGCTAAAGTACGTTCGGACGTCCGACCCGAGGTATGGATGACCCCAAAGCATGGATTGACCGCAAACAACGGCACCCTGAAGCGACGCCTGGCTGCGATCGTGGTCGCCGATGTGGTCGGCTATTCGCAACAAATGGCGGAAGACGAGGAAGGCACGTTCACCCGCGTCCGGGCGCTGATGCGCGACGAGGTCCCAGGCTACGTTCATCGGCATGACGGCCGCGTTGTAAAGAACACCGGCGACGGCGTCGTAGCGGAGTTCCTCAGCGCGGTCGAAGCGGTCCGGTGTGGCGTGGCTATTCAGGCCTATCTCGCAAGCCCTGAGCGATCGTCGCCCGGTCTGTTGCTTCGAATGGGGATAAATTTCGGCGATATTATCGTCGACGGGGACGGAGACGTGTTCGGCGACGGTGTAAACGTGGCTGCGCGCCTTGAACAGATCGCCGCCCCCGGAGGCATTTGCCTTTCGGCGAAAGTGCATGAGGAGGTCCGCGCAGGGTTGCAATTGCCGTTCGAATATTGCGGCGAGTTTCAGCTCAAGAACATTCCCCGACCCGTAGCCGTCTACTCGCTTATTCACAGACCCGACGGCCCCGCTCCGAGGATCGGCGCCGAGACTTCGGGCTCGAACACGCCATCGATCCTGGTCCGCCCATTTGTCAGCACCGGCGGCGTGGAACCCTATTTCAGCGAAGGGTTCACAGAAGACGTCATCACCGAGCTGACGCGGTTCACGCAGCTCTCCGTCGCGTCATATCATACCTCGTTGCGGCTCAAGGATGTGGAACTGCCGAAGCTGGTCTCGGATATCGGGCTCGATTTCGAGCTTGCGGGTCGAATCCGGAGGATGGGGAGGCGTATCCGCCTTTCGTGCGAACTGGTTGACGCCACGTCCGGCGGTGACGTCTGGGCCGAGCATTATGACAGCGACGATCAGGACATATTCGATGTGCAGGATGAACTGGTCCGCAAGATCGTGGGCACAGTTATCGGGCGCCTCAAGGCAGCGGGTGCTGAGAAGGCGCGGCGCAAGCCGCCGGCCAACCTGGCGGCCTATGAGTGCGTGCTGCGCGGCAACGCCCTGCCGCTGGGCGACCTCGCGTCCGAAGCGGAAGCCAGGCAATGGTATCAGCGCGCCATCGACCTCGATCCGACCTATGGGCGCGCCTATGCCAAGCTGGCTCACTGCAAGCAGCTGGAATGGTTTCGCGACATGGGATCTTCCGATGCCCTGCTCGAAGAGGCGCATACAATTGCCAAGAAGGCGGTTGCGTTGTCCGCCAACGATCCGGTTTGCCTCAACATTCTCGGCTGGGTGCTGCTGCACTTGCGAGACTTCGACGTCGCTGCGCAACTCTACGCACGGGCCCTCTACCTCAATCCGAACGATCCCGAGCAAGTCTCTTATCTCGGCACCCTCTACACATTTGGCGGCGAGCCGGATCGCGCCATGCAATGGTTCGAGCGGGCGCAGGTGCTCGATCCACTCTACGAACCATCCTGGTATTGGCCGTTTCGCGGCATCGTCCACTTTATTGCGGGCCGGCCCGAGTTGGCACTGGTCGCTTTGAGCCGTTCATCGACAATGCCGGCATGGGTTACCGCCTACATGGCCGCTTCGAGCTCGGCGCTTGGCCGGGACAGCGACGCAAAGTTGTATGCGGCTCGCGTGGTGGCGGGTACGCCCAGCTTTTCTTGCAGTCGATTCGTGGCCAAGGAGCCCTATCGCCTGGAGGAGGATCGGGCCACGCTGCTTAGAGGGCTGCTCGCCGCAGGGCTGCCGAACTGAAATTGAAGTTTGCTATCGGCAGCCGAAAAGGACCGCGGACGCAAGCTCTTCATGATAGTGCCGACCCTGCGCGTTTTTGTGGTACGCCCCCAGGTAATCCAGCAGGTCCTCTCGCGCACCACCTACCCTGTGGACAGAGCCATAATGTCACCAAGCCCAAAATTTGGGTCACATGATGGAGCGGTTCGGATAATCGCCGGGCTCACCGAAACCGCAATAGGATCAGCAACTTGGGCCCGCTCGGTGCATAGTAGATGTAGCGGAACGATGTCCCAAGGTCCTGCAATTTGTGCAGAGCATAGCTACTCGCCGCAAGACGGCCGCAACGATCCCTCAATCGCAGGATATCCGGCGAGGTCTGCCGATCATGGAAGGAATAGTTCAAACGTGCCCGATTAACGGCAATCAACCTGCATCCCGAAACAAACCAATTGACGCTGGCAGTTCAGCAGCGCTCGGAAATACCTTAGCAACAGCCCGGTCGGGAAGGCGAAGATGCTCAATTAATACGGCCTTGATTATTGCTCGCAGATCGGTCGTAGCGGCAAGATCGGTTCCGCCGCGAAGTTGGCTGGGTGCCAGCCCAGGCCACTGATTGCCGACTCGGCCGCCGGCAACGGCACCGCCCATCAGGAACGTGACGCTGGCCGTCCCGTGATCGGTTCCGCCGTCTGCGTTGAATGGCACTGCTCGGCCGAACTCAGTCACGACCAAGACAACTGTTCTGTTCCAGGCCGTTCCAGACGCTTCGGCGAACGAAACGAGCCCGTCTGCCAGGGCCTTCAATGCTCGCGCCAGACGCACGCCCTGGCTGATGTGCGTATCGAACCCAGGCAATTCGAGCGTTGCGATCCGAGGACCGCCCTCCGTTGCCAGCGCCTGTGCCGCACGGGTCGCCGCGCAAGTGAACCTGGCCGCTTGGCATAAGCTTCGCTGCGCGAGCGGATCTTCCACACATTTCGATCCGCCCACCTGTGCTTGCTCAGGGGAAAGCAGGGCCAAGTCCAGCAGCGGATTGCCCCACGCCAAATCCGATATGAGATCGATGGATCGGTCGGCCGGACCGATCCGCCATGGTTCAGTCCCTAAGGCGAGCGAGGCCAGTCTGGGCCAGCCCGTGAGGCCGTCAAAGTCGCTCCCGAACAAAGCAAATTCCGAGGCTGCATGAGATCTTTCCACTCCCGCAATGGCCGTCCCTGGGACGATCAGCAACTCCCCGGCATTAAAGTAGGACAGAAGCGGCGCCAGTGCTGGATGAAGCGCAAAAAATCCGTCCAGCTTGAGTGTTTCGGTCGCCCCCTCCTCATTCACAAGCGCCTGAGCTTCGCGCAGGGTTAGCAATTCAGGATCCCCAAACGGAGGGATCGTCGCAACGCAATCGAGTCCACCCCGGAGAAATACCAACAGGAGTTTCGGCTCGCATGCCGCCGGTCTAGCCCTTGCCGCGATTGGACGAAGCATGGAGGATAGTAGAATCCCTTGCAGGGCTGCCCTTCGGGTCAGTTGCATTTTGGGTGCTTTGGTGTGGTAGCGTCCGACTTGCCCGCAGTCACGTACGCAACTGTGTCCGCGTCAGGATAGGTACTATCCGTAAAGTCGCCTGGCGACACTGACCCGCGAACCAGCAAACCAGCCAGAATTGGTGCAGCGAATGAAGTTCCCCAACACACATTCTGTTGCGGATTATTTGAATCATCCGACAGCCACAAGGACCGCGCCTCGACGCCAGGTTCTGCAAACGAAGCGCCGAATGCACTGCCTTGCCACAGCTTGTCGGACCACTTCATAGTCATTGAATCATATTTACTGTCAGCCGCAGAAACACTATATATCGCCCCAGGACTGACCGGCGAAGTATACGGCGCAGAATTTGCCGGCGTGAACCCTTCGGCCCACGACCATCCGCCATTGCCATTTGCTCGCTCCGCATTTCCTGCCGCCACAACAATTTGTAGTTTCCGATCCGCCATCAAATGAAATAGCATATCTAACAAAGTTATATCATTGCTGTATCCGCCAGCCCTTGCACTCTCAAGAGAGTTAGCTCCCCAGCTTATGTTTACAACGTCACCAGCTTTGGCGTGATCCAAGACGTATCTTATTGCTTTAACAGGTTGGTCCCAGACGCTTACAGTTACATCATCACCAAATATTTTAATGATATTCAGAGATACCTTAGGGCTAACCCCTGCCAGTCCCGTGTAGTGCGACGATCCATCTTTAAAAGTCCTTCCTCCAATGATACCTGCGACCATGGTTCCGTGTCCCAGCTCATCATCCACGGCCCCCATCACGCAACTGCCTTGCGTACAGTCGACCTTTGTCGCCACATTCAGAAGATTTGAACTGACCGCAACCGGGTCAACTCCGCTGTCTAGCACCCACACCTCGGGGCCGTATGTGCTTTCCACCGGTGACCCGACCACACGGCAGACGTTTGCGGGAACGTCCTGGATAGTGGTGGTGGTATCCTTTTTGATTATCCTCGGATTATTTTTGCATCTAGCTGCGTCAAAGAGGGTAACAGAAAATGGATCGGCAAGTTCAAACCCTTGAGATTCAAGCTCTTTAACTCTTGTTTCCGTAATTTTTAACGTTAAAAAGCTTTTACCTATTTCGGGAAAATCTACCGAAATCACTTCCTTTTTGTCAGTTTTCTGGATTTCTGCTTTAAAATCCGCCGAGTTGTTCGAGTTCGTAGGCATGTCGCCGTAAGGCGCAACAAATGTCGCGGCGATCTCATTTGCAGGCATCTCGTCTGCCAATGACGGTCTCTGAGTGGCAGCCAATGACAAGACGCTCACGATAAGAACAGCGCGGAACTGTAGAACGACCACAGCAAGCCTCCTACGTCTACGGAAACAGCATGCCCCCAAAGGCAGTGCGCTGTCTATAAGAACATGAATTGGGCGTCGTTCCACATCGAGAGCTATCTTGCGGTAGCTGCGAAACGCGCATACGCTCACAGATGGTCCTGTGTCGAGAAGCATGCGATGCCCAGAGCGAATCTCAGGAAGGGTCGACAAGCGCGGGAAATCGGCGCGGCCATTGTCGAGACGTGGCTCAAACTCCTGCCTACGCCGGCCACCATCTTGTCGGTCGATAGTACGGTTGGAAACCCTCTGAAGATTACAATAAATCGCCAAATATTCACAGCTGCCGGCCAAAGTATCAACCTTCGCGACAGCGGTGGTAGTACTAAGACTAACCTCAGGGTCGGAACCCCAAGCGCGGTGGCGGACTATAAGCAGCAACTGCCGATATTCCTTGCCGACGGAGCCACTCCTTTTCCAACGGCGGGCGATTTCACGAACGGGTTGGCCTTTTCTAATGTCGGCAGCCCCAGTTCTCATTTGAAAGCCGAACTTACGGCCGTTTTGAACCAAATCGTCGATGGGGTGACGGTGGAACCTGAATTCGACGAGGCGGGAAAAATCTACGTCGTGGTACCGCAGATACCGGAAGACATCCTTATCAGGGCCGACCTGCTCGACTACTTGGAAAAATACCATAGATTTGGACAGGGGCGGCATTATCATGACGAGCTTGGCGCGGCGGTGCTGTTTGGCTGCAGGTAGCCGGACTTAGCCCGGCAAGGCGCATCCCTTGGAGCACCTTATTGCGGTCCCGCTCCAGCTGGTAGGGCTCCTTGGTCGCGAAGCGTAGTACAGAAAATCTAGGGGCGCTTTGCAACGTGTTGAGGGGCTGCGCCATCCTAGCCGCGGGTGGTAGCGCTTTTTGGCTTGGCCATCGGAATTCGAACAATTATGCACTGCCCGTATGCTTCGCCATCTCAGAAGAATTTATCGCCGCTTCATCAACAGCCCCTGGGCTGTTGGCTCTGCAACGTTCATGGTGCTGATGATCTGCTTGCTTCCATTTCGCGGGGAAACAACCTGCAGCGACGGCGCGCATTCCAGCTCAATCGGCAGGCGCGGTGCTCGCTCGCACCACGGCGGCGTCGGCATGCGCGGCGGAACAATACCGCTTGTGCTTAGCTTGGCCGGCGGACTGTTCGTTGGCATCCGGCGGGCCGCCCGGCGCCATGAAAGAACTTTTGAGGCGCTCGACAACTTGGACCAAGTTATCGACGCAGTCGACAATGCCTTGAAACATGGCTTCTCCCAGCAATCGGCCAACGGGGTCTTTGGCCAATGACAAGATCACGACCACCAACAGTCGCCGATCGGCCGAGTATGTCCGCGATCAGTTGAAGCGGGCAGACAAGCGGCGCCGAGAACAACAGCGGTCGTAGCTTGGCACCGGACGGTAGGCGCATTGGCAGACATTGTTGACATTTTCGGTCTTCCGCTTCCGGCCAACATCAAGATTTACCATAGCCTTGGTGCTCAGCGTCGGCTCATGGCGCAACCACGACCTCCAGCGCGGTCACCGCAATGTCTGCTTCCTGGCCGAGATAAAGTTCGCCTCTATGGCCGACATGAGGCGCATTCCTGACGGAGGCAACCAACGTGCGTCTCGTATCTTCACATCTTGCGGCTCCATCCACGGCGCAGCATGACGTGCCGACCTGCCTGTCCTACACAACGCTGTCACGAAGCCAGCCTATCCGATCATCGGAACTGAAACATCCGCATGATACGCCTTGAAACCGCCTGGCCGGAGGGCGATCGGGAAATGTGGAATGCTGTTTTCGGAGACGACCATGCTTGAACGGACAGACAGGGCCGCGACCCACCGGGATCAGTCGAAGAACCAGATGTGGCTGAGTGAATTCGAGATTGTCCTGCGCGACCGTGTCATTGCCAACGGCGCTGTCAGGATCGAGGACGGCCGGATCGCCGAAATCAGCGACCAACCTGTCGAGAATGCCGACCTCATCGGCGGCGGTCGTCTGCTGCTGCCTGGCTTCATCGATATGCATGGCGACATGGTGGAGCGGGAAGTGGAGCCGCGCAGCGGTGTCCACGTGCCGATGGCAATCGGCATCGCCGAACTCGACAAGCGGCTGGCCTCCTGCGGCGTGACCACCGCCTATGCCGCGCTCTCCTTCATCGGCAACAGCGCCACCGCGGCCTTGCTGCGCTCGGAAGAACACACATCTTCCATCATCGAGACCATCACCGGGCTGAAAGACGACCTTCTGGTCGATCACCGCATCCATGCCCGTTTCGAGGTGACGTTCACCGCGGCTGTCGGCGTGCTGGAAAGGCTGATGGATGCCGGCAAGCTGCATCTGGTTTCGCTGATGGATCATACGCCCGGACAGGGACAGTACCGCGATGTCGAATTGTATATCGCCCGCCTGGCCAAGGAGCGCGGCATGTCGATAGCCGATGTATCAGAGGTCGTCGGCAAGCGCATGGCCGATCGAAACGGGCATGGCGGTGTGCTCGGCACGCTGCAGAACCTGTCAGCCTTTGCCCGCGCCCGCGGCATCGTGCTCGCCTCGCATGATGACGACACGCTGGAAAAGGTGGAATTTGTCCACGGCCTGGGAACCGTGCTCAGCGAATTTCCGGTGACCCTGGAGGCTGCGCGGGAAGCCCGCCGGCTGGGCATGTATACGGCCATGGGCGCGCCCAACGCGCTGCGTGGAGAATCCTATTCGGGCAATCTTTCCGCCCGCCAGGCCTATGAGGCCGGGCTGCTCGACATGCTGGCCAGCGACTATCACCCGGCCTCGATCCTGCCGGCCTTGCTCGGCCTGGCGGAACTGCGCGACAGTGGCCTGGCGAAGGCCGCGGCGCTGGCGAGCGCCAATCCGGCCGCGGCGCTCGGGCTCACCGATCGCGGCGCCATCGAAGCCGGGCTTCTGGCCGATCTCGTCGTCGCCGACCGCCAGCCGGTGCCACGTGTGCGCGCAACCTTCCGCGCCGGCCGCATGATCTACGGCGACGGCACGCTGAGCCGTTCGCCGTTCTCCCGGTAACGGCAAACGGCTCTAACGCTTTGTTTTTACACACTGCAGGGGAAAGGCGACGCGCCTTTCCCGGGAAACCATTTCACGGTTTTCCCGGAATTGCTCTAGGTGCCTGCCATCCAGAACGCCAGCATGCGCTTGGTCTCGCCGGTGGTCCGGCGCTTTTGCCAGTCCGGGTCACGCGACAGATATTGGAAGGGATCCTTCTTCTCCCTGGCCGCCTCCGCGAGATAGGCACGCCAGCGATAGTGGCTGTAGGTCTGCATGGCGTTGATGGCGTAATGCATGGCGATCTTCTTGTGGCCCCGAATGACGATGAAGTTCTCGTCGTTGGCGGCACTCGCCGAGTGCGAAAAATTATGTGAGCCCGTGACGACGATGGGATCGTCGCTGAATGGATCGATCACCAGCACTTTTGAATGCGTGATGGCGTGACCTATGGCCGATTCGAAGTCTGCAGCCGTACCTTCCACGGCCCATTGCCCAACCGATTTCTCAACCCCGGTGTCCTGCGCCGCATCGAGGAAAAAATCCTCGGGCTTGGCCTTCAGCAGCTTGAACTCCTCGAGACCCTTGCCGGTGAATCGGGTCGCGACGCCGCGCACATAGAGCTTCTTCTCCTTCTGAAGCCTGAGCAATGTTCGCACCGGCTCGTTGCCCGGCTGAAACATCACGAAGAAGACCCCATGCTGCGCACCTTCCACCAGTTTGACGAGTTCCTTGATGTCGATTTCATCGCTCAGGCTCGAGAACCAGCTGTCGATGGTGCCGGCACCGAACGCGATGCCTTGCTCGGGCGAATTGTTGGATCGCAGCAGGTCGTCGGAAACCGCGCTCTTTGCGTCGACCAGCAGGTTGAACTGCGCTTCATACCGCTTTGCCAGCACCGGATGCTCGAGCATGATGCCATTGTTGAGCTGCGTGCAGAGACCGGTCGGTGTCCAGTTCGTGCTGCCGGTCCACACCTTGGCCGGCTCGAACTTGTCATCCGCGGCGCGCCCGATGACCAGGAACTTGTTGTGGGCCAGTGCTTTCGGCGCGAGGAAGCGGTCGTGCACGACAACATCCGCGCCGCGCAGACGCGCCCGCGCATCCGCGTTTTCGTCCTCGCCCTCGGCATCGACGCTTCCATTCGCCAGGACGATCTTCGCCCGTTTGCCGATCGCGCGGAGCCCGTCGATGAGTTCCTCGTCGCTGAGCTCATAGAGCGCGGCATGCAGCTCCAGCTCCTCATCGGCCGCGACCTCGGCCATCATCTTCAGCATCGTTTCGCGCAAAGTGCCGCCCAGAAAGGCCCTCGCCTCACGGTCGACATTCTTGCTGACGACGACGGCGGTTTCCTTCAACTCCTTGAGCGTGATCCCCTTGCGCTTCATGTAGCGCGCCATGAACTGCGACAGCACATAACCCCGGTTGAAGTGGACACTCGCACCGTCGCCGCAATCGGCGGAAAGTGTCAGCATTTCGGACCATTCGCTCGCCGGCCCGTCTTCCAGCGCGCCGGCGGCACCCTTGACCCTCGCGACGATACGATAGGCAATGACGTCGCCAAGGTCGGCGGCGTGGTCTGTCCAGTCATAGCGTTGAAATGGCCAGATCCGCGAGGAACGCGAGGCGATCCGGTTGCCGTCCTTGTCGACCTCCGTATCGTCTTCGAACCCGACGCGGTTCGACAGATAGTTGGGCGCGGAGGCGCCGCGGCGGCACTGGATGGCAAATCCCAGGCATCCCTCAATGTCCTCCTGATGCGACCAGACGAGATGCACATCGTCGGCATTTGCAAACACTTTCAAGATGATATCAGCCACATAAGCCTCCCTCGCCGCTGTCAGGACTTCTTATCCCTCCAACAGTATCAGCACTGGATCATTCAGTATAGAAAAGCTTTTATCCGGGAATCGCGCAAACGAAAGAAGGGCGAAAGATGTCTATACATTGCCGTCTTTTCGATGAAATTGGCAACATTCCTCGCCACATAATTTCGCCGGCTTATTAGAACGCAAAACTCAATCTTTGCCTCTTCCGAACTCGAAGCTTGTGCCAAGCGTATTGCAGAGATAGGTTATTGCCTGGACTGCTCGCGCCGGCGTTTCTGGCAAGAAGAGTCCAAATATTGGGCGGATTTATTTCCTATGGTAACATGGACGCGCCGGTCGTTTCCTGCCGCGCCCTGGAATATGACGTTCAGCGGAATACTGCGACGCGGAAATCTCGTTGGCCGCCCGGCAAGGGAGTGAACCGAACGGCTTTACCGGCAAATCCGCCAGCGGGATTGCGGGGAGCCACGCCAGAGGGGCATGCATGGTGCGGATTGACGATGCGGAGCGGGCGCAAAGACTTGAGCAGGAGAAAAGCCTGGCGGCGAAAGAGGCCGTGGAGCGCCAGAAGTCCGTCGATCAGAAAAGGAAAAGCGCTTCGTTCGATGCCGGACCATCGAAAGTACTTGGCACCGACAAGCCGGAGCGCATCGCGGTAAGGCTCGACCTGATCAACCGCAACGATCCGAACGCATTCGAGCGGCTCATCGGCAAGCGCGATATCGTCAGCGTCAACTTCTTTGAGCGGGGCCTGCAAACGGCGAAATCCGTCTGCCGCGTCAAGACCCTCGGCATGGCAAGCGGACCGCCAGACTATGCCACCGGCTTTCTTGCCACGGCGGCGCTTCTGGTGACGAACAACCATGTTCTTCCCGATGGGGAAACCGCAAGCCGCAGCCTCGCCGAATTCGGCTACGAACTCGACGCGAATTTCGTCGAGCGACGCGGGCGCATCTTTCCCTTCGCGCCGATGGAAGCGTTCTATACGAGTGTCGACCTCGACTTCACCATCGTCGCCATTTCACCGATGGGCCATGATGGAACGCCGATAACGGATTTCGGCGTGCTGCCGCTGATCCCGATGAGTGGCAAGGGCATCACGGGCGAGCATGTCTCGATCATTCAGCATCCTGGCGGCGGCACCAAGCAGGTGGTGGTGCGTGAAAATCGGATCATCGCGCTCGATGAGAAAAAGTTTCCGCGGATCAACCCTGCCTTCATCCATTACACGGCCGATACCGAACCGGGCTCGTCGGGAGCACCGGTCTTCAATGACCAGTGGGATTTGGTGGCAATTCACCATCAGGCGATCGTCGATCGGAACCAGAAAGGCGAGCCGCTGAACAAGAACGGCAAGGTCTGGACCGAGGCCGATGGCGAGAGTGCCAAGAACTGGATCGCCAATGAAGGTATCCGCATCAGCGCCATATGGGCGCATCTCCAGGCTGCCGCGCCGTTCAGCGCCGACGCCGCGAAGATCATGGCGATGCTTTCCTACGAGCCTCATGCGGCCTACCGGCCGCGCCCAGCCCAGGCAACCACCACACCCCGCAAGTGGGAGACGATCCCGAATGCGCCTGAAGCCACGGCTTTTGAGACAACCCGCTTCACCGACCCGGCCTTCGCGGATTCGCTTGGCTACGATCCCAAGTTCCTTGGCCCGGACCTCATTGTTCCGATGCCGAAAACGGGCAGCGGTTTCAAGGGGACGTTGGCGAAAAACAACACCAACGACAAGACAGTCTTCGATTACACGCATTTCAGCCTGGCCGTGAATGTGGAACGCAGGCTTGCGATCTGGACGGCTGTCAACATCGACGGCAACAGCCTCAAATCGACGAAATCACCGAACTGGCGCCGGGACGAACGGCTTCCGGCCAATCAGCAGACATTGGCGGAGGTTTACGGCTCGGTCCCGGGAAAAGGCATCCAGATCGATCGCGGACACCTTGTGCGTCGTCTGGATCCGGTCTGGGGACCGCAGGCTGTCGCGGACCGGGCCGGTGACGACACGTTCCACTATACGAACGCGGCTCCCCAGGAACATGTCTACAACTCCGAAACCTGGGGCAATCTGGAGGATTTCGTACTCGCCCGCGCGGACAAGAACGCACAGAAAGCGAGCGTGATGACGGGCCCGATCCTGCGGCCGGACGATAATTTCTATGGGGAAGGCTTGAAAGGCGGACCGTGGCAAATCCCATGGTCGTTCTGGAAAATCTGCATTTTCAAACGGCCGGATGGCACAGTGTCGGTGACCGGTTTTGTCGTTGAGCAATCGTCGACCATTTCGCCAATCTTCGAGGCGACACGATACAATCCCTACAGTGTGGACGAGGCGCGCGTATTCCAGCGCCCGATCAAGCTTATCGAGGAATTGACCAACCTTGATTTCGGCGCGCTGCGCAAGATGGATCGCATGGGCAGCGTCGAGACGACCGCGATTGAATCCTCCCGCCCGATCCGAAGCGCGGACGACATTGCGTTTTGAAGGAATCCCTTCGGCCGCACGAAACGGCACGCATGCCGGGTCCGAACCCGATCAGAATGTCGATTGGGTTCGGAGCTAAAGATCGAGCTCCACCATCATTCCACGCTCCTCTGCCATTTCCAGCAGCAAATCCTGCAGGGTTTCAATGGTCTGCGCCTTGCGGGCTGTCGCCGGCAGTTCCTCGATACTCTCCTTCATCGAAATCACGGCGACCCCGGTTTTCTCCGAGAGCAGCCGTGCGATAGCTGCGCGGATAAGCGCATTCTGATCGGGCATGATTCCCCCTTCATGCTATGATAACGGCACCATTTTCTGTCATGCTGTATGCCTTGTCGCAACTTATGCGAGCATTCATTCACGCTTGCAAGTCGTCTCGTTGATATTCGTATGATCGACAGCCGCTCAACAGCCAGAGCGACGGCACCCCGCTGTCGTCGGGTTCCATGACGGCGAGCAGGGCCAGCGGCACTTCGTGCCGACAGAGCCCGATCAAAGTCCTGCCTTCCACCGCAACCGGCAATTCGGTGTATCTGTCGAAAATGGAAAACGTGCCTGTCGGCTCGTACAGGATCTCGAAACGCTCCAAATCGCAAACCTCACCTCCCCCGGAAGCCGTGTAACGCACGCGCCCATCAGAGGTTGCATAAAGAATCGATTTTTCCCGAGGAACGCCGCTGATGGCCGAAATCATCGAGAAGATGAAGGAGGCAGGCGGCAACCGAGGGCGATGCCGTCCCTCCTCATCAGGGGTGGGAGCCCTGAACCGCCTCAGGCCGGCGACGCATCAGCAGATAGAAGGCGGCGATGTGCGTGATCATCAGAAGCGGCACATAGAGGATCGGGATCGCGTAGGCGGCCCCCAGTTCCCCTGCCAGATCGGGAAGGCCGAGTTGGACCCCGTGATAATAGTCGACGACGATGTCGACGGTTCCCACGAGATTGAAGGCGACGACGAGCGGCCAGAATAGCTGATGTCTGCGTGCCGTCAGAAGCGCCAGCATGGCCAGCAGGCCGGTGGCGAAGTCACCATAGGCCGCAAGGACGGCGAAACCAGCCGGCAGATTGGGCGCGACGACACCTGGAAGCATGAAGACAAGCCCGAAGAAGCGGAAGCTGTGCAGCGTGGCGATGGCACGTTGCGCCTCAAGGCGGTCCATCGACTTGAGCCTGGGCCAGGCATAGGCGCCGAAGCACAGCAACCATGGCACGTAGCCCAGAGCGAGATGGATGTCGAAGATCATGGCCGGTGACATTCCTGCCTCCTTCAAGCCTTGCCCGGAATGGCTTCGAAGACGGCGGTCAGGATGCCCAGCCGGCCTTCCCCCAGATTGCGTCCGAGGTTGGCGGCAACTCCCGCGAAGTCCGGCCCCATGACGAGGCCGAGATTGAGCAAAGGGGGCGGTCCGGACGCCCGCAATTGCGAAAACCACGCCTTGGCTGCCTCGGTGTCGTCTTGCCATACCAGCGTTTCAAAGCCTGCCTGCTCGATCCGCGCTAGCGTTTCAGCCGCCGTGAGCAAGAAACTCTCCGCCGGACTTCGTGCCCAGGGAACGGGATAATGCGGATCGCCGCCGTTCAACACGACGTCGTAGGTGGCAAACCTGCCGCCCGGCTTAAGCACCCGCCTGATCTCGTCATAGAGCCGTTCGCGCTCGGTGATGTTCATCGCCACGTGCTGCAGCAACACGACATCGAAATGGCTGTCGTCGAAGGGAAGCGCCAGTGCGCTGGCGCCCTCGAACGTCACCTGTTCGCCCAGCCCCATTCGTTCGGTCAGATAGTGCGCGGCCTCGACGAAAGGCTCGCTGAGGTCTACGCCCGTCACCCGGCAGCCATGGGTCGCCGCCAGGAAGCGGGCCGGCCCACCGAGCCCCGATCCGACATCGAGGACGATCGTTTCCGGGCCAATCCCGGCCAACCCGGCAAGCTCGGCGGTCGCCGCCAGCCCACGGGTGTGGAACTGGTCGAGCCCCGCCAGCTGCTCCGGCATGGGCCGTTGGCCCTCCGGTCCTAAAGCGGCCAGCGCCGTCTTGAGACGCTCGGTCAGGCCGCTCGCGCGGTAGTGAGCGCGCACTGCCTCGAGATTATCCGTCATTGCGGTTTCCTCTGGATTTCCGTCGTTGCTGCAGAGATAGAGGCGCTTTCGAACCGCGACTATCCGCGATAATGTCGATGCGCCATGAAGCAGAACTTCACAGTCAGGCAGGGAGCGCTCGACGGCGTCGAGGCCTTCCTGAGCGTCGCCCGGCATCGCAACTTCCGCAAGGCGGCGGCCGAACTCAAGGTGACGCCGTCGGCGATGAGCCAGGCGATCCGCGCGCTCGAGGCGCGCATCGGCGCCGCGCTCTTCATCCGCACGACGCGCAGCGTCGGCCTGACCGAAGCCGGGGAGCGCTTTCTGTCGCGCGCCGGACCCGCATTCGAAGAACTGGTCGCCGCGAGCGAGGTGGCGCGCGACCTCGGCCAGCGGCCGACCGGACTGCTGCGCCTCTCGGTACCGCCGTCGGTGGTGCCGATCCTGCTGGAGCCCCTCATCGCATCCTTCTGCCAGGCCTATCCGGAAATCGAGCTGGAGATCGTCGCCAGTGGAGAACTCGTCGATCTTGCCGCCGAGGGCTTCGACGCAGGCATCCGGCCCGGCGAATTTGTCGCCGCCGACATGATCGCGGTGCGCTTGACGCCGCCGCTGCCATTCGTGGTCGTCGGCAGCCCTGATTATCTGCGCCAGCGGAACGTGCCGCAACGCATCGAGGATCTGCGCAGCCATGCCTGCCTGCGCATGCGCCGGTCAAACGGATCGATCGCGCCCTGGCCCTTTGTCGACGGCAACAAGTCGGTCGAGGCCATCGTCTCCGGGCCGCTGATCGCGCATGATTACCCGACGCTTCTGGGCGCGGCGATGCAAGGGGCCGGCCTCGCCCAGGTGCCCCAGCCGCTCGCCAGCGTGCCGGTCGCTGACGGCCGGTTGCAGGAGGTGCTGAGATCCTTTGCCGTGACCTTGCCTGGGCTTTTCCTGTACTTCCCGGGGAAGCGCCAGGTCTTGCCCAAGCTGCGCGCGTTCATCGACCATGTCAGGCGCCGGAGCGATGCCGAGGCACGCGCCTGAGCCCACCTGGCCCGCAACGAATTGCGATTGGCGCTTGCCGAAGCCGGCGGCCTCGCTCATCCATGGCGTACAGACACATGGCATACAGACAGAGGCCTGGGAACAATGATGACCGACACCAGCCTTCACCTCGTCGAAGCAACGATCGACCAACTGCGGCGCGCGCTCGATGACGGCACTGTCACCTCAGTCGAACTGGTCGCGGCCTATCTCAGGCGCATCGCACATTTCGACCGACACGGCATCGCGCTGAACGCCGTGCCGGTGCTCAACCCAGCCATGTTCGAGGAAGCCGCCGCTTCCGACGAGCGGCGGCGCGCCGGCGCCCTGCTCAGCCCGCTCGACGGCATCCCCTACACCGCCAAGGACAGCTACAAGGTCAAGGGCCTGACGGTCGCCGCCGGCTCGCCGGCCTTCGAGCATCTCGTCGCCAACGAGGATGCCTTCACCATCGCCCGGCTGCGTGCCGGCGGCGCGGTGCTGATCGGCCTTACCAACATGCCGCCCATGGCCAATGGCGGCATGCAGCGCGGCGTCTATGGCCGCGCCGAAAGCCCCTACAATGCCGACTACCTGACCGCCGCCTTCGCGTCGGGCTCCTCCAATGGCTCGGGCACCGCGACGGCGGCCAGTTTCTGCGCCTTCGGGCTCGGCGAGGAAACCTGGTCGTCCGGCCGCGCTCCCGCCACCAACAATGCGCTCGTCGCATACACGCCCTCGCGTGGCGTGATCTCGGTGCGCGGCAACTGGCCCTTGGTGCCGACCATGGACGTGGTGGTCCCGCACACGCGCAGCGTACCCGACATGCTGGAACTGCTCGACGTCATCGTCGCCGACGATCCGGAAACGCGAGGCGATTTCTGGCGCGCGCAGCCTTGGGTCGCTTTGCCTAGAAGTTCCGAGCTACGCCCGCCGCGCTACACGGACATGACGTTGGAAGGGTCGCTCCGGGGCAAGCGGCTCGGCGTGCCCAGGATGTATATCGGCCGCGACAGCGAGGCCGACCGGCCAATCGAAACCCGTGCCTCGGTGCTCGCCCTATGGGAGCAAGCGGCGGCGGATTTGCGACGGCTTGGCGCCGAGGTGGTCGAGGTCGATTTTCCCGTCGTCTCCAACTACGAGCGCGACCGCCCCGGCGCGCGAACCATGGTCGAGCGCGGACTGGTGCCGCGGGATTTCGCCGAGCGCGAACTCTGGGACCTCAGCATCTGGGGCTGGGACGATTTCCTGCGCGCCAATGCCGACCCCGCTTTACCCGATCTCGCCGCGGTCGACGGCCCCAGGATTTTCCCGCAGCCGCCCGGCACGCTGCCAGACCGTTATGAGGGCGGCTTCGACTTGGCGCGGTATGTCGAGCGCGCGAAATCGGGCGTCACGCCGTTGGCCGACATTCCCGCGCTGGAGGACGGCATCAAGGGACTGGAGACGACAAGGCGCGTCGATTTCGAGGAGTGGCTCGACGCCAACCGCCTCGACGCCGTGGTGCTGCCGGCCGCCGCCGATGTCGGCCCGGCCGACGCCGACGTCAACGAAGCGTCCGCCGATCTTGCCTGGCGCAACGGCACCTGGGTCGCCAATGGCAATCTGGTCTGGCGCCATTTCGGCATCCCGACCGTCACCGTGCCGATGGGCACCATGGCCGACATCGGCATGCCGGTCGGCCTGACCTTCGCCGGCAAGGCTTATGACGACGAAAGGCTGCTGTGCATGGCCGGCGATTTCGAGCACGCCACGCAGCGCCGCACCCGCCCGCCGCGCACGCCCGAGTTGGCCGGCGATGTGTTTTCAGGCCGACCCGTCCAGGCCGGCAATGGCAAGGCGCCTGCGCTCACCATCAAGCTTGCGGCCGAGACGATCCATTCGGTCGATCAGGATGAGATCACCGTCACGATTGACCTGCCTGTCGATGAACTCGAAACCGGCATCAACGTCCATGTCAACGGAGAGCCCGTCGCGATGCAAAGCAGCGGTATGCGCTTCACCGGGCATACGCTCGTCCCGACCCCCGAGCACCAGCGGTTCCACAGCGTCTGGCGCGGCTCCTACGGCTCAATCGTGACGGCTGTCGTCCGGTTGCAGGATGGGCGCACCGTCGGCGCGTATGCGGTTACCGGCGGAATCGAGTGATGATGCGCTGTACGAGCCGCCTGCGCAACCGGCCAGACCACGGGACCCAGCCATGATCAAGGTCAAGCAACTCGCCCATGTCTGCATCTTCGCCAATGACCTCGAAGAGACGCGGCGCTTCTATCACGATGTCCTTGGCATGGACGTCCAGTTCAACTTCCTGCGCGACGGAGCGATTTTCGGGTTCTACCTCAATTGCGGCGGCCGCAGCCATGTCGAGGTTTTCCAGAAGGATGGCGCGCGTTTCAGCGAGATGGACCAGATCAACCATTTCTGCCTGGAAGTGGAGAACATCGATACAGCGATCGCCCACATCACGTCCATGGACGTCGACGTCACCGCCAGGAAACTCGCCTGCGACGACACCTACCAGGCGTGGCTGCGCGACCCCAACGGCGTGAAGATCGAACTGTTCGAATACACCGGCAAAAGCGCGCAGTTCACCGGCGGCGACCGGATCGCCGACTGGTAGGCTAGTCGCGCGCGGCCCACAGCAAACCGCGCTCGGCAATCAGCGCCATTTCCGGCACCGCGAACTCATCCGCCGTGTGGCCAAGCGAACTGTAAAAGACCTTGCCGGCGCCATAGCGGCGCTTCCAGACGACCGGCATGACGACGCCGCCAATCCCGGGGAAGTGAGCGTCGGTGAAGGTGGTCGTCGCCAGCACCTCGTTGCCCGGATCGACATGCATGTAATATTGCTCCGACCGGTAGGCGAAACCGCTGACGCCGTTGGTGATCGGGTCGTCCGGCCGGGCGATGACGACACGATAGTCGATGATGTCACCAGGATGCGCGACCCACTGGCCGCCGGTCATGAACTGGTAGTCTGGCTCATTGCGGAAACTGTCGCCCATCGTGCCGTGAAAACCGCCGAGCCCGCTCCCTTGGCGAACGGCCTGCGTCAGGTTCTTCAGTTCGGCCTTTTCAATCGTCGACATGGTGATGACGGGCACGATGAGATCGAATGAAGCAAGGTCCGGATCGGCGAACATCGCCGTGCCGTGGCCGAGCGTGACAGCGAACCCGTTACGCTCGAGCATATCGCGCACGACGTTGGCGCTGCGCTCCGGTGTGTGGCCTTCCCAGCCGCCCCAGGCAATCAGGGCTTTCTTCGACATGCGGCAACCTCCCTCGATCCATTAGACCGACGACCGCTCGCCGCATGGTCAGCGCCAGCCGAGCGCCGGCGCGACATGGGTGAGGATCGCCTCGATGACATGGGCGTTGTAGTCGACGCCGAGCTGGTTGGGAACCGTGAGCAGCAGCGTATCGGCCTCGGCGATCGCCTCGTCCTGCGCAAGCTCCTTGATCAGCACGTCCGGCTCGGCGGCGTAGCTGCGGCCGAAGATCGCTCGCGTATTCTCCTCGATGAAGCCGATCTGGTCGCGGCTCTCATTGCCGCGGCCGAAATAAGCGCGGTCGCGATCGTCGACCAGCGCGAAGATGCTGCGGCTGACCGAGACGCGCGGTTCGCGCTTGTGGCCCGCCGCCTTCCACGCCTCGCGATAGATGCGGATCTGCTCGGCCTGCTGGACATGGAACGGCTTGCCGCTCTCGTCGAATTTCAGCGTCGAGCTCTGCAAATTCATGCCGAGTTTCGCCGCCCATTGCGAGGTTGCGTTGGTGGCCGCGCCCCACCAGATGCGCTCGCGCAAGCCCTCCGAATGCGGCTCGAGCCTGAGCAGGCCGGGTGGATTGGGAAACATCGGCCGTGGATTGGGCTGGGCGAAGCCTTCGCCGCGCAGCGTGTCGAGGAAGACCTCGGCGTGATGGCGGGCCATGTCGGCGTCGTTTTTGCCTTCCTGCGGCACGTAGCCGAAGTAACGCCAGCCATCGATCACCTGCTCGGGCGAGCCACGGCTGATGCCGAGCTGCAGGCGTCCGCCGGCGATGATGTCGGCGGCACCCGCATCCTCAGCCATGTAGAGCGGATTTTCGTAGCGCATGTCGATGACCGCCGTACCGATCTCGATGCGGCTGGTCTTGGCGCCGACGGCCGCCAGCAGCGGGAATGGCGATGCGAGCTGGCGGGCGAAGTGATGCACGCGGAAATAGGCGCCGTCCGCGCCGAGCTGCTCGGCCGCGACCGCGAGATCGATGGATTGCAGCAGCGCGTCCGAAGCCGAACGCACCTGCGATTGCGACGAGGGCGTCCAGTGCCCGAATGACAGGAAACCGATTTTCTTCATCGCCGTGAAGTATATGCGAGCGACACGGGCTTCAATGGCAAAAGAGCGGGGTTACACACCGTCGCCCTCTCGGTGCCAAAAGTTCGCAATACAAAGCACCAACGCTGTGGAGGATGGGATGCTCAGGGGAATCCGCATCGTCGAGATCGAGGCGCTGGGGCCGGCGCCCTTCGCCGGCATGTTGCTCGCCGATCACGGTGCCGATGTCATCGTCGTCCACCGCAAGCACCCAGCTGTACCCGGTCAGCCTGAGTGCTCGCTGCTCGATCGCGGCAAGCGCTCCATCGCGCTCGACCTGAAGAATGATGGGGACGTGGCCGTGCTGATGCGTCTCATCGCCACCGCCGACGGGCTGATCGAGGGGTTCCGGCCCGGCGTGATGGAGCGTCTCGGGCTCGGCCCGGAGGTGTGCCTCGCCGTCAACCCGCGCCTGGTCTACGGCCGCATGACCGGCTGGGGCCAGGACGGACCGCTTGCAGCCACCGCCGGGCATGACATGAACTATATCGGCGTGTCGGGCGCGCTCTGGTACGCCTCCGTGCCGGGAGAACCGCCCATGGCACCGCCGACGCTGGTCGGCGACATAGGCGGCGGCGCGCTCTATCTGGTGATCGGCATGCTGGCCGGCATCATGAATGTCCGCGCCGGCGGCAAAGGCACCATCGTCGATGCCGCGATCGTCGACGGCTCGGCCCACATGATGAACCTGCTGATGTCGCTCGGCCAGTCCGGCGCGCTCGCAGCCGAGCGCGGTCAAAGCCTGCTCGACGGACCGCATTGGTGCCGCGTCTACCGGACATCGGATGGCGGCTTCATCAGCGTCCAGTGCATCGAGCCGAAATTCTACGCGCTCTTCCTCGACAGGCTTGGCCTCACCGCCGATCCGCAATTCGCCAACCAGTTCGATCGCGATCTGTGGCCGGCGCTCGGCGACCGGCTTGCAGCGATCTTTGCCACGAAACCCCGCGACGAATGGGTCAAACTGTTCGAAGGGTCCGACGCCTGCGTCGGACCGGTGCTTGGCCCCCATGAAGCCGCCCGGCATCCGCACATGGCCGCGCGTGGCACGTGGCAGACGGTGGACGGCGCGCTTCAGGCGGCTGCCGCGCCGCGCTTTTCCGGACGGGAACAAAAGACATCGGCCAAGAGCCCGGCGCGCGGCGAGCACGATGCTGAAATCCGTGCCGGCCTGGCGGAACCGTGATGGCGCCGTGCCAGGCTATGCCTGTGTTCGCCGGTCGCCTACGGTCTCACCGCGCGAAGATAAATGGCAGATAGGACGAGGTCCGTGGCGGTTCGACCGATCATAAAGTTCCCCAATCCCCTCCTCCGTGCCGTCGCGGAGCCTGTAGAGCTGTTCGACAGGGACCTGCACGGTTTGGCCGGCGACCTCATCGACACCATGCATGCGGCACCCGGGATCGGCATCACCGGCCCGCATATCGGCATCTTGAAACGCCTGGTCGTGATCCAGCTTCCTTCCGCCGCAGAGCCGGGAGTCTATGTAAATCCATCTGTCATCCAGGCCTCCACCGAGATGATCCGTCACGCGGAAGGCAGCGTTTCGATGCCCGGCGTCACCGAGGACATCGAGCGGCACGCCCGCATACGTGTCCGCTATCAGGATCTGGATGGCAATGAGCGGTTCGAGGATGCCGAGGGCCTGCTGGCGGTTTGCCACCAGCATGAGATCGATCAGCTCGACGGGCTCTTCTGGACGCACAGGCTGACGCGCCTCAAGCGCGACCGGCTGATCAAGCGCTACGGCAAGCTGATGCGAGCCGTGTAGACGCTGTACCCGCAGGAGAAGCGGCGCCGGCCTTCGCAACGTGCTGGCCTGATGGCCGGCAGGCGATTATTTCCCGCAGTGGTGATCGTTGATCTTGTTTATCGCAAACCCGTCCGGACCAGTCCGGTGGTAGGAGCAGGCCCCCGCAGCCGTCGTGAACAACTGCTGGTCATAATAGCGCGGGCCGCCGAACAGGAAATCGATGAGATCGTCGTTCGCGGGAACGT
Organism: Mesorhizobium sp. Cs1299R1N1; assembly: GCF_037179655.1. Classification (NCBI taxonomy): domain Bacteria; kingdom Pseudomonadati; phylum Pseudomonadota; class Alphaproteobacteria; order Hyphomicrobiales; family Phyllobacteriaceae; genus Mesorhizobium; species Mesorhizobium sp. Cs1299R1N1. The sequence continues at coordinate 317,957 of NZ_JAPYKR010000003.1, read as the reverse complement.
AGCGTTCCTGTTCGCCCTGTTGGTAGTGACGGTGCTTGGCCCCTGCGAATGCCGACGAGGACATGCCGAAGCCCATTGCGACGGCAAGAACGCAGATCGCTAACCGTTTGGTCGTCATCGCAATCACCCTTCTGCTTGAATTCCATCTTATATTCAAATCCTCAGATGACGAGAAGTTCCTGGACCAGGGCGTTGCCAGCCGATTTGCGGCCGGACGCAATGCGGCCCGGCCTCACCTGAATGTCGGGACACCTAGTCGGTCTGGATCCAGACCGATTTGGTCTCCAGATACTCGTGCAGGTGCTCGATGCCGCCTTCGCGGCCATGGCCGGACATCTTCATGCCACCGAACGGCACCGCCGGGTCGATGGCATGGTACATGTTGACCCAGACCGAGCCGGCCTTGATGCGGCGCGCCAGCTTGTGCGCGGTGCCGAGATGGCTGGTGAAGATGCCGGCGGCCAGACCGTAGGGCGTTGCGTTGGCGCGGGTGACGGCCTCGTCGAGCGTATCGAACGGCATCGCCGAAATGACCGGCCCAAAAATCTCTTCGCGCGCGATGGTCATGCTGTCCGACACCGCGCCGAACACGGTCGGCGCGATGAAGTTGCCGCCATCGTAGAGTTCGCCTGTCAGCCGCGCGCCGCCGGCGACCAGTTCGGCGCCTTCGTCGCTGCCGGCCTTGATGTAGCCTTCCACCTTGCCGGCTTGCCTCGCATTGATGAGAGGTCCGATTTCGGTTTCCGCCTCGATGCCGTGGCCGACGCGCAGCCTGCCGGCGAACTCGGCCAGCCGGCGCACGAATTCGTCATGGATTTCGCGCGCCACGAACAGGCGCGAGCCGGCAATGCAGATCTGGCCCGAATGCACGAATACCGCCATCGCCGCGATCGGAACCGCCTTGTCGATATCGGCGTCGCGGCAGACGATGATCGGTGACTTGCCGCCGAGCTCCAGCGAAACGCGCTTGAGATTGGTCACCCCCGCTCGTGCGATCGCTTGGCCAGTGATAGTCGAGCCGGTGAAGACGATCTTGTTGACGTCGGGGTGTTCGGCGAGCCGCGCACCCGCTTCGGCGCCGGTTCCGGTGACGATGTTGACGACGCCGTCGGGAACGCCGGCCTCCTGCATCAGCCGGGCGATCAGCAGCGGCGTCAGCGATGCATCCTCCGAAGGTTTCAGCACGACCGTGCAGCCTGTGGCGAGCGCCGGCGCGATCTTCCAGATCGAGGCGGCGGTCGGCGCATTCCAGGGAATGATCGCGCCGACGACGCCGACCGGTTCGCGCCTTGTGAAGGTGACGATCTCGCCGGGAATGGAATTGTCGATCGCCTCGCCATGCAGCGCGGTCGCCATGCCGCCATAGAAGCGCAGCATGCCGATGACGCGGCGCCGGTTGGCCAACGTGCGCGTGATCGGCAGCCCCATGTCGAGCGTGTCGGAGACGCTGAGCTCCTCCCAATGTATCTCGAACAGGTCGGCGATCCTGAGCAGCACGCATTGCCGCTCGTAGGGCGAGAACTTGGACCAGGGACCTTCGAACGCCGCGCGCGCCGCGCTCACCGCCGCGTCGATATCGACGGCCGAGCCACGCGGCACCGTCGCCAGCACTTCGCCGGTCGCCGGGTTCAGCGCCTGCATCTCCTCGCCGGACTGCGCCGCGACCCACTTGCCGCCGATGAACATCGGTCGGAATTCGCCGTGATAGAGCGTCGTGGCCTTCGCCCTCGGGTCGAAATTCAGCGTCATCTCTTCCTCCTCCCGAATTCCGTGGCGACTAATACTCCCGGCGCGGGCGACCTCAAACAAGGAAAGCTGAAAAGGCTTTTTTGGCGGCCACGACCGGGGGTACGCAGTGCATCCGCATCGGCCCGCGCGGGCGTCTTAAGTCAAGGCTGATAGTGGACCCGCAGGGCGGGAAGCCATTGGAAAATCAATTGGCTAGCAGGCGGCTGGCCAACCCATACGCTTCGTGTGATCCAAACAATGCCGAGACACCGCTGGGCGCGCACTTAGGCAACATGTCTTGTCGGTAATGTAAATTGAAAGCGGTAGGCTGGAAAGTCGCCCAACTGTCAGGCTAGTTCCTGAATTATCCTAAATCGGCCTGGAGATCCCAAAATGCAGGTGGCAAAACGAATCCTGGTCACTGGAGGCGCGGGTTTCCTGGGATCGTTCTTGTGCGAGCGACTGCTTGGCGAAGGTCACGAGGTTATATGTGTCGACAATTTCTTCACCGGAAGCCGAAGAAACGTCTCGCATTTGCTCGACAACAGGTCCTTCGAGATCATCCGCCACGATGTCACGTTTCCACTCTACGTAGAAGTTGATGAGATATACAATCTCGCCTGCCCTGCGAGCCCGGTTCACTACCAGTTCGATCCGGTCCAGACGACCAAGACCAGCGTCCACGGGGCAATCAACATGCTGGGCCTGGCCAAGCGCGTTCGCGCAAAAATTCTTCAGGCGTCCACGTCGGAAGTTTACGGCGACCCCGAAATTCACCCGCAGACCGAGGACTATTGGGGCCGGGTAAACCCGATAGGACCTCGTTCCTGTTACGACGAAGGCAAAAGATGTGCCGAAACTCTGTTTTTCGACTATTGGCGACAGCATAGGCTGCGGATCAAAGTCGCGCGCATCTTCAACACATACGGCCCGAGGATGCGTCCGGACGACGGCCGCGTCATTTCCAACTTCATCGTGCAAGCACTGCAGAACGAGCCGATAACAGTGTACGGCACGGGCCAGCAGACACGTTCATTTTGTTATGTCGACGATCTCATCGGAGGTCTGGTTCGCATGATGCAGACGGCTGACGATGTTACCGGTCCGATCAACCTTGGCAATCCGGTCGAATTTACGATGCTCGAACTCGCCAATCTTGTGATCGAGCTCACTGGAAGCCGGTCGACGATCGAATTCATGCCGCTGCCGATCGACGATCCAAAACAGCGACAACCCGATATCGGGACAGCCTTGCACGAGTTGAATTGGAGGCCGAAAACCGCATTGCGCGATGGTCTTGCCAAGACCATTGCCTATTTCGAAGGCTTGGCTTCGTCTGGGCATTTGCGGCCCGCGGCCGCCGAATGAAGACAGTCCTGGTCACCGGCGGGGCCGGCTATATCGGATCCCATTGTTGCAAGGCTTTCGCCGAAGCCGGTTGGTCCGTCATTGCATATGACAATCTCTCGCGCGGTTGGCGCGACGCGGTCAAATGGGGGCCGCTCGTCGAGGGCGATATTTGCGACGCCGCGGCCGTGTCGGCGGCGCTGCGGCAATACAAGCCCGATGTGGTGGCGCATTTCGCCGCCTACGCCTATGTGGGCGAGTCTGTCGAGCGCCCGGAACTCTATTACCGAAACAACAGTTTCGGCTCGCTGGTTTTATTGGAGGAAATGCTGAAGGCCGGCGCCGACAAGCTGATCTTTTCCAGCACCTGCGCGTCCTATGGCGTACCGGTTCGCTCGCCGATTGACGAACTGCATCCGCAGTCGCCCATCAATCCCTATGGATGGTCGAAATTCATCATAGAACGGATGGTGGACAGTCTGTCGTTCGCCCATGGTCTGAACGCGGTCGTGCTCCGGTATTTCAACGCGGCCGGATGCGATCCCGACGGCGAGATCGGTGAACGGCATGAACCGGAAACACACGTCATACCGCTCGCTATCGAGGCGGCGGTCAGGCCGGGCCGGATCTTTACCGTCAACGGCACCGACTTCGACACCCGCGATGGAACCGCGGTGCGGGACTATGTCCATGTCACCGATCTCGCGCGTGCCCACGTCCTGGCAGGGGAGAAGCTTCTCCGCGACAAGGGTGTCGACGTCTACAATCTCGGAACCGGAACCGGAACGACGGTGAAGGAATTGGTCGATGCGGTGAACCGGGCTTCGGGATCGCGCGTTCCGGTGGTCTACGGTCCGCGCAGGGCTGGTGACCCGCCAGCGCTCGTGGCCGCGGCCGGCAAGGCGCACCGGGAACTCGGCTGGGTGCCCGAGCAATCTGGAATCGACAGGATCGTCGAGACGGCATTGGCTTGGTATCGCAGCCGATAGCTACGCCAGACGGCCGGGTGGCCCTACACCACCATCCACAAAGCGGCGTCCTCGAGGAGGGATCACTTACCCTCGGCCTCGGAGGCACATACGATTTCGTGCTGGCGACGTTGATATTGAGGAACGACGAGAGAAGCGGGCCCTTGGCTGTTCACTCTGCCGTCCTCTATCCAAATGACGTTTGCGGCGTCACGCGCCGTTTCGATGCGGTGTGTGATCAGCAAAATGGTCCTGTTGCCAAGCTTTCTATCAATCGCACGCCGAACCTGGTCCTCGAGCGCGGTATCGAGTGCGTTCATAGCCTCGTCCAGGATCAGGAAGTCCGGATCGCGCAATACAGCTCTTGCGAGGCCGATGCGCTGTCGCTGGCCACCGGAAAATCGCAGTCCTTCCTGTCCGATCCAGGTGTCGTAACCGTCGGGAAGTTCCTCGACGAATGCCGCGACACCCGCACTGCGGGCGGCGGCAAGGATCTCTTCTTCGGTCGCATCGGCTTTGGCCATTCGGATGTTCTCCGTCACCGTGCCCTCGACCAGGTCGACGTCCTGCCCGGTCACCGCGATCTTGGAAAGCCAATCGTCCCGCCTGATATCCTGGAGCCGGGTACCGTCGATCTTGATCTCTCCGGAGGTCGGTTCGTACAGCCGCAGGAGGAGATTGACGATCGTGGTCTTGCCGGCGCCGCTTGCGCCGATCAGCGCCGTGGTTACTCCGGCTGGAATCTCGAGCGACAGGTCCGTGAGCACCGGCGCGTTTGGATCATATCCAAAGGTTACGCGCTCGAAGACGATACTCGCGTCCAAATTCCTGAGCGCGATTGTTCCCTGCGATGGATATTCCTTGTCTTCGGACTGGATCATCTCCAACACCGAGCGCAGTTGCGGCTGCATCTGCGCCAGAAACAGCAGGTTGCTTTCGAACTCCTGGGTATGCGGTTGCAATCGATACAGCAGCGCGACCGCGGCCAGCGTCACCTCGAAGCTGATGTGCCACCACCCTGAGACCAGGACGATTGAGCCCAACATTCCGAGGTAGCCGATCTCGGTCGTTGGCCCGATCCATGACGACAGGCGGATCATGGACAACGAAGCGTTGCGCGCGGCCGCCGACGATTGCACGAAGCGGCGCTGATGAAGCTCCTCCTGTCCGTAGGCGCGGATGGTGCGCAACGCCTGGAGCGTCATGAGCATGTGCTCGCCGAGCAATTGGTGGATCTTCTTCACCTGATGGCCCAGGTCACGCGCGGGCCGCGAAAAGATGCGCAGGATCGTGGAGATCGCGATTGAGCCGAGAGCTGCGATCAGCAGGATCTTCCAGGAGATCGTGAGCAGGAAGACAGCGAACACGACGATCGAGCAGCTATTTATGATGAGCCGGGTGACCGCGCCATAAGCCTGCGCGACCAACCACGATTCCGTCCCGAGCACCTCCATGAGTTGCGATTGCTCGTGCTGCTGGATGGTTCCGAAAGCGACCCTGAGATATTGCTGGTGGACGAGGTTTCGCGACCGTTCGCTGATCCGTTCGCCAATGCTGGAGCTGATCAACGAATATACCAGCGCCAGCGCCCCACGCGCGAGGATGAGCAGCAGGATCGCCAAGGCGAGCCGGGTAGGACTACCGAACCAGGCGACTGCCAGGCCCAGCGCTCGACCTTGAAGGCCACCTCCTGCCTCCGTGATCCGGTTGGACACCAGATAGAGGAACAGCAGGATCAGGGTGATGCCGAGCGTCTCGGCCAAGGACGACAGAAAACCAAGCGCCAGCAGCACGGGGGTCGCCCAGCGCGGCTTTCCAACGATGCGAAGCAGGTGTGAAAGATCGCGCAACGAAGCACGGACCGCACCGCGGCGTATGGCGTCCTTGGCGTCGCTCATTTCAGGTCCCCGATCGGGAAGCGCGTGGTCACCTGCGGGCGGATCGGCCCCCGACCGCGCGCCAGCCTCGTCGCGGCACGCTTGGCCAGATGCGTACCGATCCACGGCAAATCGAAGGCGATTATCCGCATGGCGATCACCGGATGGTGGCGCAGCAACAGTGACAGGATCGGGAGCACATAGCGCGGTTGCCTCTGGCGCAATGTTCGCTCCAGGAGCCAGGCCGAATAGAAATGCAGGCCCTCACGCAGCGTCGGTGCCGCATCCGGGTGGCGGCCGAGCATCTCGTCCACCACGAGCATCCAGGATCGCAGCATGCGGGTCATGTCGCTCGACATATTTCCCGGCAAATAGCGATACCCGACCAGCGGCTCTTCGACGACTTCGAAGTGATACCCTTCGGCGACGCGGCAGTAGAAAAGGATATCTTCACAACCCTGCGCACCGGCCTCGCGCAGCCCGCTCTCGAAACCGCCGGCATCTATCAGTGCCTGTCGGCGTACCAGGGCGGCGCTGCCGTTACCAACGAAATTGCCGTGGAAGAGGCGCTCAAGCACTTCGCCGCGCCAGTTTGGCCGATGCCGGTCATCGGTTACCGTACCCTGGGCATCGACCACCAGATACCAGCAGTAGACGAGCCCTACTTTCTCGTCCGTCCGATCGAACACAGCCATCTGCCGCTCGATCTTGGTCGGCGCCCAGAGATCGTCGGCATCGACAAATGCGATCAGATCAGATCGCGCCGCTTGCCATCCCCTGTTGCGGGCAGCGGCTACCCCGGCGTTTGCCTGCTCGATCAGCCGCACGCGCGGGTCGATCTCCATGTGACGCCGGGCGATGGCAACAGTCTGGTCGCGCGAGCCATCGTCGACGACAATGATCTCAAGCGCCTTGTAGGACTGCGAGCGAACGCTGCGGAGCGTCTCGTCGATCGTATCTTGCGCGTTGTACGCGGGGATGATGACGCTGACCGGTTCGCCGTTCATTCAAGGACGGCCTCTATAATGGCAACAAAGTCGTCGAGCGAACGATCGCCGCGAATCTCGATGCGGGGAAGGTCGATCGGATCGCAATCGAGGTCCGCCGGCCCATGTCGGCCGCCAAAGCCGATCCGATAGCCGCACTCCTTGGCCAGCCGGCCAAGCCGTCGGTCGGTGACCGAGAAAGGTGCCGCGAACGCCATCGTCGGCCGGCCGGTCCACCGTTCGATGAACATCCGTGAGCGTAACAGCTCACCGGCCAGGTCGGAGCTAGAAAGACCGTCGATGGCGCGATGCGTCGCCAGATGGCTTCCGAAGAATACACCCTCGGTGGCGAGGCGACGCACCGTCCCGGCGTCCATGAGCGGCGCCGGTGGACCAAAGTCGGCATCCCACTGCGCGCTTCCCCCCACCAGGTCCGTCACCAGGAACACCTCTGCGGTCAAGTCGTTCGCTCGCAAGATCGGCCAGGTTTGGTCGGCAAAATTCTGAAAACCATCATCGAAGGTGATAAGCACCGGGCGGCCAACGAAAGGATGGCGGTTGGCGACGAACCATTCCAGCTGATCGGAAATGATCGTGTGAAAGCCATTGGCGCGCAGCCATTCCATCTGTTCGGCAAACGCGGCGGGCGTCAACCGATAACGGGCGAGCGCGGGCGGACCGTCATCGCAGATGCTGTGATACATGAGAACGGGGATGCGTTGCCGCCGCTCGCTGCGCGCAACCTCGCGGCGCAGCGCCCGCGCCCCGCCCCAGACGATATTTCGCGCGACCTCCATTTCGATCGGCGCGCGGATTGGGACATGGTCGATCGTCGGTTCCGTTGCCGCATCTTCAGGTGACTCGCGGCGAAAGCGGTCGATGCGGTAGAGATCGGTCTGGATCGATCGCTCGAGGACGAGGCCTTCCGTCGCTGCCAACGTCTGCGAGATCACCTGTGCGCCGAATTTGTTATCCCAATCGAAGCCCGTCCGTTCCAGATTGTCCCGAAGCACGAATGCGTGTGCGCTGACAAGACTGCCGCCAGGCGCCAACGCCGCGACGAGTTTTGAGGCGAGTTGCCGCAATTCGGCGGGATCGTCCAGGAAATAAAGCACCTCCGAGCAAATGATCAGGTCCATTCCACCCGGCAGGATATCTGCGGCGAAATCCAGCACGGCGAACTCGACATTCAGTTGATCCGAGCAGCGCGCGCGCGCGCGTTCGACGGCTACGGCGGAAATATCGGTGGCGGTCAAATGGCCCACCAGCGGCGCCAGTTGTCGCGTGAAGTGGCCCTCCGCGCAGGCCAGCTCAAGCGCCCGTCCTATGGGACGGGCCGGCAGAATCTCGAGCTGCCGCTCGTATTTTTCCTGCTCATAGGCCGAACCGTAGTTCCAGGGATCCTCAGTCGCGAAATGGCGATCCCAGAACGACGCGCGATCATTGTCGCGCCCACCCTCGGCCTGGACACGGCGCGGCGGCGCAAGAGGTTCTATCGCCTCGGCACTCGAACGTACCAGCCCTTCGGCTTCCGCTGTCAACCGCGCCAGTCTGTCGTAGTGGCTGCCCGGATCAGACCGGCGTCCCGCCGCCGACAGCAATGCCTCTGCTGCAAACTTATCCTGCTTGTCGGCTACAGCGTTCTGTTGCAGATCCGGTGCAGGCGATCGGCCCGCCAGCCGCGCGGCGCCCTTCCGGAGGCGAAACGCGATGCGCTGGTAGCCCGACAGGCCGCGTATGACCTCCTGAGGAGTCACGAAATCCAGAATCAGTTCGATCCAATGACGCCTCGTCACTCTCCCGAGCGCACCGAACTGCACGACAGCTTCGATCTGGCCATCCATCATCAGGTAGGCATAGATTTGATCGATTCCTTCCGGAAGCTCGGTTGAGGTTGGATTTCGAGCGTCGACGCGAATGCCGAGCGTTAGCGCCAGCGGGCGCGGCGCGGCAAGATCGTCGAAGTCGAGAAGCATTTGCTCAAGATGATATTGTACGCGGCGACCCGCCACGGGATCGCCCCAGACTTGGCCGAGGTCGATGATCAGCCCGCTCAAGGGGCCGCCGAACCTGTCCCACCTGGAAGCCAATTGCTCCGGCACCGATAGGCTTCCCACCATCAGGCCGTCGAAAATCACCTTGGCGATCTCACGCGCCCATTCATATCTGGCCGGGAGCGCAAGCAGGATCTGCCGGTTGATCGAGCCACCGCCGCGGCCGCAATCAGCTGCCGCGATCCACAGCGCGAACCACGCCAGTGCTTGGGAAGCGGTGCGGCCGTCCGCCGAGATCGCCCCATTGGCATGCGCCGACGCTGGATGCTTGACCCTGGAGTCGGCGGAAAAGCCGCGGGCGATAACGATTTCCGCGTCTGCCAGCATCTGCCTCGAATTGCCGGTGAGCGAGTTGGGGCTTGCCCGATAAAAAGCGAGCGGCTCGTCGACCATCACCCAATTTTTGCCTTGACGTGCGACGCGCTGCCACAAATCCCAGTCTTCGCAGGTGTTAAGCGACACATCAAAGCCGCCCAACGCGACAATTGTCGCCCGATCGATCAGCAGCGCGTGCGTGCGGATGGCACATCGGCGCGCGAATGCCTCGAAGGGTTCAATCGCAACCTCGGTCGCGATGCTCGACGGGGTCAGTGCGCCATCGGGCATCACACGCCGGGAACCGCAATAGCAAGCCACGGCATCCGGCGCGGTCTCCAGTGCGGCCAGCATCTTTGCGAGGAAGCCGGCGTCCACCCAATCGTCCGCATCCAGGAACATCAGCCAGCGGCCACGCGCCATCGAAATCCCTTCATTGCGCGCGCCCGCGGCACTATTGGCGCGAGAGTTCGCTGTCCGAAACCGGGCATCGCGCTCAACATAACCGGCGATGATTTGCGCGGTATTATCCGTCGAGCCATCGTCGACGATGATCGCCTCCCAATCAGCGATGCCCTGAGCGAGGAGGCAATCGAGCGCTTGTGTGAGCGTGACCTCGGCGTTCCGCGCAGGCACCACGACTGAAACCAAGGGATTATGCGTCACGCCGTCTTACCCGCGCCTGGTTCGGAGGTAGAACAGGATTCCCGAAGCATAGCCGGCGATTTCCTGCCAAAGGAAATGGTCCTCAGGGACCCTGCGTCCAAGCAGCCTCCTGCGAACCCTGCCAAGGTACCAAAGTGGCTTCCATTTGAGAACCTGCGTCAAATTCGCCTTGACGCCGGTCCGTTCGTGCTGGACGAGCAACGCCGCTGAGTGACCGCGCATGTAGGAGTAGATTTGCTTGGCCAAGCCTTCCATCGTCCGCCTGTGGAAATGGAACGCGACGGAGGTGGGCTGGTAACGGCAGTCATATCCATTGGCGAGCAGCCGGTACCAATATTCGGAATCGCCCGAACATCCGGCCTGACCGACGTCGAGGCGCTCGTCGAACAACCCGGCGTGGTCGAACACGTCGCGGCGGAACGCCATGCTGGCGCCGGCCCCGATTTTCCAGGCTGGGAACACCTCGTGCCTGCTGGCGGCAAAATCGGCCGCGCGGAAAATTCGAGGTGTATAGCCCTGCCCGAAACTCCAGAATGTCTCGAAATAGCGCTGCGCTTCGGTGGCAAGCTCGGCGGGCAATACGAGACCCGTCACCGCGCCGATCGAGGGGCTGTCGAATGCCGTGACCAGCCGCTCAAGCCATTGCGGATGAAGCAGAACGTCATCATCAGTGTATGCGACGATCTGCGAGGTTGCACGCAAGGCTCCGCGATTGCGGGCTATATCCAGGCCAGGTCGGTCCTCGCGTACATAAATCGCGCCGGCAGCGAGCGCTACCTCGCGCGTTTCGCTGCCTCTCGATGCGTTGTCGACCACAATGATCTCTTCAGGCGGGAAGGTTTGCCGAGGAAGCGAGGCGAGGCAGCGCCGCAATTCGTTCGGCCTGTCGCGCGTGCAGATGACCACGCTGGCGCTCGGCAGGTCCAGAACCGGTGTAGTCACGCTTGAGTCTTGAGCGGTCGCCATTGGGGCAATGCGGCACTCCCCGTCGCTCGCCCTGAGCAAATGCCCGACCGGCAGTCCGCCGCGCCACAAGACGATCATGCCGGCATCGCAGCCTTCGGGAGCATCTTGGATGTCCAAATCCACATGGCGGACACCCGCGCAGCCGTCCACGCCAAACATCTCGCGCAGTTCCGCTTCCAGTGTATTCGCGTGCCCGCCTGGGATGGATGACATCTTCACCAGCTAATTTCGCCATAAACAGGCCGAAACTCGGCGTCTGTGCGTAGCATCCGTTTCATGCCAACCTTGATCCAGCGAGGAACCAGCCTGGCCCGGCAATATGCGTTTACCATGTCGGGCAAACACGAAATCGTCGTGCGCGGGTCCAGGGTGACTGACGTCTTCAACAGGCTGCCGGCCGCGCGAAACCGTCCCTCAATCAAAGCTCTTGTGGCAAGCCACTGGATCATGTCGACCAGATGGGCATCGAGATCGCTTTCGAATTGCGGATATTTTCGACGAAACTCGGCAAGGACAATTTCACAGGAACGAAGCATCTGCATGACATCGCTCGACATGTTGAAATTCGTCGTCCGGTAACCCACGAGGTACTGGGGCACGACGCGGAACTCGTAACTTTCCGCTATTCTCAGACACATCAGAAGGTCCTCGCAGCCCTGTGCGCTCCTGGCTCGCAGCGACGGATCGAATTGTCCGGCTCGCTCGAATGCGGAGCGGCGGACAAGCATCGAACTTCCGTTACCGACAAAATTTTGTCTGCACATGCGCTGGAGAACGTGACCTTGGGCATCGGGCTGATTGTGCAGCGAGAATACCCGATCGTCCTCGTCGATATGCGCAAACCAACAATAGGCCAGGCCTGCTGACGAGCCACCCTCCCTCAAGGCGCCCAACTGAAGTGCTATTTTGGATGGAGCCCAAAGATCATCCGCGTCGACAAACGCCAGAAACTCTGCGTCAGTAGAAGCGGCACCGCTGTTGCGAGCCTGCGCGACACCGCCATTTGACTGCCCTATGAGGCGTATGCGCCGATCCTTCTCGGCGCAGGAGGCCACGATCGATGCGGACCCGTCCGTCGATCCATCGTCGACCACGACGATGTCCAATGTCTGGTAGCTCTGCCGGCAGATGCTGGTCAAGGTAGAGCGAATGGTTCGCTCGGCATTGAACATCGGCACCACGACGCCAACTGTGGCTTTGTCCGAGATCATCGGGACTTCGTTTTCTCCGCAACGGTTGATAAAAATTATGCGGGCATGGTCGTCGGTACCGCTCTCGTCAAAGATCGGGGCGAATTCGCGGCGAAACCGCCAGTCCATTAGCTTTTCCTTAACAAGCCAGTCAACCGGAAGGCTCCGGTCGCCGAGTCCTGTCCGGTAGCGAATATCCTGGTCGCGCTGTGATTGCGGCGTCGCTGAATCCAAATCTGGCAGGCTCGGCCCTATTGTCCGATCAACGTCAGGCCAAACAGAACGGCTAGCCACAGGCCTGTCGCCGCCACCGCCAGCCGAGGCAAGATGCCCTCGCTGGTCAGGTGCATGAACAGAGTGGCGATGATCGCGGCCTTGGCCGCCGCGATCGCCAGGTTGAGCGCGGAGTTCAATCCGCCGAGGTCGAGGAACGACGAGCCCACCGTCAATGCCAGCAAGGCCAGCAACCCGAGATAAGCGACTATAAGTTTGCGGATGTGGCTCATCGGTTGATCAGGTAGAGAACGGGAAACAGGAAGACCCAGACGATATCGACGAAATGCCAGTAAAGCCCGATTGCCTGGACACGATGGATGCGGCTGGCCTCCGTGGTTCCTGGCCAAAGCAGCAGCATGCCGGCGATCACGGCGATGCCACATATCAGGTGCAGCGCATGCAGCGATGTCATGGCGAAATAAAGCGCGAAGAAGAACTCGGCGTGGGTCGGATCGGGGCCTGTGAAGCTGAACGGCGCACCAAGAACCGGCGCCAGGCCCTCCTTGAATTCCCTGCCGTACTCGACGGCCTTGACGAATAGAAAAACAATTCCAAGCAGGCTCGTGCAGATCAACGCCCAGACAGCCGGGCGCCAACGCCGCCTGGCCGTGAACGTGTGAGCAAGCACCATTGCAAAGCTGCTGGTCAAAAGAACGGCCGTGTTCAGCGTGCCGAGCGGCAGCGACAGGTGTTGTGAAGCAGCCGCAAAAGCCGTGCCGTAGCTGATCCTTGCGATCAGGAACACCAGCAGGATCGCGCCGAACAGCATCGCCTCGGACCCGATGAACACCCACATGCCGAACGTGTCGGCAGCCTTCTCGCGGGCCTTTGTATCGAAGGCGACACTTTCGGTGGATGAACGCATCAGGCTTCGTCCTTGTGCGGGCTGAACGTCTCGTGCTGCAACCCCTTCATCGCATAGTCATAAGCGGGCCGGCTGACGCTCGGCATGGTATCGAAATTATGCGGTGGCGGTGGTGAAGCCGTCTGCCATTCGAGCCCGGTCGCGCGCCACGGATTGGCGGGCGCTCGCGCACCTCGAAACATCGACCAGCCGAGATAGAACAACGGCATCAGGTAGCCAAACGCCAGCACCACCGCGCCAGCGGACGACAGGACATGCCAGAATTGAAATTCGGGCGGATAGGTATGATACCGCCGCGGCATGCCGATAAAACCGAGCACGAATTGCGGGAAGAAAGTCAGGTTGAAGCCGAGGAAGGTGACGGTCGCCGCGATCCGCCCCCACGTCTCGGAATACATGCGGCCGGTCAGTTTCGGCCACCAGAAATGCAGCCCCGCCATGTAGGCGGTCACCATGCCGCCAACCATGATGTAGTGGAAATGCGCCACGACGAAGTAGGTGTCGTGGACGTGGACATCGATGGCGAGGGCCGCCAGGAACAGACCAGCCAGCCCGCCGAAGGTGAACAGCGCCAGGAAGAACAGCGCGTAAAGCATCGGCGTCTCGAAGGTGATCTCGCCCTTGCGCAGCGTCAGGCTCCAGTTGAACACTTTTATGGCCGAGGGGATGGCGACACAGAACGACAGGAAAGAGAACAGCACCCCGGCATAGGCCGATTGGCCGGAGACGAACATGTGGTGGCCCCAGACGAGGAAGCCGAACACCGCGATTGCCATTGAGGACAGGGCAACGGCCTTGTAGCCGAACAGCGGCCGGCGGCTGAAGCAGGGCAGCACCTCCGAGACCACGCCCATGCCTGGCAAAATCATGATGTAGACGGCCGGGTGCGAATAGAACCAGAACAGATGCTGGAATAGCAACGGGTCGCCGCCGAGCGCCGGGTTGAAGATGCCGATGCCGAACACCCGCTCAAGCACGATCAGGATCAGCGAGGCCGCCAGCACCGGCGTTGCCAGCACCATCACCAGCGCGGTGGCGTACATCGTCCAGACGAAGATCGGCAGCCGGAACCAGGTCAGTCCCGGCGCGCGCAACGTGTGGATGGTGACGATGAAATTGATGCCGGTCATGATCGTCGAGAAACCGACGATAAAGACGCCAAGCGCCGCCATGGAGACGAAGCCGTTGGCGTAGAGCGTCGAGAGCGGCGTGTAGAACGTCCAGCCCGTGTCGACGCCGCCGGCGAGCACCGAGGCCAGGGCAAAGGCACTGCCGAGGATGAACACATACCAGCTGGCGAGGTTGAGGCGCGGGAAGGCGAGATCGCGCGCGCCGATCATCAGTGGCAAAAGGAAATTGCCTAATGTCGCCGGGATCGACGGCACCAGGAAAAACCACACCATGATGATGCCGTGCAGGGAGAACAATCGGTTGTAGGTATCGTCGGAGACGAGGTCGCCGGCAGGCGTGGCAAGTTCCACGCGCATCAGCACGGCAAAGGCGCCGCCGAGGAAGAAGAAAGCCGTAAGCGACATCAAATAGAGCCAGGCGACGCGCTTGTGGTCGGTGGTCAACAGCCATGCGGCGGGACCGGCGCCCTCGCCAAGATAGCTCGAAGGCCTCAGCGCTTCGGTGCTCATTGGGTCGCCTCGTTCCTGGTTGCCGCCCGCGGTGAAAGCGATTTGAGATAGGCGAGCAGCATCTGCATCTCGCCCTCGTCGACAATTCCATCGAAGCTCGGCATCACCGGATCGTAACCGGCGGCGATTTCCTTCTTCGGCTCGATGATGGAATTGCGCAGATAGCGTTCGTCGGCGACGACAGTCTGCTGGTTCTCCAACGCCACCGGCCGTCCGAAGATGCCGGCAAGATCCGGAGCCCTCACCTTGCTGGACTTTTCATGGCAGCCGGAACAGCCGAGCGCCCGAAACAGTTTTTCACCTTCGGCCGCGAGCGTGTCGCCCTTGCCCTGGTTTCCCAGCCACGCCGCATAATCTTCCGGCGGCATCGCCGTTACCCAGCCACCCATTTCCGAATGCTGCGTGCCGCAGTATTGCGCGCAGAACAGATGATAGCGTCCGGGCTCGTCGGCTATGAACCAGACATGGGTGGTGCGCCCCGGCACGGCGTCCTGCTTGACCCGGAAGGCCGGCACGAAGAACGAGTGGATGACATCCTGCGATGCCAGAGAGACGATCACCGTCTTTCCGACCGGCACATGCAGTTCGTTGATCTCGCGCTGGCCGCCGGGATGGCGGAACTCCCACATCCATTGCTTGCCGAGGCCGGCGATTTCGAGCGCGTCGAGCGGCGGATGTTCGCGGCGCAGGAACAGCACGGCGCCCCACCCGAAGATGACGAAAGCGATCAGCAGGCTCGCTACTGTCCAGGCCACTTCCAGGGGCAGGCTGCGCGCGCGCTCGCCGGTTCGTTCCGCCTTGGAGCCGGCGCGATACTTGATGGCATAGAAGATGACGAGGCTGGCCAGGAAGATCCCCAAGGCCGCGGTGAATGCCAGCAAGGTGTAAAACAACATGTCGACGCTGCCGGCGATCGACGAGGCCTCGGGTGGCGTGAAGGGGATGCCGAAGCTCAAACCCGCCTCCCCCGCGTCAGCATGAAAAGGCTCGCACAGAGCCCCAGCAGCGTTGCCAGCCCCGCTGTCTTCAGAACCGCCTGTATCGTCGAGGTGTACTGCCCTTTGGAGCTATCGAAGCCGGCGCAGAGCAAGAAGACATGGTCGGCGATCGATCCCAGCCGCCCCGCCGACGCCTCGACCAGAGCAAGCCTCAAATCGCGCGGCTCGAAAGTCAGCGCCGGCAGCACCTGTGCGATCCGCCCTTGCGGCGTCAGCGCGATGACGGCGATCGGATGGACGTATTGGGCGATGCGGTCACGCCGGTCGAAGGTGATGCCGGCCTCCGATGCAAGGTCGGCACCCCCGCCATCGGCACTGGTCAGAAAACGCCAGGCCGACAAGCCGGCCTCACCGGCGGACTGCGCGACCTCGCTCCGGACGGAGGCCGCGTCTGCAACCGCCTCGGAAGGATCTATCGAGACGAAAAGCGCGTGATAGGTCGAAGGATCCAGCCCGGTTTTGTTCAGATCCGAGGCCACCGCCTGCTGTGTGACACCGCACAAATTGGGACACTTGTCATAGCCGAAGATGACGAGCGCCGGCCGACCGTCGAGGATGGCAGACAATGGCGCCAGCTTTCCGGAGCTATCTCTGAAAACCCGGTCGAGATCGAGCTGGGCGCCGATTTGCGGATCGAAAGACGGCCGCGCCGAAGCGCTGGCGGCAGCTGGAAGAAGCAACAAGAATACCAGCAGCCCCAAACGCGTCATGGGCTCGCCCCCGGAGCCGGTGCGGCTTGGCTCGGCTGGGGCGCCTTGTCGTTTGGCTGCGCGGTGAATGATCCGGCGTGGCAATCGCTGGCCTGTGGCGCGCGTGGGACCTGGTCTTCGAGCAAGCCGCAATCCTGACCTGGCGAAGCGGCCGCGCCCGCCCAGTCCGGCAGACCTTGCGCTGCAACCAGCTTCATCGCGTCTTGGATTGGAATGCGCGCTATGCCGGCACCGCGATCAACCCAGGCAAGCCTGCCGAGTTCCTCATCTTCCCGCTTGCGGAACGCCGCGAGATCGGCTCCCGGCAAGCGCTGTAATGCGGGACCTGCTTCGCTGGTCTTCCCGGCATTCACCAAGGGCCAGTATGGCGCCGTGTCGAAAATCAGCTTCAGCGCCAGCGCCGCAAGCGCCAGGAAGACCAGCAGGGCGACCCCGAAGAGCAGCAGGGCGCGTGGCCAGACATCACGCGTTTCAGGATGCGAGGCCTTAGCCACGGACCAGCCTCCTGCGCCACACAGCAATGCGATCCGGCCTCGCCCAGAGATAGAGGAAACACGCACACCACGCGCCACCCGCCCCTGCAAACGCCGCCAGGTCCGGCCACGACACCTGCGCGCCTGCTGCCGACAGCGACGGGCGAACGCGCCAGACGACGTCAAGGAAATGCCCGGCAAGAACGACCGCGCCAAGCCCCAGCAGGCCACGATGGCTGCGTTTGACCGAACGTATGAGGAAGGCGAAGAACGGCACCACGAACTGCAGCGCGATCAGCAGCCAGAGCAGATATTGCCAGCCGTTCCGGCCACGAAGGACGTACCAGTGGATTTCTTCCGGCAGGTCGCCGGCCCAGACGATCAGCCACTGCATGAAGGACAGGTACGTCCACATCAGCATGAAGCCGAACAGCATGTTGGCGACGTCTTCGCCAAGCGCCACGTCCTCCTCGCCACCGGGCATCGTCTCGATCGCGCGGCTGGCTGCCAACACCACCAGAGCCAATGCACACGCGCCGACGACTTCGGCAGCGGCTTCGAGCAGCGCGTAGATGGTCGACGTGAACTCCGGCTCTATCGACAGCATCCAGTCGATGGCAAGCACTGTTGCTGCCAGGCCGTGGACGATGAGTCCGATCGCATAGCCGGTAGCGGTCCCGCGGCTGGATCTGTCGCCCTCAGGCGCTGTCCAGCCGACGACGAGCCAAGCGAGCACCAGCCACGCCAGTGCACACATCAGGAAGCGACCGATGAAGAATGGCACGTTGAGATAGGCAAGTTTTTGCCGCACTGCTTCCGGCAGCATCGCAGGGTCCGCTCCCACCCAGGGAAAGACCAGATCGAGCCGGGCGAGGACAGGTAGAAACAACAACAGCCCCACAGGCAGTGTCGCGACGATGGCGCGCAGGGGCGGACGCAGCGCGTCGCCCCAGCGGCCGCCGGTCAGGCCATGGACCATCAGGACAGTCATCGCGCCAAGCGGCAGTCCGAGCAGGAACAGCGCTGTCGTCAGCCAACCGGCAAGCGTTGCCTGCGGATTGAGAAAAAGTCCGATGCCGCAAAGCAGAAGTCCCGCGGCGGCCGCAACAACCATCGGAGCAAAAACACCATCGGGCCATGCGAAATGCCTCATCGCGCGGCCTCCGCATCTAGTTTCGCGCGAAGGGTATCCGGCAGCGCCTTGCCAGGTGCGTAGCGTGAATATTGCAAGGCCCTGATATAGGCGACGATCGCCCATCGATCGGTCGATGGCACCCTCGCGGCGTAGGAATACATCGCGCCATAGCCGTTGGTGATCACGTCGTAGAAATGGCGATCAGGTGCCTTGCGCAGCGCGTCCTGATGATAGCTCGGCGGCGCCGGGAAACCGCGCTGGACCACCATGCCGTGACCGTCGCCGGTGCGGCCATGGCAGGGCGAGCAGAAGATGTCGAAGCGTTGCTGCCCGCGCTGGAGAAGCGCTGGGGTGACCGGGTACGGAAATCTGTCGGGCGTTGCCGCTAGGTCGGCGTCGCGCGCCACGCTGCCATCGACCGGCGTCCGGGCCGACATGCCGTCGGCGAATTGCTTGCTGGCCTCGAGCGGATTGTAGCGTGGCTGGTCGGCCATGTCCTGTTTGCAGCCGGCGAGCAGCAGGATGAATGGCAAGAGCGGCGTCCGCCATCTCATGCCTCCACATCCTCGACTGTCTGCGCGCCAAGCCGGGTCAGCTGCCGCCTGGTGATGCCCTTGCGGTATTTCGGATCGGTGGCTTCGACGAGAAGGTAGAACTTGCCGCCCTGCGCGTAGGTGAAAGTTTTGGCGTTGAACACCGGATGGTAATATTGCGGCAAACCATTCGCGCGGAGCATGCCGACGAAGCCGGCCAGGGCCGCGCCCAGTATGGCTGCCTCGAAGGCGATCACCATGAAAGGCGGCCAGGAATGCAGTGGCCTGCCGCCGACATTGACGGGATAGTCGATCTCGACCGAATAGAGGATCAGCGCATAAACCAGCAGCCCGCCGGCAATGCCGCCCGCCAGCACCGCCCATGGCAGCCGTGTCCTTGGCATGCCCAGAATTTCGGCAAGGCCGCGCACCTCGAAGGGCGAGAACGCATCCATGTGCCGGTAACCCTTGTCGCGCATCGTCCGCGCCGCCTGCGTCAGCGCATCGGGATCGGCGAATGCCGCGATGACGCCATGGAGGCTCATGCGGCCCCGCCTTTCTCTTCGACCAATTCCTCGACCTCGAAGATGGTGATCGCCGGCAGGATGCGGATGAACAGGAAGACCAGCGCGAAGAAGGTGCCGATCGAACCGAACAGGATGCCGAAATCGAGCCAGGTCAGCGACTGCTCGCCCCAGGACGACGGCAGGTAGTCACGGCTCGGACCGGTCACCACGATGACGTAGCGCTCCAGCCACATGCCGATGTTGATGACCAATGCGATCGAAAACAAAACCGGCATGTTGAGCCGCACGCGGCGCAGCCAGAGCAGCTGCAGCACGATGCAATTGCAAAACAGCATGATCCAGAACAATGGCGCGTAAGGACCGACTGCGCGCTGGGCCATCATCGCGCGCTCATAGGGCTGCCCGGAATACCAGGCGAAGAATGCTTCCGACGCATAGCCGTAGATGACGATCATGCCGGCCGCGATCATCAGCTTGGCGGCGTTCTCCATGTGGCGCAACGTGATCAGGTCTTCGACCGCGAACGCCCAGCGCAAGGGAATGGCGATGGTCAGCACCATGGCAAAGCCGGAGAGCAGCGCGCCGGCAACGAAGTAAGGCGGGAAGATCGTCGAGTGATAGCCAGGCGTGATGGCATAGGTGAAATCGAGCGCGACGATCGAATGCACCGACACGACGAGCGGTGTGGCAAGGGCCGCCATCAGGAAATAGACGGTCCGATAGCGCGCCCAATGGTAGGCCGAGCCGCGCCAGCCAAGCGCCAGGATGCCGTAGAAGAGTTGGCCGGCGCGCGATCTGGCGCGGTCGCGCAGCACGCCGAGATCCGGCAGCAGTCCCATGTACCAGAACAGCAGCGACACGCTGGCGTAGGTGGAAATCGCGGCAAAATCCCAGACCAGCGGGCTGCGCCATTGTGGCCAATGCATATGGGTGTTGGGCAGGGGCAGCAGCCAGTAGAAGAACCATGGCCGGCCGAGATGCAGGATCGGGTAGAGCCCGGCCATTGCCACGGCAAACAGCGTCATCGCCTCGGCGAAGCGGTTGATCGAGGCACGCCAGGGCTGGCGCAGCAAAAGCAGCACCGCCGAGATCAGCGTGCCGGCATGGCCGATGCCGATCCACCAGACGAAGCTGGAAATCATCGTGCCCCAGACCACAGGAATGTTGACGCCGTAAGCGCCCACGCCGACCGAGATCAGGTAGGTGATGGAATAGAGGAACAGCAGCACGAAGGCGAAGCAGACGAAGAACGCCGCCCAGAAGAAGCGCGGCAGCTTGCCTTGCAGGACAATCGCGCTGATACGGCCGCTGATCTCGGGAAAATCATGGCGCCCCCGCAGCACCGGCGCTTGCGGCTGGGCTTTTCCGGCTCTGACGGCGACCGCTTCAGCCATCGC
This sequence comes from Mesorhizobium sp. Cs1299R1N1, assembly GCF_037179655.1. Taxonomy (NCBI): domain Bacteria; kingdom Pseudomonadati; phylum Pseudomonadota; class Alphaproteobacteria; order Hyphomicrobiales; family Phyllobacteriaceae; genus Mesorhizobium; species Mesorhizobium sp. Cs1299R1N1. Next base: position 297,306 of record NZ_JAPYKR010000003.1, on the reverse strand, counting down.
CGGTCTCTGTGCCTGGCTTGCCGCCGATCCCGGCGTTCGGATTGGTGATCTTGCCGAGATAGGTGGTGCGCGGCCGCGTGTTCAGCTCTTCGAGCAGGGCATAGTTATGCGGCGCGGCTTTCTCGCGCGATACCTGAGAACCCTTCCTGTTGAGGTCCCCAAAGATGATGGCCTGTGTCGGGCATGCCTGCTGGCAAGCGGTGACGACTTCGCCATCGGCGATTTCGCGGTTCTCGATCTGCGCGCGGATGCGCTTTTCGGCAACGCGCTGGACGCAATAAGTGCATTTTTCCATGACGCCGCGCGAGCGCACGGTGACGTCAGGATTATGCACGGCCTGCTGTGGCCCGGCGCTGTCCTTGTCGAACTCCTGGTACTTGAGGAAATTGAAGCGGCGCACCTTGTAAGGGCAGTTCTGCGAACAATAGCGTGTGCCGATGCAGCGGTTGTAGACCTGCGCGTTCAGGCCGTCATGGGTGTGGATCGTCGCGTTGACCGGACAGACCGCCTCGCAGGGCGCCTTCTCGCAATGCATGCAAGGCACGGGTTGGAAGAAGGTGTCGGGGTCGTCGACCGCGCCTGCGTAGTAACGGTCGATGCGCAGCCAATGCATTTCGTGACCGCGGGCGGCTTCATCCGGTCCGACGCTCGCGATGTTGTTCTCGGCCTGGCAGGCCGATACGCAAGCCATGCAGCCGATGCAGGCCGAGAGGTCGATCGACATGCCCCAGGCTTCCTGGTCGTAGGTCCAGTCGGGGTACAGCGATTCCGTCGGCGCCGGCGGCACACCGTCACGAACGAAATGCGGATCTTGCCTGAAGGCGTCGAGCGTAGCGTGCCGCACGATCGCCCTGCCCTCCATCGCCTGGTGGTGCTGGGTCGTCACCACCCGCGCCGACCCGTCGCGCGCGGTCAACACGAGGCCATCGGCAAACCACGGAGCCTCCGTGGTACGCAGGATGAAGGCATCGTAGCCACCGGACAACGCGGCGACCGAACCGATCTTGCGGCTGAACCCGAGCGACAGCGTCACCGTGTCGTCAGGCTGTCCGGGCATGATCCAGGCCGGCGCGTCGAGATCCTTGCCGCCTCGCGCCAGATTGACCACTTGCCCGTTTTCGAGCCCCAGGCGCTGTGCGGTCGCCGGCGAGATCAGGGCCGCATTGCCCCAGACGAGCTTGCTCAGCGGGCGGGGCAACTCTTGCAGCCACGGCGAATTGGCGTTGCGGCCGTCGCGAAGCCAGGGATCGGCCTCGAAGCGAACCTCCAGCCGATTGGCAACAGGAGCATGCGGCGCGGGATCGCCGATATCCGCCGGCATCGAGACGACGACGGGAGCAACGGCGCTGTTCGGCACGACGCCATCGCGCAATGCCTTTCGCCAGCCTGCCTCGTCCATGTCAGCCCATGTCGGGCGCACCAGGGCTTGCATATCGGCATCGAACTCACCGCCGAGCTCCGCCAGCAGCTGATGCAGGCTCCTGCCTCCGAACAGAGGCTGGATCAGCGGCTGCACGATCGAGGCCGTGCCGTCATAGGCACGGATGTCGCTCCAGCTCTCCAACTCGTGCGCGGCGGGAATGTGCCAGCCGGCTATGAATGCTGTCTCGTCGCGATAGAGTCCCCAGTGGACGAGAAGCTTCAGCTTCGAAAAGGCCTTGCGCACATCGACGTCCGACGGCGCCGTGTGCAAGGGATTGGAGCCGAGCACGATGGCGCTGTCGACCGATCCGCTCGTGATGGCCTGGCAAAGCGCGGCAAGATCGCCGTCGATCGGCATGGCGTGCGGCGGCTCGATGAAATCCAGCGTGTTGCCGACGGCTCCAAGCTTGGCATTCATGGCAAAGGCCACGGCATGCACGAACGGTGTCTGGTGCGCGCCAGGCACCACCAGGGCATTGCGGCCGGCATCGCGGAGATTGTCGACAAGCGCGTATTCCATGCCGAGCGCCGGCAAACTCGCCGCGTCGTGCTCGCCTTCGAGAGCTGCCTTTATCGCCGCCGCAATGCCTTCCACCAGACTCGGTCTGACGGCACGGCGATGATCCGCCGCCGCACCCGTGATTGTGGGCGTCGTTTCGACGACGTAGAGACGGTTCATCGTGTCCGCCGGCTTGCGCACGCGCCGCCGCTGCGCGAAATCGCGGGCATAGGCCAGACGTCCCGGCCCTTCGCCGAGGAAATCGGCATCAAGGCTGACGATCACATCGGCGCGGTCGAAATGGTAGATCGGTGTCAGCGGCCTGCCGAACAGTTTGGCCGTTGCCTGCTCGTTCGCGCTGGCCGCAAGCGGATCGTGCTTGAAGACGCGAAGTTTGGGGTAGCGCTGCTTGAGCGATCCGATCTGCGCCTTGGTCGTCGGCGATGTTGTCACCTCGATCAGCAGTGCCAAACCTTGCCCGCCCGAAGCGGCCAATCCGCCCGCAAGCTTCGCCATGTCTTTGAGAAAGTCGCCGTAACTCGCAGGTTCGCCTTGCCTGAGCGGGGTGCGAGACCGTTCGGGATCGAACAGCGACAGCACCGCCGCCTGCATGATGGCATCGGTAGCGCCGCGCGAGGCCGGATGATCCGGATTGCCCTCGACCTTGGTCGGCCGCCCTTCATGGCTCTCGACGACCGCGCCGATGCCGTAGCCATCGCTGGAAAGGGCCGTCGCATAATAGAGCGGCTTGCCGGGAACGATGTTTTCCGGCTGGCGCACGTAAGGCACGATGCGTTCGGCCTCGCTGCAGGCGGTCAGACCGGCCAGCGAGAGTGACGCGCCCATCAGCTTCAACAAGGTGCGTCGGTCGAGGCTGAACGGCAGGCGTTCGGCGATGGCCGGAAATTCCGCCTCGACGAAGCGCCGGAACTCGGCCGTATCGGCCAGTTCATCCAGGCTCCGCCACGGCTCGCGTCCCGTCGCTGCCCGCCGCAATGCCGCTAGATCGGAAGCCGAGACTGGCTTGATGTCAGCGATGGCAGACATAGCAATCCGTCATCGTCTCGGGGTGGATATCAAGGATGCTGATCAGGGAACGCCTGACCTGTTCGATGTCCCGCGGCGGATTCCAGTGCAGCAGGAAAACGTCCTGCGGCGGACGGAGATTGGGGCCGGGATCGCGATGGCAGCCCAGGCACCATTCCATCGACAATGAATGCGCGCGCTGCATCAGCGGCATGTCGTCGACATCGCCGTGGCAGGTCTCGCAGGCGACGCCCTTGGCGATGTGGATGGAGTGGTTGAAGTAGACGAAGTCCGGCACCGAATTGACGCGCTGCCATTGCAGCGGCTGTCCTGAGGCAAGGCTTGCGCGCACCGGCGCCAGCATGTCGGCATTGGTGAATATCTGCGAGTGGCAGGTCATGCACACCTCGGTCGCGGGCAATCCCGCGGACGCCGATGTCTCGACGCCATTGTGGCAATAGCGGCAGTCCAGCCCGATATCGCCGACATGATGCTTGTGACTGAACGGGACTGCCTGTGCCACGGGACGGCCAACACCGGTGATGAACCCCGAACGCAAAAGTGCCGTGCCGCCGATGGCCGCGAAAATCGCGAAGAAACAAAGTCCCCACAGTATGAAGCGGGCAATCCCGTTGGCATTGCTGGAAAAGACCTGCGGCATCCCCTCGCCGATTTGCATGGCTTTGGATCGAGCGCCTAACGGCGGCGGTACGACAAAGGTTCCGTCGGCGGGGAATACTCACAAAATGGTGACTCTCGAGCGCAGCCGAAAACCGCCGGGAATCGCAACCCTGCGCAATCCCCCGGCGTTCGAAATCATCACGATCGATGCCACGCGGGAATGTTGCCATGAAGTCGGATGGGAACATAAACGCCGCACTTCGGTTAGACCGACAAACGCGCCACCACAGAGGCGACAGCCCATGAGACAGGACATAGTGCCGGGAGCGGCATTGCCTGACCATATTCTTGCCGACCATACAAAGGCGCCTCGTCGCCTGTCCGGGGCGGTCGCTCAGTACTCAGTCCGGGCCGACGAGAGTTGACCGCTTTGACCGACACACCACTGAAGATTGGCGTCGGCGTGCCGCTCGGCGGGATGGGCGAGACGCTCGGTCGCGAAATGGCCAACGCCATCCAGCTCGCCGTCGATGGCGCGAACGAGGCCGGTGGCATCAACGGCCATCGGATCGAAGCGGTCGTCCTCGACGACAAAGGTCGCGAGGAAGACGGCGAGCGGGTCGTGAAGGAATTCGTTCGCAATGCCGCCGCCGTCGCAGCGATCGGCCATTACAACAGCAATGTAACCTTGCAGGTCGCGCCTCTCTATGCCGCGGCCGGTCTGCCGTTGATCGGTCCGATCGTCTCCAACCCGGCACTAACGCACTCCGGATGGAGCAACGTTTACCGTTTCACCAACAGTGATGATGCGACAGGGCTCGCCATCGCCCAATACATGGTCCGCCAGTTGGGCAAGAAAACCGTCGTCGTCATCCAGACCGACACCGTCTATGGAAGGAGCATGAGCAAGGAGTTCGCCGCCGCATTTGAAGCTGCCGGCGGCTCTGTTCTGCGGCGGCACACAGTTCAGGAAGGCGAAAGAAATTTCGCGGATCTCGTGGCCTCCTTGCCTCGGGAAGCGAGCGCCATCTTCTATGGCGGGACTTTCGAGGGCGCCCCTCTGGTGAAGGAAATGCGAACCCGGCAGGATGATCGCCTGTTCGCCACCGGCGATGGTTGCTGGGACGTCGGAAATTTTCTGGAGCCGGCCGGAGCCGCCGCCGAGCAGGGTGAAGGCGTCCTCGTTCTTTCAGCATGTCCGCAACTGGGTGAAATTGCCGGATCGCTGGAAATGGCCGATCGATACGAGCGGCGTTTCGGACAGATCAGGAATTATGCCGTCAATGCCTTTGACGCCGCGGCGACGTTGATCGATGCCATCCGGGTCGCCTCGCACAACGGCGACCCGACCCGGGATCGCATCGCGGACGCGCTGCGCGGGATACATCGCCAGGGAATTGCATACGAACAAAAGATTTCCTGGGATGCCAACGGTGACAATCGCGCTGCGGTTACGGCGTTGCACAGGATTGAGAGTGGTCGATTCCAACAGGTAGCCGTTGTGAAGAAGGAGGGCAGCCAGGACGAGCCAGAAGACTGAGGCGCTTGTGAAAGACAGCCCAGGCTGCCTCGAAATCAAGGCGCAACTTCGAGCACGACCTTTCCGCGCACATGCTTGTTTTCTAGCCAGGCTTCGGCGGCAGCGGCGTCCTGCAGCGGAAAGGTCGCGTCGACGTGCGGCCGCACTTTGCCTTCGTCAATCAGGCGACCGATTTCGCCAAGCTGGGCTGCATTCGGCTTCGCCATGTAATGAATGCCGCGGGCTCCGGCTTTGCGTGCGCTCTCAATAGAAGGTTCCGCCAGCGTCGACACGATTATCCCGCCAGGCTTGACGACGGCCCAGGAGCGATCCTGCGTCTCGCCAGCGACCAGATCGAAGACGAGATCAACCTTGCCGACAATATTCTCGAACCGCTCGGTTTTGTAATCGATGGCCTGGTCGGCCCCCAGTGAGCGCGCGAATTCGAGATCCTCGCCGGAAACGGTGGTCGCGACGAAAGCGCCCTTTGCCTTTGCCAACTGGACAGCAAAATGGCCGACCCCGCCAGCCCCGCCATGGATCAGGACGCGCTGCCCGGCCGTCAGTGCACCATGGTCGAAAAGCCCCTGCCAGGCGGTGAGCGCTGCAAGCGGCACCGCTGCCGCATGCAGGTGGTCCACGGACTGTGGCTTGGCGGCCATTTCGATTGCCTTCACCACAACATATTCAGCTTGGCCACCGCGATCCGGTCCCAGCATCGCATAGAACGGATCGCCTTTTTTGAGCGTGTGCGCCCGCGTGCCGCAGAGTTCGACGGTGCCGGAAACGTCACGGCCAAGCGTCATCGGCAGTTGGTCCTTCTTTCCGCCTCCGGATCTGATTTTGTAATCAACCGGATTGACGCTGCTGGCATGGACCTTCAGCAAGACCTCATCATCGTGCGGCTGCGGAAACGGAGCGTCCTCGAGTGAGAGAACGTCCGGTCCGCCAAATTCGTGGATGCGAACGGCTTTCATGGTCGCCATCATCGTACTCCCGTGTCAGCTTTTTCTTCCCCCTCACCGCGAGCTACGGGCATGCGGAGAGCCGGGGCATGTGACCAAACAGCTGAGATGGCGGAAGGTTCAACTCGATCGATATTTTTGGAACCAGGCAAGGTCCTCGAAGCCGCTTGCTATCTGCACGCGGCGTTCAGCCGTTCAAATTGTAGCGGATGCTTTGCCCTTCCGTTAAGGCGATACGCAGTAGGTCATCGACTGTGGAAGGGCTTGGGAGTTGTGGTCCTTGTTCGATATGTTCACCGTCGGGCTGCTGGCGGAAGCCGCATGCGCGCTGGGTTGCCTCATTGTCGTGATCACATGGGTGCGCGATCGCTCGACTAAATCCTATTCGTGGTGGGTGATCGGTTTTTTGCTCTCCGCCCTTGGCGTCATTCTTGCGGCACAGCGCCACGCGCTCCCCCAGCTCAGCGAACTGGGCATTCCCGGTTTTTTTGCCCTGTTCGGCGTCAGCGCATTTTGGTGTGGTCTTCGTGTCTTCGAGCAGCGGCCATTGCCGCGTCTGGCTTTGCTGCCGCCGCTCCTCTGGGCATTGGGGCTGCCCCTGGCCTATCAAAGCTACGCGCTGCGCCAGGTGGACTTCAACGTTGCCATCGGCACGGCGACGCTTCTCGTCGGCATCGATCTGTGGCGCTCATCTTTCAGGGAATTTTCGACGCGCCTCTGTATCGCGACAATCTGCCTGTTTGAGACCGTCGTCAGCTACAGCCAGGCGGTCGTTCTCGTTGCCATGCGCGACCAGATCGGCCAGGGACCACTCCGGGGATGGCTCACCTTTGCCCCCTTCCAGTCCGCGGTAGCAATGGTGGCAATCGTCGTTCTCGGAATTCTGATGACTGGCGAGCGTTCTCAACGTCGGCTTCGCGAGCTCGCCATGAGCGATCAACTGACCGGTGCTCTCAATCGCCGAGGCTTCTTCGAATCCAGCGCGGCCAAGTTCACAAATCGATCCGCGACATCCGGCGAGATCGCCGTTGCTCTCTTCGATATCGACCATTTCAAGGCTATCAACGACAGATACGGCCATCCAGGCGGCGACAAAGTCATTGCCGAATTCGCACAGCGTGTCGCGCGCGCCATCCGGCCGAGCGACATTTTTGGCAGGATCGGAGGAGAAGAATTCGCGCTTCTGCTACCCGACACGACAATCAACGAGGCCAGGCTGATGGTCGATCGCGTTCGCGCGGCTTTCGCGGAAACGCCGGTCCTGTTCGACAAAACCGAGATTGCGGCCACAGTGAGTGCCGGGATCTCGATCGCCAACACTCAAGAAGCGAATTTGGACCAGCTTATCTCCGGCGCGGATTCTGCCCTGTATGCCGCGAAGAGAGCCGGACGCAACCGGACGAGCATTCTGCGGGCGGTAGCGCAGCATGATCGTGAGCCGCCTATGTCCGTACGCAGCTCCTCGTGATTGGCGTACAAGATACTGTACCCGTTTCCCCCGACCGTGCGCGGCAACGGTGAGCCCTCGGAGATCGCAAGACCGACAACACTTATTGCGCTTCAACAAACTTCAACTTTGGAGGTTCCAAGGAACACGGGCTCGCTTGCGCGGGCCTCCGCAACCAAGGTGGAACAGGACTCCAGCTCGCTCAACTGAGTCGCGGGTCCTTAGACCTGCATCACCACGCGGCTGTGGCGCGCGATGACGTTCTCCTCGTCGGTTGCAACCACGCGCACTTCCACCTTGCTGTCCGGACGGCTTATGATTTCGGCATGGATGTCATTGGCCGGCTCGTCGAGCGCCATGCCGAGCCAAGTCAATTTCTCGCAGATCGTCTTGCGGATGGACGATGAGCGTTCGCCGATGCCGGCGGTGAATACGAGACATTCGAGACCGCCCAAGGTGTTTGCGAGCGCGGCTGCTTCCCTCGCGGCACGGAAGGCGAAAAGCTCAATTGCCTCGTGGGCGCGAGGATCGCTGCTTGCCTCCAGCGTGCGCATGTCGCCCGAGATGCCGGATACCCCGAGCAGTCCGGATTTCTCATAGAGCATTGTCTGCAACTCGTCCGCTGCCATGCCTCTCTCCAGCAGGAGGTACAACAGCACGCCGGGGTCGATGGCGCCGCACCGAGTGCCCATGACAAGACCGTCCAGTGCCGAAAAGCTCATGGTGGTATCGACGCTTTTGCCCTCGCGCAGAGCGCAGAGGCTTGCCCCGTTTCCGAGATGAGCGACGATTGTTCGCTTCGCCGCGAGCGCGGGCGATATCTCGCTCAGCCGCCTAGCGATATATTCGTAGGAGAGGCCATGAAATCCGTAGCGCCGCAGTCCCTCCCGTTCATATTCTTGCGGAATGGCAAAGCGCCGCACCAGCGGATCGATCGTCTGGTGAAACGCGGTGTCGAAACATCCGACCTGTGGCAGATCCGGCTGCAATGCAGCTATCGCGCGAACCGGCGCGATACTGCGAGGCTGGTGCAAAGGCGCGAGTGCGGTCAGCCCTTCCAGTGCCTCGATGGTGGCGGGCGTCAGACGGACAGGTTTGCTGAACTCCTTTCCGCCATGCACGATACGGTGGCCGGCGCAGATCAGTTTTCTTCCACCAAGTTCCCCCTGCACCAAACTCAGTATTTCGCCTATGCCCGCCCCATGCGGATCGTCCGCGGTGAACTGCCTGTCGCACTGCACTGTTCCATCGGCCGCTTTCGCGGTGAGCCTGGGCGCGTCGCCCAAATCCAGAGTGCCGCGCGAAACGAGCTGCTGGCCGTCTGGCGAGGCAAGATCGTATAGGGCGAACTTGACACTGGACGAGCCGGCATTCAGCGCCAGGATCGATTGGCTCATCGACCAGCCTTTCCCCCGCTCGCAGCCGGCCAACTCCATTTCTGGATCTCGGGCATGTCTTCGCCGTACTCGCGGACATAGGCCTTGTGCCTTGCCAGCCTGCCGTCAAGGTCCGCGGCGAGGCTTTCCGCCCTTTCGGCCAAGCCCGGCACACGTGCGATCGCGGCAAGTGCGAGGTGGTAGCGATCGAGTTCGTTGAGCACCACCATGTCGAATGGCGTCGTCGTCGTGCCCTCCTCGCGAAAGCCGTGCACATGCATGTTGTCATGGTTGGCACGACGGTAGGTCAGGCGATGGATGAGATAGGGATAGCCATGATAGGCGAAGATGACCGGCCTTGTCTTCGTGAACAGCGCATCGAAAGCCTGGTCGGTGAGGCCGTGAGGGTGTTCGGTGTTCGACTGCAATGTCATCAGGTCGACGACATTGACGACGCGGATTTTCAGATCGGGAATTGCGGAGCGAAGAAGGTCCGTCGCAGCCAGCGTTTCCAGCGTCGGAACATCGCCGGCACAGGCCAGCACCACATCCGGCTCCTCGCCTTTCGAAACCGTGCCGGCCCATTCCCAGATGCCTGCGCCGGCCTTGCAGTGCGCTTCAGCGTCTTCCATGGACAGCCATTGCGGCGCCCGCTGCTTGCCGGCGGTGATGACATTGATGCGGTTGTAGGTTCTCAGGCAATGGTCGGTAATCCACAGCAGCGTGTTGGCATCCGGCGGGAAATAGAGCCTGACCGTGTCAGCCTTCTTGTTGGCGACAAAGTCGGCAAAGCCCGGATCCTGATGGCTGAAGCCATTGTGATCCTGCCGCCATACATGAGAGGTCAGCAGGTAATTGAGCGAGGCGATCGGCTTGCGCCAGGCAAGCTCGCCAGAAGTTTTCAACCATTTGGCATGCTGGTTGACCATGGAATCGACGATGTGAATGAACGCCTCATAGCATGAGAACAGACCGTGTCGGCCGGTGAGCAGATAACCTTCCAGCCATCCCTGGCAGAGATGCTCGCTCAGCACTTCCATGACGCGGCCGTCGCGGGAAAGATGGACGTCGTAAGGTTCGATGCGCTCCATCCATATCCGATCCGTGGCCTCGAACACTGCGTCAAGGCGATTGGAAGACGTCTCGTCCGGTCCCACCAGCCGGAAATTCCGCGCTTTGGCGTTTAGTCGAAAGACCTCGCGAAGATAGCCACCGCAAGTCCGTGTCGCTTCGGCAACGACGCCCCCGGGCCGAGGCACTTCGAGTGCCAGGCTTTTCCAGTCCGGTAGCACAAGGTCGCGCTTCAACAGCCCGCCATTGGCATATGGAGTTGCGCCCATGCGCCTTGTTCCAGCTGGGGCAAGGGCCGCGAGTTCCGGCAGCAGATGTCCATCCTTATCGAACAGTTGTTCCGGTTCGTAGCTTCGCATCCAGGTTTCGAGGATCTTGCGGTGCTCGTCATTGCCGCGGGCGTTCGAGACCGGCACTTGGTGCGAGCGCCAGAAACCCTCGACTTTTTCGCCATCGACCTCTTTCGGCCCAGTCCAGCCCTTGGGGCTGCGCAGGACGATCATCGGCCATCGTGGGCGTTCGCCACGCCATCCTGAACGTCGGGCTTGCTCTTGAATGGAATGGATCCGATCGAGCACCGTGTCGAGCGTCCCGGCCATCGCCTGGTGCATGGCAACCGGCTCATGGCCTTCGACAAAGAACGGTTCGTAGCCGTAGCCGGTGAAGAGGTCGCGCAGTTCCTCGTCGTCCATGCGGCCGAGGATCGTCGGGTTGGCGATCTTGTAGCCGTTGAGGTGCAGGATCGGCAGGACGGCGCCGTCCGACGCCGGGTTCAGGAACTTGTTTGAATGCCACGCCGCGGCGAGTGGACCGGTCTCGGCTTCGCCGTCGCCGACGATGCAGGCGACTGTCAGATCCGGATTGTCGAATGCGGCGCCGAAAGCATGGACCAGCGCATATCCGAGCTCTCCACCCTCGTGAATGGAGCCGGGTGTCTCTGGCGCCACGTGGCTTGGCACTCCACCTGGAAAGGAAAACTGCCGGAACAGTTTTCTCAGGCCGTCTTCGCCTTGGCCAATATCGGGGTAGATCTCGCTATAGGTGCCCTCGAGCCAAGTGTTGGCGACCATTGCCGGACCGCCATGCCCCGGGCCGCAGATAAACAGCACATCGAGATCACGCTCACGGATAATCCGGTTGAGATGCAGGTAGACGAAATTGAGCCCCGGCGTCGTGCCCCAATGGCCAAGCAGCCGCGGCTTCACATGCTCGGCCCTCAAGGGTTGGCGCAGCAGCGGATTGTCGAGCAGATAGATCTGGCCAACCGAGATGTAATTCGCGGCGCGCCAGTAGCGGTTCATGAGGTCGATCCGTTCGAGGCTGATCACCTGCGTCGTCGCGGCGGTCTTGTTGTCCATCACCCAGTCTCCAGCCTCGGTTCGCTGGGTTAACTGGAGCGGCTTCGCGCCCGAGCAAGGCCAAATTGGCAGCAAGCGGAAACGATTGGAAACGACTAAAATTGCCCAGCGGCCGCCGTGCGTACGGAACCATCGCCCGGCACAAGGGTTGTCTTCGACGTTTCGAAATAATCCAGGGAACGACGATGCGGATGTTGTTGATGATAGTTGCCGCGCTTTCCGGAGCGGTCGTCACGCAGTCCCTCTACGGGCAAGCCATCAACCCGCAGGTTCCTCGGATGACGCCTGTTCCTCAGATAACACCCTTGGAGCCCCAGCCGGAGCAGATACCGCAGCCCGGGCAAGGGGCGGCTGACCAGAATTTCACCAATATTGCCGTTGTCGCCGTCGAGGATCTGCCTGCGGAAATCAAAGCGCAGGCGGAAGCCGTGATTACCCAGACCAGTGCGGAAGATCTGCTGCGGCTGCAGAACTCCATCGATGCATCGCCCCAGGCAACAACGGCGCTGAGGGCGAACGGGCTCAACTCTTCACAGGTCGTGGCCGCCAACATCGATGGCGATGGCACGTTGACCCTGATCATCCAGACCACAACTTGATCGGCACCCCGAACGATACGGTCGCGCCGTAAAGCACTGAAACGCAGATATCGCCGAGAGCCGCCATGGCCGAAGCCGCTGTTCGCAACTTCACCATCAATTTCGGACCGCAGCATCCGTCGGCCCACGGGGTTCTGCGGTTGGTGCTGGAACTGGATGGCGAGATCGTCGACCGTGCCGATCCACATATCGGCCTGCTCCATCGCGGCACTGAAAAGCTCATAGAGTACAAGAACTATCTGCAGGCCCTGCCTTATTTCGACCGGTTGGATTACGTCGCGCCGATGAATCAGGAGCATGCCTTCTGCCTCGCCGCCGAGAAATTGCTCGAAATATCGGTGCCAAGGCGTGGGCAACTTATCCGCGTTCTGTTTTGCGAAATCGGCCGGCTTCTGTCGCATCTCCTCAACGTCACGACCCAGGCCATGGACATAGGCGCCCTGACGCCGCCGCTCTGGGGTTTCGCGGAGCGTGAGAAGTTGATGGTCTTCTACGAGCGCGCCTCCGGCGCCCGTATGCATGCGAATTATTTCAGGATTGGAGGCGTGCACCAGGACCTGCCTGCCGCGCTTCTTGACGACATCTGGGATTTTTGCGACCCGTTCCTCAAGGTCTGCGACAATCTTGACGGCCTGCTCACCAACAGTCGTATTTTCAAGCAACGCAATGTCGATGTTGGCGCGATTGGCCTCGATGACGCCTGGGCCTGGGGCTTCTCCGGCGTGATGGTACGCGGATCCGGGGCGCCATGGGACCTGCGCAAGGCACAGCCATACGAATGCTATCCCGAGATGGATTTCGATATTCCCGTCGGCAAGAACGGCGACTGTTACGATCGTTACCTGATTCGCATGGAGGAAATGCGCCAGTCGGTCCGGATCATGAAGCAATGCCTGGAAAAGCTGCGCGCACCCGAAGGCCAAGGGCCTGTGGCGATTCCGAACCAGAAGATCACACCGCCACCGCGCGCCAAGATGAAGCGATCGATGGAAGCGACCATCCACCATTTCAAACTTTATACCGAAGGCCTTCGTGTGCCGGCAGGAGAAGTATACGCCGCCGTCGAAGCGCCGAAAGGGGAATTTGGCGTCTATCTGGTTTCGAACGGAAGCAATGTTCCCTATCGATGCAAGATACGTGCGCCGTCCTTTGCCCACCTGCAGGCGATGGATTTCCTATCCAGGGGTCACATGATCGCCGATGTCGCCGCAATCATCGGATCCCTCGATATCGTCTTCGGCGAAATTGATCGCTGACCAATGCGCGGATCCGATCGATTGCCAATCTCCGATTTCGGCCGGCGGAATTTTTTCGTAGGCCGGAAACGTGAATGCTCCCGCATTGTGCCGTTTCGTCCCGCTACAACCTGTACCGGGCGCTCCTGATCCACCATCGATGGCTTCATCGCACGCTTCGGATCCCTTATTCCTCCTCTTCCGGCTCCAGCAGGCCGATCAAGGCGGCCACGCGAGTCCCGGGCAGCGGCCGTCCTTCGCTCATCAACGCCTCGTCTTCATTGAGCCACGCCCAGGCTTCGCGAAGCTCCTCGGCGGAGGCGCCGGTTGCAATGATTTCCGCGACGGTAGCCTCCTCGATTGGACCGAGCACTGAAGTCACGTCGTCCTTTGTCAAAGCCGTGCGCATGTACGATTTCCTCCGGGGTGATCCAGGATCAACGCCCGCGAACCATCTGCCGTTCCGAGGGAACAAATTTTAACGAACAGCCCTTGACGGAAAAAAGGCGAATCACCAAATCGATTTCGCCGATGCCTAACGGGTCGGCAAGTCAAGGAGCGCCGCTTCCTTGAAATAGCCGAGCCGCAGCCCGGATGTGCTCCCAAACGAACTCAACCAGTCCGTCGCCTGGACCAGGCGATCGGCGAGCAGTCCGATGTTGAAACGCAGCTCGGCCGTGACCTGATCGATCCGCTCCTCGTCGGTCGTCAGCAGGTCAATGAGCAGAGTGGCCAATTTCGCCTCGTTCAGCCGTTCGGCCACATAGCGATTGCGCGGGCTGTGCCGGCTGCTCCCGCTGCCGTGGGCGAAGAGCACCAGTCCTTGAGGATCGAGAGGCAGCGACAGGTTGCCTTCGAGCATGACGTCGCCTGCTGGAACATGCACAATCTGCTGGTTGGCGGCTATGGTTGAAGCTGGGCTCATTTCGCCTCGCTAAGCTGATCTTCTACACGCCGAACGGATAGGTTTCCGCCAGTTCGCCCGCATCCCATTCAGAGCTGCGTTCCAGCGGTTCGACCGCCCTGGTCTCGTCGAAATGCAGCACGGCGTCGAACTGTTCGGCCAGATTGGCATGGAAGTAGTGGCTGACCCGCTCGGTTTCGGGACGATAGATGACCCCGATCGCACGCTCCAGAAGCCGTCTTGGCAAGTCCGCGCCTGCATTGCGCACATCGAGGTGGAACCGGTCGGAAGAGACTTCGTGGAACAGCGCCTCATAGCTGCTTGCAAGCGCGGGTCGCACAGTCTTGCGCTCCGCTGGGCCGCCCCAGTCGGACGCCGCCGTCACCGTGCCGTGGTGCGTCGTGAGGCCGACAAGAAATGTATCGCCCTTATGGGTTTCGCGGAGGAGCTGTCCGAGGTTGATCTCGTCGCGCCGGCTCTTGTCCGTCGCTCGCGCGTCGCCAAGATGCGAATTATGCGCCCAGATCACGACCTTTGCCGGACGTCCTCGCCGGCTGAGATGGGCCGCAAGCGCCTCGAAGGTCTCTGCCATGTGCCGGTCGCGCAAATTCCAGGTCGATTCCGGCGCCAGGAACATGGCGCGGTAATAAGCCTCCGCATTCTTCACCAGCCGTGCATTCTGCTGGGCAGCGAAGAGCTCGTCTTCCGGAAGGAGCGAGTTAGGCTTCGCCGCGGGACGGCGTTTCAACGTCTCGACCAGTTGCGCGATCACGGCATCCTCACAGGACTTTTCGATGTCGCTGCCGGCGATGAAGCCATAAACCTGGGGATCCGGCCCAAAGTGATCGAAGCAGGCATAGCGCCGCCGCGCGACTTCCGCGGCGGCCGGCTCGACTGCCTCGAGATAGCGAAGCACCGCCTTCATCGCGCCGTGCAGGGCATAGAGGTCGAGGCCATAAAAGCCGGCCTTTGCCTGCGCGAGTGAGTCATTGCGGTCGCGCAGCCATTCGATGAACTCGACGACAACCCTGTTCCGCCACATCCAGGTCGGGAAACGCCGGAAGTCCGCCAGCGCCTCCTTGGCATCGAGATCATCGCTTGCACCCTGGACGTAGCGATTGACCCGATAGGCGTCGGGCCAGTCGGCCTCGACAGCGACGGCCGAAAAGCCCTTCTCCTCGATAAGCCTTCGCGTGATCAGTGCCCGCTCTTGATAGAATTCATGCGTGCCATGCGAGGCCTCGCCGAGCAGCACGAAGCGTGCCTTCCCGATCGCCTCGATGAGCCGGTCGTAATCGCCTGCTCTGCCGGCAAGCCGCACGACGCGCCTGCGCAGTGTGCTCGCCGCCGGCTGCTCGGCTCCAACCTTGTCGGCCGCAGTGGATCGTTGCCCTGCCCTGGCCAAGAGGGTCTTCACTTCCTCATCGCTCGTCTGCGAAAAATCCTCATACCAGCGTCCAACACCGAGGAGCGGCTGCGGCGTCGTCGCACAGACAACTTCGTCGGCGTCGGCCCTCATCGCATCGCAGGTATCCGGGCTGCCGACAGGAACGGCCGCGATGATGCGGGCCGGACGGCTCTCGCGAAGCGCACTGATAGCCGCCCGCATTGTCGATCCGGTCGCAAGGCCGTCATCGACGATAATGACGGTTCGCCCCTTGACCCGGAGCGGAGGCCTGCCGCCGCGATACAGGCGCTCGCGACGCAGAAGTTCCTGTTCCTCCCTGGAGGCAACCGCATCGATGACATGCTGCGGCACGGAGAGTTCATCAACAAGCTGTTCGTTCAGAACGCGCACGCCGGAGGTCGCGATCGCGCCCATGGCCAGCTCCTCATGGCCTGGTACACCTAGCTTGCGAACGACGAAGACATCGAGCGGCGCCTTCAACGCACGAGCGACTTCATAGGCGACTGGAACGCCGCCACGTGGAAGCGCCAGTACGATGACATCGCGGCGCCCGGCATAATCCTTCAGTTCGGTTGCAAGTTTTCGCCCGGCCTCGCGGCGGTCTGAAAATACGACGGTCATGAGCTTCGGTCCAAATGCGCGGTTTCCGCCTCGACCGACTTCGAGAATCCCAAGCTGGCCGCGAGAGGCCCCCGCCTGGAGCTTTTGTCGATCCTACTGGAACTCGCTCCAGGCCCATACGTTCCGAGTAAATCCAAGGACGACGCGAACGCTCAAAAATCACCACGACTGAGGTGAACGTCATGGCATTTTCGATTGAAAGTCCGGCCTTCCGGGACGGCGACAGGATTCCGGATGAATATGTGCGCGACGGGGAGAACCTGTCGCCCCCGCTGACCTGGAAGGAAGCGCCTCAGGGCACTCGAAGCTTCGTCTTGGTCGTGGAGGATCCCGACGCTCCCTCCGGGATCTTCCGCCATTGGGGCATCTACGACATCCCTGCGGAACGCGACCGCTTGCCGGAGGGTACGACGGCCGGCGCCAAGACCGAAAGCCTTGGCCATGGCGTCAATGATTTTGGCAACCCGCGCTACGACGGACCGCAGCCGCCCAAGGGCCACGGTGTCCATCACTATCATTTCCGCCTCGCGGCCCTCGATGTCGAAACGCTGCATTGTGGCGAGAAGGCCAAGGTCGCCGACATATTGGATCGGGCAAAGCCGCATGTGATCGCACAGGCCGAACTTGTCGGCACCTACGAGAGGGCGTGATGCTCGTCTCGATGCCGAGATGTCCGCCGTTTCTCCGGACCCGGCGTGCCCCATTGGCATTCAAAGCCGAAACGACTGTGTCGTGGCGACCGGGCATCCCGGGAACCGACTTTAGGAGGATAACATGAATTCCACGGGCCTCGATGTCTTCGACAAGACCCTGCAAACAACTCACGTCTGGCTGCGCGAACTCTCGCATAAGGACGCGATCGGTCCCGACAAACAACTCGCCTGGCACGCATTAGGAGCGGTTTTGCGTGCCGTCCGCGATCAAATTCCTGTCGAGCTCGCCGCCCATCTCGGAGCCGAATTGCCCCTTCTGGTCCGGGGAACCTACTACGACCAGTTCCGGCCGGAGGTGATGCCCAAGCGCGAGCGTTCGCGGGAAGTGTTCTTGCGGAGGATCAGCGACGAACTCTCCATGTCGAGCCCGACCGATGTGGTCGACGCAACGCAGGCCGTCTTGGCTGTGCTGTCGCACTACTTGAACCCCGACCAGATCCGCAAGGTTCGCGACGCGATGCCTGCGGACGTGCGGACTATCTGGCCCGACCCGGATGCATCGCATTCCGAGGCAAGTTCTGTTCAGTAGATCAAGTCCTGTTCAGTAGATAATCGGATCGAAGCTCCGCGTCATATTCGATGCGGGTTGTGGTGCCTTTGAACTCTCGCAGTCGCTTCATGTCGGATCTCCTGTTTGTTGTGAGCCAAGCAGAAGAAGCAGATTGGCATGCAGCTTCGACATCAGTCATTCTCCGCCGTAGAAACCGGATAAGGGATTGCGCGGGCCCTAGCCGCAAAAGCGTGTCCGGTGTGGCATCGCCAAGCCGGCAAAAGCTGTGCTGCAGCAATGTCTCCTCGGGATTTTCGACCGAAGGAGACGAAGCTGGCGCGACCGTAGGTGGCGCTCCGCGCGGCTAACTCGCCGATCTCATCTCATCGACATCAAGTTGGCGATCAGGCCCGCTTTGACGTCGAACGTGGGTGTTGGCGCATCTGCCAATGGGTGGCCGATGTCTCTCAATTGCTCGACCGTCAAACCTGCGATTTCTCTACGTCTTGCAGCGTTGAGCCGCCATATCCTGAAAGCTGCGATCGCCGCTGCTGTGCTCTCCAGCAAAAATCTGGAGAAGCGACCCGTCCACTGACTATGACTGGCGCGAGTTTCCGTGTGAGCCATTTTGGCCTCCCGTTTCTGGAGTACGTGGGAGAGCTTGCGACGATCCGATCCGCATGTCCTGAAGGCGCGCTGAAACTGTTCTGAAAGCGTGGCGGGCAATCACGATGCACATATCCTGCAACGTGAGGCGCAGCCGGTTTGCCGGCCTCACCTCATCGGCATGAAATCGGGCCGGGCTTGCCGCGGTCCGATCCGACGACGAAGGATATCGCCGCTCGTGAAGTGAGGCGGCCGGCATCTGCGGATGATGTAGAAACTCTTGCGTCCGTCACAATCCTTCATATGAAGTATGATTGGAAGTATGCGACGCTGAAGTTTGTACCGCCGGCGAAGATGCATCTGCACCCCGGCGATGTTATAACTGTAATCGGGATCCCAAGAAGTTCTGAAGGCAGGCCCCCAAAAGAGCAAGATGAGCGAGCCGCAGCCGATCTACCGCTTCGCCGGATTCAGCCTTGATGCGCGCTGCGGAACCTTGCGCTACGGTTCGGCCGAGATCGCGTTACGGCCGAAATCATTCGAACTGCTGAGCTTTCTTGTTCGCAACGCTGGTCGGGTGGTGTCGAAGGACGAGCTTCTGCGCATCGTGTGGAACGATGTCATCGTCACCGAGGATTCGCTCACCCAGTGCATCAGCGACATCAGACGCGCGTTGGGCGACAAGGAGCAGAAGCTGATCCGCACAGTGGCCAAGCGCGGCTACATCCTGCCCGGCGAAGTGCTGGAGGTACAGCCGCTCGCAGCCGCTCGCCACACGCTTGAACTCCCCGACATGCCGTCGCTTGCCGTGCTGCCATTTCAGAATCTGAGCGGCGACAGCGAGCAAGAGTATTTCGCGGACGGCGTGGTGGAGGATATTATCACTGCGCTGGCTCGCTTCCGCCCTCTCTTTGTCATCGCACGCAATTCGAGTTTCACCTACAAAGGTCGGCCCGTGGATGTGAAACAGGTGGGGCGCGAACTGGGAGTGCGCTACGTGGTCGAGGGCAGCGTGCGCCGGGCGGGAGACCGCCTGCGGATTACCGGTCAGCTCATTGATACCTCGACCGGCGCCCATCTTTGGGCGGATCGCTTTGACGGGACCCTGGCGGAAGTCTTCGTTCTGCAGGATGAAGTCGCCTCAAGCATCGTTGGCGCGATCACACCGAAAGTGGAGGAGGCTGAGATCGAGCGCGCCAAGCGCAAGCCGACAGAGAGCCTCGACGCGTACGACTACTATCTCCGAGGACTGGCGGCTTTTGACCGGACGATCACCGACAGATCGGCCATTGACGATGCCTTGCGGCTCTTCATGAAAGCGATCGAACGTGACCGGGAATTTGCTGCAGCCCATGCCCGGGCGGCGCGGTGCTACGCTACCCGCAAGAGCAACAACTGGATGGTCGACCGCGCGCAAGAGATTGCCGAAGCTACTCGACTGGCCAGGAGAGCGGTTGAACTCGGGAGAGGCGACGCGATTGCGCTCTCCTACGGGGGATACGTTCTCGGCTATGTAGGCGGCGACCTCGATGACAGCGCCGCTTGCATCGATCGCGCGCTCATCCTCAACCCGAACCTGGCCAATGCTTGGGGCTCCAGCGGCTGGGTGAGGGCTTGCCTGGGCGAGCCGGATAAGGCTGTCGAACACTCGGCGCTTGCCATGCGCCTAAGCCCATTGGATCCACGCCTGTTCGCCTGGCAGTTCAACACCGGGCTCGCGCATTTTTGCGCAGGCCGCTACGATGAGGCTGTCATTTGGGCGGGAAAGTCGTTGCTCCACCATCGGAACTACGCGAGCGCGATGCGTGTAGCGGCGGCGGGTCATGCTCTGGCGGGGCGACCTGCGGAGGCACGGGAAATGATCGCTCGCCTGTGCGAGTTCGATCCCGCGCTGCGGATCTCGAATCTTGCCGATGTGCTGCCACTGTTTCGGCGAATGGACGATCGCAACAAGTATATCGAAGCTCTCAGGAGAGCGGGGCTGCCACAGTAACGGCGCTCAACGACAATGGTGGGCCCGGAGGATGCTTGGAAAACGAACATAATCAACTAGTTAGAATCCGGTTGGACCATCCGATATTCAAATCTGTTCCAATGCTTTTCAATCTTTTTGTCCCACCCAAAAGATTGCTACGCCCAGTCGATCAAATGCGCCTCGCTCAAAGGTGTCCCGATGGCTGGCAAGAAGCTTCTACAGTGATGCCTGAAGGTGATGATAACGCCAGTGACGGGCATCTACGTCGAGCTGCTGATTTCGTGAATGGGGCTGAAAGCAGACTGTCCGCTTTTGTGTCCGTAGCGGAGATAGCTGACCTTCAAGGGAATCTCGCGGCCTGTTGAGTATCTTGGCTCCTAAAGCCTGAGAGCGGTCCTGAAGGTGGAGAACTCGTCATCAGTGATCTGAACCACGTGCTGCGGCTCGGGGTAGGCGCCGGTCTGGACGTCGGCGATGAACTCGCGATAAGCGGCGATGCGCTCGTGCTGCAGCCGCTCATACTCGGCGGCGAAGTTGCGGTAGGTCTTTGCATGGCGCGGCTTGTGGCCTGATGTGTGGCCGAGCACATCCTCGCTGAACAGATACTGCGCGTCGGCATGCGGCCCGGCGCCCATGCCCAGCATGATCATCGGCGTACTCGCAGTAATCAGTTCGGCAACGCGGTCAGGCACCACTTCCAGCTCGGCGCCGAAGCAGCCGATGGCTTCCAGCCGCTTGACGTGGTCCCACACCGCACGCGCGCTGTCGGCCGTCCTGCCGACAGCCTTGAAACCGCCGGTCCAAGTGCATTGCGAGGGGATCAGGCCAACATGGGCAACGACAGGCACGGCGTTGTCGCAGAGCGTCTTCTGGATATCGAGCGAGGCGGCACAGTAGAAGCAGTCGCCGCCGATGCGCATGAAGTGGTAGGCGGTTTTCAGATAGTCCTCCGCCGTGACCAGATTGCCGGATGGCCCGTAAGGCAGCCCGACCTGCACGAAGCAGCGGCCCGCCGCCTCGCGCATCTCGGGCGAGAAGAAACGGCTCTCGATCGACAGCATGTCGACGCCGGCCGCATCCGCCGCCGCCGCCTCTTCGAGCGAGGTGACGTAGAGCATGGAAATCTTTTGGCCGCGGCTTTTCATGGTGCGGATATCGGCGACGGTTGGGCGAGTGCTCTTGGCGACCATTTTCGTTCCTTAGACGGTGAAAGCTTCGCGGAAGGCCAGCAGTGCTGCCTCGGGGTCGCCGGAGGCGAACGCCTCCATGCCCACCGGCCCGCGATAGCCCATGTCCTTCAGCGCACGGGCGATGCCCCGGTAATTGATCTCGCCGCTGCCGGGCTCCATGCGTCCGGGCACATCGGCCACCTGGATCTCGCCGATCCATGGCAGGCAGGCGCGGCACAGTTCGATCAGGTTCCCTTCGCCGATCTGCGCATGGTAGAGGTCGAGGTTGAGGCGCAGGCCCGGCCGGTTGACGCTCGATACCAGCGCAAGCGTGTCTTCGGCGCGTGCAAACGGCACGCCGGGATGGTCGACCGGAAGGTTCAAATTCTCCAGCGTGAATGTCACGCCTTCAACCTCGGCGAGGTCCGCAATGCGGTTCAGCGTGTCGCGTGCCTTGAGCCACATCGCGCCGGTTACGGTCTCGCAGGGCGTGACCGGCAGGCCGCCTTCGCCCAGCCCGGTGCCGTGCAGGTTGAGCCGCGCAACGCCAAGGCGCTTGCCGATCGCCGCGGTCTCCTTCGCCGTCTTCAACAGTTCGGCAGCACCTTCGTCATCGGCCAGCCGGCCGCGCAAATAACCGTTCATGATCGAGAAGGTCGCGCCGGATCTTTCCAGCATTGCGAGATCGTGATCGGGCCAGTTCCAGAGGCCGACCTGAAAACCCATTTCGGTGAGGCGCTTGACGCGCCATTCCATCGGCCGGTCGCGCCAGAGCATCTCGGCGCAAGCCGCAAGCGTAAAGGTATCGGACATGTCAGACCTCGATGTACACGCGGCCGTCCTCGACCTTCGTGGTGTAGGTTTTCAGGTTCACGCAGACCGGTGCGCGCAACGCTTCGCCGGTCCGGTAGTCGAACACGCCGTTGTGCTTCGGGCATTCGATCCTGTGTTCCATAACCAACCCGTCGCTCAGATGCACCTTCTCGTGCGTGCACAGCCCGTCGGTGCAGAAGAACGCATCATCGGGGCTGCGGTAGATGGCGAAGGTCCGGCCCTCGTGATCGAAGCGGATGACGTCCTCTTCTTCGATGTCATCGGTCGCGCACGCTTTGATCCATTTTGCCATTGTCACTCTGCCGTCTGTTCCTTGGTTGGTTGAAAAAGGCGGCCGGCGGACCACGCATTCCGCCGGCCGTACAGGAAGATGCCCGGGAGGAGATGGGCGTCTTCACTGGTCACGCATGGCTCGCGCCCCGCGGCGCATGGCCGTTGTCAGCCGCCGAGAAGCTCTCGATCTCGGCTTCGAGCTCGGCCATCTGCTCGCCGCCCGCCATCAGGTCGGTAATGGCCTCGCGGCTTTTCTCACCCTTGCGGAAGTCGGCGGCCTTGGAACCTCTGATGAGGACGGCGAAGTGGTCGCCCACGGTCAGCGCGTGGACGACATTGTGGGTGATGAAGATGACCGCAATGCCCTTGCGGCGCGCTTGCAGGACGATGCGCAGCACATGCGCCGCCTCCTTGACGCCGAGTGCCGCGGTCGGCTCGTCGAGGATCAGCACGCTGGCGCCGAAGTGGACGGCGCGCGCGATCGCCAGCGCCTGGCGTTCGCCACCGGACAGTCCGCCGACCAGGCGGTCGCCGTCGTCGATGCGGGTGATGCCGAGCTGGCGCATCTCGGTGACGGCGATCTCGTTGGCCCGCTTGCGGTCGTAGATGGTCAGCGGTCCCCAGCGCCGCGTCGGCTCGGCGCCGACGAAGAAGGAACGGCCGATGCTCATCAGCGGGAACGTCCCGCCGAATTGGTGGACGGTGGCGATACCATGGTCGCTGGCGTCGCGCGGGCTGTCGAAGGCGACGGATTTGCCATCCATGTCCATCGTGCCCGATGTCGGTTTGTGGACGCCGGAGAGGATCTTGATCAGCGTCGACTTGCCGGCGCCATTGTCGCCGAGCAGGCACAACACCTCGCCTCTGTTGACCTCCAGCGAAATGTCGTGGAGCACGTCGATCGGACCGAACGACTTGTTGATCCCGGTCAGCCTGAGCAGGGGCGTGGTCATGAGCGAACCCTCGATTTGGTGCGCGGCGCGTAGGTCAGCGCCATGGTGCGGAAGGTGTTGTTCATCAGCACGGCCGCCAGCAGCAGGACGCCGATGATCAGGCTTGCCCAGTTGGCGTCGAAGCCGGTGTAGAAAATGCCCTGGTTGACGATGGAGAAGGTCAGCGTGCCGAGCACGATGCCGACCACCGAACCATAGCCGCCGGTGAGCAGCACGCCTCCGATGACCACCGCGATGATCGAGTTGAAGATGAAGGACTGGCCGGCGGCCACCTGGGCACTGTTGTAGAGGATGGCCTGCGACATGCCGACGAAGGAGGCGCACAGGCCGCTGCTCATGAACAGCGCGATGGTCACCCGGTCGGTCGGGATGCCGGCATTGCGGGCGCTGACGGCGTCGCCGCCCATGGCCAGGATCCAGTTGCCGAAGCGCGAGAAGTTCAGGATGAAGCCGACGATCAAAATGGCGGCGATCCACCAGAACAGCGTCACCTGGAACTTGCCGCCGAGATAGTCGCCGAACAGCAGCTTGGCGGCGGAGCCACTCTTCAGCGCGACGCTGGTGCTGCCGGACAGGATGACCGAGAGGCCGAGTGTCAGGCCGGCCAATGCGAACAGCGTTGCAAGGGTGACGACAAAGGACGGCACCTTGGTGCGGATGACCAGCACGCCGTTGATGAAGCCGACGGCCAGGCCAAGGCCGAGCGACGCGAGAATGCCGACGATGATCGGCAGATCATAGTGGCCCGAGATGATGGCGACGGTCATCGAGCTGGCGGGGATCATCGACCCCACGGAGAGATCGAGATGCCCGGCGATCATCAGCAACCCGATGGGAAGCGCGATGATGCCGAGTTCCGAGGCGACGTTGAGCCAACTCGCCGCACCCCCGGCCGACAGGAAATTGGCGCCGCCGAAGATTGAGAAGAAGATCAGGACTGCGATCATGCCGATCAGCGAGCCGACTTCCGGGCGACGCACGAGGCTGCCGACCGAGGGCATCGAAGAGCGCGGAACGAACGGCGCAGCCGTCGCCACGGAAGGTTGGTGATGGGCTTGGGATATCATCGAAGTGTCCCTGGCTTGAATAATAGGGAGCCTGGCGCGACCTTTCGGCGGCGGCGGGGCTGATGATGTCCGGCCCACGGAGGGCCGGACACTCCGAGCGAGCTATCGGGCGCCGGCCGCCGCACCACCCATCGTCGCGCCGACGTTGGCGGCATCGACGATCCCTGGTCCGGTCAGCACCGGCTTCGTCGGCAGGTCGAGCCCATAGTTGACGAAGCCGTTGAGCAGCGACACCGCGAGATAGCCCTGCAGATAGGGCTGCTGGTCGACAGCGAACAATTGTGTGCCGTCCTTGATACGCTGCAGGCCGGTTTCGTCCATGTCGAAGGAAGCGAGCTTGACCTTGTCGCCAAGATTGGCCTGGCTGATGGCGTTGGCCGCACTGTTGGCGTCGCCGGCGCT
This sequence comes from Mesorhizobium sp. Cs1299R1N1, assembly GCF_037179655.1. NCBI lineage: Bacteria > Pseudomonadati > Pseudomonadota > Alphaproteobacteria > Hyphomicrobiales > Phyllobacteriaceae > Mesorhizobium > Mesorhizobium sp. Cs1299R1N1. Next base: position 272,753 of record NZ_JAPYKR010000003.1, on the reverse strand, counting down.
GATGGTGATAAGGCCGTCGAGGGTGTTGTCTTTCAGCACAGCGGCCTTGATCGCCTCGGCGACCGCGGTCGGGTTGCCGAAGCTGGATGAAGGCAGCGGCAGCTGGGTGGATTTGCCGCCGCTCTTGGCGATGGCGTCAGCTATGCCCTTGCAGCGGTCTTCCGTGTTGGTGGAGCCTGGCAAGGTGTTGACGCATAATACATTCTTGGCGCCGTGGCTGCCGAAATAGGTGCCGCCGCCGAGACCGGCCACGTATTCCTCATTGCCGACATAGTTCATGGCGCCGAGCCGCTTGGCCGCATCCATGCCGCCGGAATTGTAGATGATGAGCGGCACACCGGCGGCAACGACTTCCTTGAAGGCGTCATCCATGGCCTCGGGCACCCAATCCGGCCCGACGATGGCGCTCGGCTTCTGGCTGAGCGCGGTGCGGATCAGCTTGGCGGCGTCCGGGCCGAGATTGTCGTAGTTCTGCGGACCGAGCCAGGTCACCGAGCCGCCGGTCAGTTCGGCGACCTTGCCGGCATCGTCGGCGCCCTTCTTGACCTTCGACCAGAACGGGTCGTCCGCCTTGCCGCCGATGACGAAGATTTTCGCCCCGTCGGCCATTGCGGCTGTGGCACCTGTCGCGACCACAACTGCCGTCATCCCCGCCGTCAAAAGCTTCGTGATATGGTTCATTTCATTTCCTCCCGGTTGCCGTCATCAGACGGATTGGAAAACTTCGTTTCAAACGCTCCCCTCCCGGTGCGTCGGGTGATCGATGCTTTGCCTGGCGTCGGTCACGGCCTGGCGTTCATGCGCTCCTTCTTTTTCTGGAACCGGGCGTCCATCATGGCGTCACCCTCTCTGGTGCCGTCGTGCAAGGTGCCGAACCATCGATCGAGCGGGATCAGCCCGTCGCCGCCGTAGTTCACCTCGAAATATTTGTGATGCAGGTAATGCGCGTAAGCGTGGCTCTCGACCGCTGTGTCCTCGGTCACCTCCAGCTTATCAAAGCCGAGATGGCCGTTGACGGCGCCGAAGCCGGCGATATGCAGCTGGAACAGCGCGACGATCGGATTGGAGGGGATGACCAGGTGCCAGAAGGCGACCGCGTGATAGAGGAACCCTTCCACCGGATGCATCGACAGCGATGACCAGGGCGACGGGTTGATCGAATTGTGGTGGACCGAATGGATCCAGCGATAGAGCGGCCCCCAGTGGATCAGCCGGTGGATGAAGAAGAAATGCACCTCGTGGATGGCCGGCGCGACCAGCACAAGGGCAGCGAGGTAGACCGGGTGATCAGACCAGCCGATCCACGGCACGTAACCATTGGCAAAGCACCAGAGGAAGACGACTTCGACCACGGTCCACAACGGGATGGTGATGAAGAACGAGCGCAGGAAGTTGTCGATGTTCTGGCTCTGGAACCAGAACACTTCGGAGGGCGCGTCGCTTGGGAATTTGTGGTTGTACTTGAAGCGCGTCGCTTGGGCGCGCTTGATGTAGTAGCGCAGTTCGAAGATGCCGTAGAAGACGAGGATCGCCGCCGCGTTGACGGCGTAGAGCCATAGTGCCCAGCCCCAGCCGATGGTCTTCATCGTCTCGACACTGGGCACGATATAGAACCAGTAGAGCAGCGCCGTGGCCATATGGAAGGCATTCCACGGCCAGATATAGCCGGGCAGCCATGCCAGGATCTTCGGCAGCCTGGGCGGCCAGTTCCACAACGGCGCTCCCTCGATGCGTCCGTTCGGCTTCCAGTCGCCGCGCTTGTCGCGCACGCCATATTTGAGATCGTCCATGCAATCCTCCACCAGCAATGCCGCACCTGCAACGCCTTGGGACGGGCCGCACGCGCACGCTGCCTCAAACCGCCTGAGAGCGATGGGCGAAACCCGTCTGCGCTGTGCTGCTGCTATCCCTGGGCTGGCGGTGCGTCCGCCTTGCTTGCTTTTAACAAGATAAACATCTTGATCCAAAATGTATCAAGAATAGAATGTTTGTTCCAAACTGATTGTGTCATTCATATCAATCTGACATGATAAATGATATCTTCGTGTCAATTGCCACAGGCGGATGAGACGAAATGGATCAGAATAAGCGGCCGACGATCAGGGATGTGGCCGCCGAGGCGAATGTTTCGGTGGCTACCGTCAACCGGGTGCTGAGCGGCACCGGCGCCGTCCGCCAAGGCACGCGCGAGCGCGTCAGGCTGGCGGCCGAGCAGATCGGCTTCTACGGCACGGGCGCGCTGCGCAGCCGCATAGCGGCCGCAAGGCTGCACTACCGCTTTGGCTTCCTGCTGCACCAGCCCGGCCGCGCCTTCTACCGCAACATCGCCGAGGCGCTGCGCGCGGTGGCGCCGACCATGCCCGACTGCGAGATTGAGCTGCGAATCGAGTTTCTTGACGACCTGTCGCCGCAGAATGTCGGAGCGCGCCTGCTGGCGCTCGGCGCCGAATGCGACGCCGTCGGCGTCGTCGCCGCCGTCCATCCGCTTGTCACCCAGGCGGTCGATGCGCTGCAGGCCCGCAACGTGCCGGTGTTTGCGCTGATCTCGCAGATATCGGCGACGGGTCAGGTTCATTACATCGGGCTGGACGGCTGGAAGGTCGGCCGCACCGCGGCCTGGGTGTTCGAGCATGTCTGCAAGGCGCCCGGCAAGCTCGGCATCCTTGTCGGCAATCACCGCTATCGCTGCCAGGAAATGAACGAGAGCGGCTTCCGCTCCTATTTCCGCGAGCACGCCCCTGATTTCACGCTGCTGGAGCCGCTGCTGACCTTCGAATCGAGCGCCATCGCACAGGAGATGACCGAGAAGTTGCTGAACGAAAATCCGGATCTGTCCGGCCTCTATGTCGCCGGTGGTGGCATCACCGGCACTATCGCGGCCCTGCGCTCCACCGGCCGCGCCGGCAGCATCGTCGTCGTCGGCTACGAGTTGATGGAGTCGACCCGCCCGGCGCTGCTCGACGGCACGCTGACCTTCATCATCTCGCACCCGCTCGCCCGAATCGCGCTCGAAGCGCTGACCGGTATGGTCCGCGCCGTTGCCGCCCCGAACGATGGTGGCAATTTGACCGCCATCTTGCCGTTCGAGATATACACGCGGGAGAATATTTAGAGCAAAGATTACAGCACAGCGTTAGGAGCTTCATATGGAAGTTCCGACAAAGGTCCAACATGATCTTGCGCCCTTTGGAAAACGCTGAGCTTTCCTCATCGGGGGCGAGATGGGGCACGACATTTCGACGCATAGCTTTCCACGGACGTCCGCTCTTGGACAAAGTCCAACACGCCGGAAAACGGCCGACATCAGGCGCGAAGCCGTCGTTCTAAAAGGGGTCACATCGCCGATGTCGCCGCAATCATCGGATCCCTCGACATCGTGTTCGGCGAGATCGATCGCTGACCAATGAGCGGATCACTTGGCGCTGTCTAAACCGGTGGCCTCACCGACATGGCGCATCATGCGACGAAAGCTCATCGAGATATGAGCGCGCCTTATGTGGCCGATCGATTCCCAATCTCCGATTTCCGCCGCGGCAAGGACTTCCTCCATCTCCCGGCGGAAGGCAGTGAATTCTTCGACAAGACCCAATTGCGGCATCATCTTCAGGACGACCCGCGCCACCTGAAAATACAGGCGCTCGCTGATCTCGCGCAGTGGCTGATTGCCAGTCATCGCGGTAAGTTCGTAGAAGAAATCCATGTTAAGGCGAAGGAAGGCGCGCTGGTCGGGGTTGAGAATATCGGAATCACAGCGCGTGATGAGCGCTCGAATCCGATCGAGATCCTCCGCCGTGCGCGGGATCGGCGAAAGCTTGCCGACGAGGAGCGCCAGTTCCAGCCTCAGGTGATAAACCTGCTGCAATTCCTCGATATCGACATCGGTGACGATCGTGCCGACGCCATGGACGGATTGGACGAGACCCTCGGATTCGAGGCGCGCCAGCACACGTCGAACCGGTGTCCGGCTGATCTCGAATTCCTGAGCCAGCTCTTCCTCGGAAAGATGGCTTCCCGGTGCATAGTCAAGCAGACAGATGCGGTCGCGCAAGATGCGGTAGATGCGCTCGAACCGCTCGCGCGCCGAAAGCGGGCGCGGCTGCGGGTCGGCTGCTACCATGGGCGCGACATCCGTCTCAAGCGTCATCCAGCCTCCAGGACAGCGTGCAGGAACTGCCGTGTTCGTTCATTCTTCGGCGCTCCGAACAGTTCGCCTGGCGGCCCCTGCTCGCAGATCTTGCCTTGGTAGAAGAAGCAGACGCGATCGGAAAACTCCTTGGCGAAGCCCATCTGATGGGTGACCATCAGCATGGTCAGATCGTGCTCGCGACCGATCTGCCTTATCACCTGCAGCACTTCGCCGACAAGCTCCGGGTCGAGCGCCGACGTTACCTCGTCAAACAGCATGATCTTGGGCCGCATGGCCAGCGCCCTGGCGATTGCCACGCGCTGCTGCTGACCACCAGACAACTGAGACGGGTAGTGGTCCTTCTTCTGGGATAGCCCGACCAGGTCGAGAAGCTCGGCCGCCCGTGCTTCTGCTTCCGTCCGCTTCATGCCGAGCACCGTCATCGGCGCCTCGATGCAGTTGGCCATTGCCGTCATATGCGGGAAGAGATTGAAGGACTGGAACACCATACCGATCTTCGCCCTGATGCGGCGAATGTGGGCAAGGTCGGCAGGCACGAGTTTGCCGTTCTTCTTCATGTGGGTCAGCGGCTCGCCCTCGACCCAGATGACGCCATCGTTGATCGTCTCCAGCGTCATCAGCATGCGCAGCACGGTCGTCTTGCCGGAGCCGGACGGGCCGATGACGGAGACTTTTTCGCCACGCGCGATTTCAAGATTGAGCTCGTCGAGAACCGTCAGCGCGCCGTAGCGTTTCGAGACATTTTCGAAACGGACCATCGGTTGTTCGGTCATCGCATGGTCCTCCGGTTGAGCAGGCGTTCGAGAGCGCGGATGAGCGCGGCCGAAACCAGGCTCATGGCAAGGAAGAACAGGCCGACCAGCGTTATCGGCTCGGTGTAGCGGAAGGTGTCGGAGCCGATGATCTTGGCGGTCTGCATCAGCTCCATCACGGCGATCGCGGAGAGCAGCGGCGTCTCCTTGAACAGGGCGACGAGGTAATTGCCAAGGGCCGGAACGATCGGCGGGATCGCCTGCGGGATGATGATGTCGCGAAACGTCGTCCAGGCCGAAAGATTGAGCGCGATCGAGGCCTCCCACTGCCCGCGATGGATGTTGTCGAAACCGGCGCGATAAACCTCGGAGCAATAGGCGGCGTAGTGGATGCCAATGGCAAGCACCCCGGCGGTGAAGGCATCGAGCACCAGGCCAAACTTCGGGAAGACGAAATAGATGAAGAATATCTGGATGAGCAGCGGTGTCGAACGGATCAACTCGACCAGCACCGAAATCGTCCAGCCGGTCCATGGCACGGCTATGCGCACAACCGCCAGCACCAGGCCGAGGGTGGCGGCCAGAACGAAGCCGATCAGCGTCGCCTCGACGGAGACGATTGCCGCGTGCGCCAGCACCGGCAGGATTTCGAGGGTGAAGCTCCAGTCCCAGATCATGCTGCCTTCCCCCGCGCCAGACCGGCCGATGCACGTCTTTCGAGAAGCCGCATGCCGATCGTGAGGACCAGCGACATCACAAGATACATCAGCAGGACGAGGGTGAAGATCGGAATGGTCTTGAACGTATTCTGGTTCATCTGTTGCGCCTTGAAGGCGAGATCCGCCAGGGTGATCAGCGAGACCAGCGACGTCGACTTGAGAAGCTCGATGAACAGATTACCCCAGGGCGGTATCATGGCGACGACGGCTTGCGGCAGGATCACTCGCCGCAGCATCTGGGCACGGCTCATATTCAACGCCGTGCATGCCTCCCACTGGCCGCGAGCGACAGACAGGATCGCGCCACGCACCACCTCCGATCCGTAGGCACCGACGTTCAGGCCGAGCGCAACAACCGCCACCAGAAACGCATTGAGCGTGACGCCGAATTGCGGCAGCACGAAAAACAGCCAGAAGAGTTGCACCAGCGCCGAGGTGCCGCGAAAGATCTCGACATAGACCGTTGCCAGCCACCTGAGCGGCGCCGGGCCATAGAGCCGGGCGAGCGCGGCGAGCACCCCCATGATAACCGCGAGCAGGCTGCCAAGGATGGCGATCTCGATCGTCAAAGTCGCGCCCTGCAGCAAGCCGGGCAGGAACAGGCTGTAGCTTGCCTGTGTCGCCAGGATACCGATGACGGCGAGCGCAATCGCGAGCATCGCCACAAGCGTGCCAATTCCCATCTGCCTCTCCGGAAAAAAGGGCGGCGCCTTCGCGCCGCCCAGCAGTTGGGACCCTATTTCCCGGCGCAGAGCTCGGCGGTGGTCTTATTCGGCAGGTAATCCTTGCCGAAGCCGAGCGGCTCGACCAGCGCGATATGCTCCGGCGAGCCAAGGAATTTCTTCAGCTCGGCATTGAAGGCTTCCTGCAGATCGGTGTCTTCCTTGCGGAAGCCGAAACCGCCATGGCCCTTCACCGACTTGCCGGCGACCTCGCCGAAGGGCTTGGTCGATTCGACGCCGTCGGCCTTCTTGGCCATTTCGGCGATTGAAAGCGCGGTCAGCGCGGCTGCGTCGGCGCGGCCGGCCTGAACGGCTGCGACAAGGCTGGATTGGTCGGGCAGGGAAACAATCTGTCCGTCAGAGACACCCGCCTCCTTGGCGAAGCCGCCTTCGACCGCCCCGGCCATAACGGCGAGCTTGAGGTCCGGGTTGTCCTTGAAGGTCGAAAAGTCCTTCACACCCTTGGGATTGCCCTTCATCACCAGCATGGCTTCGCCGATGCCGTAGGACGGCTCCGAGTAGTTGATCTCGGCGCAGCGCTTCGGGGTTATGAACATGCCGGCGGCGATGATGTCGAAACGGCCGGCCTTGAGACCCGGGATGAGCGAGCCGAATTCGGTCAGCACGCCATCGACCTGCGGGATGCCCATCTTGGCGAGCACCGCCTTGGCGACTTCCGGCGCCTCGCCGGTCAGCTTGCCGTCGGGCGTGGCGAAGCCGAACGGTGCCTCGTTGGCGAAGCCGACGCGGATGTAGCCGTCCTTCTTGGCCCGTTCGAGGGTGGTCTCCGCATCGGCGGGCAACGACGCCAGTGACGTCGCGGCAAGTGCAAGACAGGCCGCCGCCTTGACGACGACACGACGCGATATCGATGATTTGAACATGCTTTTCTCCCGTTGAACTACCGATGATGGTTCCCAGCGCAACGACCTTCTTCGAGGCTGAAACGCGCTTGACCAGACGTATACAACTGCCTTACAGATTGTGCAAGCAAAGACACGGAATTCTGCGAAACTTGGCCCAAATACAGGCCAAGCTTCCGTCAAGATGTGCACAATTTGGGCAAATTTGGCCAACTCAGTAGGACGACAGCATATCCGGAAGGCAGGGCGTGACGAACGCGGGAACATTCACGCAGCCGGAGTAATCGCGGCGCGCCAACGCGTCGTTATCGACCGGCATGACTGGCGGGAAGCCGGGCCTGCCGAGAGACCATGACGGCGACGAAGCCGGCAACAGCACGCATGAGGATGCCCGATGGACCGCAATCCCTTCTCCGAAACCGAAATCGCCGGCCGCCTCGCAAGGATCCGCAAAGTCCTGGCCGAGTGCGAACTCGACGCCGCTGTCTTCGCTTCGCCGGAGAACGTCTTCTATCTTACCGGGCTCGACCACTGGGGCTATTTTGCCCCTCACCTGCTGATCGTGCCGCTCCAGGGAAAACCTGTCCTCGTCACCCGTTCGATGGAAAGGGTGACGATCGAGAAGCAGGTGACTGCGGCGGAATTCCGCGGCCATTCCGATAGCGAAACAGCGGCTGATCTTGCCGCGCGTGTGCTGGCGGGACTCGGCCTCTCCGGCAAGCGGCTCGGCCTTGAATACTGGACGGCGGGCTTGAGTCATGGGCTTGCCGTGGCCTTGCAGACGCAAGTCGATGCCAAGTGGAGCGACGTTTCCGGCCTGGTCGACAGGATGCGGCGGGTGAAGAGCGCCGAGGAACAAGCCCTGATGCGGCTGGCCGCGGAAGTGACCGACGCCGCCGCTGGAGCCGCGATCGCGGCGATTTCGGACGGCGCCGCCGAACAGGAGGTTGCCGCCCAATGTGTTTCGGCGATGATCCGCGCCGGCGGCCATGCGCCAGGCTTTGGCCCTTTCATCCGCCCGGCAGCGCGACTGGGCGAAGAGCACGCGACTTGGGGCGACGGTATCTATCGCAAGGGCGAACCGGTCTTCGTCGAACTGTCCGGCTGTATCTCGCGCTACCACGCACCGCTCGGCCGGCTTGTCCGTATCGGCCACATCAGCGACGAGGATGCCAGGATGGCCGAAGTGACCGCCAGGGCGTTCGACGCGGTCGTCAAGGCGCTGCGTCCGGGGGCCAAGGCGCGCGATGTCTATGCCGCCTGGCAGGCTGTCGCCGACGAAGCCGGCCTTTCCCACTATCGCCGCCATCACTGCGGCTATCTCGTCGGTGCCGGCCAGCCGCCCTCATGGACCGGCGGCAATTCGGTGACCGGGCTCCGCCACGATTCTGATCTCGAAATCGAGACGGGGATGAGCTTCCACATCCTGTCCTGGCTGATGGGCACGGGGAGTGGTGACGACTTCATCTCCAACACCGTGCTTTTGACCGATGCGGGCGCGCAAGTGCTGACCCGCACTCCGACCGGCCCGATCGTTCGGTAGGCCGCGCGCATGGCACCCTACTCGGCATTCTCGATTTTCCGCAATGCGCTGTCGGGCCAGAAGAACTGGCAGCGCGCCTGGCGGGCGGCGGACCCCAAACCGTCTTACGACGTGATCGTCGTCGGCGGTGGCGGACACGGCCTCGCCACCGCCTTCTACCTCGCCGAAAACCACGGCGTCCGCAATGTCGCCGTCCTGGAGAAGGGTTATGTCGGCGGCGGCAATGTCGGCCGCAACACCACCGTCATCCGCTCCAACTACCTGCTCGACGGCAACACCCAGTTCTACGAATTCTCGATGAAGCTCTGGGAGGGCATGTCGCGGGCGCTGAACTTCAACGTCATGTTCTCGCAGCGCGGCCAACTCGTCACCGCGCACTCAGCCGACCAGCTCGACGGCTTCAGCCACCGCGCGAACGTCATGCGTCTGAACGGCATCGACGCCGATATCCTCGATCGCGACGACGTGCGCCGGCTGGTGCCCTATCTCGATTTTTCCGACACGGCTCGCTTCCCGATCCATGGCGCCATCTTCCAGGGCCGCGCGGGCACGGCGCGCCATGACGCCGTAGCCTGGGGCTATGCGCGCGCCGCCGATGGCCATGGCGTCGACATTATCCAGAATTGCGAAGTGACGGGCTTTATCCGCGATGGCAACGGGATCGTCGGCGTTGAAACGACGAAAGGGCGGATCGGAGCAGGCAAGGTCGGGCTCGCCGTCGCCGGCCATACATCCACGCTCGGCGCCAAGGCCGACCTTGAACTACCGATAGAAAGCCATGTCCTGCAGGCCTTCGTCACCGAACCGCTGAAGCCACTGGTCGACCATGTCGTCGCCTATGGCGCCGATCATTTCTACGTCAGCCAGTCGGACAAGGGCGGGTTGGTCTTCGGCGGCAATCTCGATGGCTACAATTCCTACGCCCAGCGCGGCAATCTCGGCGTCGTGCGCGAAGTGGCGGAGGCGGCGATCGCGCTGATGCCTTGCATCTCGCGCATCCGTCTGCTGCGTCATTGGGGCGGCGTCATGGACATGACACCCGATGCCAGTCCGATCATCTGCCCAACGCCGATCGACGGCCTCTATCTCAACGGCGGCTGGTGCTATGGCGGCTTCAAGGCAACGCCGGCTTCTGGCTGGTGCTTCGCCCATACCATCGCCACCGGCAAGCCGCATCCCTTGGTCGCTGCCTACGGGCTCGACCGCTTCCGGACTGGCCGCACGCTGGACGAGGCCGGCGCTGGCCCCTCCGCCTGGCTGCAATAGGAGGCTGGAAGAAAATGCTGCGCTTCGAATGCCCGTGCTGTGGTCCGCGTGATCATGACGAATTCCGCTATGGCGGCGATGCTTCCGTCAGGCGTCCGGCCCATGACGATCCCGATCCGGAGGCCTGGTATGCCTATGTCTATATCCGGAAAAACCCGGCTGGCCTTCATCGCGAATTCTGGCAGCACGTGACCGGCTGCCGCCAGTGGCTGGTGGTCGAGCGCGACACGCGCAACCACGTCATTTCCTCGGTCGCCTTCGCCAGGACGTCGCAAGCATGAATGCTCGGAACAAGCGGCTGCCAGAGGGCGGCCGCGTCGATCGCTCCCATTCCATCGAATTCAGCTTCGACGGCAAAGGACTAGCCGGATATCGCGGCGACACGCTTGCATCCGCATTGCTCGCCAACGGCGTCACCCTGGTCGGGCGCAGCTTCAAATATCATCGTCCGCGCGGCATTCTTTCCGCCGGGCCGGAGGAGCCGAACGCGCTGGTCACGCTCGGAACTGGCGGCAGGCGCGAGCCGAACCTGCCGGCAACGATGCTGGAACTTGGCGACGGCATGGCCGCGGAAAGCCAGAACCGCTGGCCGTCGCTCGCCTTCGACGTGCAGAGCGCCAACGGTCTGTTCGCGCCGTTCCTTTCGGCCGGCTTCTACTACAAAAGCTTCATGGGTCCGACGCGGCGTTCCTGGAAGGTCTACGAGCATTTCATCCGCAGGGCGGCGGGTCTGGGCCGGGCCGGTACCGAGCCGGATCCCGATCGCTATGAGGTTCGTCATGCCTTTGCCGATGTTGCAATCATCGGCGCCGGTCCGGCAGGACTATCGGCGGCGCGCGCCGCCGCCGCGGCCGGCGCGCGGGTCGTGCTGATCGAGCAGGATTTCCTTCTCGGCGGCCAGCTTCTGGCCGAAGGGTCCGACGGCGCGGCCGCCTCGTGGCTTAGCCAGGTCGAAGCCGAACTGGAGAGCTTCGAAACCGTCACGTTGATGAAGCGGACCAGCGCTTTCGGCATCTACGACGGCAATGTCATAGGACTGGTCGAACAACGCAACCAAGACCGTCCGCCGTACTCGGGGCAAGCTCGGCAGACAGTCACCATGCTTCGCGCCCGCTCGGTCGTTTTCGCCACCGGCGCCATCGAGCGTCCGATGGTGTTCCCGAACAACGACCTGCCCGGCGTCATGCTTGCCTCCGCCGCCCGAATATATCTCAACCGTTTCGCTGTTCTGCCGGGCAGGAAAGTTATCGTCGCCACCACCAATGACGGCGCTTGGCGCACGGCCTTCGACCTTGCCGAGGCCGGCGCGGAGGTGACGGTATCAGACCTGCGCACCACTATCCCTGCGGCGCTTGTCGTGGAGGCCACACGCCTCGGGGTCGCGGTGCGGCCCGCAACACGCATTCTCGACCTGCGCGGAGGCCATTGCGTGAAGCGTGCAACGCTCAAGGGACCGGACGGACGATTCGAGGCCGCCTGCGATCTGGTCTGCGTGTCCGGCGGCTGGTCGCCGACCGTGCACCTCGCTTCGCATCTGGGCGTAAAGCCTCGATATCGCGAAGACATAGGCGGCTTTGTGCCAGGTGCGTTTCCGGCCAACCAGTTCGGCGCCGGCGCGATGATGGGCATCCATGCGACCGCCGATGCTAACGAAGACGGCCATCGTGCTGGCATCGAAGCGGCATCCTTCTGTGGCAAGTCGGCGCCAGTACCAACTCCTTCGAAGCTCGATCTGGGCGAAACCGTCACGACCCCGTTTCGCGAAGTCCCGTGCGCCCAAGGGGGAAAAGCGTTCGTCGATTTCCAGATGGACGTGACGACAAAGGACATCGAACTCGCCCACCGCGAAGGCTATGAGTCGATCGAGCATCTGAAGCGATACACGACGCTCGGTATGGGGACCGACCAAGGCAAGACCAGCAATTTTCCGGGGCTGTCCGCGATGGCCGCCTTGCGCGGCGCAACAATCCCCGAGACTGGCACCACGATCTTCCGCCCGCCCTTCACGCCGGTCGCCATCGGCGCGCTCGCCGGCCGCGCCACCGGCCACCATTTCAAGCCGTTCCGCCGCACGCCGATGCATGACTGGCATTTGGCGAACGGCGCGGAGATGCTCGAAGTCGGTCTGTGGATGCGGCCCTGGTTCTATAGGCGGTCCGGGGCCGACGTGAACGAAGCCTATGTCGCCGAAATGCGGAATGTGCGCCGGGCTGCCGGCTTGATGGACATCTCCACCCTGGGCAAGATCGACGTCCAGGGTCCTGACGCCGCAACGTTCCTCGACCGTATCTACGCCAACGGCTTCGCCAAGCTGCAGGTCGGCCGCGCCCGGTACGGCATCATGCTGCGCGATGATGGCATTGTCTTCGACGACGGCACCACGACGCGGCTGGCGGAAAGCCGGTTCTTCATGACCACGTCGACCGCCAAGGCCGCCGACGTGCTGTCGCGGTTGGAATTCCTGCTGGATACCGCATGGCCGGAACTGCGCGTCGCGGTTTCCTCGGTGAGCGACGAATGGGCGGCAATGTCGATCGCTGGACCGGAGGCTCGTGCGATCCTTGCGGCGGCGTTTCCGTCGCTCGACGTTTCTAACGAAGCGCTGCCGCATATGGGCTCGCACGAGGGCGAATGGCGAGGCCGCGCGCTGCGAATCCTGCGTCTCAGCTATTCCGGCGAGCGCGCCTATGAAATCTATGTCGGCGCAACCGCCGGCGAACAGCTCTGGAGCTGCTTGTTGGAAGCTGGCGGGCCGCTGGAGTTGAAGCCCTACGGCATCGAGGCGCTCGGTGCGCTGCGTGTCGAGAAAGGCCATGTCGCGGGACCTGAAATCGATGGGCGCACGACGCTCGACGATATCGGCCTTGGCCGTATGGTCGGCAAGCGCAGCGGCTTTGTCGGCGATGTGCTGCGGCGGCGCCCTGCCCTGCTCGCGTATGACCGGCAACGCCTGGTCGGACTGGAATGCATGGAGGACGGAAAGCGGCTGCGCGGTGGCTCCGTCCTGTTCCGGCCGGGCGAGAAAGCAACCGGTCATGGATGGGGGCGCGTCACCTCCGTCACCTTCAGCCCCGAACGTGACCGCTATATCGGGCTGGCGCTGCTTGCCGGCGACCTCGCGACCGAGGGAAGCGAGGTCGTGGCCGTCTATCCCATGAAGGCCGAAACCGTGCGAGCCCGCGTCGTCTCGCCGATATTCCTCGATCCGCAAGGAGAACGGCTGCATGGCTAGGTCGGATTTCACCCTTTCCGTGGCCGATTGCCCGCTCATCCAGGTCGAAGGCTGGGACGGAACGCTAAGCCAATTCGAATCGAGCCTCTCGGCGTCGCTTGGTGCAAACCTTCCCGCCTCGGTCGGAGAGACGGTTCGCCACCAGAGCCTTCTCGTCATCCGCATTGCACCCCGCCGTCTGTGGCTGGCGCTCGATGACGGGACGCAGGCGCCGACTCTCGCCATCGATCCGGATCTCGGCTGTTCGGTTTGTCTTGGCGAAGGTCGCGTGCGGTTCGGCCTGGCCGGGGTCGACATCTCGAGCGTTCTCTCAACCTGCATGGCCGTCGACTGGCATGCGCCGGCCGCCGCTCCGGGCCGGGCCGTGCAGACATCCTTCCACCATGTACCAGTGCTCTTGCTGCGCACCGGCGAGACCGCATGCGACCTCATTGTGCCGCGAACCTTCTCTCGCAGTCTCCATGATTGGATTATGGACCACCAGGCCAGTCCTGCGGAGAGCTGAGACGAAGCCATTTACCCTTGCTGACCAGAGCGGCGGCCAGACCAGGATCAGCAACCGCTGATCACATACCTCGTCCTGCTCTTTTCGGCCTCCGACCTCGAAGACCGCTCTCGCCCGCTCCCGTAGGCCGGAGGCTCCGATCAATCAGTAAACGCTCACGGAACGCGAGGTGCGCCTCGCCCAAAGGCGGGCATTGAGACTCAAGCCCAAGAAGTGCGTCCGTCTCGCCATCTCGCGGCGATCATCGACCGGCTACCGCAGTTGCCTTCGCCGCTCAGCGTTAAGCGTCATCAGAAAAAGGCGGACTCTATCTCTGTTCTGGTCTATGCCGACGCTCGTTGCCGGTCCGCCGGCCTTTTGCAACTGGTCCATGAATGAAGCGCCAGCCCACGACGTCGAGCCTGTTACGCCGACTCAATCGTTCGGCCGTGGTGGATTTGATCCGCACCGAAGGAGTGGCATCACCTTCGAGCCTCGCCGAGCGACTGAACATCAGCCTGCCCACGGTGATGCGGGTGATCGAGGATCTGATTGCCGAGGATTTGGTGGCGTATGACGGGTTTGACGAGCCTAATGTCCGGGGCCGTCCCCGGGCACGCATCAAGTTCCGCGGCGCGGCGCATGCGATCATCGGCATCGAGGCCGGCAAGGGCGAGTTCTATGGCGCCGTGGCCAATCTCGAGGGCGTCGTGCAGACCGAAATGCACGAAACTGCCGACGATGATGGCGAGCGCAATTTCGAGAAGCTGGTCGGCCTGATCCGCCGGCTGATGGCGGCCCCCCACCCGCGCGACCAGACCATTCGCGGCATCGGCATTGGCCTGCCCTCGATCGTCAGGCAGCCGGAGGGCGAAGTGGTGCTGACGCTCGGGCTCGGCTGGCGCGACATGCCGTTGCGAGCGCGGCTCAGCGAGCATTTTCAGATGCCCATCGTCGTCGAAAACGGGCGCAACCTCGCCGCCGTGGGCGAATGGGGATTTGGGGCCGGGCGTGGCGCCGACAGCGTCGTGAGCCTCTCGATCGGGCCCGGCGCCGGCGCGGGCGTCGTCATCGACGGCAAGCTCTATGGCGGGCACTCGCATGCGGCGGGCGAGCTCGGCTGGTATCTCGATGACCCCCTCCTCACCGGGCGGCCGTTCGAACATCTGGGCGACAAGCAATCGCTGCGCTTTTTCGGCATCCCCGAACAAGCGACCAAGATGCTCGAAGAGGCCAACACCCAGTATGCGGCGGGAAAGCTCACCCTGGCCGCCGTCACCGACCGGCAGGTGGACAAAATCGCGCCGGTTGTCACCGAACTGCTCGACTATGCGACGATGGCGGTGGGCAGTGTTGCTGCCTTCATGAACCCGGAAATCATCGTACTCGCGGGCCGGATCGTCGGCGGCGGTGATCTGGTGCTCGATGTGCTGCGGCACCGCCTCAAGGGCAATGTGTACGACCCGCCGCGCCTCGTGATAGGCGCGCTTGGGCACCGCGACATCGTGCTTGGAGCGGTGCGCCTGGTGCTCGATGCGACGACCCTCAACCCTGCCGACAGCCTCGTGATGGCCGACTGACGATCAATCGATCGCAATTGACAGCGACCGTATGTCGGCATTAAGTTTCTAACTGAAAGAAAACCGCACCCTGCGTCGTGGGGAGCGTATCTTTCGTGGGAGGACTTCAATGACGAAGATTTTCAATCCGCTTGGGCGGACGATGCAGCGTCGTGACTTCTTGAAAGTTGCGGGTGCGAGCGTTGCGGTAGCGGCTCTGCCTGCGGCAGTTCGCGGTGCCGAGCCCATCAAGGTGCTTGTGTGGTCGTGGGTGCCGAATCTCCAGCTTCAGGTCGACATGTTCAACGCCGCGCATCCGGGTATCCGGATCGAACTCGTGAATGCCGGCCAGGGCGAGCCGGAGTATCAGGCGGTCCGTGCGGGCCTGCAGGCGGGCAGCGGCCTGCCCGACGTTGTCCAAATCGAATACCAGCACCTCGAGAGCTTCCGCCAGGTCGACGCCTTCGCCGACATCGGCCAGTACGCCAATGCCCATAAGGGCGAGTTCCCCGAAGCCACGTGGAAACAGGTCGCCAAGGGCGATGTGGTCAACGCCATGCCGCAGGATACCGGTCCAATGGCGATGCTCTATCGCAAGGACATCTTCGACAAGCAGGGGATCACGCCGCCCACCACCTGGGTCGAGTTTGCCGATGCGGCCAAGAAGATCCATGCGGCCGATCCGAATGTGTTCATCACCGACGCGCTGTTCAGCTCAGGCGACTGGGTCACTGCTCTGCTGTGGCCGATGGGCTGGAAGCCGGTCAGCCGCGACGGCGACAAGCTCGTGATTAGAATCAACGACAAGATTTCCAAGGACTTCGCCGCCTACTGGCAGGACCTTATTACCGCGGGTGTCATCGAAACCAAGCCGGGGTTCAACAATGAGTGGTACACCGGCCTCGACACGGGCCGCTATGCCACCTGGCTCACTGCGGGCTGGGGTCCAGTGTTCCTGACCTCGTTCGCCAAGACCAGCGCGGGCCAGTGGCGTGCCGCCGATCTGCCGCAGTGGGACGCGAGCAAGTTCGCGACCGGCAGTTGGGGTGGCTCATCGCTGGCCGTGATGAAAGCGACCCAGCATCTGCCCGAGGCCGCCGAAGTCGCGATTTGGCTGACAACGAATCCCGAAGCCACAATGCTCTACACCACCAAGCAATTCTTCTTCCCCTGTACCTCCGCGCTGCTGTCGAGCCCGGAATGGGCGGGCAACAAGATGGATTTCTACGGCGGCCAGGCGGTGAACGAAGTGTTCGCCAAATCAGCGAACGCTGTGACGCCATTTGAGTGGAGCCCGTTCCAGGGCTTCTTGTACCAGTCGATGACCGATGAATTCGGCGCCTCGATCGGCGGCAAGGGCACGCTGTCGGATGCGTTCGACCGCATCCAGGACGCCGTGGTCACCTACGCGAAAGAACAAGGCTTCACCGTAGCCTGACTTCTCCCGGGCAACGGCCGGGCGCGCTTGACCGGCGCGCCCGATCTCTTCATCTTGCCGGACGGGGGACCATGGCATTGTCAAATTCGCCAGCCGCAGCGACGCGCCCAGCGCGATCGCGCGGTTTTACGTCACGAAAGCTCGCGCCCTATCTGTTCCTGGCGCCCTTCGTGCTGCTGTTTGTCGCCTTTATCGTCGCGCCGCTGGTTTATGCGTTCTATATGAGCCTCTACCGCGACACGCTGGTGGGCGGACGGCAATTCGCGGGTGCAGCCAGCTACATCAAGGTCATGGGAGACGCCAAATTCTGGGGCGGCGTGTGGAACCTCGTTTTGTTCGGCATCGTGCAGGTGCCGTTCATGCTGGGCCTGGCGCTGTTGTTCGCCATCGTGCTCGATCGTGGCCAGGTCTATGCCAAGGGTCTCTTCCGGCTCGGCTTCTTCCTCCCCTACGCCGTGCCGAGCGTGATCGCGACGATCATCTGGGGTTATCTCTACGGCCCCACCTTCGGCCCGTTCACGCAGATGGCCAAGGCGTTCAACCTGCCGCCGCCGGACTTCCTGTCGCCGGGCGTGATGATCTTCTCATTGGCCAATATCGTGACGTGGGAATATGTCGGCTACAATATGGTGATCTACTACGCCGCGCTGAAGGCGATCCCTTCGGACCTCGCCGAGGCCGCGCGGGTCGATGGCGCCTCGCCCTGGCAATTTGCGCGGATGATCCAACTGCCGCTGCTGTGGCCGGCGATCCTGCTCACCATCATCTTTTCGATCAACGGCACACTGCAGCTGTTCAATGAGCCGTATTTGATGCGCGCTCTCGCCAGAAACACCATCAATTCGAGCTACACGCCGAACCTCTATGCCTATTCGCTGTCGACTTCGAACCAGCAGTATGGCTATGCGGCCGCCGTCTCGTTCGTGCTTGGCATCGTGATCGCCGGGGCCTCCTACATCTTCACCCTGATCGCCAACCGCCGTCGGCCGGAGCAATGATGACTGCGACCACCGACATCGCCACTTTCGAAGCTGCCAGGCGCCGACCCGGCGAGCAGCGGCGCTGGCGGACCATGCTCACGCTGCTGCTGTCACTGTTCCTCCTCTACAGCTTCATGCCGCTGGTCTATCTGGTCCTATCGGCAACGAAGACGAATGGCGACCTGTTCACCACGTTCGGCTTCGGCTTCGGCACCGAGTTCAACTTCTGGCAGAATCTGAGCGATCTTCTGGCGCGCGACAACGGCGTCTTCATGCGCTGGATGTTCAACAGCCTGCTCTATTCGACCGTCGCCGGGCTCGGCGCCGCGATCTTGGCTACCGCGGCAGGGTATGCGTTAGCCAAATTCAAATTCGTCGGCCGAAATCTGCTGTTTGCACTGGTCTTGGGCGCTGTGATGATCCCGCAGACAGCCCTCGTCGTGCCGACCTTCCTGCTGCTGGCGCTTTCGGGACTCAGCGACAATCCGCTGGGCGTGATCCTGCCCTCGATGATCTCGCCGATCGGCGTCTATCTGATGCGCGTCTATATCGAGCAGGGCGTCGACGACGAACTGCTCGACGCAGCGCGTATGGATGGCGCCGGCGAGTTCGTGATCTTCCGCGCCATCGTGCTGCGGCTGGTGGCGCCGGGCATGGTGACCGTGGCGCTGCTCTCGTTCGTCGGGACCTGGAACAATTACTTCCTGCCGTTGATCGTGCTGCGCACGCCGGAGTATCAGCCGATCACGGTGGGCCTTGCGACCTGGTATCAGCTCGCGCAGCAGGGCGGTGGCGGCGGACAGGTGCTCTTCTCGATCATCATCACCGGCGCGCTGGTCAGCATCATCCCGGTCATCGTGGTGTTCCTGCTGCTGCAGCGGTTCTGGCAGGGCGGCCTCACCGCCGGCGCCATCAAATAGACTATCGCCTGGAGTTTTCCGACTATGACGACTGCCTCGAAATCCGCGCCGCTCTCTGTCTGGCGGCCGATCGCAACCGACACTTTCCTCGTCGGTACCCCGCATTACCCGGAGCATGTCGATGAGAGCTATTGGCAGCGCGACGCCGACCGCATGGCAGCCGCGGGCTTCAACGCGGTGCGACTTGCGGAATTCGCCTGGCATATTATCGAGCCGCATGAGGGGACGTTCGACTTCGATTTGTTCGACCGCGCCATAGATGTGCTGGGCAAGGCTGGCATCAAGACCATCATGTGCACGCCGACGGCGACGCCGCCGCGATGGCTGACGGCGCGTTATCCCGAAGTGTTGCGCGTCGATGCCAATGGCCGCGCCATGAGCCATGGCTCGCGCCAGCACGCCAATCTTGCGAGCGGAGTGTTCCGCGAGCATTCGAAGCGCATCACTAAAGCGATGGCCGAGCATTATCGCGGCAATTCGCACATCATCGGCTGGCAGACGGACAATGAGTTCAATACCTCTGGATCACTGTCCTACGGTCAGGTGACTCTGGCCGAGTTCCAGGCCTTCCTCAAGGACAAGTACAAGACCATCGCCGCGCTCAACGATGCGTGGGGCGGGCATTTCTGGGCCACCGCCTACGGCGATTTCGATCAAGTGGTGCTGCCGCTCGACTACGCCCCTGCCCCGGTCGGGCCGACCCATGTGGTCGACTATCACCGCTTCCTCGCCTTCGTCACGGCGCGGTTCCAGCACGATCAGGTGCTGATCCTGCGCGCCACCAATCCAGACTGGTTCGTCTTCCACAATCTGGGACGGATCGACGACATCGACTTCCGCGGCGAGTTCTCGACCGATCTCGATTTTCTCGGCTTCGACATCTACCCGCATCTCTATGACGAGATGCAGCGGGTCGGCGGCGTCGGCGAGGTACAGGCGCTGCATCTCGACATCTGCCGCGGCTTCACCGGCAACTTCATCGTGCCCGAGCAGCAATCGGGCTTCGGTGCGCAGCCGAACTTCTCGACGCTGACGCCCGAACCCGGCGAGATGCGCCGCATGGCCTATACGTCAGTGGCGCGCGGCGCCGATGGCGTGATGTTCTTCCGCTGGCGGCCGGCGCATTTCGGCGCCGAGATCTATTGGATGGGCATCATCGATCACGACGACATCCCGCGGCGGCGCTATGACGAGGCCAAGCAGTTTGCGGGTGAGGTCACGGCGCTCAAGGACAAGATCCTCGGCACGCATGTGCGCATGGATTTGGGCATCGCCGGATCAGATTTCGACAATCAGGAGATGCACCGCTCCTACCCAATCGGCATGCCGAGCCCGCAGGACGATGCGACGCTGCTGCACCGCTATTGCTACCGCCACAACATCGCCTGCGGCTTCATCCATCCCGAGGATGATCTTAGCAAGCTCAAGGCGCTCTACGTGCCGCATTGGGTGAAATGGACCGACGCGTGGACGGCGCGGATCGAGGCCTTCGCCAAGGCGGGTGGAACGGTAATCCTGGGCGGCCGCACCGGATCACGCGACGTTAACAACCACGTCATCCGCGACACCTCGCCGGGCAAGAGGCTCTCGGCGCTGGCCGGGATCACGGTCGAGGAGTTCGGGTTGCTGACGCCGATCGGCGGCGACGGCCTGTTCGAGCATGGCGGCCGCTTCGGCGCCAACACGGTGCGCAAGAAGCTGCCGGCGACGTCGGCGAGCCGCCAATACGAGCTCAAGATCGGCAATGCGCAGGTGACGGCGGCGCATCTCTATGAGCTGCTGAAGGTGGCTCCGGGCACCGAGGTCATCGGCAGCTGGGCCAGCCGCTTCGCCGAGGGCGAGGCCGCGATGACTTCGCGCAAAGTCGGCAACGGCAATGTCATCTACCTCGGCACGTATCTCAGCGATGCTCTGGTCGAGGTGCTGGCCGATCAAGTGCTGGCGCCCGCCGGTATCGTGCCGCTCATCGCCGACATGCCGGCCGGCGTCGAAGCGACCATCCGCGAGAGCAAGGACCGCCGCCTGCTGTTCATCCTCAACACGCTGGGCGAGCTGGCAAGCATCGGCAATGTCCCCGCGGGCAAGGATTTGCTCGGCGATGGCAAAGTACGCGGCGGTAAGTTGTCGCTCCCGGCCTATGGCTGCAGCATCATCGAACTCGACTAGGCGATACTGAGATCGCAAAGGCTGTATTGTCGTGACCCATTATTGCCACGTCGGCTGGCACGTGCGGACCCAGCTCCCTGGCAACACTCAAACCTCGAAAGCGACGAATCCCTCCAACAAAAGACCGCTTCGGGCGTGTTGTTTGTCGAAATATCCCGGACATCATGTCGCCCAAGCCGAACGGCTGCTTGAGGAAACGGCGAATTTGATCTCAACAGCCGACATCAGGCGCAAAGTGGCCATTCCTGAGCCGTCGCAATCAGGCCTGGTATGGGTCAAGACCCGCCCTTTCGCACGCCGCTGCCGCCGGCGCTGGGATATCAGTGGCGGGCCGTATCTAGCCGCCCCGCCACTTGCACGCACGGGAATGCCGCTAATCAGTCCGCAGTGGTGGGTTGGGGTTCGCCGGTGAGCACACGCTCGTTCGGATCGATCGGACCCAGCTTCCGGACGACCCGGAAGCGACCGCGCTCCGCCTGCGCGATGTACATGTTCATGCGGACATGGTGCTGGCCGGGGACCATTTCGGCCGGCCCGCCTGGCCCCTGATTGATCCGTGCATGATCGAGCGCCCGGATGACGGCGCCCTGCTCAAGCGTACCGGCTTCGTTCACTGCTGCTTCCCACATCTTGATCGCCCTGAAGTGGCCGGTGCAGCCGCTGCCTGCGGTTAACATGGCGCTGCCGGGGAAACGCTCGGTGTAGCGACCCAAAAGCGCGCGGCCATATGGATCGTCGAGTTCCTGATAGTAGTCGAGGCAGCTGTAGAGGCCCTCGATCTGCTCGGACGGCACGAGGTTGAGGAAGTTCTCATCAAAATAGGTACAGACGATCCTGCCACCGCGTTTACCGAATCCGGCCTTATCCAGCTCATCGAGGAACGGCGTCAGCCCCGGCGGAACGATCGTGTTGAACACGACGTCGGCGCCGCTGGCCATGATCTGCTGCACCGTGCGCCCGAAGTCGACGGTATCCAGCGGGAAATACTCCTCGCCGACGATCTCGCCGCCATTGGCGCGCACCACCCGGCTTGCCGCCTTGTTCAGAATGTGGGGCCATATGTAGTCGGCCGACGGCAGATAGAAGCTTTTCGCCCCTGTGGTCTTCATCAGCCACGGTATCAGCGGCTCGACCTGCTGCGCGGGCACCGGACCCGTGCAGAATATCAGGCCGTCGTTCTCCTGCCCCTCATACTGCTCGGTGTAGATGTAGAGCGTCTTGCCGCGTGTGACGGCCTCGCTCTTGATGGCCAGGCGGGTCGAGCTGTAGATGCCGCCGACGACAAGGTCGACCTTGTCGACATCCACGAGTTTCGCGGCGCTTGCCTTGGCGGCGCTGTCGGTGGTCTCGCCGTCTTCGATGATCAGCTTCACCGGCCGGCCGAGGAGGCCGCCGCCGGCGTTGATATCGTCCACAAGCATGGTCGTGAGATTGGCGTTGGCAATGCCCATGAAGGACAAGGGGCCAGTGAGTTCGGCGATAAGGCCGATCTTGATGGGATTCTGGTTCATCTGATCTCTCCGATATTGTGGGGTTTCATCTCCGGGTCTTCGCCGGGCGCGCCGCCGCGATGGATGGCGGGCGGCGCGCAGCGCCGTTCAAGCCTCGTAGTGGCCGAGCAGCAGTGCCGCCTGCGGCTTACCGACATGGCCTGCTTCCTGCAGGATCGCCGGCACTTCGGGGTCCGAGACGAAATTCTTCCAGCCCTCTGCATCCCAGTCGAATATCGCCCAGATGCGGTCGGCCTCGCTTGGGTCCCGGAATACGGTTGCGCCATTCGAGCCGTGCAGCCGACGCTTGTCGGCGCCTTTGGTCGAAAAGATGCGGATGAACCGGTCGACGTCCGCGACCTTCGTCGTTGCGAGAAGCATCTGATTTCCTCCTGTCGGTCGCGGCCACCATTGGTCCGTCGACAGGATCACGATGCGCGCCTCGCGGCGGGCGCACATGGGGTGTTTTCCCTATGGCTGCGTTTCGCCCGGTCGGATAAGACCGTGCTCGACCGCGTAGAGCGCCGCGGCGGCACGGGTGGTTACGCCGATCTTGGAATAGACGCTCTGGATATGGTTGTCCGCGGTTTTTGGTGCGATATCGAGCTTGCGCGCCGTCGCCTTCGCCGTCAGGCCGGCGGCAATAAGGCGCAGCACCTCGATCTCCCGCGACGTCATGCCAGCGAGCGGACGCGGCGGCGCCCGGCGCGACGGCTGCCCGGCGAAGAACAGTACCGCCTCGGCGGCCTCGGGGCAGATGCAGCCCTCTCGAACGGCGACGCGGAGTTGCACCGCCGCCGCCTCGCTGGACAGCGCCCTGCGGTGCGGACGCTCCTCCCGCGACGTCTGGAACGCCTCGGCCGCGGCCAGGATCCTCGCCGCCGGCGACAGGTCGGAGCCACCGACCTTGCGGTGATAGCCCGAGCCGTCCAGGCGTTCGTGATGACGCAGCACCATCCCGGCCATGGCGTCGCCGTCGCGGCCGAACGAAGCCAGCGCCCGCTCGCCGTAATAAGCGTGCAACTGTGCCGCGTCGCGCTCGCGGACGGACAGCGGACCGTTGCGCATCCAGGTGGCCACTGGCACCACCAGTTCGCCGATGTCATGGATGCAGCCCGACCAGCGCAGGGCGCGGACATCGGGCTCGGGCAGCCCGAGCCGTCGTGCTCCACCCTCGGCCAGTTCCGCCACCATCCGGGAATGGCCCTGAGTGAACGGCATGCGCATGTCGATCATGTCGGCGATGGCGAGGAAAGCCTCGTCGCAAGCCGCCTCGTCCAGCGTCACCGGCGGATCGGGCTCCAGTGCCAAAATGGTCTCGCGATCGACCGTCGCGCCGATGCCCTCCATCAGCGCGGGCGCGTTGGTGGAGACGAGCCGGGCCAACTCCGCTTCGTAGGGACCATCGCCGCGACTGGCGACGGTTTCGGCCATCGCATCGATGCCGACGGCGTCGCTGAGCGCAATGACATCCTGTGCCAGTGTAATCAGGCGCACGGCGGGCAAGACATATTCGCCGCTCAGCCCACGCGGCAGGCCCTTGCCGTCCCAGCGTTCGTATATCTGTCCAAGGTTGCGCCGGATCTCGTCGGACAGGCCGAGCCGCTCGCCGATCCGCTGCGCGACCTCGCAATGGGCAGTGAGCACCGGGCGGGCCACGGCGAGCGCCTGCGACATCGCGGCCTCGATCGCCTTGGCCTGCGCGTCGGGGTCAAGATCGTAATAGAGCCGCTTGAAGGCCTGGGCGAAGACCCTGCCCAGTTCGGCGCGGTTGCCCATGTCCAGACCGACAAGGTCCTGGCGCAGCGCGATTTCGTCGCCGAAAGTGGCCGAGAGAAGATCGGTGTCCGCATTGCAGCCGACATAGCGCAGCATAGACTGGTGATACGCATTGCGCCGGACGTTCTCCGAAAGGCCGGCAAGCTCGGCGATACGCATCGCAAGCACGCAGGATTTCAGCGCGAAATCGCGCGAATGGCCGGTGGCGAGATCCGAAGCGTAGGCGAGGACCATCATGAAGTCCGCCCGGCGGATCGAAACCTTTGTCATTGCCGACCTCCCCTGGGCACGTTAGCCCCCAGCGCCGCTAATACCTAGGAAAAAGCGCGACAAGGCCGAGGTTGCCCGGGCGATATCATGTCAGCCCATCGGCCGCTCTTATTGGCTGGTCAACAGCCCGCCTGATCGGGCGATTCAAGGCCTGCGGCCATTTCTCGCCAGTTGGTGCTCAAATTGCTCCCGATCAACAAGACGCCGTCCGCGCTGGTTGCCTCATGGCGACGGTCTTCCAATTTGCATCAGCTCGACCCAGCTGATTGCAGCCCAACATGCTCCGGGCCAGGCGGAATGTAGCCTGCCCCTCGGCATCAGTGGTGGTCGGCCGAGGCCCGATTGCGGACCAGATGATTCTTCTCGGCGGTGGGGGTTCGAGTCCACGTTGTGGGCCTCTTAGAAAAAATATAATAAAATCAAATAGTTATAATAGGTGAATTTTGGTGGGCCCGGAGGGACTCGAACCCCCAACCAAGCGGTTATGAGCCGCCGGCTCTAACCATTGAGCTACAGGCCCCACGCGGGCTGGATTAATGTTTTTCGCATCGCGGCACAAGGCTTTACCGGCGGGCTTTCGCAGATCGCCCAAATCAACCCATAATCGCGCTCTACGCGACCCCTGCGACCTGATCGCAGACCAAGGAGATTTTCATGACCAGACATCTTTTGCCCCTCGCGCTCGCCGCTGCAATCGCTTTTCCGGCGATGGCTGGAGCCACCGATCTGCCGACGCCGCCCCGCATCATCGTGTCCGGCGAAGGCGAAGCAACCGTGGCGCCCGATCTGGCGGTCCTGACGCTCAGCGTCATGCGCGAAGCCAAGACGGCGCGCGCCGCACTCGACGCCAACAATGACGCCATGGCCGCCGTGATCGCCGCGATGAAGGCCGCCGGCATCAAGGATCGCGACCTGCAGACAGCGGGCATCCAGATCAACCCCCGCTACAACTACACCAACAAGCCGGACGGCAGCCAGGACGCCGAACTCGTCGCCTACCAGGTGACCAACACGCTCTCGGTGCGGGTGCGAGACGTCGACAAGACAGGCGAGATCCTCGACAAGGCGGTGTCGCTCGGCGTCAACCAGGGCGGCGGCATTGCCTTCACCAACGACAATCCGGCGGCCACCCTCACCGAGGCGCGCAAGAAGGCGGTCGCCGACGCCGAGGCCAAGGCCAAGACGCTGGCCCAGGCGGCGGGTGTCAGTCTCGGCCGGGTGCTTGAGATCACGGACCAGAACATCAGGCCGGCGCCGATGCCGATCAACGCCAAGGCGTTCGACGCGGCGGCCGGCGCGGCGCCGGTGCAGGCCGGCGAGAATTCCTACAATGTCCAGGTCACCGTTACCTTCGAACTGAAGTAACCGGCTGAGTCGATGGCCGGTCCTGCCGGCCATCGGTCACCCCCTTGGCACGCATGAAAAACCCCGCGGGATCGCTCCCGCGGGGTTTTTTCGAGCCGCACCCGTCCGATAGACAGGGGCCCTGCTACCCCAGGCTGATCTTCGCAGAAGATCATGCCCCCAGACCGACCATCGCAGATGGCGTGTCCAGACCGACCATCACAGATGGCGTGTCCAGACCGACCATCTAGAGGGTCTCGCTGCTAATCCTCGCAGAGGATTATGCCGCTGCTAATCCTCGCAGAGGATTATGCCGCTGCTAATCTGCGGAAGATCATGTCTTCAGCGATAGATGACCGGGCAGCCCCGTTCGTTGGCGAACACAACGACGATGCGGTCGCCGTACTGACGGCCCATCACCTTGACCACGCGGCGGTTGACATCGACGATGCGGGCACGGTGCAGCCCCATGCGCTCGGCCTTGTCGAGGGCACGGTCCGGCGAACAGCCGCGGCGCCAATCGTCGCGGCGCCAATCGTCGCGGCGCTCGTCGTCGCGGCGCTCGTCCCGGCGGTGGCGATAGCCGTCATCATCGCCGGTATAGACGCCGAAGCGCGGGTCGTTGTTGTTGCCGAAACCGAGATAGAGGCTGTCGGCGTGGGCGGGGATGGCCGCCAGCGTGCCGAGGCCGACCAGAGCCGAAAGCGCTGCCGTCTTGATGGTGGTATACATGGTTCTCTCTCCTTGTCGCGGGCTCGCGCCCGTCCTCGTGAAACCGATGGCGGGAGAATGCACTGGCCTGTCTGAACTATTTACGAACTCGCTGTTCATCCGCGGTTCATGTGATGCCGGCGGGCAAAGCGCCGGCCCCTCCGCGCGCGTCAGGGTTCGTCGTCGAGCATGTAGTCAAAATAGTCTTCCGGTTCGGCAAGGTCGGTCTCGCTCGCCTTGACCCGGCCGCGCATCGAGATGCCGGCCTCATGCACGGTTTCGGCACTGCCCGAGACCAACCGGTGCCACCAGTAAAGGTCGTGGCCCTCGGCCACCAACCGGTAGGCGCAGGTGCTGGGCAGCCAGCTGATGGTGCGCACATTCTGCGGCGTCAGGCCGACGCAATCGGGAACACGCGCCAGCCGGTTGGCATAGTCGGCACAGCGGCAGCTTTCGGCGTCGAACAGCCGGCAGCCGACGCTGGTCCAGTAGATTTCGCCGGTGTCCTCGTCCTCGAGCTTCGACAGGCAGCACTTGCCGCAGCCGTCGCAGAGCGATTCCCACTCCGTGGGGCTCATCGCTTCCAGCGTCTTGGTTTTCCAGAACGGCGTTTCCATTTCCGGCATTTGGCCCCAGCCGCTGCCAAGGTCAAGCGCGACAACAGCCGGAATAGGGCGGAACCCGGCCGAATGACACGAAGTTGCCTTCAAAAGGCCGGCCAATAGCCCTGTACGGCCCCTAACCATGGGCAACTGGAACCAATTTCGTCAAAAGCGGTTTCGGCAAGGATGGGACCCCACAAGGAGAATTTCGATGAAACGCCAACCACGGATTCTGGCAGGCACAGCCCTTGGCCTGTTGATGGCATCCGCGCCGTTAGGCGCGTCCCCGCTTCAGGGGACAGCCGCGTTCGGCCCCATGCAAGGCGGGGGGACACCGCTGATCATCCTGGCGCAGGACACGCCTACTGACCAGGGGCAGAGCGACGAGGAACAACTCCGCAAGAAGAAGCGCGAGCAGAAACAGCAGACGGAATCCGCCCCGGCCGCCCAGCAGCCCGCCCCCGCGGCCGAGGAACAGCAGCCACGCAGGAAGAAGCGCGACCAGCAGCAGCAGACCGAGCAGGCTCCCGCCGGCCAGGCTGCACCCGCCACCGACGAGCAGCAGCCGCGCAGGAAGAAGCGCGACCAGCAGCAGCAGGCCGAGCAGGGTCCTGCCGCCGAGGCGGCCCCCGCCACAGACGAGCAGCAGCCGCGCAGGAAGAAGCGCGACCAGCAGCAGCAGGCCGAGCAGGCTCCCGCCGGCGAGGCAGCCCCCGCCACAGACGAGCAGCAGCCGCGCAGGAAGAAGCGCGACCAGCAGCAGCAGACCGAGCAGGCTCCCGCCGGCCAGGCTGCACCCGCCACTGACGAGCAGCAGCCGCGCAGGAAGAAGCGCGACCAGCAGCAGCAGCAGCAGACCGAGCAGGCTCCCGCCGGCCAGGCAGCGCCCGCCACAGACGAGCAGCAGCCGCGCAGGAAGAAGCGCGACCAGCAGCAGCAGACCGAGCAGGCTCCCGCCGGCGAGGCGGCCCCTGCCAACGACAACCAGCCGACCAAGCCCGGCAGGAAACCCAAGCAGGATCAGCAGAAAGAGGCACCGGCCGCCGTGCCGGAGACCGCCCCGACACCGAAGCAGGCTCCTGCCGGCGAAGCGACGCCGAAGGTTGAACCGGCCCCCGCCGGCGAGCAGCCTCCCGCCCAAGGCGAACAGTCCCAGGACAAGACGAAGAAGCACGGCAGGAAACCGGCTGGCGAACAGCCTGCGACCGGCGAGCAGCCCGCCACCGGCGAACAGCCGGCGACCGGAGAGCAGCCTGCTACCGGTAGGCCCGCTACCCCTGGACAAGCCGCGCCTGTCCAGGGCGAAAACCCGGTTCAGGGCGAAGCACCCGCCGACAAGAACGCCGCACCCATCCTCGACAGCCAGAAGGATGCCAGGCGCAAGGGTCGCGGCGAGAATGGCCAGGGCGGTCGGACGCCCGCCAACCAGCCCGCCAACCAGAATGGCGAAGAGCAGAATGGTGGGCAGAATGCCCAGCAGGGCGGTGACCAGGGCCGCAAGCCGGTAGTGGCGCCGGTGGATCAGGGTCCGCCCCCAACCGACGACAGGGCCGCCCAGGAGGCGATCAAGCCCGAAAAGATCGTGCCGGTGACGCAGGAGCAGGGCAAGCGCCTCGAGCGCGCGCCCGACGAGGACATCCGTGAGCGCCGCCGGCCCAAGGGCGTCGACGTGCTCAAGGAGATCGGTGACCGGGTCATCGTCCAGTTCAACAACCAGACGTTCGTCCAGAGCAATGACCGCCCGCGCCTGACCCGCGGCGCCAAGGATGTCTACTACGAGGACCTGCCGCAGGGCCGCACGCGCGAGACCGTCGAGCGCGACAATGGCTTCCGGATCGTCACCATCCGCAACCGCTACGGCGACATCCTGCAGCGGTCGCGCATCGCGCCCGACGGTCGCGAATATGTGCTGAGCTATGTCGACGAGCGCAGCTACCAGGACGAAGATGACTGGCGCGATCCCGGCGATGACCTGCCGCCCATGCGGCTGACCATCCCGCGCCGGGATTACATTCTCGATTCCGAGGATGTCGAAAGCGACGACGACTACTATACCTTCCTCGAACAGCCGCCGGTGGAGAAGGTGCAGCGCCTCTATTCGATCAACGAGGTCAAGCGTTCGGCCCGCGTGCGTGACATTGCCAGGCGCATCGACCTCGACACGCTGAACTTCGAATTCGGCTCCTCTTCGATCTCCGACACCGAGGTGCAGAAGCTCCAGGGTGTCGCCGACGCCATGGAGAAGCTGTTGAAGAAGAATCCGGCGGAGACCTTCCTGATCGAGGGCCATACCGACGCCGTCGGTACGCCGGAGGCGAACCTTGCCTTGTCGGATCGCCGTGCCGAAGCGGTTGCGGAAGCGCTGACCAATGCCTTCGGCATCCCGCCCGAGAACCTGACGACACAGGGTTATGGCGAGGAGTATCTGAAGGTCGACACCTCGGCGCCCAACCGCGAGAACCGGCGTGTCGCCATCCGCCGCATCACCTCTCTGGTGGCGCCGGTGGCGAGTAACAATTGACCTGCCTTTCCAGCGCCTTGCAGTAGTTTCTGGAATCAGGTTGGCAACAAGGTCCCATCCCGGTCAACCGGGATGGGCTGGAACCAGGGGCAGCAGGACCGGGTCAACAAGAATTGTACAGCCATTAGGGCCAACTCATTGAATCCCAGGACTTCCCACCCCAGATTCTTCTCTGGGCGTTCCCTGCCCCGTCCCGACTCCAGCGGGACGCAATGAGCCCCGCCGGCCCTCTCCGGCGGGGTTTTTTGCTTCAGATCCATGTTGCTCGTGGTTCTGTTCGACTGACCAATTGATGTGACTAACCATCCATCCATCTCGCCTTCGTCGTCTCAGCGCTGGTGCCGTATCGACCGGCTGATGGGCCTGAGCAAAGAAAGACGAGATTCCAAACGTTCCCAATGCTTGTCAGGTTTCCGGGAAATTGATACCATCTATTGGTATCGGAGAGTGATATGCCAAAGAATACGTCTATCGTGCTAGGCGATCAGTATGACGCGTTTATCCAGAGGCAGATCGTAAACGGTCGCTTCGGCTCCGCAAGTGAAGCCGTTCGCGCGGGGCTGCGCCTTTTGGAAGAACAGGAGTTGAAACTCGAGCAGCTTCGAGCCGCTATCGATGACGGAGACATGTCAGGCGATCCCGAGCCATTCGACATTGAGGCTTTTATCGAATCCAAGAAACGCTGATGAAGCGAACCATCCGATTTTCGCCAAAAGCGAAGGGAGATCTGGACGACATATGGGACCATTCGTTGAACGAATGGGGAGCAGAGCGAGCGGAAGCCTACGTCCGTACCGTTCACGCTGTGATTGATCTGGTTGACCAGTTTCCGACGATAGCGAGAAGCGCCTCGACGGTCCGTCCAGGCTTACTGAAATATGCCGCCGGGTCTCATGTTGTGTTTTTTCGGATCGGCCACGAATCCATCACCGTCGTGCGCATATTGCATCAACGCATGGACTACCCAAGACATCTTTAGAAAGCTGTCCTGATCTTGGTGTCCGAATTCGCAAACACCTCATCCGGCACAAAGAAATCTCCCGCCAACGGCCCGATCGCGCCTGGCGCAAAGACCGAGAAATCGCTGACACCCTCGGCGCGCAGCACCTCCTCGTCGATGTAGAAATTGCCCGTCGCCTCGCGCGACGGCCGCATGAAGATCGCATGCGCGGCATCGGCCATGATGTCTGGCGACCGGCTCATCGCCGCCACTGTCGCCCCACCCAGCAGATTGCGCACCGCCGCCGTGTCGATGGTCGAGATCGGCCACAGCGAATTGACGGCGATGCCGTCCTTGGCGAATTCCGCGCTCATGCCCAGCGTGCACATCGACATGCCGAACTTGGCCATGGTGTAGGCGACGTGGTTCTTGAACCATTTGGCCTTCATGTCGAGCGGCGGCGCCAGATTCAGGATGTGAGGGTTTTTAGCCAACTTCAGGTGCGGGATGCACATTTTGGAGACGAGGAAGGTGCCGCGCGTGTTGATCTGATGCATCAGGTCGTAGCGCTTCATGTCGGTTTCCAGCGTGCCGGCAAGCTGGATGGCGCTGGCATTGTTGACGCAGATATCGATGCCGCCGAATTTCTCGACGGTCCTGGCGACCGCCTCGGCGACCTGCCCTTCCTCGCGGATGTCGCACAGCATCGGCAGCGCCTTGCCGCCCGCCTGCTCGATCTCTTGCGCCGCGCTGTAGATCGTGCCCGGCAGCTTGGGATGCGGCTCTGCGGTCTTGGCCGCGATCGTCACATTGGCGCCGTCACGCGCGGCGCGCAGCGCGATCGCCAGCCCGATGCCGCGCGACCCGCCGGAGATGAACAGCGTCTTTCCCTTGAGCGACATTTTTCCTCCGCGTCCTCATACTTCTTTGTACGATCCTTGCCCGCGCAGCAGGGGGATACAAGAGCTTGTGATGGCAAGCCATGGTGACGCTGCGGAGGCTGGCTGGCCGAGTGCCTGAAACATGTTGGATTGACCCGGAGTTTGGTGTATATTCTATATAGATAGGTAGAATATAGAATGGCACTCTCGATCAAGAACATGGAAGTCGAGCAATTGGCGCGTGAACTCGCCCGCCGCCGCCGCGTGTCCGTGACCGAGGCGATCCGTCAGAGCCTTGAGCGCGAGGTTGCGCGCGAACGGTTGGTGCCTCGTGATGAAGCAAGCGACCTATTTCAACGGTTGATGGCAATTTCCGATAGCGCCGGAAAAATCCCCAAGCGCGAAAATGCGATGACTGACGACGAAATCCTCGGTTACGACGAATTCGGAATCCCGACGAAATGATCATCGATTCCTCGGTCTTGGTCGCCATTTTGCGTGTCGAGCCGGGCTTCGAACGTTTCGTGCTCGCGATCACGCAAGCCAAGAGACGGTTGCTGGCAGCGCCAACCTTTCTTGAAACCACCATGGTGCTCGCGGGCGGCCGGCAGGATGAAATCCTGGATCGCCTCGACCGCTTCCTGCGCACCGCCTCGATCGAGACAATCGACTTCACCGCCGACCATGCAGCTGTCGCCCGGCAAGCCTTTCTGCGTTATGGCAAGGGCCGGCACCCGGCGGCGCTGAACTTCGGCGACTGCATCGCCTACGCCACGGCCCGGCTCGAAGCCATGCCGCTGCTCTTCAAAGGTGATGATTTCCGCCTGACCGATATCGAAGCGGCGGTCTGATCGATATATCAGACCAGCACCAGCCCTTGTCGCATGGCAATGGCGATGGCGTCGGTACGATTGGCGGCGCCGAGCTTGATCAGGATCGCGGCGACGTGGAACTTCGCCGTATGCACGGAAATGTTGAGCCGCCTCGCGATCACCTTGTTGGGGGCGCCTTCGGCGAGCAGCGCCAGCACTTCCGCCTCGCGCGGCGACAGCGCTGGCCGGGCGGCGTGCTCGTCCAAAGCTTCATCCTCGAACGGCTCGCCATCGCCGGCGTGGAAATCCTCACGGCGTCCGGGCGCGCGGCCATTACCCGATATGCTGTAGCCAGCGGCGGCCAACCGCGCCGCCGCGGCGATCAGCAGGTCGTCCGCGCCGGCGGGCATGACGGCAGACACTTCGCCGGCAGGCCGCTCGCCGCCGGCGCGCACCGACAGCAGCACCCGTGGCACCGAGGCCGGCACGGCATCACCGCTCCTGTCGTCGACGATCGCGACATCGGCCCTGCCGCCGCCAACGACCACCGGCAACAGGTCGTCGCTGGCGGCAAGCGAGGCGGCCAGGCGCTCGGCGCGCCCGGCATCGCCAAGCGCGATCAGCACCACCAGCCGCCGCGAAGCCGCATTGTCGGTCCCGATCCGGTCGCTGGCGAGTGTTTCCATCATTCCTCTCAGCTCAGCGGCTTTTCGCCGATGGTCAGCACGACGTCGCGCTGTTCGCCGCCACGCACGACACCCAACGTTACCGAAGCACCAGCACTGTCAGGCCCGAGCCGGCGGATCAGGTCGCGCGGGCCATGCACGGCCTCGCCGTTCCACGCCACGATGATGTCGCCGAGCGAGAGGCCGGCGGCCTTGGCCGGGCCATTGTCGTCGAGGCTCATGACCATTGCGCCATGCGCGTCGCGATCACGCACCGGATGCAGGCCGGCGCCGAGATAGCCGCGTGCGACATGGCCCTTTTCACGCAGCGTCGCCACCGCGCGTTCGATCGTCTCGTGGGGCATGACCAGCGCACGGCCGCGCGGCCCGAACAACAGCATGCCGATCAGCGCGCCCTTGGCGTCGAGCACCGGGCCGCCCTCGAAGCGGCCGCCGGCGCCGACGGCCAGGTTGATGCGCCGGTCGATGGTGCCGCCGCGCATCGAGCGCCAGGCCGGCCCGACTTCACCGACCGAGCCGGACACAGCCAGTGCTGAACCCTGGCTGCTGCCGATGGCAATGGCGATGTTGCCCGGCCGAACGGCATCGGCCCTGGCAAGGACAGGCGCGGTGGCCGCATCGGCGGACTTCAGCAGGGCGACGCCCGTCGAAGGATCGCGGCCGACCAGTTCGGCCTTCACCGTCGCGCCGGAGACCAGCGTCAGCTCGATCTCCTCGCCGGCCTCGACGGCTTCCTCGGCGGTGACGAAATAGCCGTCGCGCCAATGGAAGGCGCTGGCCGTGCGGTGGTGATGGGTGGCGAAGCTCGCCGTCGCCGGCGCGGCTTCCGCTGCCAGATCGGCGATGGCGTCTGAAAACGCACTCAGATTGAAGTCGCTCATAAGGGTCTCCTGGGTTTCTTGCATGTCCCAGATATCGCTCGACGGCGCGCTTGCGGGTACTCGCCTGACGGCTAGTTGCGGGTTTGACTGGCCATCTGGTCAGGTCGCGGCGGTTTGGGCCGCTCCGCACATATAGTGCGTGTCGCGCAAAAGTGCTCACCGGTTTTGGGACAACGACACGCATGCAAGAAACGCATCGTTGTGCCTGAAAACACGGAGCCCGCTCATGGCCCTCGCCGCCCCCAAAATCCAATCCGATGACACCTTGCTCGACGCCTATTCCTCGACCGTCGCGGACGCTGTCGACCGCATCGGCCCGGCCGTCTGCCGCATCGAGCGCATCGGCGGCCCGGGCGGCCATGGCTCGGGCTTCGTCATCGCGCCGGATGGGCTGGTCGTCACCAATTTCCATGTCGTGGGTGACGCCAGAACAGTGCGCGTCTCGATGCCGGACGGCGCCTCCAGCGAGGGCCGCGTGCTCGGCCGCGACCCCGACACCGACATCGCCTTGGTGCGCGCCGATGGCAGCTTCGGCGATGTGGCGCCGCTCGGCGATTCCAAGCGGCTGCGGCGCGGCCAGATCGCGATTGCCATCGGCAATCCGCTGGGCTTCGAATGGACCGTTACCTCTGGCGTCGTCTCCGCACTCGGCCGCTCGATGCGCGCCTCGACCGGCAGGCTGATCGACGATGTCATCCAGACCGACGCTGCGCTCAACCCCGGCAATTCCGGCGGGCCGCTGGTGTCGTCGGCGGGCGAAGTGATCGGCGTCAACACCGCCATGATCCACGGCGCGCAAGGCATTGCCTTCGCCGTCGCCTCCAACACCGCCAGGTTCGTCATTTCCGAGATCATCCGCTTCGGCCGCGTGCGCCGCGCCTTCATCGGTGTCTCCGCCGACACCGTAAACCTGCCGCGCCGCGCGGCGTTGCTGTCGCAGGTTTCGACCAGCACGGCGGTACGCCTGCGCAGCGTCGAGAAGGACGGCCCGGCGGCCAAGGCAGGTCTCAAGGAAGGCGACGTCATCGCCGCCATCGACGGGCGCCCGGTGACGGGCGTCGACGATCTCGTGCGCATGCTCGACGCCGAGCGCATCGGCCGCGAGACGCTGTGCACCGTGGTACGCCGCACCGGCGTCAGCCAGGTGGCGGTGACGCCGGTGGCAAGGGCGAGCTGAGCCCGCCGCTCACACCCCCGCCGCGCCTTCGGCATACTGCGCCAGGAACTCCTCGCTGGGCGGGATCGGCTTGATGACGTCGATCAGCACGCCGTTGGGATCCCTGGTGATGAAGTGGCGCTGGCCGAAGGACTCGTCGCGCAGCGTGCGCAGGATCGGCAGGCCGGCGGCGGTGATCCGTTCGTAGACTGCGTCAGGATCGCGGACCTCGAAATTGATCAGCAGGCCCGAGGTGCGCCCCCGCCCCTCCTCGGGGATCGTCTCGTGGTCGCCCTGGACGATGCCTAGGTTGACCCTGCGGTTGTCCACCGATTGGAGGTGCACGTACCAGTCGCTCGTAAACAGCGGCTGGAAGCCGAAATGCTCGACATAGAAGGCGGCCGTGCCGGCGACATCGCCGGTCATCAGCACCGGGTAGTAGCTCGTCGTCTTCATCTTTCCTTCTCCCGTCAATTAACATACAGTCTGCATGTAAATCGAATTAACATACAGGCTGCATGTATGCAACAGGAATCCGGGCGCCGCTCGAACCGCGACCGCACCGAGGCGACGCGCGCCGACCTGATCGCGGCGGCGCGCAAACTGTTTACGGAAAAATCCTATGCCGAGACCGGCACGCCGGAGATCGTTGCCGCCGCAGGCGTGACGCGCGGCGCGCTCTATCACCACTTTGCCGACAAGCAGGCGCTTTTCGCCGCCGTGGTTGAACAGGAAGCGGCGGCGGTGGCGCGGGAGATCGACCGCGCCTCCCCGCCGTCGCT
Source organism: Mesorhizobium sp. Cs1299R1N1 (assembly GCF_037179655.1). Lineage (NCBI taxonomy): Bacteria > Pseudomonadati > Pseudomonadota > Alphaproteobacteria > Hyphomicrobiales > Phyllobacteriaceae > Mesorhizobium > Mesorhizobium sp. Cs1299R1N1. Next base: position 237,107 of record NZ_JAPYKR010000003.1, on the reverse strand, counting down.
CAGCGCCCGCGATGCGCTGATTGCCGGTTCCGATGCCTATCTCATGGCCATGCGCGCGCCCGGCCGCACGCGGCTCTTGCTGCTCGACGGCCCGGCCGTGCTCGGCCGCACCGCCATGGACGCGATCGATAACCGCCACGGCAACCGCTCGCTGCGTGAAGGCCTTGTCGCCGCCATGCGGGCACGATCGATGACAAAGCTGCCGGCGGAGGCGCTGACGGCGCTGCTCGGTTCTGCTTTCGACCGCGCTGCGCTCGCCATCGAGGCGGGCGCATCAGCCGAGGACTACCGCGCCGTCTTGAAGGCGCTGATAGACGGACTATCCCGCGCCTGATGCGAATATGATCACACAGTCGCTGCCCGGTTGCCGGCGACGATGTCCGCGTGCGTGAGCTTGTCGCCGGCTGCCATGAACTGCCTGATCAGGGCATCACGATTTCCGGAAGCGCGGGATTTGTCGGCCGACCGCAGCGCCGCCTTCAGCTGATCGCTTGTCAGCTCGGTGCACTAGGCGGGAGTGCCGGGCTGCTGACGCCAGGAATCGACAAGGCTCCCTGAGTCCAGCGCCTCAAAGCCCGTGGCCTCTACCAACTCCATGGTCGTGGCCTTAGCCTCAGAATAGTCACCGCCCACCGGAAGGTGCGCCGACACCGTACTCAGCCGGTTCCGCCGATCCATCCTGCCGTGGGCCGAGATCGGGAGGGCGGCCAGCGTGCTTATCGCTCAACTCCGATCTGCAGGGGCGATCCGTGCGAGAACACCGCGACCCCGGGAGCGGCACTGTTGGCGAGGAACACCGCCCGCCGGGCGAGCACTTCCGCAAGGCGTCCCCGGTAGGTCGCGTCCGCGAACAGGTCTACCGCCAGGCCATCGAGCGGCATGTGCACCTCTCGAAGCGCGTCGCCGACGAACGTCGCGGCAAGCGCCGCCTCCGCCTCGAGCCAGCGGAATGCGCCGTCGGCGCGGACGGCCGCGACGGCCAGGTGGGGGCGGCCGTCCGCCGCGAGCGCCACGAACACCCCGGCCATGGGGTAGCGCGCGGCCGGATTCAGAAACTTGACGTAGGCCGCCTTCGCGGGCACGGGGAACGTCACAGCGGTGACGATCTCCCCCGGTTCCAGCGCCGTCCGGCCGGGGCCGGCGAAGAACTCGGCGGCGGCGAGGTCCCGCCCCGTCGTGTGAACCGTCGCGCCGAGCGCGAGACAGGCGGCGGGATAGTCGCCAGCGACCTCGTGCGCGACGACGGCACCGCCCAGTGTGGCCCGGTGGCGCACCGCTGGGTCACCGATATGTCCTGCCAGGCCCGCCAGCGCCGGCAGCCGGTCCCGAACGACCTCCGAGACGGCGACCTCGGCGTGCGTCGCGCCGGCTCCGATCGTGATCCCGCCGTCGCGTAGGTCGATCTCCCGCGGAAGCACCCCGGAGATCTTCACGAGGCTCGCGGGGGCGCGCCGGCGATGTTTTAGATCCCGCAGGAGCGTCTGGCCTCCGGCGAGCAAGGCCGCTCCCCCCGCGGCGCCGAGCCGACGAGCCTCGTCGAGTGAGGTGGCCCGATGGTAATCGAATTCATTCATGGCAAGGTCCTCACTCGCGCCCGGCGGCCATCGCCTTGGTGCCTGCCGCGATCGCTTTGACGATGTTGTGGTAGCCCGTGCAGCGGCAAATATTGCCCTTGAGCTCCTCGCGGATCGTCGCCTCGTCCACCGCGCCCCGGCGCCGGGCAATATCGATCGCCATCATCACCATGCCCGACGTGCAGTAGCCGCACTGAAGAGCATGGTGCTCGCGAAAGGCCGCCTGCATGGGGTGGAGCGGGGCGCCGCGCGGGGCCAACCCCTCGATAGTCGTGACCGCCGAACCCTCGCACTCCAGCGCCAGCATGGTGCACGACTTCACCGCGAGGCCGTCCACGTGGACGACGCAAGCTCCGCACTGCGTCGTGTCGCAGCCGACGTGCGTGCCCGTCAGTTGAAGGTGCTCCCGTAGATACTCGACGAGGAGCGTGCGTCCCTCGACCGCAGCGCGGACCGCGCGGCCGTTCACCGTCATCGCGAGTTCAGGCATCGTCCCCTCCCTTGGCTGCCTGGACGAGCAGCATGAACGCGCCGGCCTGCGAACCGCCAGGCGATGACGGTTCCGCTCCGGTCTCGCGGGCCAGACTGCGCCGCCCCTCCTGCGCCCGTTCGATCGCCCGCCACACGTGCATTGGGGTCATTGGCATCGCCACCTCGGTCACGCCGACCGGCGCCAGCGCATCGAGGACAGCGTTAACGACTGCCGGGGTCGCACCGATCGTGGCGCCCTCGCCGACGCCCTTGGCGCCGAGCGGATTCAGCTTGGTCGGGACCTCGGTATGGCCCGTCTCGAAAGAGGGTAGGTCCGCGGCGCGCGGCATCGCGTACTCGGAGAAACTAGCGACCATCGGCTCACCGCCCATCCCGTAGACCATCGACTCCATGAGCGCCTGGCCCACGCCTTGCGCCGCACCGCCGTGCACCTGCCCTTCGACGAGCAGGGGATTGATGATCCGGCCGCAGTCGTCCACCACGACGTGACGCAATAACGCGACCTGCCCGGTCTCGAGATCGACCTCGACGACGGCAATGTGAGTGCCGTAGGCGAAGGGCATGTCTTCTGGATCGAAGAATTCGGTCTCGTCGAGGCCAGGCGCCGTGCCCATCGGCAAGTCGAGGCCGAGATGGGTGTCGCGCGCCACGTCGGCGAGAGTCAGAGTCTCGGCTTCCCGGTCCGAGGGGGGGAGTTCCATGCCCAACCGCCGCCGGAAGACGGCGTGGACTACCCGGTCCTCGACCTTCTTTCCGGTGTGTGCGACCGCCGCGATGACCCCCAATCCATCCGAGGCTCGGAAAACGCCGTGCTCGAAGGTGAGGTCCGCGGGGCGCCTCTGGAGCTTGTGGGCGGCGATCTTCCGGGCCTTCTCCAGGAGCCTGCCAGCCGCCATGTGGACGGCCGTACCGCCGATCGCCATGGAACGCGAGTTGAAGGTGCCGGTCCCGAACGGCACGGCTTGAGTGTCGCCCTGCACGACCTCGACCTCGTTGGGCGCCAGTCCTAGTACGTCGGCCGCGATCTGGGCGAGACTCGTCGCGTGGCCCTGCCCGGTGCTCATCGCGCCGGAGAAGACGGTCGCGGAACCGTCGGCGTTGACGACCACGCGCGCGCTTTCGTGGCCGGCTCGCCAGAAGCCGACCGCGCCCATCCCGATCGAGGGGCCAACGGCCGAACTCTCGGAGAAGGTCGCGAGCCCGATGCCAAGGAAGCGACCTTCCGCCCGCAAGATCGCCTGACGCTCACGCAACTTTCGGTAGCCCGCCAGGTCGAGCGCCGCGTCCAGGCTGGCGGCGTAATCGCCCGAGTCGAGCGTCCATCCGGTCGGCATCCGGTGCGGCATGGCGGACGGGGGCACGAAATTCACCCTCCGGACTTCGGCCGGATCCATCGCGAGTTCGCGGGCCAGCTCGTCCATCATCCGCTCGAGGAGGAAGGTGGCCTCGGGGTGTCCCGCGCCGCGGTAGGGACCGGTGGGCGTGCGATTGGTGAAGACCCCCACCACCTCAGTCGCGACGTTCGGGATGTCGTAAGGGCCGGAGACGCCGTATCCTGTGTTGATCGCGGGCACGCCAGGCCCCATGCCGATAGCATAGGCACCGAGGTCGGCGACGAGCCGAGAGCGGAAGCCGGTGATCCGGCCGTCGCGCCGGGCCGCGATCTCGGCGTACTGGACCTGATCGCGCCCGTGCGTGGTGGCGAGAAAGCTTTCACCGCGCGCCTCCGCCCACGCGCAGGCGCGGCCCGTGCGCATCGACAGCACGGCGCAGATCACGTCCTCGGCGTAAAAACAGAGCTTGGCTCCGAACCCTCCACCGATGTCTGGGGCGACCAGCCGCAGCTTATGCAGCGGCAGGCCAAGGCATGCGCCGAGGGACCGCGCGTGGACGTGAGGGAGCTGGCTCGAGGTGTGGTGGACCAGCCGGCCCGACGCGAGGGCGAACTCGGACAGAACGACGCGGCCCTCGAGCGGCGCGGGGGCGACCCGGTTGTTGGTCAGACGTCGTCGCACGACGACTTCGGCGTCGGCGAGAGCGCGGTCGACATGGCCGCCCTCACGGCGGAACTGGTAGCCGATGTTGTTGGGCAAGGCGTCGTGAAGTTGGGCAGCACCCGGCTCGATGGCCGCCTCTTGTTCGGCGACCGCGGGGAGAACCTCGTAGGAGACCTCGATCGCAGCCAGCGCGTCCTCCGCTGCGTTGGCGCTCTCGGCCGCGACTGCCGCGATCGGCTCGCCGACGTACCGAGCACGGTCGCGGGCCAGGACCGGATGCAGCGGGACCCCGATCATGCCGGGGGCTTCCCAATCGCAGGGGAGGTCGCCGATGCCCGCCAGGTCGTCGGCCATGAGGACAGCCACGACACCCGGCATCGCGCGGGCGGCGGTGGCGTCGACCGCGAGGATCCGGGCGTGGGGGTGAGGCGAGCGCAGTATCTTGACGCGCAGGGCGTCGGACGTCGCGATCAAGTCCGAGACGTAGCGGCTCCCGCCTCGCAGCAAGCGTTCGTCTTCGAGACGACGGACGGGGCGGCCCACGCTGGGACCCTCGGCCACCGGAGAATGCAAGTCCGGATTCTGGGCCCGGTTGTCCATCACAGGCACCGCGCCAGGAGGTCCTGCAGCTTTCCCTCGAGCTTTGCGCCGATCTCGGCCGCCTCGGGAACACCGAAGGAGCCGAAGAGCGACGCGGGGCTGTCGTAGCTCACGATCGTCTTGCGGGTCTCCGGCGACTCGTACGCGGCCAGCCGAAATGGCGTGTACAGGCAGACCGCCGGGGCTTTATCGGACACGTCTTTCGCGATGAGTGGATTGCCGATGGCGTACTGGACGCTGGCGTGGGTTCGGCCGAAGTGGGAGAACAGTTGATTGTGTATGGCCTTCATGAACAGGACGAAGCCGCTCGACCCGATGAGACCCTCGACCCGCGCCCTGAGTTGGTCCTCTGGAAGGTTCAAATCCGCGAGTTCCCCGAGTACCTCCGGCGAGACCAGAGGCGCGTGCTTCTCGAGTTCACTGATGAACGCCTCGAACGGCTTGTCCGTGGTCAGGGTGTGTCGCGTGACGCTGAACGTCTGTTCGGTTGCCATCGTCTTCATACTCCTCGTCCCTCACTTCAGCCGCCGATCGAGTGGATTGCCGACGGTGGCGCCTGTGCTCGCGGCGGACTTTCTGTCAGCGTCAAGAGATGATCAAGATCATCTTTTGCGCACCTCTGGACCTGTCGCCAAGGAGGACGGATGCGCGCTTCACGCAGTGCTTACTTTCGCTGAGGATTGGGCCCGGCCGCCTCGCCAACCCGTCGTCTTAAGCGCATGCTTGTGGGCCGTATCGAGAAAGTCCTTGGCCAAATCCTCATCGTCGAGCGCTCTGGCCAGCACCATGCCTCCAACGCAGAGAGCGACCAGCACCATCGCCTGGTCGCGCGCTCCACGCCCCTTCAAATTCGTCTTGAAGACATCGACCATGGCTTGTGCGACCTCGCGATAGGCGGACTTGACGCCGCGGCTGCTGCGCGCAACGTCGGACGATAGCCCGACCAAGGGACAGGAGCCGTCGACGTCCTGGAGGTGATCGCGCGACAGGTAGGCATCGACCACGAAGCTGGCGAACCGCTGGTCGGGCAGGGATGCGTCCGCGAGCCCTTTTTGCCAGCGCTCCGGCACTTCCTTCTTCAGGAAATGCCTCACGGCCTCGGCGTAGAGCTCTTCCTTGCTGCTGAAGTGCCGATAGAAGCCGCCATGCGTGACCCCAGCGGCTGTCATGATCTCGCCGATCGTGACCTCGGCAAAGCCTCCCCTGTTGAACAGCCGGGCTGCGGCTTCGACAATCCTCTCCCGGGTCTGCTGCTTGTGCTTTGGCGCGTACGGCATTGGTGCTCCTCTCGACCGTTCAATGGCATGAGCTATAAAATGATGTTGGACATCCGTTGTCGATCGACAGAGTCAACGCGGTCAACACGCCCACTGGTGGCGATGTGGGCAACATGCCGGAGCGTCAGTGCTCCTGCCATCACGGGCGAGCCCTGCTCGGGCCTCGACCTTCCGGTCCTCGGCTTCAAGGCGACCGCGCTTGTCGGCCCACTGCAAGCGGCACACGATGCGTTGACAAGGAGGCGCATTCAACGAAACCACTGTAAACGGCGCGTCGTGCGTCCGCGGGTCGACGCCCCGGGAAGCCCGAGTTGCTTTCGCAGGCTCGTGTCGAATGCGGATGCGGGGACGAAACGGCGCAGGAAACTGACCTGGCGCGCCATTTTTCCCGCCGCATAGCGCCTCCTCGGGGCGGGATCGGTCGCAGCCGCCAAAACGGTCTTGGCCACCACTTCGGGCGCATCGCCTTTTTCCATCGATTTCCGCACGGCCATGGTCATGCCGGCGCGCGCGGAGTCATAGATATCAAGCACTTGATCGGGAGCGGCGAGATTCTCCTCGAATGACGTACGGGTATAGGCGGGCTCGACCAGCGCAACGCGAATGCCGAACGGACGCAGTTCATGGTCGAGCGATTCGGAATAGCCCTCGATGGCATGTTTGGTCGACGCATAGAGCGCGAAATAGGGAGCCGGGATGAACCCCTGCACCGAACTCAAATTGACGATCCTGCCCTTCCCCTGGCGGCGCATTGCCGGCAACACCGCGTTGGTCACGCGCAGAACGCCGAAGACGTTCACGTCGAACAGCGCCTTAGCCTGGGCGATCGAGGACTCCTCCGCGCCGCCAAACAGACCCATGCCGGCATTGTTGACAAGCAGGTCGATCCGCCCGGCCTTGGCCAGAACGTCATCGACCAGTTTCGCCACGGACGCGTCATCGGTCACGTCGCAGGTCAGCATGGTGACGCCGTCGGTCCTCTCGCCCGCCGCGCGGCGGCTGGTTCCGAATACGCGAAAGCCCGCCTCGAGCAGGGCTTTGGCCGTTGCGTGCCCGATGCCGGAGGATGCCCCGGTCACCAGGGCGACGCCAGGATTGGTCTTGTTCATGGAAATCATTTCTTTCTTTGATCTGGATTTGCGTTTCGAGATGTGGCGTTCGCTCGTCGGCCATTGGCGGTTGGAGAAACGGAAGCGGTTAGGGGCAAGCTCAGTCACCGGCCCCTCCGGCGTTCGCGCTGCTCACCTTGTCCGTCCAGCGTCGGAACAGCGCGCTGGCGTTGACACCGCCAAAGCCGAAGCCGTTGGAGATCGCGTAGTCCATCTCCATCGGCCGGGCGTGATTCGCGACGAAGTCGATCCCGTCGCCGGCCGGATCGGGGGCGCTCAAATTGAGGGTCGGCGGTGCGACCTGGTCCCTGAGCGCCAGGATCGTGAAGATCGCTGCAAGCCCACCGGCGGCTCCGAGCAGGTGCCCGGTCGCCGACTTCGTTCCGCTGACGGCGATGCTGAAATCCGTGCCAAAGACCCTTTTGATCGCCTCTATTTCCCCCGCATCGCCGACCGGCGTGGAGGTCGCATGCGCATTGAGGTGGCGGACCTCACGCGGCGAAATACCGGCTTGGGTGATCGCGATCTCCATGGCCCGCCGCGCACCGTCGCCATCCTCGGGACCGGAGGTGATGTGATAAGCGTCCGCCGTCGTGCCGTAGCCGACGAGTTCGGCGAGCGGCTTGGCGCCGCGCGCAAGCGCGTGGCTCAATGCCTCGATGACCAGGATTCCGGCTCCTTCGCCCATGACGAAGCCGTCACGCAGCATGTCGAAGGGACGGGAGGCCTGATCGGGACGGTGATTGAAGGAGGTCGAAAGGGAGCGTGCCGCGGCAAAGCCGCCGAGGCTGACCGCATTCATGCAGGCTTCCGTTCCGCCGCACACCGCGATGTCGGCTTCATTGGCGCGGATGAGACGCGCCGCATCGCCGATCGCCTGGATGCCGGCAGCGCACGCCGTCACCGGGGCGCCGAGCGGACCCTTGAAGCCGTATCGGATCGAAATTTGTCCCGCCGCCATGTTCACCAGGAACGATGGCACCGTGAACGGTGAGAGACGCCGAACACCGCGCTGATCGACGGTTCGCACGGCTTCGGTTATAGCGGGAAATCCTCCGATACCCGAAGCGATGATCGTCGCGGTGCGGGCCCTGTCATCGTCCGAGACCGGCTTCCACCTTGCCTGGGCCAGCGCCTCTTCCGCTGCCGCCAGCGCGAAGAGAATGAAGCGGTCCGCCCTGCGCTGTTCCTTCGGAACCAGGACGGTGTCTGGATCGAAGCCGGCTTCGGGGTCCTCCAGCAAGGAGGGAACAATTCCGCCGACTTTCGCCGGCAGGTCTCCCACCATTTCATCCGGCAGGCTCCGAATGCCCGAGCGGCCAGCGAGGAGCCGCGACCAGGAAGTCGCCGCGTTGGCTCCGAGGGGGCTAACTGCTCCCATGCCTGTAATGACGATACGACGCATGTCTACTCCAGCTTCTGTTCGATCCGTTCGCGTGATGGTGCCGTGGAGACGTTCGATCGCGACCACGGGTCCCTACGAGGTCGCGATGCGCCTGGCTTCGCCGGCGGCGGCATCGAGAAAGTCCCGCGACATCTCTTCATCTCTAAGGATACGGGAGATCGTCACGGCACCCACCATGAGCGACAGCATCGCCATCGCCTTGCGCTGGGTTCCCGGGCTTTCCGCCCCAGGCATCAACTCGTCGAGAACCTCAAGGTGAGCGGCGATGCCATCCTGGAATGGACCTCTCACCTTCTCGCTTTGACGCGCCGCATCAGAACCAAGCGCAACCAATGGACAACCGTCGCTCTTCTCTTCGCGATGCCCGAGGGAAAGGTAGAGCCCGATAACGGCTTCAAGGGGGTCAGGGCTGCCGGCAGCAACAGCCGACCATCTGCGGGTCGCGTGTTCCATCGCTCGTCTCGATGCCTGCGCTGCCAAGTCGTCCTTGGATTCGAATTGCTTGTAGAAGGCGCCTTGGGTCAGCCCGGCACCCTTCATCAGATCCTTCAGCCCGATGCCGTCAAAGCCGTGCTCTCGAAATAGACGACTTGCCACATCGATCACGGTTTGCCGGTTCTGCTCAGCCTGACTGCGACTTACGCGCATCGTCATCTCCTTTTTTAGATTGCATTCGTAATCAATAGCAGATATAGAGTGTGAATGCAATCTATTTAACAGGAGGCGACGGGCATGAAAAAGAAACACGTTATTGGGCTGGGGAGCGTTTTGGTCGCGGGATTGGGTGTGGCGGCCTTCGTCACACTTTCCATTCGCACGCAAGCAGCTTCCGCAGCGGCCGACCCGAGGCAGGAATCACCGATCGTCAGACTGGTGACGGCGGTGCCGGTGCCCGGATCCGAGCGCGGCTTTACAGGCACCATTGCCGCGCGGGTGCAGAGCAATCTAGGCTTTCGCGTTCCCGGCAAGATCATCGAGCGCCTTGTGAATGTCGGAGAGCAGGTCAAGGCGGGCCAACCGCTGCTGCGGATCGATGATACCGATCTGGCCCTTGCGCTCACCGCCAAGCGCAACGCTGTCGCCGCGGCACGCGCTGTCCTGGTTCAGACCAGTGCGGACGAAAAGCGCTATGCCGTTCTGGTCAAGAAGGAATTGGCGGCAACCCCGCAGCGTTACGAGCAGGCGAAGGCAGCACTGGATACCGCGACGGCGCAGCTTGCAGCGGCGGAAGCGGAAGCGAAGGTCGCGGAGAACGAGGCGGCCTATTCCATCTTGGACGCGAACGCCGACGGAACGGTCGTCGAAACGCTTGGCGAGCCGGGACAGGTTGTCACCGCGGGACAAACCGTGGTTCGGATCGCGAACGCCGGCCCCCGCGAGGCTGTGGTCGCGCTTCCCGAAACGATCCGGCCGGCGATCGGATCGGTAGCCGAGGCGGGCATGTATGGGGCCGATGGGCGGCATTTTAGGGCGCATCTGCGGCAGTTGTCGGACGCTGCCGATCCCCAGACCCGTACCTATGAGGCCCGTTATGTGCTCGATGGTGAGGCCGCGGCAGCACCGCTTGGCGCGACGGTAACCATCCGGCTTGCAAGCCAGGCAAGTCAAACGGAAGTCCAGGTGCCGCTCGGAGCCGTGCTGGATGATGGTCAGAAGACCGGCGTCTGGAGCTTGGACGGCGCAACCTCGACCGTACACTTTCGGCCCGTCAAGCTTGTTCGTGTGACCAGCGAAACCGCCGTGATCTCCGGACTGAGTTCCAGCGATCAGATTGTTTCGCTCGGCGCTCATCTCCTGCAGGAGGGCGCTCGCGTCAGGACTGCCTCTGAAAACGGGAGCAATTGACGATGAACCTCAATTTTTCCGCGATCGCCGTTCGCGAGCGCGCCGTCACCCTTTTCTTCATTATTCTGCTCGTCGCCGCCGGCGCCTACGCTTTCCTCATGCTTGGACGGGCGGAGGATCCCAACTTCACGATCAAGACCCTGACGGTCACGACGGTATGGCCGGGCGCGACCGCGCGCGAGATGCAGGACCTCGTCGCCGAACCGTTGGAGAAGCGACTTCAGGAGCTGACCTGGTACGACCGGGTGGAGACGACAACGCGGCCAGGTTATGCGTATCTGACGGTCACGCTGAAGGACAGCACACCGCCATCCAGCGTTCAGGAGGAGTTCTATCAGGCCCGTAAGAAACTCGGGGATGAAACCCGCAACCTGCCGCCCGGCGTACTCGGCCCCTTCGTCAACGACGAATATTCCGATGTGAGTTTCGCTCTTTACGCCCTCAAGGCGAAAGGCTTGCCCATGCGGGAACTCGCCAGGCAAGCCGAGACCATTCGCCAGGACCTTCTGCATGTGCCTGGCGTCAAGAAGATCAACATCCTCGGCGAGCGTCCCGAACAGATATTCGTCGAGTTTTCCTATGCCAAGCTGGCAACACTCGGCGTGTCGGCGCAGGATATCGTCGCCGCTTTGCAGCGCCAGAACACCGTCACACCGGCGGGCTCGATCGACACAAAGGGGCCGCAGGTCTTCATCAGGGTCAACGGCGCTTATGACAGTGTCCAGACGATCGCCGACACGCCGATCGTCGCTGCCGGACGGACGTTGAAGCTCTCCGACATCGCCGAGGTCCGGCGCGGCTACGAGGATCCTGCCACTTACGTCATCCGTCACCAGGGCGAGCCGACCATCATGCTCGCGGCGGTGATGCAGGAGGGCTGGAATGGTCTTGAACTCGGCAAGGCACTGGAGGAGAGATCGGCGGCGATCGCACAAACGCTGCCTCTCGGGATGTCGCTGGCCAAGGTCAGCGACCAGGCCGTGAACATCGGCTCGTCGGTGAACGAGTTCATGCTCAAATTCGCGATGGCGCTCGGCGTGGTGCTGCTGATCGCCCTGATCAGCATGGGTTGGCGCGTCGGCATCGTCGTGGCGGCCGCCGTTCCCCTGACGCTTGCCGTCGTCTTCCTCATCATGCTGGAAACCGGCCGGTTCTTCGACCGCATCACGCTCGGCGCCCTTATCCTGGCGCTTGGCCTTCTCGTGGACGACGCCATCATCGCCATCGAGGTGATGGTGGTGAAAATGGAAGAAGGCATGGACCGCATCAAGGCGGCGGCCTATGCCTGGAGCCATACCGCGGCGCCGATGCTGTCGGGCACGCTCGTGACGATCGCCGGGTTCCTTCCGGTGGGCTTCGCGCGCTCGACGGCCGGCGAATACGCCGGAAACATCTTCTGGGTCGTGGGCTTCGCCCTCATCGTCTCCTGGGTCGTCGCCGTGGTCTTCACCCCGTATATGGGTGTCAAGATGCTGCCCGCAATCAAACCGATCGAAGGCGGTGTCCATGCCATATACGACACACCGAACTATCGGCGCCTTCGTCGGCTCATCACTGGCGCGGTGCGCCACAAGTTTGTGACCTGCACTGCCGTCGGCATCGTCTTCGCGCTTTCGGTTGTAGGCATGAGCGGTCTCAAGCAGCAGTTCTTCCCGACATCCGACCGTCCCGAAGTGCTGGTCGAGGTTCGCCTGCCGGAAGGCACCAGCATCGAGACGACGACCGCCACGATCGAAAAGCTGGAACACTGGCTTGGCGGCCAACCCGAGGCCAAGATCGTGACGAGCTATGTCGGCCAGGGCGCCCCGCGCTTCTTCTTCGCCATGGCGCCGGAACTGCCTGATCCCGCCTTCGCAAAGATCGTCGTGCTGACACCGGACGCGGAAGCCCGCGAGGCCTTGAAGCACCGGCTGCGTGAAGCGGTTGCGACAGGGCTTGCCCCCGAAGCTAACGTCCGCGTTACGCAACTCGTGTTCGGACCCTACACGCCGTTCCCGGTCGAGTTCCGGGTCATGGGGCCTGATCCCGCGCAATTGTACGCCATCTCCGAGAAAGCCCTCGACGTCATGCGCGGCGTGCCGGACGTGCGGCAGGCCAGTCGCGACTGGGGCAATCGCACGCCGGTACTGCGCTTCATACCGGATCAGGATCGACTGAACCTCATCGGCCTGTCGCCGGCGGAGGTGGCCCAGCAGCTCCAATTCCTCCTCACTGGCATCCCGGTCACGCAGGTCCGCGAAGACATCCGCAATGTCCCCATCGTGGCACGCAGCGCCGGCGGCGAGCGACTGGATCCATCGCGTCTAGCGGATTTCTCGCTGATGAGCCGGGACGGTCGCCAGATCCCGCTCGACCAGATCGGCCACTCGGAAATCCGTCTGGAAGAGCCGATCCTGAAGCGGCGTGATCGCACCCCGGTCATCACGATTCGCTCGGACATCAATGAGGCGACCCAGCCTCCAGAGGTTTCCAAGCAGATCATGACGGCCCTTCAGCCGCTGATTAAATCCCTGCCTGCCGGCTATCGCATCGAAATGGGTGGATCGATCGAAGAGGCGGCCAAGGCCAACACCGCGCTGGGTAAGGTCTTCCCGGCCATGCTCGCCGCCATGCTGATCGTCATCATACTGCAGGTGCGATCGTTCTCGACGATGGCGATGGTCATGCTGACGGCACCCCTCGGCCTCGTTGGCGTCGTACCGATGTTGCTGGCCTTCAACCAGCCCTTCGGATTCAACGCCATTCTGGGCCTGATAGGACTGGCGGGCATCCTGATGCGCAACACGCTGATCCTGACCGAACAGATCAAGGAGAACCGTGCCGCCGGCCTTGACGACTATCACGCCGTCATCGAGGCCACGGTGCAACGCACGAGACCGGTGATCCTGACCGCACTTGCCGCCGTGCTGGCTTTCATCCCCCTCACGCACTCCGTCTTCTGGGGATCGATGGCCTTCACGCTGATCGGCGGCACGGCGGCCGGCACGGTGCTGATCCTGCTGTTCCTTCCCGCGCTCTATGTCGCGTGGTTCCGGATCAAACCGACCACGGACGAGATCCATGAGGATTCGACGGAGGAACCGGAACTGCCAGCAGCAATGGCGGCCGAGTAGGGCTCTGTTGTCGCAAGAGACGGTTCAAGTTCTTGCCCGTTGGCTCTGCCTGGACACATGCAGGGCCAACGGCACGAACTGGCCGGCTGGAGATGATCTTCCACGCGAGTCCGGCAGGTTCGCTCATCAATTCTGGAGACATGCATGAATCGTCCGGTTCGAACACCTGATCCCGACGAGATGCGCGCGCGCATCCTGGAGGTTGCTGAGGAGCACTTTCGCCGCATCGGCTGCCACAAGACGTCGATGGCCGACATCGCCTCCGGGCTTGGCATGAGCCCGGCGAACGTCTACCGCTTCTTCCCCTCCAGGGAGGCAATCAACGAATCCATCTGCAGAAGGGTTTTGAATGAGTTTGCTGACATTGCCGTTGCGATCGCACGCACGAACGTACCGGCCTCGGTGAAACTCGACCGGCTCTTGAACGCACTTCACCATCACAACAAGAAGAAGCTGATCAAGGAACGGTGCATGCACGACATGATTGTCGCCGCCATGCAGGGGAATTGGGCGGTCATCAAGTCGCATCTCGAGCGGATGGTGACGATCTTCAAAGCGATCATTCGCGAGGGCGTCGAGGCGGGCGAATTCAAGGTCGAGGACCCGGCGGAAGCGGCGCGTGCGGTCAAGGCCGCATTCATGCCGTTCTTCCACCCGATTCTAATCGAGCACTGCGTTCGAAACAGCGAAGACACCGAAACGAGCCTGCGCGAGCAGATTCGCTTTATCCTGAAAGCTCTGGGAAAGTCTGACTGAGGCCGCTGGCTGGTGATCGTGTCACAGTCCGCGGCACGGAATGGCAAGGCGACGCAACCGGAACTCTCCAATCTCGTTATGTCAGGGCTCACTCCTGCCTCAAGGCTCACATTCGGGACCGACACATGAAAAGGACTTATGAAAAACCGACGCTACGCAAGCACGGGAAATTGACCGCCCGCACCGCGCAGATCGTAGTTTCCGGGGTGACGATAATCCGGTGATTTCTCGGATGCCCGGGTCAGATGCCGGAGCCGGACACGCCATGGGTCTCCGGCTCCTCTTCGGGCACCTCGCCCGGCTCGAACTCGTTGAAGCAGCCGAGCCCGCGCTTGAACCGGTCGATCAACCAGGCGGCCGCCGGCTTCGGGCTGCGATCGTTGCGGTGCATGGCGAACAATGGCGAACTCACCTCCTTGTAGGGTTCGAGATCAAGCTCCACCAGGCGGCCGCTGGCCAGATCGTCGGCGATCAGCCAGCGCGGCAGCCCACCCCAACCCAGCCCCTCGCGCATCAGTATGTGCTTGGTGCGCACGTCGGTCAGGCGCCAGGTGCGGTAGGCGAAGACACCGTAATCACGTCCCTTGGTGCGCTCCGACTGGTCGGTGACGACAAGCTGCGTGTGCTCGCGCACATCCTCGAGCGCCACCGGCTTCGGCAACTGTGCCAGCGGATGGCTGGGTGCGGCCGCCGGCACCAGCGACATGAAGCCGATGCGCACGAGATGCACGTCGACATCGCCCAGCAAGCCGCCAATGCCCAGATCGGCCTGTCCATTGACGACGAGATCGGGAATGAGGCCGAGCGTGCCGATATGCAGGCGCAGCATCACGGTCGGAAACCGCGCCTCGAACGCCTTGAGCACTCGCACCAGCACCGGAGACGGCAACGTCGCATCGACCGACAGCGCTACCTCGGCCTCCAGCCCGTGATGGTGGCCGTCGGCGCGCGAGCGGATGCGCTGCAGCACGCCCACCATGCGCCGCGCATCCTCCAGCATTGCCCGGCCGATCTCGGTCAGTTGCGGCTCGCGCGTGCCCTCGCGTTCGAACAGCTTCAGCCCAAGCTGCGCCTCGAGATTGGCGATGCCGTAACTGATGACGGATTGCGCCCGGTTGAGCTTGCGGCCGGCGGCCGAGAAACTGCCGGTGTCGGCAACGGCGACAAGGATCTGGAGCTGGTCGAGGGTCGGGTTCGGCTGCATCGCTGTATCTACTTTATAGATGGATCGTATAGAAAATATGCCAGTTTATCGGATGGATCGATAGCCCATATATGTCGGGACAATTCATTCAACTGGAGAGACCCGCATGTCCATTCTTCTTGTTACCTCGAGCCCGCGCGGCGCTGCCTCGCACTCGACCCGCATCGCCACCGAGTTCGCTCAGAAGCTTCTCGCTGCCGACCCATCGAACACGCTGGTCGTGCGCGATCTCGTCGCCAGCCCGCTGCCGCATATCGATGCCGACTATGCGGCAGGCATCTTCACGCCGGTTGAAGCGCGCACCCCGCGCCAGGCCGAGGTGGTCGGCGTTTCCGATGACGTGCTCGACGAACTGTTCGCCGCCGACACCGTGATCCTGGCCACTGGTTTCATTAACTTCAGCATCTCTTCGACGCTGAAGTCCTGGGTCGACCACGTAACCCGTGCCGGCAAGAGCTTCGCCTACGGCGAGAACGGCCCCAAGGGCTTCGTCACCGGTAAGAAGGTCTATGTCGTGCTTGCTTCCGGCGGCATCTATTCGGAAGGCGCTGCCGTGCAGATGGACCACGCCATCCCTTACCTGCGCACTGCGCTCGGCTTCAACGGCATGACCGATGTCGAAGTCGTCCGCATCGAAGGTATCTCCAAGGGCCCTGACGCGGTGACAGCAGCGCTTGCCAAGGCGACCGCCAAGGTTGATGCGTTGGTTGCCGCCGGCCGTGATGTAGCGGCTGCCGCGTAAGCCGCTGATCCGTATGGCATATCCAAAGGCAGGCGTTCGCGCCTGCCTTTTCGCTTCAGCCGATCAGATGCCGCAAGAGGCCGGCCGAAGCGACCCCGATCAGCACGGTCGGCAGCATGGAAAGCCGCGTTGCCGCCGCCAGCGTGATGGCCAATGCCGCAAGATCAGCCGGATTCCGCGACACGAAGGCCGGGGCGATGACAGAGATCAGCACGCAGCCGGGCGCTGCCTCCATCACCGCCGTGGCGCGGGTGCTGAGCACGCGGTTGCGCAGCACGACATAGCCGCCGATCCGCGTCAGATAGGTGACGCCGGCCATCAGCACGATGGTGAGAAGGGTTGCCATGTCGATCATGCATCACCTGCCAGCAACCAGGCCGCGACCAGCCCCGACACAGCACCCGCCGCGACATACCAGGCGCCGGGAACGAAGAGATAGACAAGCGCGGCGACTGCCAGGCTGACGAGCCACGGTCGCGCGGCGGCAAAGCCTTTCCACATGCCGCGCATCAGCACCAGGAAGACGGCCGGAAACGCCATGTCGAAACCATAGGTCTCGACATCGCCCAGCATCGGGCCGAGCAAGGCGCCGAGCGTCGTGAAGGCTACCCAGGTGAGATACATCGCCAGCGCCGCGCCCATATAATAGCGCGGGCTGAAGGCCGGGCCGATGTCCGCGGCGGCACGCTGTTTGGCATCGGCCAGGCCCAGCGCCCAGCTCTCATCGCACATGAAGAACAGCGCCGGGAAAACCTTGCGCCGCGGTAGCTCGCGCAGGAACGGCGCGAGCGCCGCCCCCATCAGCAGATGACGGCTGTTGACCAGGAAGGTGATGGCGACAATGAGCAGGATGTGCGGCGGCGACGTCCACAACTGGATCGCCGCGAATTCCGAACCGCCGGCGAAGTTCAGGCCGGTCATCATGGACAACTCGACCGTGCTCAGCCCCTTCTGCGTGGCCTGGGCGCCAAGCACCAGCGCGTAGGGAATGGTGCCGAGCAGCACCGGCGCGCAGGACATCACACCACGGCGGAACTCGGATTCCGAACCATTGCCGGCTGCCTCGACTGCCTGTGAAATGCTCATGGTCTGCCATAGGCCGGCCTCGCAGCCGCCCTGCCCTGCGTTTGGAAATTTCGTGATGTCAGGGGCGAAACATACCTACACCTCCCCGCAATTTGGTTGCGAAGATTGTTGTCTTTCGCCAAATTTTGGCATTGAATGTCACATATCCGCAGGAAAATGGAATTCAACGCCATGAAGCTCGACGACATCGACAAGCGCATCCTGCGGGCACTGCAGCGCGACGGCCGCATGGCCAACAATGATCTGGCCAATGAGGTCGGCCTGTCGCCCTCGCCTTGCCTGCGGCGCGTCAAGCTCCTGGAGGAAGCCGGCGTCATCGACCGCTATGTCGCCGTGCTCAATCCGGCCAGCATCGACAAGGGCCTCACCTTCTTCACCCGGATCTGGCTGAAGACGCAGGACGAGGACACGATCGAGCACTTCGCCACCGAGGTGGCCAAGCTGCCGCAAGTGATGGAATGCTATCTCATGCTGGGCGACTGCGACGCCCTGGTGCGCGTGGTGGCGGCAGATATCAACGACTATCGCCGTTTCCAGTCGGAGCATCTGAGCCGCATCAAGGGCGTGCAGAACGTCAAGACCGACGTTCCCAGCTGGACGATCAAGTACACATCGGAACTGCCGATCTGAGCCTTTGAAATATCTCTCAGCGCATTTGACGAGGCGCAGGCCATCACCTGGCCCTATAAGAATTTCCATCTGGAATGTCGATCCGAGCACGCCTCGAACGTCCTTGGGACGCAACCGGAATTGCCGGGCGGCGTCGAAAGATCGATCCTATTCCCGGCTGGGAGAAGAAACATGAACCATTCCTACCGTTGGGTCATCGTCGCGGCTGGCGCGCTGATGTCCTGTGTCGCCATCGGCACGATGTTTTCGCTGGCGATTTTCCTCGAGCCAATGGCGATCGATACCAACTGGTCGCGCGCGGGCATTTCGAGCGCCATGACGCTCAACTTCCTGGTGATGGGTCTCGGCGGCTTCGCCTGGGGCGCCCTGTCCGACCGGTTCGGCGCCCGCATCGTCGTCACGATCGGCGCCGTGCTGCTCGGGCTGGCGCTGGTGCTGGCAAGCCGCGCCGGTTCGCTTCTCACCTTCCAGATCACCTATGGCGTGCTCGTCGGGCTCGCGGCCAGCGCCTTTTTCGCACCGATGATCGCGCTGACATCAGGCTGGTTCGACACCAATCGCGGGCTGGCGGTTTCGCTGGTCTCGGCCGGCATGGGCGTGGCGCCGATGACGATCTCGCCTTTCGCGCGCTGGCTGATCTCGGCCTATGAATGGCGCGCCGCCATGTTCGACATCGGCCTCCTGGCCTGGGTGCTCCTGCTGCCCGCCGTCCTTCTGGTGCGCCAGCCGCCGAAACCCGCCGCCTCCGGTGCGGCTGCGGCACCAGTAGCCGAAGGCGCCGGCCTGACGGTCGGGCAGGCGCTGCGCTCGCCGCAATTCATCGTGCTGGGGCTAACCTTCTTCGCCTGCTGCGCGGCCCATTCCGGCCCGATCTTCCACATGGTCAGCTACGCCATGCTGTGCGGCGTCGCCCCGATGGCCGCGGTCTCGATCTACAGTGTCGAGGGTCTGGCTGGCCTCGGCGGCCGGCTGCTCTACGGCGTGCTGGCCGACAGGCTGGGCGTCAAGCCGGTGCTGATCGCGGGGCTGGCGATCCAGTCGATCGTCATTGCCGCCTATCTCTCGATCAGCCAGCTCGACCAGTTCTATATGCTGGCCGTCATCTTCGGCGCCACCTATGGCGGCGTCATGCCGCTCTACGCCGTGCTGGCGCGCGAATATTTCGGCCAGCGCATTCTCGGCACCGTATTCGGCGCCGCCACCATGCTCTCCAGCCTCGGCATGGCGCTAGGGCCGCTTGCCGGCGGCATGATCTTCGACGCCTATGCCAGCTACCATTGGCTGTTCATCGGCTCGGCTCTCATCGGCCTGGGTGCCGCGGGCATAGCCATCGCCTTCCCGCCGCTGCCACGCACGGCGTTGCAGACGGCATAATGCATGTCGCCCGGAAGTGTCCTCGGTTCCGGGATAACGACACGCATAAAATCAGGAGACACGGCCGGACGGCAATCGTGGCCAGATGACAAACGGGCTTGACGGGCCATGGCCGGTCAAGCCACCGCCTGCTTCGGCGTCACGCCGACTTGAGAACCGTGAACGGCCGCTTCTGAATGGCCCGTTTGGTCTGGAAATTCGCGGCCGGAGCCGGGCGGCCGACATGAAAGCCCTGGACCTTGTCTATGCCAAACTGGCGCATGAGGAGCATCTGCTCTTCGGTCTCCACCCCTTCGACCAGGATTTTGTGGCCGCGATTTCTGACCAGTGCGATGATGTCCTGCAGCATCGCCATGCCCTTGGGGGTGCCGCAGTCGTGGAGAAACGAGCGGTCGATCTTGACCGTATCGAAATCGATGAGACGAAGCCACGAAAGGCCGGCGAAGCCCGTCCCGAAATCATCGAGCCATATCCTGATCCCGAGCAGCTTCAGATCGCTGATGCAGCGCAGGATGTCGGAGTGCATCTCCATCTCCAGCCCCTCGGTGATCTCGAAGGCCAGCCGGTTACCGGTCACGCCGGTCTCGCCCAGAATGGTCGCGACCGATGTCGCGAAGCCGGGCGTCTTGAGCTGGATCGGCGAGACGTTGACGCTGACGACGCGCACGTGATCCTGCGCCAGGAGTTCGGCGCACACGGTCCTTATTGCCCAACGCCCGAGCTCGAGGATGGCGCCGGTTCGCTCCGCGACGGGAATGAACAGGCTCGGCGGAACCAAGGTCCCGTCGAGCATCTTGAGACGCATCAGCGCCTCCACGGCCTCGACCCGGCCCGACGCGAGGTCCTGGATGGGCTGATAGACAAGCGAAACGAGATCCTGGCCGATCGCGATCTTCAGCAAAGCCGCGAGATTCTCGCTCTCGTCGCTGCTCTGGGGATCGGTCGGATCGAACAGCCGGACACAATTTCGGCCGCCGGCTTTTGCCAGATAGAGCGCCCGATCGGCCTCGTGGATGATCTTCTCCAGCTTGGCGGCGGTCTGCTTCCTGGTGAATGCCGCGCCCACGCTCGCCGTCACGATCGCGACGCCATCCCGCCGCAACTCGTGCGCGATCGCCAGGTTCTCGATCGTGCGGCAAATGGCTTCGGCGAGATCCGCGACCTGGTCTTTCCTGCCCATGCGAGCCAGGACGATGAATTCCTCCCCACCATAGCGGCCGATGGAGCCATCATATTGCTTGATCAGGTCGCTGAGCGCCTCGGCGACCTGGATCAGGCAACGGTCACCCTCCTGATGGCCATAGCAATCGTTGAACTTCTTGAAGAAGTCGACGTCGATGAGGATCGCCGCAAAACCATGGCCAAGCTTTTGCCAGTCATTCCAGTAGTCACGCAGTTTCTCGTCGATGGCGCGCCGGTTCTCCAGGCCTGTAAGCGGATCCGTCCGCGACAGTCTGAGCAGGGCCTTGCCGCGCTCGGTGGCCTCATGGTGCTGGATCTTGGCTTCCAGCGCGTTGAGGAAGACGTTGTAGCGCTCTTCGTTCAGCTTCCAGTTCACATAGGATGTGAACGTGAAGCACGAAACGTAGAAAGTGCCAAATACCATCTTGTATGCCAGCGACGCGGGTAGAAAGTAGTTCACCACATACAAGATGCACAAAATTATAGTCGACGTTATGATCGACACTTTGAACCGGAACGTGAAGAAGAGATTGGCACTCATCATGAAAATGGTGCCGAAGACCATATAGTAGGCGACGGTTTCCTTGTTCGCCCCCATGGAGGCGGGGTAAAGCCAGCCGATATAGCCGAAGATGATGGCCGCTGCGCAGGTTACGTCAAGCCAGTCCGTGGCGGCTCCCCGGCGAAGCTGTGCTTCCAGGACCAACAGTGCGGTCAGTCCGACAGCGAAGCGGGCCGTGATCGTAAGGGCGGCCACATCCGGTATCAGCAGCAGATCCGATACCGAAAACAAGACATAGATGACGACGGCGATCCAAAGGCCTGGCCTGGCTTCCTTCCTTCGTTTCGCCTGGGCTTCCGTGCGGTAAAGGATGCGAAGTTCAGCCGCCCCCAGCTCCTGGCGGGGATCGTGCGGTTCCGAATCGACCGCATCGGCCACTCTGGATGACGCGCGTTCGTTCACGACAAATCCCGGCTGAAGGGCATCTCGCGTTCCGAATTCTTTTGCAGCTTCTGCCCCCAACGCAGACCGACTCCTTGGGCGCGACATCTCTTGCCGCGCAATCAAATGCAATGACGCAGGACAAGTTTCCGTTAACTCGAACCCGGAATCCCCTCCTTAAAAACCCCAAAGAATTGACATGGTTAGCGGGAAATTAATCATACCGATAAAATGCCCGCGACCCGACATTGGCAATTCGAATATTCTAAGCAATAAGTTAACTGACTGTTAACTATGGAGTCTTGGTGTGCAAACTGTCTTTGATGGCCAGAGTCTGATTACTGCGGAGGCAATTGCCAGTGGTCTCCGTCGAGGAAAGCCCGAGCATCATGGCGAAGCGTTCGAAACCGCTCGCGCGGAGCTGGCGCTCATCCTCCACGCGACACAGCAACAGGTCGAGCAGCAAAAATTTCCCGCCGAGATCGTTCGCCGGCTGCTGTCGCTTCTCAACGCGTTGCGTGCCAAGGTTCATCCCGACGTGTGGCAAGCCTTGATACCGGTGGCGCAGAACCACCCGATCCAGAAGTACTTTCTCGAGGATCCGCTGACGCATTGGTCCTTCACCAAGCCCAGGGGTTATTCCGGCGACGCGCAGTTGCTCGACTACATCTATTGTGACCCGCACGTGGCCGAGAGCGTGGCGAACGCCTCGGAGATCGGCAAGGCGCTTTACAGCCATACCCAGAACGTCCCGTCATGCGTCGCGGCACGGGAGCGCCGCGATCTGCTGACCCGCTATGTCGATGAGACCGCGGCCAGGAATGGACCGGAAACCGAAGTCCTGGCTATCGCGGCCGGCCATCTGCGCGAAGCGAACCGTTCGGCCGCATTGGCCGAGGGCGGCCTCAAGCGCTGGGTCGCGCTCGATCAGGATCCCCAGAGCGTCGGACTGATCGCGCGCGATTTCCAAGGCACCGCGGTCGAGGCCATCGACGGCTCGGTACGGACCGTGCTCACCAGGGGCCACAAGCTTGGCAAGTTCGATCTCATCTATGCCTCCGGGCTTTACGACTACCTTCAGCACAACGTCGCCGTGAAACTCGCCAAGACCTGTCTGCAGATGCTGAAGCCGAACGGGACATTCCTGTTTGCGAACTACGCCGAGGGCACTCCTGACGCCGGCTACCGGGAAACGTTCATGGACTGGGTGCTGCTGCTGCGGTCGGAAGTCGACATGTGGAACATCATCAATGCCAGCGTCGACCGCAACACCGTCGAGGCACAAGTGTACTTCGGCGAGAATCGCAACGTGCTCTACGGCGTCATCCAAAAGCGCGGCTAATACCCACCTGGATGGCACGCCGGCCAAGGACCTCGAGCGCTTCACGGAGTGCTCGAGGGTGTAAGCCCCCTCACGCGCGATCCACGCTCTTTCGGAGACGGCTGGACCCTACCCGAAAATCCGATCGCCCTGCTCGTCGACGAGCTGGATGCCTTTCTTGATCGAGATGTCGACGGCGTCGTCCAGTCCGGCGAAACGGTCGGCACGGATGAATTTGTGCTCCTTCACCACGCCATCGACCTCCTTGGAGACGACGCCGCAGGTCTGGTACTGGCCTTCGGTCTTGTAGGGCGTGGCGCTGATCGTAAAACCCTTGTGCTCGACCTGCTTGGCGGGCGCGGCACTTGCGGGCTCGGCCGCTTCGCCGCCACCGCCGCCGAAAAGACGTTTCAGAAAAGACATCGCTCAAATCTCCTTGCCGCCTGCGATCGCCGTCGGTATGCGATTCACGACGCTGTCGGCTCAGCATGCGCGAATGTGCCGCCGCGTTCCAGCCCCCTGATGAAGACGGCGACCAGGAGCTCGATCTGCCGGTCGATCTCGTCGGCCTGCCGGCTGACGGACCTGCCCGCATACCCGCTGGTGACGATGCCATGCACGCTTGACCAGAGGGTTCGCGCGGCGATCCGGCGCGTGTCCTCGTCGAGATCGAAGCCGCCATCGGCAAGGACGCTGGCGATGATCTCGAACAACTGGTCGAGCCGTGCCTCGTAGACGTCGGGCTCGGTCAGCACCGGACGCCGCCTGTTGAAGGCCAGCAGCGCCGGCCAGCTGCCGGGATGCGCCTCGACGAAGCGAACATAGGCGCCGGCCAATGCCATCAGCCGTTGGCGCACGTCGGTGATGCCGCGCCTGCCAAGATCGGCCATCGCCGCAGCGCCCGCGACCCCCAGCCGGTCGAGCAGCCGCATGTTGACGGCGCGGTGCACACCGTCGAGATCGGAAAACAGATTATAGACCGAGCCGACCGAGATGCCCGCCTGTTCGGCGATGGTCCTGGCCTTCAGATTGTCCATGCCGCCTTCGTTGAGCAGCGTCTCGGCAATGGCCAGCACCCGCTCGCCGGTCTCTTCCTTGTCCAGCGCCATAGCAGTCCTTTTTGGATGCGCATGCCTTCGACGGCACGCTTTTTCGCCCCCTACTTCCCTTCGTTTACCATATGCCGGATATCGTGAACAGCGTTCAAAATCATCTTGAACAATGTTCATTTGCTGCTATGTTTAGTTTGTGAACATCGTTCACGGAAACTTCGAAGGGAGAAGAACCATGCTTAGCCTGATCAGAACACTGCTCGACGGCGCCAGCGCACGGGCCGAGGACGGCCTGAAGGATCGCTTCGCCATCGACCTTCTGGCGCAGCGCATCCGCGATGCCGAGGCGGGATTTGCCGCCGCCAAGCAGACGCTTGCCTCACTGATCGTGCGCCAGCGTGCCGAGCAAGCCGGCCTCGACCATCTCGACCGCCGCCACGCCGACCTGGAGACACGCACCATCAGCGCGCTGGCCGCCGGCAACAGCGGGCTGGCCGAAAGCGGTGCCGCGGCCATAGCCGAACTGGAGAATGAACGCGAGGTCCGCCGCGCCACGGTGCAAAGCCTTGGCGAAAAGACCTTGCGGATGCGCGTTTCGGTGGAGCGGGCGCACCGCCGCATCATCGATCTCAACCAGGGCATGATCTCGGCCCGGGCCATCGATGCCGAGCGCAAGGCGCAGTCACGCCTCGTCAGGTCGATCGGTCATTCGGCGAGCCTCAACGACGCCGAGGAGCTTTTGGCCCGCATCAAGGGAGCCAGCGATCCGTTCGAGGAAGCCGGCATTCTCGACGAAATCGACGGCGAGCTTCGTCATGACGCGATCCGCGACCGCCTTGCCGACGCCGGGCACGGCCCGGCGGTGAAGGTGCGCGCCAGGGACGTGCTCGAGCGCCTGAAGACCATCAACTGAAGATTTTTGGACCTGACGACGACCACATCAAACCCAACTTCGATCCAGTCAAGGAACACGACAATGAACAGCAATCAGACCTACATCATGTTCAACACCGTCTCGGTCGGCGCCGCCTACCTCATGCTTGGCCTGTCCCTGTGGCTGGCACCGGTCGACCTGTCGACCAAAGGCTATTGGGCCATGGGCATCCTGCTGCTCACCGGCAGCCTGGTGAACCTGGTCAAGTACCGCACCGACGAGCGCATCTCCGCCGAAACCACCGCCAAGATCGAGAAGGCGCGCAACGAAAAGTTGATCAGCGAATATGTCGGCAAGGAATGATGCCGGCACGGCCTGACGAGAAAGCCCGGGTCTCCCCGGGCTTTTCTGCGTCCTCGCCCTCGCAAAGCGGGGTGAGAGGAAAGCTTGCCCGCCTCAGCGGTGCGACAGCGCTTCCAGCGCTTCGGCGGCGGCTTCCAGAATGGCGATCGCCTCGGCCTGCTTTTCGGCTGGGGCATCGACGATGTCGCCGAGTGCCGCGCGGAGCCGGTGGCGGATGGCGCGGAATTCGTCGCGCGTTTCCGAGCGCTCGCCACGGCCGCCGCGGCCGCCGCGGCGGTCCTCGCCGTCATCGTTCCAGCCGAACCAGTCGCGCGCCTTGGCCATCTTGCGGCCGAAGCGCTCGAGATGATCGAGCACGCCGTCGATCATTTCGCGGTTGTCGGCCAAATGCGCCTGCCCGGCCTCGGTGATCGAGAACACCTTCTTGTTGCCTTCGCTCGTCGACACGGCGTAGCCGGCCTCTTCCAGGAAGGTCAGCGTCGGATAGACCACGCCCGGGCTCGGGCTGTAGATGCCGCTGGTGCGCTCTTCCAGCGCCTTGATGATGTCGTAGCCATGGCGTGGCGCCTCGGCCAACAGCGACAGCGTGATCAGCTTGAGGTCACCGTCGGCGAGCATCCGTCCGGCGCGGAACATGTCGCCCGGGCCGCGGCCACCGCCCCTGCCGCCGAACGGAGCGAAGCCGCCGCCCCCTCTGCCACCAAATTTGCCGCCGAACTTGCCGGCCATGTGCATGAACATGCGCTCGCCGAAATGATGATGATCGGAATGATTGTGTCCGTGCATTGATTGCTCCTTGAGTTCTATCTTACGATATATCTTAGTTAGGCGCGCAGTGCTGCCGAGTCAAGATATATCTTATGATGTATCTGATCGCGAGCCAAGCGACATCGCGGCATCGAAGCGTCAGGCTTGATGGGAATGGATGGAGTGCGAATGGACTACCAGCGGTCTTTGCGCCGGTTCCAGCCGTAGAGCAGGTCGGCGAAGCGATCATAGGCAAGGCCGGTCAGCGGCAGCATGAGCCGATTGCCGAACAGGCTCGCCAGCCAACCCTCGCCCGGCGTTAACAGCCAGACCGCGATCGCCAGTCGGCGCCGATCAGCAAATTGCCATCCGCATCGGTGGCATGCAGCCGGCGGCGGATGTCCTCCAGCGAGACGCCATGCGACGACAGCGCATCCGGCTCCAGGTTGATATCGCGAAATTCGACCCGACCGGCCTTGACCGCCTCGATCAGCCGCCGCTTCTGCCTACCGATGCCGGCATCGCAGACTGGACAGCGCGTGTTGTACCAGACGGTCAGCAAAGCCGTGGTTCCGCTACCAGTCACTTGCCGCGCATCGCCGCCTTCGGCCCGACGCATTTGTTGTCGCGAACGCGAAACAGCGCCCACTCCTCGCACAGGCGACCGTTGGGCAAGCGGCAAAACCCGTATTCGCTGCCGGCCTTGTCTTTCCTGACCACGAAGCGGCCGCCGATCGCACCGCAGTGAACCGATGCGGGATTGGCCATGCCGACCGGGTTTTGCGCGGCGCCGGCGTCGATGGGCATCGACGACATCAAGGCAAGACCGACGGCCAGTATCGAAAAATTGTTCATGCGATCTCTCCTTGGCCTCCACGGTGAGGCGTCCTGTCCCGAGGCAACTGCCAAATCTATCGGAACGCGCGCCGGATCAAGAGCCGTTGAGGCGGCACCTGATCCGGCTGTCCGCAAACCTCATCATCCAAGTGAGGTGATGATCTCGCGATAGGCGAATTCGGGGAAGGCCTTCATCGTCCGCGTCCTGATGTTGCCGGCCGCCGCCAGCATCAGCGAAAAACGCGCCAGGACCGCGTCGTCGGGCGCCTCGACCACCGCCACCATGTCGTACTCGCCCATGGTCAGGTAGAACGCCTTGAAAGATCCGCCCATTTCGCCCAGTTGCTTCCTGGCGGCGTCGAGCCGCTTCGGGGATTCGCGCACGTTCTTGGCGCCCTGCTCGGTCCAGTTCATCAGCACGATGTAGCTTGTCATGGCACACCTCCCTCCGGGGCCACGGAGCACGGCACTCAGGCCGTGGGTCTGTCGACACGGCCTCGACCGGGGCGGGCTTTCCGGGGTTGTCGCCCAGAAAATGCGTCCGAGGCGAAATTATCCTCCCTAAGGTCGCGGGTCGCAAGAGCGAACACGCCCATGAAAAAGGGCGCTCGTGGCGCCCTTTATCTCCAATGCGATTGGCAGGTCTCAGCTGTCCAGGAAGCTGCGCAGCTTGCGGCTCCGGCTCGGGTGCTTGAGCTTGCGCAGCGCCTTGGCTTCGATCTGGCGGATACGCTCGCGGGTGACCGAGAACTGCTGGCCGACTTCTTCCAGCGTGTGGTCGGTGTTCATGCCGATGCCGAACCGCATTCTGAGCACGCGCTCTTCACGCGGCGTCAGCGAGGCCAGAACGCGCGTGGTGGTCTCGCGCAGATTGGCCTGGATCGCCGCGTCGATCGGCAGGATCGCCATCTTGTCCTCGATGAAATCGCCCAGATGCGAATCCTCCTCGTCGCCGACAGGCGTTTCGAGCGAGATCGGCTCCTTGGCGATCTTCAGGACCTTGCGCACTTTTTCGAGCGGCATGGCGAGCTTTTCGGCCAGTTCCTCCGGCGTCGGCTCGCGGCCGATCTCGTGCAGCATCTGGCGCGAGGTGCGCACGATCTTGTTGATCGTCTCGATCATGTGCACCGGAATGCGGATGGTGCGGGCCTGGTCGGCGATCGAACGCGTGATCGCCTGCCGGATCCACCATGTCGCGTAGGTCGAGAACTTGTAGCCGCGGCGGTATTCGAATTTGTCGACCGCCTTCATCAGGCCGATATTGCCTTCCTGGATCAGGTCGAGGAACTGCAGGCCGCGATTGGTGTACTTCTTGGCGATCGAGATGACGAGGCGCAGATTGGCCTCGACCATTTCTTTCTTGGCGATCGCGGCTTCGCGCTCGCCCTTCTGCACCTGGTTGACGATTTTCCGGAATTCCAGGATCGAGATCGCCGTTTCGGTGGCCAGATGCTGGATCTCGGCGCGCAGCTCCTTGATCGCATCCTTCTCGTTCCTGGTGAATTCCTTCCAGCCGCGCGAGGTCAGGTTGGCGATCGAGCGCGTCCAGTTCGGATCGAGTTCGGAGCCCTGATATTCCTTCAGGAACTCCTCGCGGCGCACGCCATAGCTTTCGGCGAGGCGCAGAAGCTTGCCCTCGTTCTGCACCAGGCGCTTGTTGATGTCGTAGAGCTGCTCGACCAGCGCCTCGATGCGCGCCGTGTTGAGCGACAGCGACTTCACCGCCTTGATCAGCTGATCCTTCAGCTCCTTCAGCCGGCGGTCCTGGCTGGGCGACAGCGTGCCGGCGGCGGCCAGCCTGTTCTCGACCTGCTGGTCCTGCAGCTTCCTGAGCTTCTTGTAGGTGTCGGCGATGACGTCGAGCGTCTCCATCACCTGCGGGCGCAGTTCGGCTTCCATCGCCGCCAGCGACAGGCTCGCCTCGTCCTCGTCTTCCTCGTCGTCGTCGCCGATGCCGCGCGTATCGGCGCCGACATTGGTGATGTCGTCTTCATCGTCGCGTCCGCGGCGCGGCTTTTCCTCGGCCTTGGGCGCTTCCTCGACACGTTCGACCACCGGCGCCTGCTTGGCTTCGGGGCCGGCATAGGTGGCTTCGAGGTCGATGATCTCGCGCAGCAGGATCTTGGATTCGTTGAGCTCGTCGCGCCAGATGATGATCGCCTGGAAGGTCAGCGGGCTTTCGCACAGGCCCGCGATCATCGTCTCGCGGCCGGCCTCGATGCGCTTGGCGATGGCGATTTCGCCCTCGCGCGACAGCAGCTCGACCGAGCCCATTTCGCGCAGATACATGCGCACCGGATCGTCGGTGCGGTCGGTCGGCTCTTTCTTGGTGGTGGTGGCGGCGACCGCGGTGCCGGTCTGCTCGGCAAGCTCGTTGGCATCTTCCTCGGCATCGGCGGCTGTGTCGCCGGCCTCGGCCTCTTCGCCCTGCTCGTCATCCTCGACGACGTTGATGCCCATGTCGGACAGCATCGCCATCGTGTCCTCGATCTGCTCCGAGGTCACTTCCTCGGAAGGCAGCACCGAATTCAGCTCGTCCATGGTGACATAACCGCGCTTCTTGGCGGCCTTGATCATCTTCTTGACAGCATCATCGGAAAGGTCGAGCAAGGGCCCATCGGTGGCGCCTTCGCGTTCGGTCTCGACCTCTTCCTTTTCTTTTGTCGCCATAGTCTTTATCTTCTCCTAGCGGCCGGCCATGGGGGCCGCGTCAGCTGTCGGACCAGTCAAATCGGATACGCCCGTTTTTCTAAACGCGCTTCACCCGGCCCATGAGCTGCATCCACTCTTTTGTTTGGTGCATGCCGTTGCCCCAAAACCGGGTTCCACTCTTGGGCGGCATACATTAAGTCCAGATTAACCCTGATATCTGTGTCAGGCGGGCCGCCTGTCCAGTGACCAAGTACCTTGCATCGCTTGTTTCCCGTCGACGCGGGTGCGGGTTAACGTTTCGAATCGTCCTGATTCCGCCATTCTGTCCGAAGGTCAAGCGCCTCTGGCATGATTCGCATGAAAAAAGCGAATCAATTACCCGACTTAGCGCGCCTCGCCCCCAGGGGAAGCGTGGCCGCGCCTTCATTTCGCGCTCGCATGCACCTAGGCTCGCCCAGCCCTGCCCGACGAAACACCAAATCCTTCGATCAGCGCTTCCGTCGCTTGTACATCCTGAAATTGCGCCTGAATTTCGATCAGATGGCGGAAGTTTTCGTCCGAAGGATCCGCTTCGAGGGCCGCTTCCGCCTGTTTCAGCTCCTTATGTAAGGTGCGCGCGCTGCGCTGCAAGTGCAACGCCTGGTTCAGAGCGTCGCGGGCATCCTCGAGGGCCGCCGTCTCCAGCGCCGGCCATTGCCGCGCCCGCTTGATCAGGCCGACCGCGCGCTCCCAGATCTCGGCGCAGCCGGCGCGCTCTATCGTCGCCACCACGGCGTGGCGGTCATTGGCCATGTTATGCGCCATCGCGTCGAGGATGGCGGCGTGCAGCCGCGTCAGGTCGGAATTGGCGAGGTCGAGGAACTCGACATGGGCGAAATTCTCGTCGATCAGCGCCGGGTGGTTGACCAATGCCACGATGATCGTCGCCTCGCGCACAGACATCCCCTCGCCGCGCCTGACCAGCGCCGACTGGCCGAGGCTTTCGGTGATCGCCATGCGCCCGCCTCCTGCCTTGGCGAATTGCCCGCCGGGTGCGGGCTTGCCCTGGCCGCGCTGACCGGGCCGGCCGCCATCCTGACGGCCTTGCCGCGCATTGCGCTGCGAGCCGAAGAAGCTCAGCACCCGCTCGCGCATTTCCTGCTGGTAGTGGTAGCGCGTGCTTTCGTCGCGGATGCGGCTGCTGAGTTCCCGCAGTGTCTGTCCCAATTCCGCCCGCCGCTCGGGCGTGTCGAAGACGCCGCCCGCCGTCTCGCGCATCCACAACAGGTCGACCAGCGGCCGCGCATCGGCCAGCACGGCGCGGAAGGCCTCCGCCCCCTCGGCCTTGACCAGATCGTCGGGATCCTTGCCTTCCGGCAGCAGCGCGAAGCGCGCCGAGCGTCCGGCCTGCACCGATGGCAGCGCCAGATCGGCGGCCCGCCAGGCCGCCTTCAGCCCGGCCTTGTCGCCGTCGAAGCACAGCATCGGCTCCGGCGCCATGCGCCACAACAGTTCGAGCTGGTTTTCGGTGAGCGCGGTGCCGAGCGGCGCCACGACATTCTCGAAGCCCGCCTGCGCCAGCGCGATCACGTCCATGTAGCCTTCGACCGCGATAACGGTGCCGCCCTTGGCCAGAGCCCCCTTTGACAGCGCTTGCCGGGCGCGGGCGAAATTGTAGAGCACATTACCCTTGTGGAAGAGCTCGGTATCGGGCGAGTTCATGTATTTGGCGAGCGCGTCGGGCGCCAGCGCGCGGCCGCCGAAAGCGATGATCTTGCCGCGAGAATCCGGGATCGGGAACATGATGCGGTCGCGGAACCAGTCATAGGAGACCGGAATGTCGTCGCCATGGCGCACCAGCCCGCAGGCTTCGATATCGGCTTTCGGCACACCCTTGGCCGCCAGATGCTCCTTCAGCGCGTTGCGGCTGTCGGGCGCGAAGCCGAGCCGGAACGACTGCTGTGTCGCCGGCGTCAGCCCACGATCGCGCAGATAGGCGCGGGCCTTGGCGCCCTCGGGCCCTTGCAGGCGCTCCTGGAAAAAGGCGGTCGCCATCTCCATGACATCGGTCAGGCTGGCACGTTCCTGCTCGCGCCGCTCTTCCTGTGCGTCGCGAACCGGCATCGGCACGCCGGCCATGTCGGCGATCTTCTCGACCGCCTCGGGAAAACTCAGTCCTTCGAGCTCGGTCAGGAATTTGAAATGGTCGCCCGAGACCGAGCAGCCGAAACAGTGGTAACGGCCCTTCTTGTCCTCGCAGTGGAAGGAAGGGCTCTTCTCGCCATGGAACGGACAGCAGGCCCAATAGTCGCCGCGCGACGTATTGGTCTTCTTGCGATCCCACGCGACGCGCTGGCCGATGACCTGTGAAATCGGCACGCGGTCGCGTATCTCGTCGAGGAAGGCGGGCGGAAATCGCATCGGGGAACTCGTTTCGCCACCATATAATCATGCCCGCGATTTCAGACGACCCCTAATGCGGGCGATGCCCGGTTTCCACAGGCCAAAAAAGAAAGGCGGCCATTGCGGACCGCCTCCTTTTTGTCGAGTGTCAGATGATTACTGCGCGGCAAGCGTACCGAAGATGACGCCGGAGAGGATGCCGACGAGCACATAGTCATTGCCGACGCGGATCCATTCCTGGCCGCGGCCGGGACGATGCAGGCCATAGCGGCCATAGTCGCGGATCGGCTGGTGCTGCCTCCAGCCGGAATATTTCTGGCCGTTGCGCCAGTGGTTCCGCTTCACGATCACCTTCTTCTGGACGAACCGCTTCTGGATGACGCGCTTCTTGACATCCCGGTTGGCGGGCTTCTGCCAGTCGACCTTGGCGTAGTTCGACTGCGGCGCCACTGGCGCGTTCATCGGCGCTGCCTGGCCGGTGAGCGAGGTGGCGGCCAGCATCGAGAAGGCGAGAGCGGAAAGGACAATGCGTTTCATCAGAAGTCTCCTTGGTTGTCGATGCCAGGGGAATAGCGGCCAGGGGATGAACCGAAACTGAACGCCAGCATTACAATTGTGTAATGAATTCCGCCGGTTAATCCAAAGATTTGAACATCATCGCAAAGACGGGCGCCAAAAGCGGCGCGGATCCGGCCGAATCCACTGCTTAGGCCCATGCAACCATTTGCGGGCCCGTCCATTTTCCGACACCGGCTGTCGCCTCGCGGCGGCCCCTTGAAATCGACAAATTTTTATTATCCGGCTAAAATATTCCGGCTATATTCCAAGGCTGACATGACCATGATTCGTGCCCTCGTCCTCGCCCCCTGTCGCCATGCTGCCCGAAGCGCGCGCCATGCCCGCGCGCAGGCGCGGCGATGAGCGGCTCGGTCGTCCTTCTGCATCTGGCCGGCGCGGTCGCGCTGATGCTGTTTGCCACCCGCATGGTCAAGACCGGCGTCGAACGCGCCTATGGCGACGTGCTGCGTCATCGTCTGCGCGCCACCATGCGCAATCCGATCATGGCGGTGCTGGCCGGCACCGGGCTTGCGATCGCGCTGCAAAGCTCGACCGCCGTCACCTTGCTGGTCGGCTCCTTCGCCGGTTCCGGCATCGTCTCGGGCGCCGCCGGCCAGTTGGCCGTGCGTGGCGCCGAGATCGGTTCGGCTCTGGTGGTCAAGCTGCTGACCTTCGATCTCACGCTGCTGGTGCCGCTCTGCCTGACATCAGGCACGGTGATGTTCATGGCCACCGAGCGGCGCGACTGGCGCCAGATCGGCCGCATCCTGGTCGGCATCGGCCTCTTGATCCTGTCCCTCGAAATGATCGGCCAGGCGTCCGAGCCGCTGCGCAACAGCCAGCTGCTGCCGGTCATCCTCAATTACTTCTCCAGCGATTCCATCACCGCCTACCTGCTGGCGGCAATGATCACCTGGCTGTTCCAGTCGAGCATCGCGGCGGTGCTGTTGATGGCGACGCTGGCCGGCCGCGGTCTGATCAGCCCCGAACTCGGCCTCGTCCTCATCCTTGGGGTCAATCTCGGTTCATCGCTCATCGCGCCGATGCTGACACGCTCGGCCAGCCCCGAAGTCCGCGTCGTGCCGGTCGGCAACCTCCTGATGCGCGGGCTGGGCTCGCTGGTCATGCTGATCCTGTTCATGATCTTTCGGCCGCATGTCGCCTTCCTCGGTCCGACGGCGGCCGATCAGATCGTCAACGCCCATATCCTGTTCAACGTGATCATCCTGCTCGCCGGCCTGCCCCTGGCCGGTTTGGTCTACCGAGCCTCCGAAAGGATCGTGGCACTCGGCGCCAAGCCGGCGCCGGCCGCCACGCTCGACGTCGTCGAACTGTCGGCGCTCAACGAAAGCGCGCTCGATGTGCCGAGCCAGGCTCTGGCCAACGCCACACGCGAGGTGGTGCGGGTCTGCGAGACGGTCGAGATCATGCTCAAGCGTATCATCGAACTCTATGAGGACGCCGACTCGGACAAGATCAAGGCATTGGCCGCGCTCGACGACCGTGTCGACCGCAGGCACGCGGCCATAAAGCTCTACCTCGCCAAGGTCACGAGGAACCCGATGACCGAAGACGAGGCGCTGCGCTGCCAGGAGCTGATCGGCGCCTGCGTCAAGCTCGAGCAGGTCGGCGACATCGTCGTGCGCAACATGCTGGTCCATGTGAAGAAGAAATTCGAACGCGGGCTGGAATTCACCGACGAAGGCTGGAGCGAATTGTGCGCCTTCCACGCCTCGGTGCTGGCCAATGCCCGGCTTGCCTTCAACGTGCTGGTCTCGCGCGATGCCGAAACCGCGCGCCAGCTGGTGCTGGAGAAGGACCAGCTGCGCGACCGCGAAAAGGAAACCAGTGCCAGCCATTTCCTGCGGCTGCGCGAAGGCACCGCCAAAAGCGTCGAAACCAGTTCGATCCACCTCGATACCATCCGCGACCTGAAGCAGATCAACTCGCTGCTGGCCTCAATGGCCTATCCCGTGCTGGAAGAGCGCGGCCTGCTCACGGGGTCACGGCTGAAGGCCAGCTAGGCGACAACGATTCGCCGCGGCGGCATCCACCTTGGCAACAAGGGGTAGGCATTCCAGCCGTGGACGGCCAAATTAGTCTTTGCTTACTCACCCATCCGTCGGCTAAGAATCCGTTTCTACCGGGAGGAAATCGATGGAAACCCATTCGCGCAGTTTCGCCAAGGCGCTTTCCTGGCGCGTGACCGGCACCATCGATACGATGATCATCTCGCTGGTGGTGACCGGAAGCATCAAGATTGCGGCCGCCATCGGTGTAACGGAGGTCTTCACCAAGTCGCTGCTTTATTATTTTCACGAGCGGGCATGGCTGAAGGTTCCTTACGGACGTAAGTCCGTGACCTGACGGGTCAAGAAAAGCTAAAGCGACCGTGACAATTTCTGGATTGCCTGCCCGGGCTATCCATGGTTTGAGCCCTGTATTTCGGGGGTTTCTGCTCATGTCGCTGCCGCTCATCGCCCTGTTCATCGCCGCCTTCGCTTTCGGCACCACCGAATTCGTCATCGCCGGCGTGCTGCCGCAGGTGGCGCAAGGGCTTGGCGTTTCGGTTCCCTCCGCCGGCTATCTCGTCTCCGGCTATGCCTGCGGCATCGCCATCGGCGGCCCGCTGCTGGCGCTCGCCACCAAGTCCTTGCCGCGCAAGACCTTGCTGCTCGGCCTCGCCGTCGCCTTCACCCTCGGCCAGGCGGCCTGCGCGCTGGCGCCCGACTTCACCTCGATGCTGTTGCTGCGCATTGCCGTGGCGGTCGCGCATGGCG
This sequence comes from Mesorhizobium sp. Cs1299R1N1, assembly GCF_037179655.1. Lineage (NCBI taxonomy): Bacteria > Pseudomonadati > Pseudomonadota > Alphaproteobacteria > Hyphomicrobiales > Phyllobacteriaceae > Mesorhizobium > Mesorhizobium sp. Cs1299R1N1. The sequence continues at coordinate 202,212 of NZ_JAPYKR010000003.1, read as the reverse complement.
CCTATTTCGGCGTCGCCATGGTGGTTGCCGTCGGCCTGGTGCGCGAGGATCAGCGTGGCATGGCGGTCGCCGTCATCCTGTCGGGCCTCACCGTCTCCAACGTCATCGGCGTGCCGGCCGGCACCGCCATCGGCAACATCTGGGGCTGGCGCGCGACCTTCTGGGTGATGGGCGCACTGGGCGTGGCGGCAACTCTGGCCATGGCGGGCCTGTTGCCGCGCACGACCGGATATCAGGCCAAGGTGGCGAGCCTAGCCAGCGAGGTCCGCGTGCTGGCGCGCCAGCAGGTCTGGACCTCGCTGATCCTTATGCTGATGCTGATGCTCGGCCAGTTCTGCCTGTTCACCTACATCACCCCGACGCTGCTGGAGGTGACAGGGCTCGACGAAAACCTGGTGCCCTGGGTGCTGCTGCTCAACGGCGTCGGCGCCACGCTTGGCGTCTTCCTCGGCGGCAAACTGTCGGACTGGAAACTGATGCCGTCGCTGATCACCATGCTCGCCCTGCAGGCGGTGACGCTGGCCGTCATCTATGCCGTCAGCCCGTACCCCGTGCCGATGGTTGTCGCGATCATCGTCTGGGGCGGTCTCAACTTCGCCATCGGCACCCCGATCCAGACCCGCATCCTGTCCTGGACGGCCGACGCTTCCGGCCTCGCCGCCTCGCTCATCCCGTCTGGCTTCAATATCGGCATCGCGCTGGCCGCGTCGCTCGGCGCCGCCATGCTCAATGCCGGCTACGGCTATCGCAGCCTGCCGGTTGTTGGCGCGTTTGCCATGCTGGTCGCCGTCATTGTGGCTGTCCTCTCCCATCTTTGGGAACGGCGCAGCGACATCAGCCCGCCGGTACCGGCCGCCGCCGAATAACATGGCAAGGACTGTCGCCGATTTCGGCCTAACCTGCGGCACCTTGCCGGCCGGCACGCGCAACGCGATCACCGATGTGCCTGGCGTGCGCGTCGGTCACTGCACGCTGCGCGACGGCGACATCAACACCGGCGTGACCGCGATCCTGCCACATGGCGGAAACCTGTTCCGCAAGAAGGTCACGGCGGCAAGCCATGTCATCAACGGCTTCGGCAAGACCGTCGGGCTGATGCAGGTGCAGGAACTCGGCACCATCGAGACGCCCGTTCTCTTGACCAACACGCTCTCGGTCGGCACCTGCGCCACGGCGCTGATCCGTGACGCCATCCGCCAGAACCCCGATATCGGCCGCACCACCGGAACGGTCAATCCGGTGGTCGGTGAGTGCAATGACGGTCCGCTGAACGACATCCAGGCCCTGGCGATATCGCAGGAGCATGCCCTTGCCGCGTTGGCGGATGCCCGTGAGGGCGCGGTCGAGCAGGGCAATGTCGGCGCCGGAACGGGAATGAGCTGCTTCGGCTTCAAGGGTGGCATAGGCTCGGCCTCCAGGAAGATCGCGCTTGGCGACGAACATCATCTTGGCATTCTCGTCCTGTCGAATTTCGGCAGGCCGGGCGACCTCGTCCTGCCCGATGGAGGCCAGCCCGACCCCAGGCGGCACGCCGAGGCCGAACGCGGCTCGATCATGATCGTTCTGGCGACGGACGTGCCGCTCGAACACCGCCAGCTCGAGCGCGTGGCGCGCCGCACTGGGGCTGGCATCGCCAGGCTTGGCTCCTTCTGGGGCAATGGCAGCGGCGACATAGCCATTGCCTTCAGCACCGGCAACCCGGTCGACCACGATGAAACCCGCGATCTGGTGCCGCTGGTCGCGCTCAACGAAGCACGCATCGACATCCTCTTCCGGGCGGCGGCGGAAGCGACGCAGGAGGCCGTGCTGAACTCCATGCTGTCCGCCGAGGCGTTCACCGGCAGGGCCGGCGCGCACCGCGCATCGCTCGCCGACTGGCTGCGCGACCAGGCCGAAAGGCGATAGGTCTTAGAGACCGTTTCGAAATTCGCTCTGGCCATCAGAGATTTTCCAAACGGTCTCTTACAAATCGATCCGGAACCGAAGGCTCTCCACCCCGCCATAGGCGGCGTCCTCGAAGAAGCGCTCGACGAGTTTGCCGCCATTAGCCAGGATCACCTTGTGCGAGGCCGGATTGCCCGGCTTGGCGGTGATCTCGACATAGGGAAGATCGACGGCCCTCGCCTCGTCCAGCATCAGCCGCAACGCTTCGGTGGCGTAGCCGCGTCGCCGCTTCCACGGCACCACCGCGTAGCCGATATGGCCAAGCACATGCGGCGGCAGTTCCGCCGTGCCCTTCTGCCAGCGAAAGCCGATCGAGCCCGATGCCTCGCCGTCCCAGATCCAGCGGCGGAAGCCCGGCAGGCGTGGCACCTGCGTGCCGTCGGGCAAGGCGATGGGGGGCCCTTTGGCCTCGGGATCATCGAGGTCGGCGAGGAACGCCATGGGATTTTCTTCTATGGCCGCAAGCTGCTCGCGCGTCGCCTCCAGGAGCCGCACATTGTCCGGCGACCAGCCGCGCTCGAGCGCCGCCTTGTAGGACGGCAAATGCTCAAGCCCGGGTTTGACGATCTCGATCATGATCGATACCTCCTGACGAGGCAGGCATAGCCTTGGACAGCAGGGCGCTCAAGCCGGCTGGAAGAGCAATATGGGTGGATCGAAAATTGGGGACGTTTGCAGGCCTCCGCCCCAAGCCTTGGCCCAGCATGGCAGCTTATGGATGGTTGCGCGTCGGCCTGGTCTCTTCGCGCATACTTGCCGACGCGCTAAACAAGATGTGTTTCGCCTGATGACGCGCCGCGCCTTATGATCGTCCTCTGGTGATTCTGCGGGGAATCACAAAGGGACAGGAGAATGGGTACGGTGCGGTTGAGATCTGTCCCGCTGGGTGTCGTCGTCACCCTCAGCCTTCTTGTCGCCATCATTGCCTTGATGGCATCGGCCCGGTCCTTTGCCGCGCCATCGGCCGTTCCGGCCTGGCTGGAGGCCCATGTCGGCAACGGCGATGGCCAGATCTCACAAGTGGTGCTGGAGCGGGCGCGCGCGCTTTACCTGAAGAAGGTGGCGCAGGGCGCCGTCAGCAACCCCTGCTACTTCGCCATGGATGCCACCCGCCCCGGCGACCTGGGCAATGGCGTGCTCGGCCGCCGCTACTATGTCGTATGCGAAGCCAGCCAGTCGTTTCGGGCAATTTCGTCGGGTCACGGCGGCGGCCGGAACCTGAAAGGCACCGTCGATTTTTCGAACGGCAGGCGCTGCGCGAAGAACTTCGGCAATGCCATGGATTCGGAACTGACCGCCGGCGGTGCCTACATGACCCGCGAAGCAAAGACCTCGTTCAAGGGCTTTTATCGCACTGGTGCGAAACAGGACGTGGCTTTCCAGCGCACCTTCATCCAGTTCGACGGTGAAGGCGAAGCCGCCAACGCAAGGCAGCGCGTGATCGGCGGCCACGCGGCACAGGTGCTGCGCGGCATGTGCATGCGCAAGACCCCGAACAGTTCCTATGCCGACCATGACGGCTTCGTGCCGTTCGGCAAACTGGTGGACTATGCCGGCGGACGCAGCAACGGCTGCACCAGCTGGTCGCCGGCCGATGCCGCGCAACTCATCTCGATGGTGAAGGACAATCCGACGACGCTCTACATCTATCCGGAATCGCGCGATATCGCCGCCGTTGCCAGCGGCCATTCCGCTTCAGGCACCTACTGGAACGCATCGTGCCTGAAGGAAATCGGCAAGCCGAAATTCTGGCCGCGAAAAATGCTCGAGCCTGTCATCGCCCAGTACAGGAAGGATCATCCCGCACCACCTGCGCAGCCGCTGCCGATCTGCAAGGAGCCGTGAGACGTACCCACGGCGCCCTGCTTCGGCTCAGCGCAGGAAATCGAGCACGGCCTGCACGAACTCGGTGGGGTATTCCACGTTCGACAGGTGGACCGCAGGCAGCACGACAAGCTTCGCGCCGGGCACCGCGGCCGCGATCAGCTCGCTATGGCTCGCCGCCGTCACCGTGTCGTGCTCGCCGGCGATCACCAGTGTCGGCCGGGAGATCAGCACCACCGTGCGGCGAAGGTCGGCATCGCGAACCGCCGCGAACAGACCGGCCAGGCCCTGCCGGTCGATCGCAAGCAGCATAGCGCGGAATTCCTCGATGACGGGTTCGTTGGCCGCCACCATGTCGGCGGGGAACCAGTTGTTGAGGAACACGTCGGCGGTTTCCGACATGTCCGGCGCCTGTCGCACGACGGCAATCCGCTCGTCGAAATAACTTGCCGGCCCGAGATGGGACGAGGTGTTGCTCAGGATCAGCCGGTCGATCCGCTCGGGCGCGTTGATGCCGAGCCACTGCCCGACGAAACCGCCCAGAGACAGGCCGAGGAAATGCACGCGCCCAAGGCCGAGCGCATCGATGAGTTCGATCACGTCGCGGCCAAGCCGGTCGAGTGAATAGGCGCCGACTGGCGTGCTCGACCCGCCATGGCCGCGAAAGTCATAGCGCAGAACGCGGAAATGCCTGGACATTTCGTCGATCTGCCCATCCCACATATGCAGCGTGGTTGCGATCGAGTTGGACAGCACCAGCACAGGCTTCCCGGCATCGCCGTCGAAGCGGTAGGCGATGCGCGTGCCGTCGCCGACAGTCACGAAATTCAGCTCACTCATGATGAAATCCTCTTGGAACGTTGAATGAGGCAAAGCGTAGCTGTGGCCGTGTTTTGGTGATATTACAAAGATAGGACAATCTCTGTAATCAAAGCTGACATGGCCGAATTCACCTTGCACGACCTCCAGTGCTTCGACGCCGTGATCCGCACCGGCGGCTTTCAGCCGGCCGCGGCCATGCTCCACCGCTCGCATCCGGCGGTGTTCGCCGCCGTCGCCAGGCTCGAACGCCAGCTCGACCTCGTCCTGCTGGATCGCAGCGGCTACCGTGTGCGTGCGACCGAAGCGGGGCTGTCGTTCCACCGTCGCGCGCAATCGATGCTGCGCGAACTGGAGGGCCTGCGCGTCCATGCCGCCCAGCTGTCGATGGGCGAGGAAAGCGAAATCCACGTCGTGATCGGCGACCTCTGCCCGCGCCCGGAGGTGCTGGGCATGCTCGGACGGTTCTTCGCCCGGTGTCCCGCCACCCGGCTGCATCTCCATTTCGAAGCCGTCGGTGGCCCGTGGGAGCGCCTTTTCGACGACAAGGCCGATCTCATCCTGCACTGGATCGACAAGGGTGATGCGCGGGTGGAATGGATCGACCTCAGCAAGGTGCCCTTCATTCCCGTGGTGGCGCCGGGCTTCCTGCCCGAGCGCATCGAACGACCGATCACACTGGAGAAGATGCAGGCGTTCACCCAATGCGTGATGCGCGACACCGCCCTGCATTCGCCACGACAGGACTATTTCGTGGTCGAGGGGGCGCCGCAATGCATGGTCCCCGATCAGGCCATGAAGAAGGAGATCATCCTGCAAGGGCTCGGCTGGGGCCACCTGCCCCACTTCCTGATCGCGGAAGAGCTGCGCGGCGGACAGCTACTGTCCATTGCCGGGAGTCATCTGCCGGGCCGCACCGACGAATTGGTGGTGGCGCGCCGCCGCGACCGGCCGCACGGGCCGATCGCCAACCGCCTGTGGGACCATATCCAGCAGGAAGCGCCGGCATTGCGCCACGCGTTGGAGCCTCGGAAATCGGCCCAATAGCCAAGTCGCGGCTTGGCGTCGAGTGGGCCGTGTGGAAGTCGCTGATGCGACGGTAAAAAGCCCTACTGTAACAACCCCTTGACGATGCCGCTCGCCTTGCCGAAATCCATCTGGCCGGCATATTTCTGCTTCAGCGCGGCGATCACCTTGCCCATGTCCTTCTGGCTGGCCGCACCGGTCGCGGCAATCGCCTCGCGCGCCGCCGCCGTGACTTCCGCATCGTCGAGCTGCGTCGGCAGGAAGCCGCGGATGATCTCCATCTCGCCGCGTTCCTGCGCCGCCAGTTCCGGCCGCTTGCCGTCCTCGAATGCCTTGGCCGATTCCTCGCGCTGCTTCACCATCTTGGCCAGGATCTGCAGGATTTCCTCGTCGCTGGCGGGTTCCTTGCCGGCACCGCGATTGGCGATGTCGCGGTCGTGGATGGCGGCCTGGATCAGCCGCAATGTCGGCAGCCGGTGCTTGTCCTGCGCCTTCATCGCGGTCTTCAGGGATTCGGCGATTTTCGCGCGCATTGCTCTCTCTCCTTCGGTCGGCGCGGACAATAGCGCCGGGAGCAAGTCAACGCAAACCCTGATATGCCAGGGCAAGCCTATGATATTCCTCAATGAAATAAATCGCGGTGGCATTTCGCATGATCATTGACCGCCCTGCCCCCTTCCCCTATGTACTGGGCCTTGCATGAACTGAAGCTTGGGTGCGTGGAGGCCGCGAATTCGCCGCTTCGCGCCGTTTGCCGCGCGAAGGCCCGCCGGGCTATGGAAGCGCGCGGCCTGATAGGAGTGCCGCCATGGCCGAGATGACGCCCGCCTGGGCCACTGAAAAGCCGACCGCCCTTCTGGTGTTGGCGGACGGTACCGTCATCGAGGGTCGCGGCCTCGGCGCCACCGGCTCCGCCGTCGCCGAAGTCTGCTTCAACACCGCACTCACCGGCTACCAGGAAATCCTCACCGACCCGTCCTATGCCGGCCAGATCGTCACCTTCACCTTCCCGCATATCGGCAACATCGGCACTAATGGCGAGGACATCGAAGATCTCAATCCGGCCGCCCGCGCCGGCGCTGTCGGCGCCGTGTTCAAGGCCGATGTCACCAACCCGTCCAATTATCGCACCGCCGGCCACCTCGACCAGTGGCTGAAGAAGCGCGGCATCGTCGCGCTCTCGGGCATCGACACCCGCGCGCTCACCGCGCTGATCCGCGAAAAGGGCATGCCCAACGCCGTCATCGCGCATGCGCCGGACGGCGTCTTCGACCTCGACGATCTGAAGCGGCGCGCCGCCGCATGGTCGGGCCTGATCGGGCTCGATCTCGCCAAGGAGGTCACGTCGGGCCAGTCCTCAGTCTGGCGCGAGACGCCCTGGGTGTGGAACGAGGGCTTTGGCGAACAGGCCGAGCCTTCGCTGCATGTCGTCGCCATAGACTACGGCGTCAAGCGCAACATCTTGCGGCTGCTTGCCGGCCTCGGCGCCAAGGTCACCGTCGTTCCCGCCAAGACCGACGCGGAAGAAATCCTCGCAATGCAGCCGGACGGCATCTTTCTCTCCAACGGCCCCGGCGATCCGGAAGCAACCGGCGACTATGCCGTGCCGGTCATCCAGGACCTGCTCAAGACCGACATTCCGGTGTTCGGCATCTGCCTTGGCCACCAGATGCTGGCGCTGGCGCTGGGCGGCAAGACCGCCAAGATGCACCAGGGCCATCACGGCGCCAACCATCCGGTGAAGGATCATACGACAAGCAAGGTCGAGATCGTCTCGATGAACCATGGCTTTGCCGTCGATGCCGATTCGCTGCCCGCGGGCGTCGAGGAAACGCATGTCTCGCTGTTCGACGGCTCGAACTGCGGCATCGCGCTGACCGGCCGTCCGGTGTTCTCGGTCCAGCATCACCCCGAGGCCTCGCCCGGCCCGCAGGATTCGCACTATCTGTTCCGCCGCTTCGTCAACCTGATCCGCCAGAAGCGCGGCGAGGAATTGCTGGTGGAAAGGGCTTGACTCGATCCGTCAGCGCTGCCCCTCGCCCGTCCCCAGGATGGCGGACCATTGCTGGCGGTCGAGGCTGATCTCCAGTGCCTTGACCATGGCCGCAAGCCGATGGAAACGATCGCAAGATCGCCGGCGCCGACGACACGCCATCCGTGGTCAGCGTGAATGCAACTGTCATGCCTGTGCTCCATCCTCGGCCACATCGGTCGAGGTGCTGCTGAGTGGCGACGGTCTTGCCACCTTGGTGACGAAGACGATGACCGCCAGCATCAGGAAGCACGCGCCGACCAGGTAGGGCGCGCCGCCGAAGGTGACGGGTGCGCTTGGCCCGGTGAACCAGGAAAAGATCGCGGTATAGAGCAGTGGCGTGATGATCGAGGTGATCGAGAAGATCGAGGTCATCGCGCCTTGCAGTTCGCCCTGTGCCGAAGGCGGCACCTTGGCGGCGGCGAGGCTTCTGAGCGGCGGATCGGCCAGCGCTTCCAGGCAGCCGACGACGATCACCGCGTAGACCATCCAGCCTTGCGAGGCGAAGGCATAGCCGAAGGCGCTGGCCGCCGTGAACGTCAGGCCGATGACCGCCGTTCTCCACTCGCCGAGCCTCGGAATGACGCGCGGCAGCACCGTGCCCATGACGATCGCGCCGCACAGGCCGAAAGCGCCGAGCGAGAAGCCGATCTGCTGCTCGCTCCAGCCATAGCGGTAGTTGGAGACGAACGACCACACCGCCGGATACATCATATGGCCGAGCGTCATCAGGAAGAAGACCAGACCGATCCAGCCGATACCCTGATACTGGCGCATCTGCAGGAGCGTGCCGACCGGATTGGCGCGTTTCCATTCGAAGCGGCGGCGATGCTTTTCATCGAGCGTTTCGGGCAGGAAGAACATCGCGATCAGGAAGTTCACGAAGGCCAGCCCGGCGGCGCAAAAGAACGGCACGCGCGGGCCGAACGTGCCGAGCAGGCCGCCCAGCACCGGCCCGATGACGAACCCGACGCCGAACGCAATGCCGAGCAGGCCGAAATTCTTCGCCCGGTTCTCGTCGTTCGAAATGTCGGCGATGAAGGCCGACGTCGTCGAATAGCTGGCGCCCGAAATGCCGGCCAGCACACGCCCGATGAACAGCATCGGATAGGACCAGGCGATCGCGCAGATCAAATTGTCGATGGAGAAGGTCAGCACCGAGGCGAGCAGGATCGGCCGCCGCCCGAACCGGTCGCTCAGGCCGCCCATGATGGGCGCGAAAAAGAACTGCATGGCCGCATAGACGAAGAACAGCCAGCCGCCCTCGATCGCTGCTTCGCTGATGCCGACGCCGGTCAATTCCCTGAGAAAAGCAGGCAGCACCGGCATGATCATGCCGAAGCCGATAATGTCGAGCAGCAGCGTGGTGAAAACGAGCGCGAGGCCCCGCCTGGCGGTCTTGGGGTCTATCATGGTGGGTCAAGCTCCTCTGGCCGCCCTGGGGCACGGGCGGACGCACCTTATAGGCGAGCCGGCGGAAAGGAACAATGCGGGAACAGGCAGGAAGCTTTGATCCTGACACTCCCTGACGGCGCCTTGCCGCCAGGTCCTTATTCGAAAACGACTGCTTAGAGCGAACCACTCATCGTGTTGCAGTCCGACAGCTTGCCGCTCTTGTAGCCGCGCGTCAGCCAGGTCTGCCGCTGCTGCGAGGTGCCGTGGTTGAAGCTTTCCGGCACGACATAGCCCTGCATCTTCTTCTGCAGCGTATCGTCGCCGATCTGCTTGGCCGCGTTCAGCGCGCTTTCGAAGTCGCCCTGCTCCAATATGCCCTTCTGCCCGGTGTAATGGGCCCACACGCCGGCGAAGCAGTCGGCCTGCAGCTCGATGCGCACCGACAGCTGGTTGGCATCGGCTTCGCTCATGCCTTGGCGCATCTGGTTGAACTTACCCATGATGCCGGTGAGGTTCTGCACGTGGTGACCGACCTCATGCGCGATGACGTAGGCACGGGCGAACTCGCCTGAAGCCCCGAACTGCTGGTCGAGCTGCTGGAAGAAGGTCATGTCGAGATAGACCTTGTGGTCGCCCGGACAATAGAACGGTCCGGCCGCGGCGGAAGCAAAACCGCAGGCCGAGCGAACCTGGCCGGAAAACAGCACCAGCTTGGGGTCCTCATAGGTCAGGCCTTGCGACTTGAAGATGCCGGTCCAGGTGTCTTCCGTCTCGGCGAGCACGGTCGCCACGAACTGCTTCATCTCGTCATTGGCGGGTGTGCCGCCGCTGTCCTGGCTGCCGCTATTGTCTGATATCTGGCCGCCACCACCCGGCAGCAGGCCGCCGTCGCCGCCGCCCAGGATTGCCGAGGGATCGAAGCCGAAATACCAACCGGCCAGCACCACCAGGATGACGAGGAATATGCTGCCGCCGCCACCGGCGCGGCCACCGATCGGGATGCGGAACTGGCCGCCACCACCACCGATCCCGCCGCCGCCACCATCGCTGCGGTCGTCCTCGATATTATCACTCTGACGACGGCCTCTCCAGAGCATGGCAATTCCCCGCGATGCAAATTTCCGATTGACCTGCCGATCTCTCGGCCAGCCTGATCCACCAAACAATTATCGCAACGGCTGCTCCAAGTCACAGCATTTTTCATGGGCATGGCAGCCCTGGCATCGCCGTTTCACCGCACTGGCCGGGAGCGCACAAGGCCTGTAGCATCGCTGGCGTGGGGAGGGTTTCAAGGCTTGAGGACGATCGGGGGTTTCCTGTCGCTGCTGGTGGCGTTGCTGTGGCTCGGGCTCGAAAATGCCGGCGCCGTCACGCTCGATTCCAGCGTGGCCGTCACCGATCCCGCCACCTTGCAGGCGCTGGAGCGAGGCGGCCTGTCGATCAGCCGCCTGCTCGGCCCCGCCCTCGGCCTCACCCGTGACGTCGACAATCGCGGCCTGTTTTCGGTGCCGGCGCTGACGACGGTGCGCGACACCGTCAAGCGCGAGATCGCAGATGAGCCGAAGACCAGCCCCGACCCCTATGTCGCGGCCATGGCGAAATCGAACGATACCAGCCAGAAATTCAATCCCAAGTACATCGACGACGACGGCTCGACGCTCGACCTGACCGGCGTCGTCAACCGCATGGACCGAGGTTATCTCGGCCACACCGAGTGCGGCGAGATCCGGCTGATCTACCGCTTCCACTATTCGGTTCAGGAAAAATCGGTGAAGGGCAAGGCCGGCCAGCGCATCTCCTCCCGCCTGCCGTTGACCATGAGCCTGGTCTTCAACGCCAAGCCCGGGAAGGCGCAGGCCCGCGCTTCGAAGAACCTGCCGAGCGCTACCGACGCGTCCTGCGCCGACGTCGCCCGGCGCTGGCTGGCCGCCGGTCGAAAGGACCTGCCGCCGGAACAGCTCGCCGCCTGGCTGCGCTCCGACGAAGGCCCGCTGTCGGGCGCCATGCTGACTTCCTCGCAGATCATGCGGATCGAGCTCAACATGCAGGTGCTCAGGCTGTCGGCTTCGACGCGGCGCGATTTCGGCGGCCATGCCGAATATCTCCTGAAGATCTTCAAATGGGATCCAGAGAAGTCGAGCTTCTATGAAGCCAGGATGGAAAACGAGATCGACCGGTCAACCGTGCTGGCCGACAGGCCAGCCTTCGCCAAATGGCTGCTCACCGACCGCAACATCTATGACCTCGACCATGGCCGGCTGGTGGTCGACGAAAGATTCCTGGCCAGGAGTGCTGTGTCGGTAGCGCCCGGCGGCCTGAGCCGCTCCCAGAACAACATCGTCCATGGATTGGTCGACGACGCCGACATCGACAAGGCGCTGAAGGACTATGTCGCCAGGGGCAACACGCTCGCCACCATCAAATCGGTCGCCGGCTTCAACCTGCGCCTCAATGAGATGTCCTGCACCGGCTGCCACCAGACGCATGGCATCGCCGGCTTCCACTACACCGGCGCCGATCCGGCCAGCGAGCCGCGCCGCAACGCCGTCTTCGTGCCCGGCTCTGCCGTCTTCTTCGCCGACCTGCCGCGCCGCCACGCCATCGTCGAGGAATTCGCCGCCGGCGGCCACCCCGATTTCACCAGGGGTTTCGCCGCCCGTCCGGACCCCAGATATGCCGAGGCGCTGAAAGGCACCGATCTCTACAATGGCTGGGGCTCTATCTGCTATCGCGGCGAGGATGAAAGCTTCAAGGACTGGACCTGCGGTGCCGGCCTGCGCTGCGCCGGCGTGCATGAAAGCGCCATCCATCCGGGCTTCGGCACCTGCGTCAGCGAAAAAGGCGTTGCGGTCGGCGACCCCGTGGAATTCGGCGAGATCAGGATGTCGAGCTGGGGCAGCGACCGATATTGCCGCCTGTCGCCCGCCACCGCCAAGGATTGTGGCATCGACCCTGCGCGCGACAAGAAGCCGGTGGTGAAGCTCGCCGGCTATGGCGCGGCACGCCAGCGCTACGACAATCCCGACCAGAAGACCGGCGGCTTTCCCGGCGGCATGCTGCGCAAGGCGAGCTGCGACAAGCTCCCCGACGAGGCAAGTTGCGGTCGTCTCGCCAAGACCGGCTTCAACGACTGCATCGCGTCCGGCAAGGACCATAAATTCTGCACCAGGGAATTCACCAAGACCGCCGGCCTGCGCGCCTGTGACAAGGCGCATCCCTGCCGCGAGGACTATATCTGCACCGCCGGCTATGAGGATCTACCCGAGGCCAAGCCTGGCGAAGGCACCTGCATCCCGCCCTATTTCATCTTCCAGTTCCGCGTCGACGGCCATCCGCGCAGCTGGAAACAGGATGTCAGTGAGTGAGCCGTCCGGGGACTGGACAACAGCCCCGGAGTAAACCTTCCTTCCGAACAGTCCTAGCCGGCTTCCATGCTCCGCCAGAACTGAAGGACCGTAGCGGCGATCGCTTCCGGTGCATCTTCCTGGACGAGATGCTTGGCATCAGGGACTGTCTGAAACGTCGCGCCGGGAATGCGCCGCGCCAGCTCCCGGCCGTCCTTTACCGGGATCCAATCGTCATTGTCGCCCCACAGGATGGTGACCGGACACCGGATTTCGCCATATCGCCACTCCACCTCCTCGGTGTATTTGTCATCCATCTGTGCGACTTGCCTCCAGAATGCCTTCTGGCCCTCGTCGCCAAGCCATGGACGCAGATAGGCCTGCATCTCGTCCTTGCGTAACGGATTGTAAGTCGCGCCGTTGATATAGGCGCGCAAGATCGCTTCGTGAACATAGGCGGGCAGCTCGGCAAAAACCTTCTCGTTCTGTTTGGCCGCCTGGACGAGCGGCGAGCCTTGCGGGCTGATCGCCACCGGATCGATCAGCACCAGCGAGCGGAAATCCAACCCGTTGAGCAGATGACCGCGCAGAGCGGTCGATCCGCCGAAATCATGCGCGACCACGTCGGGCCGTTCCAGCTTCCAGTGGGCATAGAGCGCCGCGAACAATTCGTTCTGGATACCGCGCGACACGTCGCCGTCCGGCTTGTCCGACCAGCCATAGCCAAGCATGTCGAAATAGTGGACGCGTCGCTGCTTGGAGAGCCATGGCGCGATGCGGCGCCACTCGACCGAGGAGAAGGGCGTGCCATGGAGAACGACGGCGGGCGGTCCTTCCCCCATCACGCCCCAGGCGATGGAATGTCCTTGAAAGACAAAGCGTTCGGGCGGGCGCCACTCGATCGTCATCTGCATCGATCCGGAATTACCGCCGCCTACTCTTTCTGCTTGGCACCGGCGCTCTTGCCGTCCGAGCTTTTCGAGCGTTCCTCGAAACGATCGGCGCCTTTCTTCAGCGGATGTCCCGTTTCGGCTTCGGTCTTGCGCTCGTCCCTGGCGGCCGCCTGTTTCAGTCCTGTGGCTGCCTGCTTGCCTTTTGCGGTCGGTGCCTGCTCGATGCCCATGGCTTCCTCCCTGGCGCGCAACAAGCGCGCGATGAGAGCCAACGCGCATAAGCGCCGACGGTTCCAGCGGCTAAAGCATGTCGCCCGGAAGTCTCCTCGATTCCGGGATAACCACACGCACAAAATTAGAAGCTTACGGCAGGTCGGGCGAATTCTATTCGCGGCGACATGCTGCAACGTGTTCGAAAGCTCGGCAATGAAGCGCGTTTCAGCGGGCCGTCATCGCCTTGCGGAACGCTTCCAGCGTCTCGGCGCTGACATGGTGCTCGATGCCCTCGGCGTCGATGCGCGCCGTCTCGGCGCTGACGCCGAGGGAGCGCAGGAAGGCTTCCACCGTCTGGTGGCGAATGCGGCTTTCCTCCGCGACCTTGCGGCCGGCTTCGGTCAGGAACACGCCGCGATAGGGTTTCCGCGACACCAGCCCGTCGGCGCAGAGCCGCGTCAGCATCTTGGCCACCGTCGGCTGGGCGACGCCGAGGCGAGCGGCGATGTCGACCTGGCGCGCCTCGTTGCCATCCTCGATCAGGTCGGCGATCAACTCGACATAATCCTCGACCAGCGCGCTGCGGCGCGCTTCGCGCGTCTGCCGGAACCCTTCCGAATGGATATCGGCATCGAGCAACGGCTCACGCGGAACCGGTCTGTTCTTCAGCGCCAATGCGCGCTCCTCCTCGGAAGTTTAGCCGTCGCTGCTTTTATAGCACGGGCTCTGATTCTTCAGGCCGTTTATTTGGAGGCATGTTTGTCGATCGGCAAGCGGGCGACGCGCTTTGGGACGACGTTCCTCCTCCATGCCATGGATGAGAAGGTGGCATTGTCCGCGACTCCCGTGGCCATATTTGGAGTTGCTGATCTGAAGCCGCGCGACTGCAATCACCGCCAGGGAGAAAAAACATGACCCGCAGTGACGTTCTGATCGTAGGGGCCGGCCCAACAGGCCTGGTGCTGGCGCTTTGGCTCACCAAGCTGGGTGTCGGCGTCCGCATCATAGACAAGACCGCCGGGCCGGGCACGACGTCGCGCGCCTTGGCCGTTGCCGCGCACACGCTCGAGCTCTACCGTCAACTCGATCTGGCCGATGCCGTGATCGCGCGCGGCCACAAGGTGCGCGCCGCCAACCTGTGGGTGCGGGGCAAAGCGGAGGCGCGCGTGCCGTTCGCGGCGATCGGTGAGGATCTATCGCCCTATTCGTTTTTGCAAATCTTTCCGCAGGACGAGCACGAACGCCTTCTGGTCGACCGGCTCGGACAATTGGGGGTCACCGTCGAGCGGCGGACCGAATTGCATGATTTCACCGACCACGGCGACCACATTGTCGCCCGCCTGCGGGGCGAACGTGGCGAGGAGACCGCCGAGTTCAGCTATCTGGCGGGTTGTGACGGCGCGCATTCCGTGGTGCGCGAGACGATGTCGGCCGGTTTTTCCGGTGGCACCTACCGTGAGCTTTTTTACGTCGCCGATATCGAGGCATCCGGTGAAGCGATCAATGGCGAATTGCATGTCGATCTGGACGAAGCCGACTTCCTGGCGATCTTTCCTCTGGCGGACACGCGCCGCGCTCGGCTGATCGGCACGGTCCGGGACGAGCGCGCGGATCAGGCCGGCACGCTGACATTCGACGACGTCAGCAGCCAGACGATCGAAAGCCTCAAGATCAAGATCGAAAAGGTGAACTGGTTTTCGACCTACCATGTTCACCACCGCGTAGCCGGTCAATTCCGCAGGGGTCGCGCATTCCTGCTGGGCGACGCGGCGCATATCCACAGTCCGGTCGGCGGACAGGGGATGAACACCGGGATCGGGGACGCGATCAACCTTGCATGGAAACTGTCTTCCGTGCTCGCGGCACAGGCGCCCGATGCCCTGCTCGACAGCTATGAGATCGAGCGCATCGCTTTCGCCAGACGCCTCGTTGCCACCACCGATCGCATCTTCACCTTCGTCACTGCCGACGGGCGCATCGCCGACCTCGTGCGCACCCGGATCGCGCCGATTGTCGTGCCCAGGATCCTCGGCATCGACCGGGTTCGCGAATTCATCTTCCGGACTGTTTCGCAGATCACCCTCAACTATCGCCAAAGCCCTCTCAGCGAGGGATCCGCGGGCGAAGTGCGCGGCGGCGAGCGGTTGCCTTGGGCCCCGGTCGATGGATTGGACAATTTTGCCTCGCTCGCCGCCACGCAATGGCAGATCCACATCTACGGCGTCGCCAACGAGGACGTCAGGTCATGGTGCGAGCGCCATCGGGTTCCGCTGAACGTCTTCGACTGGCGGCCTGCCTATGAAGAGGCGGGCCTGGCCCGTGATGCGCTCTATCTCCTGCGGCCCGACACCTATGTGGCGCTCGCCGATCCCAAGGCTTCGGTCGATAGGCTCGAGCGGTATTGCAGTGGTAGAGGACTTTCTGTCGGAAGCGCGCGCTAGGGCATGATGCCGTGAAGCGGCTTTCGGACGACATCCGCCTCTATCTCTTTGATTTAGAGGCGGATTCAGATTCAGGTCAACCGACCTGAAATCATCCGGCCCTAGGCGATCCTGCGGCTCGGATACCGAATCCGATTGGTTATCCGCCACCTCCGGTAAAATGCCGGGACAAAAAGCCCCGACAATGAAATATAGCCTATTGCATAATGTTGAGCCATGGCATAGCTTATGGGTATCCTCCGGAAGCCGCGGAAAGCCTTTTCATGTTGGAAGCAGACGTCACAGCCCCCCGGTCCGCATGGCGGTTCGCCAGACGGGAGGAAGACGATCAGCCCAGCCTGCGCGAGGTCAATTCCACCATCGCGGTGCCGACGTCAGGCGTCTGGTTCCGCCGGCTTTTCGCCTTCATGGGCCCGGGCTACATGGTCTCGGTCGGCTATATGGACCCGGGCAACTGGGCGACCGACCTCGCCGGCGGCGCCCAGTTCGGCTACACGCTTTTGTTCATCATCATGCTGTCCAACCTGATGGCGATCCTGCTGCAGGCGCTGGCCGCGCGGCTTGGCATCGCCACCGGCCGCGACCTCGCCCAGGCCTGCCGCGCTTACTACCCGCGCCCGGTCAACTTCGTGCTGTGGATCGCCTGCGAGCTCGCCATCATCGCCTGCGACCTCGCCGAGGTGATCGGCACCGCGATCGCGCTGCAGCTTTTGTTCGGCATCCCGCTGATCGGCGGCGCCATTCTCACAGCGCTCGACGCTTTCCTGGTGCTGCTCTTGATGAACAAGGGTTTCCGCTATCTGGAGGCCTTCGTCGTCGCGCTTCTGATCATCATCTTCAGCTGCTTTGCCATCCAGATCTTCGTTGCCGCCCCGCCGGCCGGCACGATCCTGCATTCGATGTTCGTGCCGTCCTCCGAGATCGTCACCAACCCGGCGATGCTCTACATCGCCATCGGCATCATCGGCGCAACGGTGATGCCGCATAATCTCTATCTGCATTCCTCGATCGTGCAGACCCGCGCCTATGAACGCACCGACGCGGGCAAGCGCGATGCCATCAAATGGGCGACGATGGACTCCACCATCGCCCTGATGCTGGCGCTGTTCGTCAACGCCGCCATCCTGATCGTCGCGGCGGTCGCCTTCCACGACACCGGCCACCATCATGTCGCCGAGATCGACCAGGCCTTCCAGCTCCTGTCGCCGCTGCTTGGCTTGGGCATCGCCTCGATCCTGTTTGCCGTGGCACTGCTGGCCTCGGGCCTCAACTCGACGGTGACGGCGACGCTCGCCGGCCAGATCATCATGGAAGGTTTTCTGCGCCTGCGCATCCCCAGCTGGGCACGGCGTCTTTTGACGCGCGGCCTGGCCATCGTTCCGGTGGTGGTCGTCACCGCGCTCTATGGCGAGAAGGGCACCGGCCAGCTGCTGGTGTTCAGTCAGGTGATCCTGTCCATGCAGCTGCCCTTCGCGGTCATCCCGCTGGTGCAATTCGTCTCCGACAAGAAGAAGATGGGCAACCTCGCCATCCCGCGCGGCGTGGCGGCATTGGCCTGGGTGGTCGCGGCCATCATCCTGGTGCTCAATTTCAAGCTGCTCTACGACACCATGTCCGGGGTTGGTTGAAGGCCAGTTTAATCCCGGGACAAACCGCCAGATCGCTCTATCTTTGCCGATGCCATGAGCAACATCGAAGACATCAGGAGATTTTACGCGCGGCTGATGGCGGCCAACGCCGCCTCATCGGACCCGCGTCTGGAAGAGGTGTTCGCCAGCGTGCCGCGCGAAGCCTTCCTCGGCCCAGGGCCATGGACGATCATTGTCGGCAACGCCACGCTCACGACACCAAGCGCCGATCCGGCCCACATCTACCAGAACGTGCTCGTGGCGCTCGATCCCGACAAGGGCATCAACAATGGCGAGCCCTTCCTGCATGCCATATGGATCGGAAAGCTCGCGCCAAAGCCAGGCGAGGCCGTCACGCATATCGGCGCCGGCAGCGGTTACTACACGGCTTTGCTTGCCACGCTGGTTTCGCCCGGCGGCACCGTCGCTGCTTTCGAGTTCGACGATCAGATGGCCGAACTGGCGCGCGGAAATCTCGAAGCCTACGGCAATGCGACTGTTGTCCATGGCGATGCGGTGACCTCGCCCCTGCCGCCATCCGACATCATCTATGTCAATGCCGGTGTCGTCGCCCCTCCCGCCGGATGGCTGAAGGCGTTGCGCCCGGGCGGCCGCATGATCTTCCCGTGGCGTCCGGCCGAGCGCGTTCCGTTCGCGGTGATGGTGACCCGCGGCGAAAAAGGGTTCGCCTGCCACCCGTTCATGCGCTCGTGGTTCATCCCTTGTGTCGGCGCGTCGACCGCCGACTCCGCCGCGAAGATCCCGACACGCGAAGAGGCCGCGCGCAGCCGCTCGATCTGGCTGATCGAGGACAGGCAGCCAGACAGCAGCGCCACCGCGATCTTCGAGCATGTCTGGTTCTCGTCGGAAGCCCCGAGCGCCGGTGATTGAGTATCTATGGCGAACCAGATTCGCGGCCGCTGTCGGGATGGGCGCGGCTGGTCCGTCCTTGGACTGAAGTCCGGCCGCGACGGCGTGGACGAAAGCAAGGGAGAGCACAATGAGAAAGATCATCGCCGCAACCTTCGTCAGCCTCGATGGCGTCATGCAGGCACCCGGTGGACCGGAAGAAGATCCGGTCGGCGGCTTCAAATTCGGCGGCTGGACGTTCCACTACTTTGACGAGGTGGCGGGCGCGGCAATGGATGACCTATTTTCCAAACCCTTCGCCCTGCTGCTCGGCCGCAGAACCTACGACATCTTCGCCGCGTATTGGCCGTACCAGAAAGATGCGATCGCGGATGCCTTCAACCCCGCGACCAAATATGTGGCGACGCATCGGCCGGACACTCTGACCTGGCAGAACACGCACGCGCTTGGCCCCGACATCATCGCGGCTTTGCGCCGGCTCAGGCAGGAAGATGGACCTGACCTGCTCATCCAGGGATCTGGCAATCTCATTCAGACCTTGCTCGCCAACGGGCTGATCGACGAGATCCGGCTGATGACCTTCCCGCTGTTGCTGGGCAAGGGCAAGCGGCTGTTCGGCGATGCCGCGATGCCGGCCGCCTTCAAGCTTGTCAAATCGCAGGCTTCCACCACCGGCGTCATCATGGCGACCTACGAGCGCGCGGGCGAAATCGAGGTCGGCTCCTTTGTCACGGGCAAGCCCTCCGACGCCGAACTCGAGCGGCGCAAGAACTGGAAGTAAATTCAACCCCTGGCATCAAGCTGGAACACCCCTCATCCGTCTCGGCGCTACGCGCCGATCCACCGCCCTGGACGAGTCACGGGCCTCGCCCGCCCTTCGGGCCCCACAAGGGGAGAAGGAGGAGCCTGGCGCATTCGGCTCAGCCACTCTCCATTGGCAATTAGCCATGACATCGATGGCTCTTCCTTCTCCCCTTGTGGGGCCCGAAGGGCGGGCGAGGCCCGTGACTCGTCCCGGGCGGTGGATCGGCGCGTAGCGCCGAGACGGTTGAGGGGTGATCCAGCTAGACGCGACTCCTCAAGCCGCCTGCAATCGCCGCCCCAGCCCCTCACGGATATGCCGTGCGAACTCCTGCGCCGCCGGCCCGACGCCATGCCTCGGCAGATGCAGGTTGATGGCAAAATTCGGCAGCGGCGGCAGGCCGGCGTCGAACGGCAATATGTCGAGATCCGGAGGCACGGTGGAAGCCAGCCATGTGGTGACGGCGAGGTCCGAGCGCACCGTCGCCGTGGTCGCGTCGATGTTGCCGTTCTCGAACACGCTGCGCCATTCCAGCCCGTGCTCGTTGAGTGCCGACAGCACCACCGGCCGGAAGGCGCAGGTGTCGGCGACGATCGAGACCGGCAATGGCCGCTTGGCGCGGGCCGCCCCGCCCCTTGCCCCGACCCAGACCAGCCGGTCGATGGCCAGGCATTCGCCTGACGTCGGACCGACCCGCTCCTCGATCACCGCGAGGTCGATGGTCCCCGCAGCAAGTGCTGCCGCCAGTTCCGGCGAGGAGGCGCAGACCAGCGATATCTCGACCTGCGGATAGGCCTCCGCATAGGTCTTCAGCACCGGCGCCAGCAAGGTGCCGACAAGATCGTAGGGCACGCCGAGCCGCACCTGGCCCGCCACAGCGCTCCCCACCATGTCGGTCCAGATCTCGTCATTGAGGCTGAGCAGGCGCTTGGCCTTTTCGAACAGCCGCTCACCGGAATGGGTCAGGCGCAGACCGCGCCGGTCGCGTTCGAAAAGGCTGCAGCCGAGCGTGTCTTCCAGGCGCTTGACCTGCTGGCTGACGGCCCCTTGGGTCAGGTGCAGCGCGTTGGCCGCGGCCGTCATGCTCGCTTTGTCGGCGACGGTGACGAAGGTGCGCACGAGGCTGGTATCGAGATTGCGGATCATTCCAGCATTATAGATGCTAATGCTGATCATCGCAAACATTGCATTTACTGATGCGAGCCGGCGCCTACCATGGAGCTTCCGACAAGGGGATGTCCCATGCTCCAGCCTATCCTGCCGCTGATCCTGTTTGCCTTCGTGGCCACTGCCACACCAGGTATCGCCACCACCCTGTCGACCGCTTCAGGCGCGCAGTTCGGCTTTCGCCGCTCGGTCCCGTTGATGATCGGCAGCGCTGCCGGCCTCGCGACCGTGACGGGGGCGGCCGCCGCCGGGCTTGCCGGTCTGCTGCTTGCCATGCCATCGCTGCAACTTGCCATGAAGATTGCCGGCTCGCTCTACCTCGTCTGGCTGGCAATCAAGATCGGCCGCGCCGGGCCGCCCAATCTCGACGTGGCCATGGCCAGGCCCAACAGTTTCCTGGGCGGCGCCGGCATCCAGTGGATGAACCCGAAGGGCTGGGCGATGGGGCTGGGCGCGGCTGCCTCCTTCGCCGCGCTTGCCGACGGGCCAGGCCAACTGGCGCTGCTGCTCGGCTCGACCTTCGGCCTCACCGCCGCCATCTCGCTGTCCGTCTGGTGCGTGGCCGGCATGGTGCTGGCACGGCTGCTCAAGACCGAATGGCAATGGCGCGTGCTCAACATCGTGCTGGCGCTGGTGCTCGCCGCCTCGATCATCCCGATGTGGCGGTCGGCGTAAGGCGTATTGGAACTTGGGTTCCTCTCCCCGCATGAGTGGGTGAGGAACCCAGGTCTTGTCAAGTCGCGCCAGCCTTCCCGTCCGGTCTCAAGCGGCGTAGCGAGCCGCCGGCTTGTCGGCGTGCAGGCTGCCGTAGAATGCCTGCCGGGCGCCGAGGAACGTGTCCAGCTTTCCCGTATCGGCAAGCGCCGGCACGGTGACGGCTTCGCCCAGCGCCAGGCCGACAAGGGCGGCATCGACCATATCGTCGGCGGTCATGACGATCTCCTTCGGAAGGGTATCGATATCGCCGCCGGAAAGCTCCCAGAAATCGGTCCGGGTCGCGCCCGGCAGCACCACCTGAACCCTTACCTCGGTATCAGCGACTTCACGCTGCAGAGCTTCGGTGAAGTTGACGACATAGGCCTTGGTGCCGCTGTAGATGCCGCCGAACGAGGTATCGAAGGCCAGCACCGAGGCGATGTTGACGATCCCGCCACGGTTGCGCGCCAAGAGCCCCGGCAGCGCGGCACGCGTCAGCCGGGTCAGCGCCACGACATTGACCTTGATCATGCGCTCGGCCGCGTCGGCGTCCGCGGTTGCCACCACCGCCTGGCCGCCAAGGCCGGCATTGTTGACCAGCAGCGTCACGGTTTCGTCTGCTGATATCGCCTGCTCGACACGGCGCACATCGTCGTCGTCCGAGAGGTCGGCGCTGATCACGCTGACCTTGCGATCGTAGGCGTAACGCAGCTTTTCGGCGAGCTCCTGCAGCCGGTCGGCACGGCGCGCCACCAGAACCAGATCATAGCCCTGCCCCGCCAGCCGGTCCGCATAGACCGCGCCGATACCCGATGAAGCGCCGGTGACGACCGCCGTGCCCTTGTTTGCCTGTTCGCTCATTGTCCTGTTCCTTCTATCTCGAATGTTGCTTCGACCTGGCCGAGGCATCGTAGGCATCAGCCTCTCGGCCCCCGGCAAGTCGTCTGATTGATTTAGTGGCATATGCCACTTTTACGAAGTAGGCATATGCCACTATCTTGTCAATGAGCGCATCCGGGATTATTTATCAGGCAGCAGCCGGACAGAATGTCGTCGCTGCCAAGGAAACCATCATGTCGAAAGAGGCACCGTCCGGACTGACGCTCTGCAACAATGCCATGCTGCGTCGCGCGACGCGCAAGATTGGCCAGTACTATGACGATGTGCTGGCGCCCTCGGGTCTCAAGGCCACGCAGCAGGGCCTGCTCTACCAGATCCACATCGGCAACGAGCCGGCGATGGGCGCCATAGCGGCTTCCCTGATCATGGACCTGTCGGCGCTCGGCCACACGCTGAAGCCCCTGATCCGGGACGGCTATGTCGAGACCTTCGCCGACCCCGCCGACCGCCGCGTCAAGCGGGTGCGGCTGACGCCGCAAGGCCTCGTCAAGCTCGATGAGGTGATGAAACTGTGGCATGTCGCCCAGCAACGTTTCGAAGCGGTGGTGGGCAAGGATCAGGCGGCAAACCTCCGCGCGGTGCTGGACGACATCAGCGCGCTGGATTTCGACATGCCGCCGGCCGCTTCTTCTGACTGAAGAGCGGCCGGCATCATTTCAATTCCAGGTCTTATTCCGCCGGCATGGCGACCGGTCTGGCAAACATCCGCCCGGCTAGCACGATGCCGAGCCCGATGACCGGGAAGACCGCCGCGATCAGGCCGAGATCGGCCGGCGCGCCGTAGCGCAGCACTGCGCCGCCGACCACGGCGCCCAGCGCCACGCCGAGATAGAGCGCCGAGGCATTGAGCGACAGCACGATCGGGGCCGCGTCGGGTGCGAGCTTGATGATGCGGCTCGCCTGCGCCGGCGGGAAGGCCCAGCCGACGATGCCCCACGGCACCATCATGCCCATCAGCGCCGGTCCGGCGAGGTGATGCGGCAGGAAGGTCGGGATCAGCGAAAAGGTGACGAGCATGGCCGCGCTCAGCGCCAGTGACCAGCCGACAGTGCGCGTCGCGCCGAAACGATCGGCTGCCTGGCCGCCGGCAATGTTGCCGATGACGGCGCCGATACCGAAGGCGAGCAGCATGCCCGGCAGCGCGATAGGCGACAGCCCGGCGCCTTCAATGGCCAGCGGCGCGATGAAGCTGAACACGGTGAAGGCGCCAATGAGGGCAAGCACCGTCGTCACCAGGATCGGCATCACGCCGGGACGCATGGCCGCCGCCAGCCGGCGCTTCAGCGGCAGCCTGGTGCCGATGATGCCGCGCGGCAGCCGGTACCACAGGATGGCGCCGGCGAGCGCGCCAAGGCCGGCAATGGCGTAGAAGGTGCCGCGCCAGCCGGCGATGGCCGCGACCAGTGCGCCAAGCGGCGCGCCGACGGCGACCGCAACCGTGGTGCCGCCGACGACGACGGCGATGGCACGGGCCCGGTGATGGTCATCGACCAGCGCCACCGCCGTGCCTTGCGCGGTTGCCGCGAACAGGCCCGACGACAGCGCCATGATGATGCGTGCGACGAGCAGCACTTCGAAGGATGAGCTCAGGGCGGCGACGACATTGCCGATGACGAAGAACACGAGCGTCCACAGGATGACGCGGCGCCGGTCCCATTCACCGGTCAGCGTTGCCAGGATCGGCGTGCCGATCGCATAGGCGAGCGCGAAGGCGGTGATCAGCGAACCGGCGAGCGGCACCGAGATGCCGGCATCCCTGGCGATGTCGGGCAGGAGGCTGGAGATGACGAAGCCTTCGGTCGAGATCGCAAACGATCCGAGCGCAAGCCAGAAGATTCTCTTGTCCATGGGAAAGCGTCCTTAGTTCAAAAGTTATTGAACAATTGGACATAACAGGCCATCATGTCAATGAGCCAGGGCAAAATAGCTGAACCATGCTGACAGCACTGTGTCAGGACGGTCATGAAGTGGAGAAACCGTGTGTATGAGCTGAGCAGGATCGACGCGTTGAAATCGGCCCGAACTGCGCTTAGGTTCCAGCCATGAGCTTGCCACACCCCAATACGGACCAGATCAGCCTGCCCATCGTGCTCGGCGTGCTCGGCGACCCGACGCGGCTCGCCATCGTGCGCTATCTCGCCAGCAAGGAAGGCGTGCCGCTGAACTGCAGCCGCTTTCTCGACCTCGCCTCCAAGACCAACCTCAGCTACCACCTCGCCAAACTGCGCGAGGCTGGCGTCACACGCGCCGAAGTGGTCGGCACCAACCGCATGATCACGCTCCGCCGCGCCGACCTCGACGCCCGTTTCCCCGGCCTGCTCGACAGCGTCATCGCGGCGGCCGCCGACGACGCCGCCCTGCCGGCGGTAGGTGGTCATGATTTGGAAGTGCCGGTCTGAACTTTTCCTCGCGAAGCGGGGGAGGAACCAAGTCCTGCCGCCCACCCACGGAAGCTCCTCATGCGCATCGCCGTTCTCGCCGACATCCACGGCAATGTTCTCGCCCTCGACGCCGTGCTCGAAGACTTGGCACGGCGCGGCGGCGCTGACCTCACCGTCAATCTCGGCGACAGCGTTTCGGGTCCGCTCTGGCCACGCGAGACGATGGAACGGCTGGAAGCGCTCAAGCTGCCGACGGTGCGTGGCAACCATGACCGCCGCGTCGCCGCCGATCCGGCCGACGAGACCATGTGGGCGTCCGACGTCTATGCGCAGCAGCGATTGACGCCAGCGCAGCGCGATGCACTGTTCGCCCAGCCGTTGACCCTTGAGATCGCGCCTGGCGTCATCGCCTTCCATGCCCGCCCGGATCACGACGAGAAATACCTGCTCGACGCGATCGTCGATGGCCAATTGGTCCGCGCGCCGCTGGCCACGATCCGGCGGCGGCTGAAGGCGCTCGACCCGGCCTGCCGCATCGCGCTCTGCGGCCACAGCCACCGGGCCGAGTTGATCCGCATTCCTGACGGTCCGGTCATCTTCAACCCGGGCAGCATCGGCTGCCCCGCCTATGACGACGACACGCCGCCGGCGCATGTCTCCGAACAGGGCTCGCCGCATGCGCGCTACGGCATCGTCACCTTGGGCGGCGCCGGTCAACCGGATCGGTTCGAGATGATCGCGGTGGACTACGACCACGAGGCGGCGGCACGGCAGGCCGAACAGGCGGGACGCGCGGAATGGGCGCACGGCCTGCGTACCGGCTTCATGCCGGAAGCGGCGCGGCTGTGATCCTGATCCGTAAACCGCACCACCCAGCACTATGGTTTGCCGTCATGGTCAGCCTGAATTTTCCGGCTTTCATGGCCGCGCGCCGTCCCCTATAAAACCGGCCGGGCATGCGGCGCAACCGCCGCGACATGGTGATTTGAGTACGGCGCACGGCCAAATGATGAGGCGCACAGTTACGCTCCGAAAAAGTTTGCAGGCGCTGATTGCCGGTCCGTTGCTGATGGCGGCGTGGCTGGCTGTTGTTCCGGCGCATGCCGAAGAGGCGCCGTTCATCTCCGTCGTCACCGGGCTCGCCCCCGACGACCTGCTCAATATCCGCGCCAAGCCGTCGGCGATCGGCAAGACCGAGGCGCGCCTGGCTGCCGGTGCGAGCGTGAGAAACCTCGGCTGCAACGACATTGACGGCCATCCCTGGTGCAAGATCGAGTCTGACAATCCCAAAGCCAGCGGCTGGGCCCCCGCCCGCTACCTGGTGCCCCTCAATCCGGCGACGGTGCCCGGCCAGGCGGGGGACGCGGTGGCCACCGAAGCCGGCGCGACACCCGATGCACCCGACCTGACCGCCCGGTTGGGTAGCGCGGGCCAGCCGGCCAGCCCCGAAACCATGCCGAAATCCGCGGCGGAGATCGCCATGCAGGATGCCTATGGGCTGGCGCTGGCGGCGAATGGAACCCTGCAAATTCCCTGCGCCCGCTACGTTGGACAGCCCATGGCGCCTTGCGCGGCGAGCGTGGCGCGCAAGGGCACGGATAAGGCCGACGTGACCGTGACCTGGCCCGATGGCGGCAGCCGCGTCATCTCCTTCGCTGCCGGCCTGCCGGCAAGCTCGGACGCCGGCAGCAACTTCCGCTTCACCAGGGAAGGCAACCTCAACCTGATCCGCATCGGCGTGGCGGAGCGGTTCGAGATCACGGATACGGTGGTGCTGGGGGACTAGGCACGCTCCAAAGGTCGGCGCGAGGGAATGAGGCGCTTGTTTGCTTAGCCCTGTGAACCCTTCATTTTCGGGGTTACATCGGGCAAAACTCTTCCCTATAAGGCCCTCCTAGCCTGATACCAGAATCGCGAGCACAACCGGCCGGGTCTTCCCGTCCCGGTTTTTTGTGCAAGCCCGCTGCCGAACGGAATTCACAGACATGCCCAGACGCACCGATATCAAGTCGATCCTGATCATCGGGGCCGGCCCCATCGTCATCGGCCAGGCCTGCGAGTTCGACTATTCCGGCACCCAGGCCTGCAAGGCGCTGAAGGAAGAGGGCTTCCGCGTCATCCTGGTCAATTCCAACCCGGCCACCATCATGACCGACCCGGAACTGGCCGATGCCACCTATATCGAACCGATCACGCCGGAGGTCGTCGCCAAGATCATCGCCAAGGAGCGGCCCGACGCGCTGCTGCCGACCATGGGCGGCCAGACCGCGCTCAACACCGCTTTGTCGCTGCGCCGCATGGGCGTGCTCGAGCGCTACAATGTCGAGATGATCGGCGCCGACGCGCATGCCATCGACAAGGCCGAGGACCGCGCGCTGTTTCGCGAGGCGATGAAGACGATCGGGCTCGAAACGCCGAAGTCGATGCTGGCCAACGCCACCGACGTCAAGAACGCCGATCGCAAGACGCATGAGGCCGAGCGCGCCGCGCTGAAGGCCGAGAAGCCCGACAATCTCGACGCCGAACTCGACGCGCTGGAAACCCGCTGGAACCTCGGCGAAGGCGACCGCAAGCAGCGCTACATCAGCCATGGCATGGCGATCGCCGCCCAGGCGCTCGACCATGTCGGCCTGCCCGCCATCATCCGCCCCTCCTTCACCATGGGCGGCACCGGCGGCGGCATCGCCTATAACAGGGCCGAATTCTACGACATCGTCCAGTCCGGCCTCGACGCCTCGCCGACCACCGAAGTGCTGATCGAGGAAAGCGTGCTCGGCTGGAAGGAGTATGAGATGGAGGTCGTCCGCGACAAGGCGGACAATTGCATCATCGTCTGCTCGATCGAGAACATCGACCCGATGGGCGTGCATACGGGCGATAGCATCACCGTCGCCCCTGCCCTCACCCTTACAGACAAAGAATACCAGATGATGCGCAACGCCTCGATCGCGGTGCTGCGCGAGATCGGCGTCGAGACCGGCGGCTCCAACGTGCAGTTCGCCGTCAACCCCGCCGATGGCCGCCTCGTCGTCATCGAGATGAACCCGCGCGTCTCCCGCTCATCCGCGCTCGCCTCCAAGGCGACCGGTTTCCCGATCGCCAAGATCGCCGCCAAACTCGCCGTCGGCTACACGCTGGACGAACTGGAGAACGACATCACCGGCGGAGCCACGCCCGCCTCGTTCGAACCATCGATCGACTACGTCGTGACGAAAATCCCGCGCTTTGCGTTTGAAAAGTTCCCCGGCGCCGAGCCGGTGCTGACCACCGCCATGAAGTCGGTCGGCGAAGTCATGGCCATCGGCCGCACCTTCCAGGAGTCTTTGCAGAAGGCACTGCGTGGTCTGGAGACCGGCCTCACCGGCCTCGACGAGATCGAGATCCCCGGCCTCGGTCATGCCCTGGGTAACAACCCGGACGACCGCAACGCCATCCGCGCCGCCTTGGGCACCCCGACGCCGGACCGGCTGCGCATGGTGGCGCAGGCAATCCGCATGGGCACGTCGCTGGAAGACGTGCACGCCATGTGCAAGATCGACCCGTGGTTCCTCGAACAGATCGCTGGCATCCTGGCCATGGAAGCCCGCATCCGCGAGCACGGCATCCCCCAGGATGCGGTCAATCTCCGCATGCTGAAGGCCATGGGCTTCTCCGATGCCCGCCTCGCCTCGCTGACGAAGACCGACGCCGAAGTCGTTCAGAAGGTTCGCGAAAAGCTCGACGTTCATCCGGTTTATAAGCGCATCGACACCTGCGCCGCCGAGTTCGCCTCGCCCACCGCCTACATGTACTCGACCTATGAAGTGCCCTTCGCCGGCGCGCTCGCCAACGAGGCCCAGGTGTCGTCGCGCAAGAAGGTCGTCATCCTCGGCGGCGGGCCGAACCGCATCGGCCAGGGCATCGAGTTCGACTATTGCTGCTGCCACGCGGCCTTCGCGCTGCGCGATGCCGGCTATGAAGCGATCATGATCAACTGCAACCCCGAGACGGTGTCGACCGACTACGACACCTCGGACCGGCTCTATTTCGAGCCGCTGACGGCGGAGGACGTGCTGGAGATCCTGCGCGCCGAGCAGGCCTCGGGCGAGCTGGTCGGCGTCATCGTGCAGTTCGGCGGCCAGACGCCGCTGAAGCTGGCGGATGCGCTGGAGAAGGCGGGCATACCAATCCTCGGCACCTCGCCCGACATGATCGATCTGGCCGAAGACCGCGACCGCTTCCAGAAGCTCTTGCACAAGCTCAACCTCAGCCAGCCGAAGAACGGCATCGCCTACTCGGTCGAGCAGGCCCGCCTCGTCGCCGGCGAGCTCGGCTTCCCGCTGGTGGTGCGCCCCTCCTATGTGCTCGGCGGCCGCGCCATGCAGATCATCCATGACGAAGGCATGCTGCAGAGCTACCTGCTCGACACCGTGCCCGGCCTGGTGCCGGAGGACATCAAGCAGAAATACCCCAACGACAAGACCGGCCAGATCAACACGCTGCTGGGCAAGAACCCGCTGCTGTTCGACACCTATCTCTCCGGCGCCATCGAGGTTGATGTCGACTGCCTCTGCGACGGCAAGGCGACCTTCGTCTCCGGCATTCTCGAACACATCGAGGAAGCCGGCATCCATTCGGGCGACTCGGCCTGCTCGTTGCCGGTCCACTCGCTGCCTTCCGAGCTGGTCGACGAGCTGGAACGCCAGACGGCGGCCCTTGCCCGCGCCCTCAATGTCGGCGGGCTGATGAACGTGCAGTACGCGATCAAGGACGGCACGGTCTATGTGCTGGAGGTCAACCCGCGCGCATCACGCACCGTGCCCTTCGTCGCCAAGACAATCGGGCGTCCCATCGCCAAGATCGCCGCCCGCATCATGGCCGGCGAGACGCTGGAAGACGCCTTCTCCCACTACGGCGCCATGCCCGACCCGCGCAACCCCGGCCACATCGCGGTCAAGGAAGCCGTCTTCCCCTTCGCCCGCTTCCCCGGCGTCGACATCCTGCTCGGCCCGGAAATGCGCTCGACCGGCGAGGTCATGGGCCTCGACCGCGATTTTGCCCTCGCCTTCGCCAAGAGCCAGCTCGGCGCCGGCGTCGACCTGCCCCGCTCCGGCACGCTGTTCGTCTCGGTGCGCGACGAGGACAAGAAGGGCATCCTGCCGGCGGTCAAGCGCCTCGCCGGCCTCGGCTTCAAGGTGCTGGCCACCTCAGGCACGCAACGCTTCCTCGCCGAAAACGGCGTCGTGGCGGAAAAGATCAACAAGGTCCTGGAAGGCCGCCCCCACATCGAAGACGCCATCCGCAACCGCCAGGTCCAGATCGTCTTCAACACGACGGATGGTCAGAAGGCAGTGTCGGACTCGAAGTCCCTGCGCCGCGCCACGCTGATGCAGAAGGTGCCGTATTATACGACGCTGTCGGGCGCGGCCGCCGTGGCGGAAGCGATCGCGGCGCTAAAGGCGGGGAGCCTGGAGGTGCGGCCGCTGCAGGAGTATTTTGCTTGAAACCCGTAACTTGCCAGTCAGAGACTTTACTCCCGAAAGGGAGCAATCTGTAGGGCTCACGACCGATTGAAAAGTGCGGAACCTCCATTTACAAAAGCAGTGCCAAGGTCATAACTAAGGTGGGGTTGAATTTGAAGCAACAATTCTAAGGGTGGGGAAAATCGTGTCGGATGCATTTGGTGAAGGGGTGAATGACGGAGTATCTAAATCAATAGCACAATTGGTTGAGAAGACCTTCTTAGGGATAATGCAGAACTCAAAGGAAGGTGTTAGTTTTCTTTCAGCTAGATACTCGGTGGGATTTGAGAAATATATAGCAACAAAACTTCATATATGCTCAAACGTAAAGACTCTAATTTCAACAAATCATCCAGTTTCACTGGAAAAAGCCTACGAGCCGACTAACTTAGTCGGACAAAATAATATAATAGTCGGCATTGACAAATATATCGCTGACTTTGGAAAAAGATCCAAACATTCTGTTATTACAGCCACCTTAGGGGCTGGAAAATCGTTTACGATGAAACATATATATAGCACCTGGGCGAAGGACTCATCGCTAAAGAAGGTGCCTATATTCATAGAGCTTAGATATATAAACTTTCAAGAACAAAATATAGTCTCATATATAACTCAGCAATTAATTCCGTTCAACCACTTTGTAACAGAACGCTCGGTGCAGGCCGCCTTAAAAAGTGGCGCCTTTGCGCTGGTGATGGACGGATTCGATGAAATCGCCACGCGGAACCGGGCGACGGCAGAGAAACAAATATTACGAATAGCGCAGGACTACCCCGAAACCTTTATCGTTTTGTCTTCCAGGCCAGACATAAATCGCTTCCTCGGTTGGAATACATTTTCAGAATACAGCGTCTCTCCTCTCTCTATAGATCAAGTAGAAAGTATGATAGAGAGAATAGACTACGATGTGCAGGACAAGGCATCTTTTCTGAAGATGATAAAAGGTGGGCTTTACAAATCCCATGAGAAACTTTTGTCCAATCCTCTTCTGGCATCGATGATGCTTCTGACGTTTCGTGAGTTTCAGGACATCCCATCTAAGATGCACGTGTTTTACGGCACAGCCTTCGATGTGCTTTTCCGAAAGCATGACACCACAAAAGCGGAGTATCATAGAGAATTTGCTACCGGGCTTGACCTTGATGACTTCAAACGAATTTTCATGACGTTTTGTTTCACGAGCTACGTTGACAAAAAATACAGCTTTGATGAGTCATCCCTAAGGAGGTATTCGGAAAAGGCCATCCAATACGAGGATTCAAATCTAAAATACTTGGATTTCCAGCATGATATCCTAAAGAATATATGCATAATGCACCAGGAAGGGGAAACAATTTCATTCATACATCGATCGTTCCAGGAATATTTTACTGCTCTTTTCTTGTCAAAAAGAAGCATTCCAGAATCATACGAATTTATCGATTTTATTGTGAAAGAGTCTTCTGATGTTAACGAATGTATACAAATGTTCATTGACATCGATAGTGAGGAATTTGAACGGAAGTACCTTATTCAACGTCTGAGCGCCCTTGATGAAGCGATCGATGGCGCCAAGAGTATAAAGGCCATGGCAGAGATACTGGCGCCGTATTATGTTGTAGGCAAGATAGCAGATAGCGACGGCGACGGCGAACAAGAAGAGCCCTACGTCATAGTTCCATGGGCTAGATTTTCGAAGCAAGCACCGGTGATTGAATGCAACTATAAGCTTATTCAACAATTGACTCAGCACTACCAAGTGGATCTATTTAACGTTTATATCCACGGAGATGCAGAGTGGTGGAAAAGTCTTCCGAAGAAGATAATTGATGAATCACGGATTTCGTTGTTAGAATCTACAAAGATATCAGCTTCGCTTGCAAAGAAAGCTGGAATTGTTGGGTACGTAAATAACTTGGCAAAAGTTATAAAGAGACTTATCAAAGAATTGAATGATAAGCACGAGAGAAAGAGGAAGCTACTTTCTAATTCTCTAAAGAAGTAAGAAGAGATTCTTGCCTGTTTCTCCGGAGTTAGTTCGCGAGACCATCGCCGTAGGCGATGGTCTCGCATGGCAAGCTGGCGCTTGGCGTTGCCGAGATGCACGAGATCATCGACAGGGACGGCAAGACCCGACTCTATTGAAGCGAGTGGTCACCCCACCGCCACGCACTCGATCTCGATATCAAACTCCATCGGCCATGACGCCACCGGCACGAAACTGCGCGCCGGCGGGTTCACGTTGAAATACCGGGCATACACCCTGTTTATCGCGTTGTAGAAGCCGGAGTTGACGGCGTAGATGCGCACCATTACCACGTTTTCCAGCGAGGTGCCGGCCGCTTCCAGGCAGTGTTTCAGCGCCTTCAGCGACGCGTCTGTCTGGGTTTCGATGTCGCCGCGCACCATCTCGCCGGTCACCATGTCCACCGGCGGCGTCGCCGAGATGAACACGAAGCCGTTGGCCCTCACCGCCGTCGAACAGGGCAGGCCCAGCGCCCGCACCTTGTCCGACATGACGGGTACTTCGATGACTTCTTTTTTCATGGTGGTGCTCCCTTGTTGGCCAAGCTGGCGCCAAGGCCCCCTCACCCAGCCTCCGCTTCGCTCGGCTGACCTCTCCCCGAGGGGAGAGGAGATTACGAGCGCCAGCGCCAAGCTCTTCTCCCCAGCGGGGAGAAGGTGGACGCGAAGCGGCCGGATGAGGGGGCTTGCGCCGACTCCTGCGGTTATAGGCAGCTTATCCCGACTCGGGCGGAACGCCAGCGCGCTTCTTCCTGCCTTCACCCTTGCCCCGGATAGGGCGTGCCGTCCTTGTGCAGGAACCGCCCGTCCGAACTCGGGCTCATCATGTCGACATCCGAGCAGGTAATCACATCATCGGGATTGCGCGAGCCGACTTCCAGGTAGCGCGCGGTGGCCGACGAGCGGTTGATCATGTGGTGGCCATTGCCGCTATTCTTGGCGAAGGTCGCGCAGTCGCCGGCCTTGAGCAGCGTCTCGCCGCCGTCCTCGACCAGCACCAGTTCGCCCTCCAGCACATAGACGAGCTCGTCCTCGTGGCTGTGCCAGTGGCGCTGGCTCGACCAGCCGCCCGGCGGCAAATTCACCAGGTTGACGCCAAAATCGGTGAGCCCGCCGGCATCGCCAAGGCGGCGGCGGATGCGGTCGGCACAAGGGGCGTCGAAGGGCGGGGGATAGCCGGAGCCCTTGCGGACGGGCACGGATGCGAGGTCGATCTTGGGCATGGGGTGCTCCCGGGTGATGCCGGCAGTCTAGCGCATGGGGCGTGGAGGCACAGGGCCACCTTGCGGGGTGGGGGTTTGTCAGGGGAGTGGCAGGATGGTTGCGGTAGCGCTCTACGGCGCCCCCCTCTGTCCTGCCGGACATCTCCCCCTCAAGTGGGGAGATTGGCTGTCATCGCGGCCTTCGCCAATTTTCAACCATTGCCAGAAAGAGAGCCGGCACCGAAGCTGCCAATCTCCCCACTTGAGGGGGAGATGTCCGGCAGGACAGAGGGGGGCGCCGTAGAGCGCCAGCTGGATCCCCCTAATGCGCCGCGCCGAGCTCCTTTACGTGCTTCTCATGCTCCTTCAGCGTCGGCAGCGTCTTCTTGGCGAATTCCTTCAGCGCGGGGTCGTCGCCGGATTTCGCATAGGTGCTGAACAGGGCGACCGCCTGCTTGTGGGCCTCGGTCTGCATCATGACGTATTTCTGGTCGAACTCCTTGCCGCTGGCGCCTTTCAGCTGGTCCAGCATCTGCTGGTCCTTGGGCTGCAGCGCGGGTCCGGCGGGCTTGATCGAGGCGGTGGTCTGCCCCTTGCTCAGCGCCTGCTTGAAGTCCTCGCCGGCCTTGGTGTGGTCCTTGATCATCTGGCCGGCGAAGGCCTTGACGTCCGCCGAGGCGGATTTCTGTTCGGCCAGCCTGCTCGACTGGATCTCGAATTCATTGGCGCTGGGCACGGTGCCGACAAAGGTCGGGGTGTCGACCTTGCTGTCGGGCAACATGGGCGCGACCGCGTTCGAATTGGTGCCGTTCGTCTGGGCAAGGGCTGCGGGCGCGACGGCGGTCAGCGCGACGGCGGCCACGGTCAGGAGGATTTTCATCTGGGATCTCCGATCGGAATGGTTCCCTCGGGATTCCAAACGTCGCAGGCGAGACGAAGTTGCGCCAGGCCTCTCAGTGGCAGCAGGCGTCGCCATATTGCAGCTGCTCGTTCCAGTTCGGCCGGCCCTCCGGGGTGAAATCCATCAGGTTCCACAGGATCTCGCAGGTGCCGATGGCGCGCGGGTCCTGGCCGGGCTCCGTAGGCGCGAAGCCGAGTTCGGACGACCAGAAATGCCTGATCCCGTCACCGTCGCGGTGGAACACCGACAGCAGCGGGATCTGCGCGCCGTCGGCATCCTCGGCGTTGTAGTCGCGCTTGAAACTGTTGTTGGCCGAAGACACCAGCCGCATGTTGCGCCAGCCGCGATCGCGGCCGAGTGTGACAAGGTTTTCCAGCGCGATCTTGGCCACGACGGCGAAGTTGAAGCCGGCCGCCTCGAGATGGCCGACCGCGCCGTCGAACTGGTCGAGCAGCGCCGTGCAGGACGGGCATGGCTGGTCGGGCCGCGCGAGCTTCGCCGTGCCGCCGCTGGTCGCGACGTCGCGCGTCTCCTGCGGGTGGCGCGGGAACATCATCTGGTAGAGGATCAGCGTGTCCTTGCCGGGCGCGAACAGCTCCGAGAGTTTTATCTTCGCGGTCTTGCCTGACATATCCAGCCCATCGAACACATAGTCCTGCGGCACCAGCCCGCCCGGCGGCAGCGCCCGGCGCGCCTCGGCCACGGCTTCCATGGCGCGGCGCAACTCGATTTCCTTCTTCAGCAGCTTTTCGCGTGCGGTGCGGTATTTGGCGGTTTCGTTGGGAAAGGTGATCATGATCGGCTCCTTCAAGTCGTCGCGCCGGCGTCCCGGCAGGGTGCTCTACGACCCAAGGACGTTTCGCCGTAACCGGTTCCGACATTTTTACGCGCCCGCGACTGCCTCACCCCTTGACCCCGCCGGCGGTCAGGCCGGAGACGATCTTGCGCTGGAAGATCAGCACCAGCACCACCAGCGGCACGGTGACGATCACCGAGGCCGCCATGATGTTGCCCCAGGGGATTTCGAACTGCGAATTGCCGGAGAGCAGCGCGATCGCCACCGGCACGGTCCGCCGCGCATCGTTGGAGGTGAAGGTCAGGGCAAACAGGAACTCGTTCCACGCGCCGATGAAGGCCAGCAGTCCGGTGGTCGCCAGCGCCGGCCACATCAGCGGCAGGAAGATGCGCGTGATGATGATCCACGGCGTCGCGCCGTCGAGGATCGCCGCCTCCTCGACCTCGACCGGCAGGTCGCGGACGAAGGCGGTGAGCACCCAGACGGTGAACGGCAGGGTGAAGATCATGTAGGAGAAGATCAGCGCGAACAGCGAATTGTAGAGGCCGAACATCCGCACCAGTTCGAACAGCCCGGCCAGCACCGCCACCTGCGGGAACATCGAGACCGACAGGATGGCGAACAGCAATGCCGAGCGGCCGCGAAAGCGGATACGCGCCAGCGCGTAGGCGGCGGTGACGCCGAGGAACAGCGAGAGCGCCACCACCGCGCCCGAGACGATCAGCGAATTCAGGAGGTTGTGCACGAACGCGCCTTCGGCCAGCACGTTGCGATAATTGCCGAGGCTGGGCGCCTTCGGCCACAGATCGGCCTGGAAAAGCGCGGTCCCCGATTTCAGGCTGGTGACGATGGCATAGTAGAACGGGAACACCGCGATGAGAACGATCGCCCCGATCAGCAGATAGAAGGCTATGCGCTTCAGGAGCCACATCTCAGCGGCCTCCTTCCAGGCTTATCCGGCCGATGCGGATGGTGAGGATGGTGAGCAAAGCGAGGATGAGGAAGAGCAGGGTCGAGGCGGCCGAGCCATAGGCGAACTTGTCGAACTCGAACAGGTTCTCGCGGGCGAACACCGACATCGATTTGGTGTGCGCGTTGTTGGGCGTCAGCACATAGACCAGGTCGAAGATGCGCAGCGCATCGAGTGCCCGGAAGATCACCGCCACCATCACCGCCGGGCGGATCAGCGGCAAGGTCACCCGCCAGAAGATCTGCCACGGATTGGCGCCGTCGAGCCTGGCGACCTCGATGATCTCGCGCGGCAGCATCTGCAGCGCGGCCAGGATCAGCAGCGCCATGAAGGGCGTCGTCTTCCAGATGTCGACGATCAGCACCGCCGCCATCGCCGTGTCGGCGCTGGCGGTCCAGGCGATCTTGTGGTCGATCAGCCCGAGGTTGATCAGCACGACATTGATGATGCCGAACTGGTCGTTCAGCATCCACTGCCACATCTTGGCCGAGACGATGGTCGGGATCGCCCAGGGGATGAGGATCGCCGCCCTGACGACGCCGCGGCCTCGAAATTCGGCGTTGAGCACCAGGGCGACGACCATGCCGAGGATCGTCTCGCAGGTCACCGAGACAACCGCGAACCGCACGGTGTTCCACACGGCACCCCACCAGACCGGATCGAGAAGCAGCCCGTCGTAGATGACCCGCCCGCTCGGCATGCGCAGCACCGAGACATAATTGGCGAAGCCGACCCATTGGCGGGCGTCGAGATCGGACAGCGAGGCATCGGTGAAGCTGAAATAGACCGTGCGCGCAAGCGGCCAGCCGGCAGCGGCGGCGAGCACCAGAAGCATCGGCGTCAGGAACAGCCATGCCGAGCGCACACGCTGGCGCATCAGCCGCGAGCCTGGGCGCCGGTCGGCGGCCGGTCGCGCGCTCACCAGCCCTTGCCTTTCAGCCGGGTCAGCGTCGCCTCGAGGTCGGCCAGGTTGTCGGCGGCGCTGCCCTCGCCGGACAAGGTCTTGTGGACCGCGTTCCAGAACTGGCTCGACGCCTCGTTGTACTTGTTCCTGGTCACCGCCGAGGGTCGTGGCCCGGCATTGAGGAAGACCTCTTTCCAGTGCGGAATGATCGGCTGTTGCCTGGCGATGTCGGCATCGTCGTAGAGCGCCTGGATGGTCGGCAGGTTGGCGGTCTTGAGCGTGCGGTATTTCTGCATTGCCGGCGAGGCGATGAACTTGACCAGTTCGATCGCCGCATCCGGGTGCCTGGAATATTTCGAGACCGCAAGGTTCCAGCCGCCGAGCGTCGCCGCCGGCCGGGCGCCCTCGCCCGTGCCCGCCGGCAGCGGCGCGACGTCGAACTTGCCCTTGATCGGTGACCCCTGGCTGTTGCCCAGCGCATAGGCATAGGGCCAGTTGCGCATGAAGACCGCATTGCCGGTCTGCCACACGCCGCGCGATTCCTCTTCCTGGTAGGCGAGCACGCCCGGCGGCGCGATGGTGCCGATCCAGGCCTTGGCCATGTCGAGCGCGGCCGCCGCCCGGGCGTTGTTGATGGAGATGGCGCCATCCGGCTCGACGATATGGCCACCGCCGTTCGACACCACCCATTCGAACGCGTCGCAGGTCAGCCCCTCATAGGCATTGCCCTGGAAGACGAAGCCCCAGATATCCCTGTTGCCCGAGGCCCGCTCCTTGTCCATCACCAGACGGGCTGTGTCGCTCAGCTCCTTCCAGGTGGCCGGCACCTTGGCGCCGTATTTGTCGAGCAGATCCTTGCGGTAGTAGAGCGCCGGCGCATCGGTGAAGATCGGCAGCGCCACCAGCCTGCCGTCGACGGTCTGCGACTGGATGATCGACGGGAAATGCTTGGCCACGACATCCCTGGTCGCCTCGGTCAGGTCGACGAACTGGCTGGCGAGCTGCGGCGCCCAGATGACGTCGGTCTGGTAGACGTCGACATCGCTGTTGCCCGCAGCGAGCCACAGCCTGTACTGGCCGAACTGGTCGGTCCCGGACGACGGCATGGCGACGATGGTGACCTTGTTGCCGCTCTCTTTCTCATAGCGGTCGAGGATCTCGCGCAGCATCTTGATGCCGTTGCCGGTGTCGCCCGACACGATCGACAGCTCGACCGCGCGCGCCGAACCTGTCGCGAGAACGGCAGCGACGCTCAACGCCAGCAATGCGTGGAAAACCTTCATCGGTGGATCTCCCTTGGCAGCCGGCGGCGCACAGCGCCGGCAGCCGGTCAGACCCCACCATTCATTGAATGCGGAGCAGCGCTTTGGGTTCCCGAACAGGCCATCCCCGGTGGCGATGACGGCACCGATCAGCGTCGCTGGTCAGCCTTCCCAGGCGACGGGCCTCATGCCCAGCCGCTCGTAGAGCCGCACGGCGGCGGTGTTCTCGAGCGTATTGGTCTTGAGGTCGACATGGGCGGCACCCCGGTCGCGAAAAATGGCGAATGCGTGCCACATCAGCGCCTCGCCGACCCCTCTGCCGCGCGCCTCGGGATGAACGGCCAAGTCCTTGACGAACGCCGAGGTCCAGCACAGTGCAGCAGCCGCCAGCCGGCCCTTGGCATCGATGACGAGGAAACACAACGCCGGGTCGAATTCGGGGTCTTCGGAAATGCGCGGCCACCATTCGTCGAAGGGGCCGTCGGTGCCATCGTCGAACACTTCGCCCAGCAACGCATGCAGGGGCAGAGCGTCGCCATGTCCGAAGCAGCGCATGGCAAAGCCGTCCGGCCAGTGCGGCGCAACCAGCGTCTCATCCAGGATTTTGCGCAGCCGGATGTCGTTTGGAGCCGGCGGGCGCGGTTCGGGCATCGCGCTCAGGCGTCGGGCTGAAGACGCCCGCGCCTGCGGTCGACACCGAGGCCGGTCGCCTCGAGCAGGCCCTTGCGCTTGGCGTCGAAATAATAGCCGGTCTGGTAGAGCCAGTCGGCCTTCTTGGCGTTGCCATTCG
The DNA here is from genome assembly GCF_037179655.1 of Mesorhizobium sp. Cs1299R1N1. NCBI lineage: Bacteria > Pseudomonadati > Pseudomonadota > Alphaproteobacteria > Hyphomicrobiales > Phyllobacteriaceae > Mesorhizobium > Mesorhizobium sp. Cs1299R1N1. The sequence goes on along the minus strand of NZ_JAPYKR010000003.1, from coordinate 163,504 downwards.
ACACCAGCCAGGCGCCGCGCAGATATTTGACCGCGTATTTGAGGTTGGTCTCGGCGTCGAACAGGCCCTTGGCCGGCCCGTCATAGCCCATGCCGCGCGCCGTCGCATGCTTGATCTGCATCAGCCCCCAATGGCCGTTATTGTAGGCCTTGGGATTGAAGGTGCTTTCGCGGTTGACGACATGGCGCACCAGATCCACCGGCACCTGGTAGAAGGCCGCGTATTTGACGATCAGCCGGTCGACGTCGCCGCGCATGCCGGTCGCATGTTGCTCCGGCTCGACGGGCGCCGACGGGAACTGCACCAGCGCGGCCGGGTTCTGCGGCACGACATAGGCCACCTGCTGCACGCCGGGCAGTTTCTGACCGCCCTTGGCAACCGCCGGCATGACAAGCCCGGCGGTCGTGTAGGTCCCGGCCGCCTCGATCGGCTGGCCAGCCTTGGAAGGCGGCGGCGCCTGCCAGGCACTGGCGGCCATCACCGCGGGCATAGCCGGCGAGGTTGGGGTCGCCCCGGCAAAGGCGGCGGTCGCCGCGGCCGGCCGGACGGCCGGATCGAGTGCGGGCGTAGCCGGGCTCGGGGTCAACTCAGCGGTCTGAACCGGTGTGATTCCGGAGGATTGCGGCAGCACCGAAACCGTGTCCGGCAGCGGCACGGTGAAGCCGGCATCGTTGCCTGCCGTGGTCGCGGTTTCGGTTAGGGACGGCGCGGCCTTCATCTGCGAGGTCGAGGTGCAGCCGCTCATGCCGGCTGCCGCCACGATCACGCCGATGGCGATAAGGGTTTGTTTTGCTGGCAAGCCGCGCTCGGAGTCCGGTTTGTCGGGTTATTAAGATTTCCCTTACACCAGCGATTCTTGGGTAGCAATCGGGGCCATCTGGTGGTTTTCGGGTGGCGAGACGCAGGCAGCGATGCCATATTGTTCCTGATATGTACCGGCGGGAATCCCGGATTCCGCCGCTTTGTGGAAAGGAGCTCAGCATGAAAACGGCATCTTCGATCACGGCTGGCCACGCAGTGTTAGAAACAGTGATCGGTTTCATGGGCATCGCCTGGAGCGAAAAGGGCCTGATCCGGCTCTGCCTGCCCGAACGCAGCCGCGAAGCGGTGGAGCGGCGGCTGATGCGCCACCCCGGCGTTTCCGCCTCCACTGCCCAGCCGTCATGGGTGGTCGAGCTGATCGCCTCGATCAAGGCTTATGCCGCGGGCGAGGACGTCGATTTCACCGGCTTTCCCGTCGATCTCGACGGCATCGACGACTTCCGCCTCGCCGTCTACGACGCGGCACGAAAACTCAGCTATGGCGAAACCACCACCTATGGCGAACTCGCCAAGCGCGCCGGCCATGCCGGCCTGCCACGCGAAACCGGTGCGGCCCTTGGCGCCAATCCGGTGCCGCTGGTCATCCCGTGCCACCGCATCCTGGCCGCCGGCGGCAAGATCGGCGGCTTCTCGGCGCCCGGCGGCTCGGTCACCAAGGAAAAGATGCTGGCCATGGAAGGCGTGCGCGTCGGCCCGCCGCCGCCGGCGCAGGTGTCCTTCGGGTTTTGAGAGCAGTAACCGCTTCCGGCACGGGAAGCGCCAAAAGTCGCTGTTTGCAGGCCGGCATCCACCTGAATATCGATACACCCCTAATGGCGCCGGATGAACCGGTGCCTGAAACGCTCATTGTCCGGCCGCTTGCAGATATAGACCGGGCAGGACTTGGTGTCGGCGCTCGGCACGTAGGCACGCGTCCTCACGTCGCCCATGGTGCAGAACTGCTGGCTCAGGACATAGCGGTCGTAGAGCGGCAGCCCCGGTACCCGCGTCGACTGATAACGCAGGATGACCGCACCTTGGCGCGCGATCGTCGACTGGACCTTGCCGCAGCTCAGACGCGTCGGGTCGTAGCGCGAGATCGCCTGCGCCTGGGCGGCCACCAGCGTGAGGCAGGCGGCAAGCAGGATGGTTTTCATGGTCCCTCCCCTCGATCCGCCGCCCGGGGACGGCGCGATCTTGCGCCACGGTTTCACCAGATTGGGGCGGCCGTTGGGCGGCCCCGATCACGGCTTTTTCACGCAGTCTTGTTTTTTGTGCGAAAGCAGCCTATATCAGCCCCATTGATATTTCGGCCGATCGATCCGGGCCTCGCGATCTTCGCGTTTGCTGACGTCTATCTCCAAAATCTCGATGCACACCGGCTGGACTTCGGTCTGGTCATACCAAAGCAAATGTGAAGGACTATTTATATGGCAACTGGAACGGTCAAGTGGTTCAATGCCACCAAGGGTTTCGGCTTCATCCAGCCTGACAGCGGCGGCGCGGACGTTTTCGTCCACATCTCGGCTGTCGAGCGCGCTGGACTGTCGACCCTGGTCGAAGGCCAGAAGATCAACTTCGAGATCGAGCAGGACCGCCGCACTGGCAAGTCGTCCGCTGGTTCTCTGAGCAAGGCAGCCTGATTTTGAAAATGGCGCGCGCCGGACGAGAGTTCGGGGCGCGCGGCAAGTCACGGATGTACTGACGGTCGCGCGAGAAGCGCGCCGGAGTGAAAAGACCCGACAAGCTGGAACAGCAGATAGCTGCCAGCCCGGACCGGACGCTCCCGATCAGGCTACCGAAATGGGAAGGCGGGATTCATCCCGCCTTTTTATTTGTCTGGATTTTGGATGCCAGATCGCGCCCAACGGCGCGGGCGGTGGTATAGGCCCAATGGTGGTACCTTTCCGTCATGACGAAGCTCGAACAAATCGAAAAATCCATCACCGAGTTGAGCCCGGAAGAACTGAAGGCGTTTGCCGCCTGGTTTGAGGCGCTGCGGGCCGCTCAATGGGACAAGCAGATTGAAGCTGATGCCAAGGCAGGCCGGCTGGACAAGCTTGCCGCACAAGCTTTGGCCGATCATCGCGCCGGTCGGACCAGGCCCCATTGAATCACTTTGCCGCTCCCTTTTTCTGGGAGGCACATGGCAAATTATCCTCGGCAATTCAGGCGAAGGCAGACACCAGCTTTGCCAAACTCCGCGCCGATCCATTTTACCCATCGCTGCATTTCAAACAGGTCGGCCGTTACTGGTCGGCGCGAATTGATCTCAACACCGCGCAGTCGCTATCCGCGACCAGGACGACTTCGTCTGGTTCCGGATCGGCACCCACGCCGAATATGACCGCCTTCTCAAGTAGTTGAGGGTACCCTCTCGATCGGCACATGCCCCAGGTCCGCCTCCACGCGGCTGAGCCAGGCGGCCACCGCGGGATAGGCGTCGAGCTGGAAGCCGCCCTGCTCCGCCGTGTGCGTGTAGGCATAAAGCGCGATGTCGGCGATGCTGAACGCACCGGCGAAGAAGTCGTTGTTTTCGAGATATGTGTTCATGACGCCAAGCGCCTTGTTACCGCGCTCCAGCGTCACCGCCAGCCGCTCGGGCGTGGCATCGGCGGCGCGTTCGGGAAAGGTCAGCAGCGCCTTGCGCACCGCGATATAGGGCTCGTGGCTGTACTGCTCGAAGAACAGCCATTGATAGGCGAGCCCACGCTCGTATTTGTCAGCCGGCAGCAAGCGCGTGCCTTCGGCGAGATAGAGCAGGATGGCGTTGGATTCGGCCAGCCGCCGGCCATCGTCCAGCTCCAGCAGCGGCACCATGGCGTTCGGGTTCTTGGCGACGAAATCGGCTTTGCGCGTATCGCCGGTATGGGAACTCACCTCGACAGTGGTGAAGGCGAGGCCGAGCTTGGCCATCAGCAGCCGCGGCTTATAGCAATTGCCGCTGTCGATCATGCTGTAGAGTATCATTGCCGTTCCCCGGAGCGCTGCTTCTGCGTGCGGATTATCGCAGCGGCGCCATCCTCAACCAGTGATTTCTTTTGGCGCGACCATCAACGCCGCTTATGCAACGGCACCACCTTGTTGTCGAAGCCCAGCAGCGCGTCGACCGCAAGCGGCTCTTCGTTGAAGATGGTGCCGGCAAGCGCGGGACGCCCGAGAAGAAAACCCTGCAGCAAATCGACCCCGCCTTCGAGCGCGACACGCAGGTGCGTGGGCTGCTCGATGCCTTCGACCAGCACCTTTGCGCCGCGGTCGTGCAGGCTGGACACCAGCGGGCGGAAGAAGCGTTCCGCGGCGGCGTGGCGGCAGAATTCAGCGAACCAGCCGCCATCGATCTTGACGATGTCGGGCTGAAGCAGGCTCACCCGCTCCTCGGTCGAATGGCCGGTCCCGAAATCATCGATGGCAATGCGGATGCCGTCGCGTCGCATTTCACGAACCAGCCTTGCCAGCAGCGCATCGTCCGCCGCCTGTTCGGTGATTTCACAGACCAGCATGGCTGCCGCCAGGCCGAGTTCGTCGAGATGCCGGCTCATCAGCCGGATCTCGGCCAGCGCCCGTCCAGCATGGTCGTTGACCAGTGGATTGTAGTTGAAGAACAGGTCGAGCCCGTCGACGCCGATATTGTGGAAATTCCTGAGATGCAGCACGCGGCACATGGTTTCGACGAACAGCCGGTCCGAAGCCGCGACACTGTCGAAGAACATCCGCGGCGACCCCGGCCGGCCGGCGCGGTGCGGCTCGATCAGGCCTTCGACGGCCACCGCTTGCAAGCTGCCGCCGCGCGGGGCGTAGATCGGCTGATAGGCGCTGCGCAGGCGGAAGTCGCCATGGACGCCATATTCGATGCCGATCTCGTCGGCGAAGATCGCATCGCCCATGGTGCGCCGCCGCTCGACGCTCATGGCGATACCCTGCGTCCGAAGGCTTTTGCGGGCCGCCCCTTGCGCGGCGTCGCGGTGACGGGAGCGGACGCATGGCTTGCGGCGGAGGCAGGTTCCGGACTGCTCTTTGCGAAAGCGCGGAAACTCGTCGGCGCCAGTTCGGGACGGGCCAGCACGTAACCCTGGACCATCGAGGCGCCCGATCGCTCGGCCAGCTCCAGTTGCCAGCCTTCCTCGATACCCTCGAACACGGTGCGGATGCCCTGGTCCTCGAAGCTCCTCACCATCGACGTCAGCAGCGCGAAACCGGCGCCCGATTCCATCAGTTGCGTGATCCAGTGCGCATCGAACTTGACGATGTCGGGGCTCAGCTCCTTGACGCGGGTGATGTCGGAATCGTCGGCGCCATAGTCGTCGACGGCGATCCGGAAGCCGTTGGCTCTGAGCGCGGCGACGAAGCCGTGCAGGGTCTCCTGCGATGCCGATCTCTGCTCCGTCACCTCGCAAACGACGCGGCCCGGATCGATACCGGCTTCGTGCAGCACCAGCCGCATGTCACGCAAGGCGTTGTCGACGATCGATCGCTCGGTGAACACCGACGGGTCGAAATTGACGAAGATCGATGCCTCCCGCGGCAGGCAGGCGCCGGCATTGAGCAGATGCAGTGTTCTGGTCAGCGCTTCGACATGCAGGCGGTCGGCCGCTGGACATGTCGAGAAGAAGGTCATCGGCGATTGCGGCTCGCCGTCGCGAAATGGGCGGATCAGCCCTTCGAAGGCGGCGACCGACAGCTTGCCCTCGTTGAAGGCAAAGATCGGCTGGAAGGCGCTTTGCAGCGTATAAATGCCCCAGACACCGCTCGAGGTGCCGTCATCATGACGGATGATATGGGCAAGTCCGATGCTGCGTGACAAGGGTTCCTCGCTCCGCGACCAGGCGGAATTGAACGGCGATCCTGCCATGCAAGCCTCTACCGCCCGTTAATGAATTTATTGTTGCCGATCACGCCTCATTGACGGCGCCGTCCCACCTGGCCCAGCCGACAAGGCTTGCACTGACGGGAATGTTGCGACATGAGAAGCGCCGCGGCCGCTCCTGGCCGCGCCGATCCTTTGGAGAGACAAAAGGTCATGGCCTTTCTTGCCGACACCCTTTCCCGCGTTAAGCCTTCCGCCACCATCGCGGTGACGCAGAAAGCCCGCGAGCTGAAAAATGCCGGCAGGGACATCATTGGCCTTGGCGCCGGCGAGCCTGATTTCGACACGCCCGACAACATCAAGAATGCGGCGATCGAGGCCATTCGCCGTGGCGAGACCAAATATCCGCCGGTTTCGGGCATCGTGCCGCTGCGCGAGGCGATCGCGAAGAAGTTCAAGCGCGAGAACAATCTCGACTACAGGCCCGAGCAGACCATCGTCGGCACCGGCGGCAAGCAGATCCTGTTCAACGCCTTCATGGCGACGCTGAACCCCGGCGACGAGGTCATCATCCCTCGCCCCTACTGGGTCAGCTATCCCGAAATGGTGGCGATCTGCGGCGGCACGTCGGTGTTTGCCGACACCTCGATCGACAACGGCTTCAAGCTGACCCCCGCGGTGCTGGAAAAGGCGATCACGCCCAAGACCAAATGGCTCTTGATGAACTCGCCGTCGAACCCGTCGGGCGCGGCCTATACGGAGGCCGAATTGCGCGCGCTGGCCGATGTGCTGTTGAAGCATCCGCAGGTCTGGACGCTGACCGACGACATGTACGAGCACCTGACCTATGGCGACTTCGTCTTCAAGACCATCGCCGAGGTCGAGCCCAGGCTCTACGAGCGCACGCTGACCATGAACGGTGTCTCGAAAGCCTATGCGATGACCGGCTGGCGTATCGGCTATGCCGCCGGTCCCGTCCAGTTGATCAAGGCGATGGACATGATCCAGGGCCAGCAGACCTCTGGCGCCTGCACCATCGCGCAATGGGCTTCCGTCGAGGCGCTCAACGGCCCGCAGGACTTCATCGCCAAGAACAAGGCGATCTTTCAAGGCAGGCGCGACCTCGTCGTATCGATGCTCAACCAGGCGCGCGGCATCACGTGCCCGTCGCCGGAAGGCGCCTTCTATGTCTATCCGTCCTGCGCCCAGTTGATCGGCAGGAAGACGAAGGCCGGCAAGCTGATCGACACCGATGAGACCTTCTGCTCGGAACTGCTCGAGGCAGAGGGCGTCGCGGTGGTGTTCGGCTCGGCCTTCGGCCTCGGCCCCAACTTCCGCATCTCCTACGCCACCTCGGAGACGTTGCTGGAGGAAGCCTGCACGCGCATCCAGCGCTTCACGGCATCGCTGACCTGATCAGGTAAGTCCGAAACAAACCCGGCGTCGCCGCTTTCAGGCGTTACCGCCGGGTTTTGTCAATCCAGGCTGAGCACTCAGCCGCCATATTGCGCCGGCGTCACCGCTTCCAGCCAGTCGGCATGGATGCCGTCAAGCGCCTCCTGCATGGCGATATGCGTCATCGCCGATTTCGGCGCCGCGCCATGCCAATGCTTCTCGCCAGGCTCGAATGAGATGACGTCACCGGCCCTGATTTCCTGGATTGGTCCATCCCATGTCTGCGCCAGGCCGGCGCCAGCGGTCACATAAAGCGTCTGGCCAAGCGGATGCGTGTGCCAGTGGGTGCGCGCGCCGGGCTCGAAACTGACCAACGTGGCCCTGAGCCGCGCCGGCGCCTCCGTCTCGATGATCGGCGTCTGCAGAACCCGGCCGGTGAAGTATTTGTCCGGGGCTATGATGGTCGGCACGCTGCCGCAAGCAATGATCTTCATCGTCTGTCCCTGGAGTTGGTGGGAGCTGGCGAGGCGCCGGCCCCTTGAAGTCAAATGCATTCTCGGCCCGGATGGGCCCGGACGCAACCGGCCGGGTCACCTCGCTCGGACGAAGGCCTGATTTTTTCTTGACCACGAACCTTGCCCGCATGGGACCGCCGCGCTGCTTGCCGGCCGCTCGGTCGAACCGCTCGCGCTCAGCGCCTGAGCCGGCCAGCCCCGCCGGCCTCCTATTTTCCTTGCCCTCCCGGCAAACAAATGGGACGATAATCGCGGGCAGGTCGAAACAGGCCCGCCCGCGACGGTCGAACAGGCCGGCCGCCGCTCAGGACCGATTGACCTTGGCCTGAACCATGAATGCCAGTCGGTCCCCAGGAAAACGCCTGAGTGGAGGTCAGCCATGGGTAATCGCGCCGGAGGACGACGCACGGGACCGAAATGCATTGCCATAGTCGGTCCCTTCGCAAGCGGTAAGACGACACTTCTCGAAGCCATATTGGCCCGTACCGGCGCCATTCCCCGCCAGAACCCGGTTTCCTCTGGCAATACCGTTTCAGATCATTCGCCCGAAGCCCGCGCCCACGCCATGAGCGTCGAGGCGTCAATCGCCACCACCGAATTCATGGGCGAACAGTTCACCTTCATCGACTGCCCCGGGTCGATCGAATTCTCCTTCGAGGCCGAACCGGTGCTGGCCGCCTGCGATGTCGCGGTGGTCGTGGCCGAGGCCGACGAAAAGAAGATCCCCGCTTTGCAGCTCATCATGCGCAAGCTCGACGATCTCGGCGTGCCGCGCATCCTGTTCCTCAACAAGGTCGACAAGGCGATCGCGGGCGTGCGCGACACGCTGAAGATGCTGCAGCCGACAAGTGCCGCGCCGCTGCTTCTGCGTCAGATCCCGCTGCGCAAGGACGGCGTCGTCATCGGCTCGATCGATCTGGCGCTGGAACGCGCCTACATCTATCGCGAATATGCCGAAAGCGAGGTGGCTCAGATACCGGGCGACGACAAGGCGCGCGAACTGGAGGCCCGCTTCTCCATGCTGGAGACGCTGGCCGACCATGACGACCAGCTGATGGAGCAGTTACTGGAAGAGATCGAACCGCCGAAGGACGCGATCTTCGACGACCTCGCCGCCGATCTGCGCGACGGCGCGGTGACGCCGGTGCTGATCGGCACCGCCGAGAAAGGCAATGGCGTGCTGCGCCTCTTGAAGACGATCCGCCACGACGCGCCCGACATCGACGCGACCCGCAAGCGGCTCGGCGCCCCGGACGGCAACGCGGCGGTGGTCCAGGTGATGAAGACCATCCACACGCCGCATGGCGGCAAGCTGTCGGTGTCGCGCATCCTGTCCGGCCAGGTCGCCGACAGCTCGGAACTATGGCTGCCCGGCGGCGACACCGCCAAGGTTTCCGGCATCTACAGGATGCTGGGCAAGGACCAGGTCAAGCTGACCGCCGCCAGGGCCGGCGATACCGTGGCGCTCGGCAAGCTGGACGCGGTCAAGACCGGCCAGACGCTGACTTCAGCCAAGGGCGGGGCCAAACAGCTCTTCGATGTCGAGCCGCCGCAGCCGGTCTTCGCCTTCGCGCTGCGCCCCAAGGAGCGCAAGGACGAGGTCAAGATGTCGGCCGCCATCCAGCGCCTGGCCGAGGAAGATCCCTCGCTCAGCCTGCACCACAACCAGGACTCGGCCGAGACCGTGCTGTCTGGCCATGGCGAGATGCATCTGCGCGTCGTGCGCGAGCGGCTGGAGGGCAAGAACCAGATCCCGGTCGAGGGCCATGCGCCGGCGGTGCCCTATCGCGAGACGATCCGCAAACCGGTGCAGCAGCGCGGCCGCCACAAGAAACAGTCGGGCGGCCACGGCCAGTTCGGCGATGTGGTGATCGAGATCAAGCCGCTGCCGCGCGGCTCCGGCTTCCAGTTCACCGACACCATCACCGGCGGCGTCGTGCCCAAGACCTACATCCAGTCGGTTGAAACAGGCATACGCGATTACCTCAAGTCCGGCCCGCTCGGCTTCCCCGTTGTCGACGTCGCGGTCAACCTGTCGGACGGCTCGTACCATGCGGTCGATTCCTCCGACATGGCTTTCCAGATGGCGGCCAAGCTCGCCATGAAGGAAGGCATGGCCGCCTGCTCGCCGGTGCTTCTGGAGCCGGTGATGAAGGTCGAGATCGTCACGCCGTCCGACGCGACGTCGAAGATCATTGCGCTGATCCCGCAACGGCGCGGCCAGATCCTCGGCTATGACGCGCGGCCCGACTGGCCTGGATGGGATGTCGTCGAGGCGACCATGCCGCAGGCCGAGATCGGTGATCTGATCATCGAGCTGCGGTCGGCCACTTCAGGCGTTGCCAGCTACCGGGCCGCCTTCGACCATATGGCCGAGCTGACTGGCCGTCTCGCCGACGAGGCGATGAACGCCAAAGGCAAGGCCGCCTGATTTCGCCCTGTGGCCGATTTGGAATGCATGTGAAGCGCCCCCCTTCGAAGGATCGAGGGGGGCACAAACCAAAAACGACGCCCGGGGGGGCCGGACGCCGTTTTGTTTTGCGGACCGTTTTCTTGGGAGGAAAAACGGCAGGTCCGCCGCGTGCAAGATCGCCGCGCTTCGGCGGGAAAAGGTTCGGACGCGGTAGCCGCCTGAGCCCGGGCCGTCCGAGTGATGCCCCCATCTCCCGTCCGAACCACACCGCGTCCTATGATCCATTTAGCAGATGAGGGGTGTCCTTGTCATGTTACCAGAGGTTACATGACACTGTTACGCGGCAATTCTGGTGAATTTTTCAGCCATCCCATTGGCATGCAGGCAACAAAAAAGCCGGATCAATGAAGATCCGGCTGAGTTTGATTGGAAGTGCCTGTTAAGGCTAACCTCCAGAGGGGAACACTCGAGGGCGCTAATGGGAGGAGAACGCGCCCAGGAGATGATCTATATATGTGCTCATCATGCCCAAGAAACAAGCATCTATTTTGCAACACACGCATGCAAAAAGGCACAGGCTGTGGTCCAACCCGTTCCAGAAGCCAATAGGACCAGCAGAATCGTGAAAATGAAGCTCGCTTTCGGGTCATTGTCGTCTCGAAAACGCCGATCCTGGCCGATTCTGCTCCCCAAATGCCGAAAAACACTGATGATGTGGAATGAGGCAGCAGCGGTTTAATTCAAAGGCAGTCAAGCGGAGATCAACCAATGCGCAGGTTTTCGGCGATTGCCGGCAGCGGCATTTTCCTGATTGCGGCCCCCGGCGTAGTCGCCGGGCTGATCCCCTGGCTGCTCAGCGCTCGCTGGGGCCTGCCATGGTCGCCCCTGCCCGGCCTTGTCTTCGCCGGCGGCGTGCTCATCGTCGCGGCCGCCGCCGTGCTGCTGCATGCCTTCGCCCGCTTCGCGCTGGAGGGGCTGGGCACGCCCGCCCCTGTCGCACCGACCGAAAGGCTGGTGATCGGCGGCATCTACCGCCATGTCCGCAATCCGATGTATGTCGCCGTGCTGTCGATCATTCTCGGCCAGGCGCTGCTGTTCTCGAGCTGGTCGATCGCGGCCTACGCGGCAATCGCGGCGGCCGCCATGGTGACCTTCGTCAGGCTCTATGAGGAGCCGACGCTCGCCGGCCGCTATGGCGCCGAATACGAAGCCTACCGCCGCAACGTACCGGGCTGGCTGCCGCGGATTACGCCCTGGAAAGAATAGGCTCGCGGAGCTGACCTTGGATCAGAAGGACCAGCTTCTGGCCTTGGCGATGATGAAGTCGCGGAACACGTGCAGCTTGGCCTGGTTCTTCATCGCGTCGGGATAAGCGAAATAGGTGTCGAAGGACGGCACCTCGGTTTCCGGCAGCAGCTGCACCAGGCCGGAATCCTTGCTGATCACATAGTCCGGCAACATGGCGATGCCGGCGCCGCCCTGCACGGCGCGTTTGATCGACAGGATGTCGTTGATCTGCAGCGACGGCACGCGCTGGCCGCTCTCGAAATCGCCGACCGTCTCCAGCCAGTTCAACTCCGACAGATGCGACGGCACGGGCAGGCCGAAGGTGACGATGCGATGGCTTCTCAACTCTGCGATCGAGCCCGGCTTGCCGTGCTTGGCGACGTAGGATGGCGCCGCGTAGAGATGGAAATGCACGGTGAACAGGCGGCGCTGGATCAGGTCCGGCTGCTGCGGCTGGCGCAGCCGGATGGCGCAATCGGCCTGGCGCATGGTGAGGTCGAGCTCCTCATTGGCAAGGATCAGCTGCAGGCTGACTTCGGGATAGAGTTCGATGAACTCCTGCACCCGTTCGGTCAGCCAGCCGGCGCCGAGGCCGACGGTCGTCGTTACCCTGAGCACGCCGGACGGCCGGTCCTTGGTCTCGGTCAGCCGCGACTTGATGGTTTCCAGCTTCATCAGCACGTCATGCGCCGTGCGGAACAGCATCTCGCCCTGTTCGGTCAGCACCAGGCCGCGTGCATGGCGGTTGAACAGAGGCACGCCGACATCGTGTTCGAGCGCGCTGACCTGCCTCGAGATCGCCGATTGCGACAGATGCAGGGTCTCGGCCGCATGGGTAAACGACCCCGCTTCCGCCGCAGCGTGAAACACGCGTAGCTTGTCCCAGTCCAACGCCATGATTTCCCCTCGTTCCGGTTGGCGTTTGAATGAAAAATCAGGCTTTTACACGGCGCTTCTAAGCCGATTTTCTAACAGTTTTGCGAGCCGCCTATTCCGCTGCCTCGCGATGCACCTCGATGCCGGCCAGATATTTTTCCGCTTCGAGCGCGGCCATGCAGCCGAGCCCCGCCGCCGTCACCGCCTGCCGGTAGATATCGTCCGTCACGTCGCCGGCGGCGAAGACGCCAGGCACGTCGGTGCGCGTCGAATCCGGTGCTGTCCACAGATAGCCGTTCGGCTTCTGCTTCAGCTTGCCGGCGAACAGCTCGACCGCGGGCGCATGGCCGATGGCCACGAAGACGCCGTCGACCTTGAGGTGGCTCTCGGCACCGGTCACGGCATGCCTGAGCTTCAGCCCCTCGACCGAAGGCGGCAGCGGTGCCTTGCCGGGGCGCCCGGTGATCTCGTCGACGATCGTGTCCCAGATGACGCGGACATTGTCCTTCTTCAACAGCCGCTCACGCAGGATGCGCTCGGCACGGAAGTCCGAGCGCCTGTGGATGACGGTGACGCTCTTGGCGAGGTTGGACAGATAGAGCGCCTCCTCCACCGCCGAATTGCCGCCGCCGACCACCGCGACATCCTTGCCGCGATAGAAGAAGCCGTCGCAGGTGGCGCAGGCGGAAACGCCGAAGCCCATGAAGTCCTGCTCGGTCGGAATGCCCAGCCACTTGGCCTGCGCGCCGGTGGCGATGATCAGCGCATCGGCCGTGTAGGTCGTGCCGGAATCGCCCTTGGCGCGGAACGGCCGCACATTGAGGTCGACCTCGGTGATGATGTCGTTGATGATGTCGGTGCCGACATGCTCGGCCTGCTTGAGCATCTGCTCCATCAGCCACGGCCCCTGGATCGGATCGGCGAAGCCGGGATAGTTTTCGACATCCGTGGTGATCATCAGCTGGCCGCCCTGCTGCAGGCCGGCGACGAGCATCGGCTTCAGCATCGCACGCGCGGCATAGACCGCCGCCGTATAGCCGGCCGGACCGGAACCGATGATGAGAACGGGCGCATGCTTGGTGATCATCTGGAGCCTCTGCGGGGCGGACACGGGTGTGCCTTGGAAAAAGACGTGGAATATCGCGCTTAATGTAAGGGCTGCCAGCCACGCCAGCAAGACGAACGGACCGTCGTCCCCGGAAAGCTTCGGCCCACGCGGATATTCGCGCGACGAGCGCTTTCGTTACCTCTCTAAAATCGCGTCGACGAGGGCTGGCTTCGCCACAAAAGTCGTTTAATTACAAAATCGCGAAAGATTCTTGCGCCACTGATCATCGAGAACCCCAATGCCCCTCAAGGCCGACCTTGACGCCATCGACTGGAAGATCCTGCGCGAGCTTCAGGCGGACGGGCGCATGACCAATGTCGAGCTCTCGAACCGCGTCGGCATTTCCGCACCGCCCTGCCTGCGCCGGGTCAAGCGGCTGGAGGAAGCCGGCATCATCCGCGGCTACCGCGCGCTGCTCAACGCGCCTGCGCTCGGCCTCGATGTCGTCGCCTTTTGCCTGGTCGGGCTGCATCATCAGGCCGATGCCGAACTGCGCATTTTCGCCGAGCGCACGCGAGGCTGGCCGATCGTGCGCGATGCCTGGATGGTGTCGGGCGAGTCCGACTTCCTGCTGCATTGCGTGGCCAGCGACCTCGGCAGCTTCCAGACCTTCGTCATCGAGGAACTGACCTCGACGCCGAACGTCGACACGGTGCGCACGGCGCTCACCATCCGCCGCGTCAAGGATGAGGGTTTGGTGTCGTTCGAACGCCCCTGAGGCCAGGCGAACGCCCGTGCGCTGGGCGAATTCCTTGCGTTCGCCACATCGGCGCCGCGTTGGTATTCGAAAGACGCCGGTATGCAAGGCTGAACGGCTCTGCCGGACTTCACTGCTCGACTGGGCGCTTGACTGGTTTCTCAAGCAATTCCAGGAAGGGTGTGTAACGGTTTTCCGCCCGGAATTGCTTGAGAACAGATGGAACGAGCAGCGTGAATTCCGAGATAATCCGCCATGGGAAGGGGACCATGACCCGTTTTGCAAGTCCGGTCTCGGCGCTCATCATCTGCGTGAACGAGGCCGATATGATCGGCCCGTGCCTGGAAAGCATCGATTTCTGTGCCGAGATCATCATCGTTGATTCCGGCTCGACGGATGGCACCGTCGAATGCATTGAAAGCTATATCGCAAAGGGCTATCCGATAACGCTGCTGCACAATGATTGGCCGGGCTTTCCCCGCCAACGGCAATTCGCGCTCGACCACGCCAACCAGCCCTGGTGTCTTTCGATCGACCCGGACGAGCGCGTCGACGACCGGTTGCGGCAGTCGATCGTGGCCATCACCCAGGCGGCCGGCGGCAAGGCCAGCGGATGGTACATGCGCCGCCGCGACTGGCTGAAGGGCTACGGCTATGCCCATCGCTGGGTGCTGCACAACAGGCTGCTCAGGCTTTTCCGCAGGGAAGGCGCCACCATGGATCTCACCGCGCGGGTGCATGAATCCGTTCGCGTGCCGGGCGAGACCGACACGATCGAAGACGGTGTCCTGCTGCATCGCCGTGAAATATCGGTCGAGGAGGATCTTGCCAGGGCCAACGCCTATTCCGGCCTCAAGGCGGTCTCGCTGGTCGAGAAAGGCAAGAAGCCCGGCCTGGTGCGGCTGGTGCTATCGCCGTTCGGCAATTTCCTCAAATTCTACCTGGCCAAGCGCTACTTCCTGTGCGGCCGCCATGGCTTCGTCTACTCGATGTCGGTGATGATCTATTCCTTCGCCACCGAGGCCAAGCTCTACGAAGCCTCGCAGCGCAACGACCAGGCGTAGGGCCTACGATCCGAGCGCGTCGATGGCGGCGAGCAGGCCGCCGAGATCGTGGTCGTCATGCAAGCGCCTGATGGCGAAGCCGGGCTGAAGTGCCGCCTCTCCATCGACCAGCCACCCCTGCGCAAGGCCCGCGCGTTGGCCCGCCTGCATGTCGGCCAGCTTGTCGCCGACCATCAGGGAGCGTTGGAGGTCAAGGTCAAGGCGCCTGCCCGCCTCGATCAGCATGCCCGGATTGGGCTTGCGCATCGGATGATTGGCTACAGCGAGAGGCCCGACGCCCGCCTCGTGATAGGCGCAGGCCAGCACCATGTCGACGGACACGCCCTGCCCGCGCAGCAGATCGAGCACGCGGCCGTTGACCGATGCGAAAACGCCCCAGCCGAAATAGCCGCGCGCGATGCCGGACTGGTTGGTGACCATGACGACCGGAATTCCGGCCCGGTTGGCGGCGGCGATCGCCGGCAGCATCTGCGGCCTCAGCTCGATCTCGGCCGGATCGCTGGGATAGTCCGTGTCGACATTGATGGTGCCGTCGCGGTCCAGGAACAGCGCCGGCGACCGTGCCGGGAAAACCCGGCCGCCTATCCGCTCCACCCACAGGCCCGGTTCGGTCAATGGGTGCGGCTTCCCGATCCTGTCAGCCATTCGACAGGCGCGCTTCGACCACCTCGCACAGATAATGATAGAGGCACAAATGGCCCTGCTGGATGATCGGCGTCGAGGTCGAGGGTACGTTGAGCAGGATGTCGGTGAGCGGCTTCAGCTTGCCGCCGGTATCGCCGGTCAGGCTGACCACCGTCATATCCATCATGCGCGCCTGTTCGGCCGCGGCGAGAATGCTCGGCGAATTGCCGCTGGTCGAGATCGCCAAAAGCACGCCGCCTGCAGCGCCATGCGCTTCGACCTGGCGCGAAAACACCGTATCGAAGCCGTAATCATTGCCCCAGGCGGTCAGCATCCCGGCGTTGGCCGGCAGCGCAATCACATTGTAGGCCTTGCGCTCCTTCAGGAAACGGCCGACCAGTTCAGTGGCGATATGGATGGCGTCGCTGGCCGAGCCGCCATTGCCGCAGACCAGCAATGCCTTTCCAGAGGAAAGCGCCGACACGACGGCGCTCACCGCTCGTTCCATCTCGCTGGTCAAATCTCGCTCGACCGTGGCGGTGATGGCGGCCGCCGAGCGGACCAGATAATCGTTCAATTCGGACATGAGATCCCTCAGTTGGTGGCGCTGCCGGCGCGTAGTTTGCCGATGGTGCCAGTGGTGCTCTTGCCGGCGACCAGGTCGACCAGCACGACGCGGCCGCCCGCCTTCCGCACCACATCGGCGCCGACCACGGTGTCGATCGTGTAGTCGGCGCCCTTCACCAGTATGTCGGGCAGAAGCGCCTCGATCAGCGCCAAAGGCGTATCCTCCTCGAACACCACCACGGCATCGACCGAGGCGAGCGCGGCGAGCACGCAGGCGCGATCATGCTGGTCGTTGACCGGGCGGCCCGGCCCTTTCAGCCGCCGCACGGAGGCATCACTGTTCAACCCGAGCACCAGCCGGTCGCACTGGCTGCGCGCCGCGTGCAGCAGGCTGACATGGCCGGCATGCAGGATGTCGAAGCAGCCATTGGTGAAGCCGACGCTCAGGCCTTCCGCCTTCCATCCCGCCACCATGCGCGCGGCCGAAGTAGCGTCGAGGATGGCGTCCTTGTGCGCGGTCGGTCCGTGCGAGCGGAACAGCGCGCCGGTGAGTTCCTCGACACTCAGCCGCGCGGTGCCGCGCTTGCCGACCACGACGCCGCCGGCGGCGTTGGCGATCGAGGCCGCGGCGACAGGATCGGCACCGGCCGCAAGCGCCAGCGCGAAGGTCGCGATCACGGTATCGCCGGCGCCCGAGACGTCGAACACCTCGCGCGCCTGGGTGGCGATGTGGCGTGCCTCGTCGGGGCCGACCACGCTCATGCCCTTTTCGCTGCGGGTGGCGACGACGAAGTCGAAGCCGTGCGCCGAAATCAGCTCGCGTGCCGCCGCGACGATCTCGTCATCGGCGAACACCGCATGGCCGACGGCCTCGCCAAGCTCCTTGCGGTTGGGCGTGACGGCGGTCGCGCCGGCATAGCGCGCATAGTCGCGGCCCTTCGGGTCGACCAGCACCGGCTTGCCCGCCTCGCGGCAGATGGCAATCAGTTCGGCGGCGACGCCGTCCAGCAATATGCCCTTGCCGTAATCGGACAGGATGACAATGTCCGCCTGTTTCAACGCGTCCCGGAAACGGCGGACCAGATCCCCCCGTTCGGCCTCGCCGAGCGGCTTGATCTCTTCCTCGTCGAAACGCAGCACCTGCTGGTTGAGGGCGCTGAAGCGGCTCTTCGACGAGGTCATGCGGCCGCGCTGCTGCAGAAGCCCCGCCGTATCGGCGCCAAGCTCGCCCAGCATCCGCACCAGGCTGTCGCCGGCGGGATCAGTGCCGATCACCGAGACCGGAACGGCGCGTGCGCCAAGCGAGACGATGTTGGCCACGACATTGCCGGCGCCACCCATCGCCGAGCTTTCGCCCCGCCCATGCAGCACCGGGATCGGCGCTTCCGGCGAGATCCGCTCGATGACGCCATTGACGAAGCGGTCGAGGATGAGGTCGCCGGCCACCAGCACGGCGACGTCGCCGAAGCGCGCGATGGCGCGGTGCAGGGGCTCGGGTGAAGGCGGATTGTGCTTGATCATGTCATCTGCCACGCGCGGAAAACGCCGATCTCAGATAGGTCGAAACACCAGATTTGCGAGGCCGGCCGGTCATGCCTGCCGATATACCGCAATTCGGCACAGCGCAACGGCAGGGGCAGAGGCAAACCCGGACAGGTCAGGTTTTCTGCAGGGCGACGTGGACGCCGAGCCCGACCAGTACCGCGCCGCCGGCCCGCCGCATCAGGCGCTGCGCCCGGCTCGAACGCCGCAGCCGTCCGATCACGAGGCCGGCCAGGAACACGCAGACGATGTCGGCCGAGGAGAACATCAGGTTGACGATCGTACCCAGCACGACGAATTGCAGCCAGACCGGCAAGGTAGCCGAGGCATCGATGAACTGCGGCAGGAATGCCATGAAGAAGATCGCGGTCTTGGGGTTGAGCACCTCGACGGTGATGCTCTCGAAAAACGCCCGGCGGGCCGATTTGCGCTCGATCGCCGGCAGCGCCACGTCGCCCTCTACGCGCTTGCGAAACAGCGAAATGCCGAGCCAGATGAGGTAAAGCGCGCCGACCAGCTTGACCGCCACGTAGAGCGGCGGCACGGCGTGGAACAGCACGGACAAGCCGGCGGCGGCGGCGAAGACATGCACATAGCCGCCGAGATGGATGCCGAGTGCCGCCGTCAGCCCCGACCAACGCCCACGCGCCATCGTCTGCGCGGCGGCGTAGAGCATGGCGGGACCCGGAATGTAGGCGAAGATCGCCGTGGTGGCGAAAAACGCGATCAGCAGTTCGGTCGACGGCATTTTTGTCCCCTTGTCGTGGGTCAGCCCCAGCAGGCGCCAACTGAGTGGAAGCTTTGCGGCGCCACTGTGGCGCAATCACCTGCTTTGTCGACAGCCCGGCCAGCCTCCCTTATAAGGGCCGGAATCGCAAGCAACCAGAGGCCTTCATGATCATCGTCACGGGCGGCGCCGGCATGATCGGCTCCAACATCGTCGCCGCGCTCAATGCGGAAGGCCATGACGACATCCTCGTCGTCGACGACCTCACCGACGGTCACAAGATCGCCAACTTGGCCGATTTGACGATAGCTGACTATCTCGACAAGGACGATTTCCTGGCCCGCATGGAGGCCGGCTCGCTCGGCCGCATCGAGGCAGTGTTCCATCAGGGCGCCTGTTCGACCACCACCGAGTGGAACGGCAAGTTCATGATGGAGGTGAATTACGCCTATTCGAAACGGCTGCTGCATGGCTGCCAGGCGCTGCGCGTGCCCTTCCTCTACGCCTCCTCCGCTTCGGTCTATGGTGGCGGCACCGAATTTCGCGAGGAGGCTGCGCTCGAGCGGCCGCTCAACGTCTATGCCTATTCCAAGAAACTCTTCGACGACTATGTCAGGCGCACGGTGTTCGACAGCGATCATTCGCAGGTCGCGGGGCTGCGCTACTTCAATGTCTATGGCCCGCGCGAAGCGCACAAAGGGGCCATGGCCTCGGTCGCCTTCCATCTGTTCAACCAGGTCGAGCGCGGTGAAAATCCGAAGCTGTTCGGTGCCCATGACGGCTTCGGACCCGGCGAACAGAGCCGCGACTTCATCCATGTCGGCGATGTCGCCGACGTCAATCTGTGGCTGTGGAAGCGCGGCGCGAGCGGCATCTTCAACTGCGGCACCGGGCACGCCCAGCCGTTCCGCGCCATCGCCGAAACGGTTATCGACACGCTGGGCAAGGGCGAGATCGAGTTCATCCCCTTCCCCGACCATCTCAAGGGCAGCTACCAGAGTTTTACCCAGGCTGATATGTCCCGCTTGCGCGCAGCCGGCTATAACGGGCAATTCCGCACAGTAGAAACCGGCGTCAGAGACTATGTCGAATGGCTGAAAGCCCAACGATCCTCGTGATCGGCCCACGCTGGGTGGGCGATATGGTGATGGCGCAGTGCCTGTTCTCGGCGCTGAAGGAACGCCATCCCGACGCCGCGATCGATGTGCTGGCGCCCGCCTGGGCGGCACCACTGGTCAAGCGCATGCCCGAAATCCGCCAGCAGATCGACTTTCCGCTGCAGCCCGGCGCGCTCGAATTCAGCCATCGCCGCCGCTTCGGCCGCCTGCTGCGCGGCCGCTACGACATGGCCTACGTCCTGCCGGGCAGCTGGAAGTCGGCGCTGATCCCGTTCTTTGCCCGCATTCCGCGTCGTTTCGGCCACCTTCGGGAAATGCGCTACGGCCTGCTGACCGATATCGTGCCATTGCCCGATGCCGTGAAACGGCGCACCGCTCAGGCTTATTTCGGGCTCGCCCAGGGCGGCAGTTTCCGCGCGCCCCGGCTGACCGTGGATCCAAAAAACCAAGCCGCCCTGCTCGACCGTTTCGGTCTTGCGCAGCGGGAATTCGTGGCCCTCATGCCCGGCGCCGAGTTTGGTCCGGCCAAGCGCTGGCCAAGTGAAAGCTATGCCGGCCTTGCCCGCGAATTCATGGGCAAAGGCTTGAAGGTCGCCCTGTTCGGTTCGAAGAACGACCGCGACGTGACGGCGGAGATCGCCGCCCTTGCCCCCGGTGTCGTCGACCTCGCCGGCCAGACACGGCTGGAGGACGCCATCGACCTGATCGCGGCGGCAAGGCTCGCGGTCTCCAATGATAGCGGGCTGATGCATGTCGCGGCCGCCGTCGGCACCCCGATCGTTGCCGTCTATGGCTCGACCTCGCCTGAAAATACGCCGCCGCTGGCGGAGCGACGCGAACTGGTCTGGCTCGGCCTGTCCTGTTCGCCCTGCCACCGGAAAATCTGTCCGCTCGGCCACCTTAACTGCCTGAAGACATTGGAAGTCCGGCAGGTCGCCGCGGCGGCCGACCGGCTGCTGGAACTTCCGGCCGCGGCATGAAGGTGCTGATCGTCAAGACATCGTCGATGGGCGACGTCATCCACACCTTTCCGGCACTCGAGGATGCCAGCCGCGCACGGCCCGATATCGCTTTCGACTGGTGCGTGGAGGAGGCCTTTGCCGGCATCGTCGCACTGCATCCGGCGATCGGCACCATCCACAAGGTGGCGATAAGGCGCTGGCGAAAGACCCTTTTCGACACGAACACCTGGCGCGAGGCGGCGGCCTTGCGCCGTGCTTTGCGCGCCTGCCGGTATGACCTCGTCATCGATGCGCAAGGCTTGCTGAAGTCGGCCCTGGTGGCGCGCCAGGCGCGTGCGCCGATTGCCGGCTTCAACCGGTCGAGTGCGCGCGAACCCTCGGCGACGCTGTTCTACGACATCACCCACGCCGTGCCGCGCGACCTGCACGCCATCGAGCGGACACGGCGGCTGTTCGGGTTGGCGCTTGGCTATCAGCCCGATTTATCGACCCTCGACTCCGGCATTGTGCCACCCTCCGGCAGTCTGGCCAGCATCGACGGCAAAACCGCCTTCCTGCTGCACGGCACCAGCCGCGAGGACAAGAAATGGCCGGTCGAGGACTGGATCGGAACAGCCCGCCTGCTGGTCGAGCGCGGCATGACGCCGGTCACCACCTGGTCGAACGAGCGTGAGAAGACGGTGGCCGAGGCGATCGCCAAGGCCGTGCCATCCACGGTCGTGGTGCCGAAATCGCCGCTGGCCAACATCGCGGCCATCCTCGGGCGCTCGACACTGGTCATCGGCGCCGATACGGGATTGACCCATCTCGCCAGCGCTTTCGGCTTGCCGACGGTCGCGGTGTTTTTGGCGACTGAGCCGGGCTTGACCGGGCCGCGTGGGCCTTATGCGTCGACTTTGCTGGCGCCAGCCGGCGGGGGCGTGACGCCGACCGAGGTTGTGGCTGAGGCGGAGAAACTGTTGGCACTGAAATTACAAGCGCCGGCTTAGGACCTTTCAGAATTCGCTCTGGCGAGTCAAATAGCGTGGTTCTTCGAGAACCGGAGCGGAGCGTACTTTAAAGTACCTGAGCACCGGAAGCGCAGAAAACCGGGCTAGTTGGCCGCCAGAGTAGAATTATCAAGGGTCCTAAATAAACTGCACCTGGACGATCTCGTACCCGCGTGCGCCACCAGGCGCATTGACCTCGATGGCGTCGCCGACTTCCTTGCCGATGAGCGCGCGGGCGATGGGCGAGGAGATCGAGATGCGGCCCGATTTCACGTCGGCTTCCTGGTCGCCGACGATCTGGTAGGTCTTCTTCTCCTCGGTGTCCTCGTCGACCAGCACGACGGTGGCGCCGAACTTGACCTTGTCGCCGCTGAGTTTGGTGACGTCGATCACCTCGGCGCGCGCGATATAATCCTCGAGCTCGTTGACGCGGCCCTCATTGAGGCTCTGCGCCTCTTTCGCGGCATGGTATTCGGCATTTTCGGACAGGTCGCCATGCGAGCGCGCCTCGGAGATCGCCTCGATGATGCGCGGCCGCTCTTCCTGCTGGCGCCAGCGCAGTTCTTCCTTCAATGACGCGAACCCCTCGCCTGTCATCGGGACCTTGTTCATAGTGCCTGACCTTTCCTGCCGCCGCCCCCGCGTTTCGGGGGAAGCCTTGTCGTTGGGTATAAAAAGAAAACGGTCCGGCAGCCTCGGGCTAACGGAACCGTTTCACCGCAATTTCCCTGAATATAGCAATCTTTGCGGGCTTTTCACGCTCAAAAATCGGTTTTGCAAAAATCATCCCTTCTTTTGTCAGCGAAGGTGGCTGTGGGATGGAGCGAACAAAAAACGGCCGCGATTGCTCGCGGCCGTTTCGAAACCATGAAGCCCGATCAGCTTCTCATGAAATGTTCGATCTGCTCGGCCAGCATGCCGTATTCGCGCGAACCCTTGCCGGTGCGCTTTTCGATCTCCGTCAGCTGCTGCTGGGCGCCGGCCAGGTCGCCGATCTGCAGATGCGCCTCGCCGAGATATTCGCGCACCAGCGTGTAATTCGGGTCGATCCGCAGCGCTTCCTCGTAATAGCCGAGGCCGACGGTGACGCGGCCGGAATGGCGGTGCGAGTAGCCGAGATAGTTGAGGATGCGCGGATCCTGCTTGTTGGCGGCAAGAACGAGGACCGAGATCGCCTCGTCATAGCGGCCGGCCATCGCCAGCGCATGGCCCGCATCATAGATGCTGTCGTCGTCCAGCATGCCTTCCTTGGGCGCCACGCATTTCTGCTTCTTCTTGTCCCAGACTTCACCCTTTTTGCATTGGGTGACGGTCTGGTCGTTACCGCCACCGCTACCGGCCGCAAACACCGGAACGGCAAGGAACTGCACGGCGACAAGCGCGGCGGCTGCCTGGATCAGCATTCTTTTATGCATGGAAAACCTCCTGAGGGTGTGACAATGCAACACTAACGCCGAGCGGTCCGCGTTTCATCCCGGAAAAAGCCCGTCTGGAGAACATGAGGTGACGGATGCCGCAAATCCGGTATCATCGCCCTCGAATGAGACTGATCCACGGAGAGGGCCCGTGCAGCGGCGGCTTGACAAAGACTGGGATCTCACGATCGGCCCCGACACCGTGCGGCTGTTCATTCTCAAGGCCAAGGCGCTGAGCGCGGCCGTCAATGAGGACTATGCCGGCGGCGCCGAACACGAGGTCGAGTTCGACGGCGACAGGCATGACAACCACCACCATGACGGCCTTGCCGAGGAAAGCTCGGAAAACCTCACCGAGGAAGAGCTGCGCGAGCTGATCAACGACCTCAATATCGACGAGGCGGCCGAGCTGATCGCGCTGGCCTGGGTCGGCCGCGGCGACTACGACGCCTCGGAATGGGCCGACGCGGTGGCGGCGGCGCGAGAGCGGGCCAACAAGCGCACGGCGAAATACCTGCTCGGCATGCCGCTGCTCGCCGACTTGCTGGAAGAGGGACTGGAAGCGATCGGCGCGTAACGCGGAGGTAACCGATTGTGATCGGGTCGAAGCGCCTGTCCAGGCAACTTCAGCCGACCGGCGCCGTTTCGTGGGTGATGGCAAAGCTGAGCTCTTCCCGTAGATCCAGGATGATTGCATCGGCGATGGCCGTCACGGCTCTGCTGGTCATGCCGGCCGAGGCCAAACATCGTCACAAACATCACAGGCCGCTAAGCCCGCGCGTGGAGCAGCCGCTGACACAGCGGGCCGATCAGCCGCTGAACCCGCGAGGCAAGCGGCAGTCGAGAGCGCGGGCCAGGCAGCATCCGGCGCCAAATCCAGCACCGCGGAAAACGCAGGATGCCCAGCCATCCGCCGATGTTCCGGTGCCCGAGCCACGTCCGGCGGACACTCCAAAGGTCGACGCTCCAAAGACGCAAGACCGGAACGCTGGAGGCCCAAAGAACGGCGAAGCGCCCGATCTGCTCAAGGACCCCGATCTGCTCAAAGACCCCGATCTGCTCAAAGACCCCGGTCTGCTCAAGGACCCCGATCTGCTCAAGGACGAAGAGGCCCATCGGAAAAGCCAGACACCTCCACCAGCCGAAACGGAAAGCGAGCCAGAGCCGCCAGCCGTGGTGCCAATACCGACGCCAAAGCCGGGCACCACGACGCCCGAGCCTCAGCCGCCGGCCGTCGCCCCTCAGCCGACGCCAAAACCGGCCGATGCGGCCGACGAGGAGAAGATGTTGCCCGATCCACGCTCGGCCGATCTTCCCGCCGACAAGATGCCGGCGGAGGAAGTCGCCTGCCGCGAGCGCCTGAAGACGCTCGGCGTCGAATTCGAGGAGCACAAAGCCGAGAGCAACCCCGAAATCGGCTGCTCGATCCCTTACCCGATCGTGCTGAAGACGCTCGGCAAGTCGATCGCGATTGCCCCCGGCACCGAACTCAACTGCCCGATGGCCGAGGCGGCGGCGCGTTTTGCCGCCGACGTCATCCAGCCGGCGGCGAAAGCCGAATTCGGCGCCGACCTGAAATCGATCGGCCAGGCGTCGGCCTTCATCTGCCGGCCGCGTAACGGCACGCGCAAACTGTCGGAACATGCTTTCGGCAACGCGCTCGACATTGCCAGCTTTACGCTTGCCGACGGCAAGACGATCGAGGTTGGCCCGGCACCGCCCGAGAAGGACGGCAAATTCCTCGACGCGGTGCGCAAGGCCGCCTGCGGCCCGTTCAAGACCGTACTCGGCCCCGGCGCCGACGCCGACCACGCGCTGCATTTTCATTTCGATCTCGAACCGCGCCGGCATGGCGGTACGTTTTGCCAGTGAGCGGAACCTCCGCCGCATTTCAGCCGCAGGCGTGAACGCGGGCGCTGAGTTTTTCTTTACCCTTGATCGTTAAAATGCCGGATATCCAGAATTGGGATTCCGCCAATGGCCGGCACATTTCGCGCCGTTTTCCTCGCCGCACGCCAATTGAAACCTGCTGTGTTGCTGGCCGCCAGCCTTGCACTGGCCGCGGTTTCGGCCTGCAACACCGGCAGCGTGCTGTCGTTGCAGCCTGCCGTCGATGTCGGCTCGCAGACCGCGGCCGTGCCGCAATATACGGGCATGCAGAAGCTTGTTCCGTCCAATCCCTATATGACGCAGGCCGCCTATCCGCGGATGGATGAGCCGATGTCGCCGGTCGAGCAGATCCCAGCCAGCGAAGCCGATTGCCGCCAGCAGCTGAAGCGCCTCGATGTCGCCTACACCGACCTGGCACCGATCCACGAGGGCCAGTGCGGCATCGACTATCCGGTCAAGGTCTCGGCCATCGGCGGCATCCAGATGAAACCCGCGGCGACGCTGACCTGCGACATGGCCGCCACCTTCGCCGCCTGGACGAAGAACGAACTCGTTCCCTCCGCCCGCTGGCGCTACTTCTCCGGCGTCAGGACCATCCACCAGGGCTCCAGCTATTCCTGCCGCAACATTGCCGGTGAAGGCGTGCTGTCGGAGCACGGCAAGGGCAACGCACTCGACGTCATGAGCATCGAACTCAACAATGGCGACGACATCGACGTGCGCAAGCCCGGGCTGTTCGCCTTCCGCACCCGGGGCTTCCTCAACAATGTGCGCGCCGACGGCTGCCAGTATTTCACCACCGTGCTCGGCCCCGGCTACAATTACGATCACCGCAACCATTTCCACTTCGACATCAAGAACCGCAAGAACGGTTATCGCGCCTGCCGGTAGAGCACGGCAATCAAAGACGATGGAGTTTAGCCGGAACCCATGCTTCGTCATCCTAGGGCGGAGCAAGGAGCGTAGCGACGCAGCGTAGACCCTAGGATGACGAAGGCATGGTGGCCGCAACGAGACAGTGAGTAGATGACCCACAGAAGTCTTCGGCGACGCATTGCGATCTGGATACCGGCCTTATTGGCCGGGTATGTGGCGCTCGCCTATGTCGCCGCGCCGGAATTCTGGACATACCGCGATCGCGGCTTTCGCAACCAGCGCTTCGAGATGGTCACCCACACGCCGCAAGGCATTCCCGGCGACCCCATCAATATCGGCCTGGTCGGCACGGAGAAGGAGCTGGTGCACGCTTTCGCCGTCGCCGGCTGGGACACCGCCGACGCCGTCACCTTGAGGACCGCCATCGACATCGGCGAAAGCGTCCTGTTTTCCCGGCCCTATCCCGACGCGCCGATGAGCCGCCTGCTGTTCGAGGGCCGCGCCCAGCAACTCGCTTTCGAAAAGCCGGTCGGCGACAGTGCCGACCGGCGCCACCATGTCCGCTTCTGGCGGACGGATACGGTCGGCGACGACGGAAGGCCACTCTGGCTGGGCGCCGCCAGCTTCGATCGCGGCGTCGGCTTGAGCCACGACACGGGCGCCATCACCCATCATATCGGTCCGGACCTCGATGCCGAACGCGACTTTGTGATCGGCGATCTCAATGCCGCCGGCCTCCTGACCTCGACCAGCGAGATGCCGGGGATCGGCGCCACGAAAAGTGGGAGGAATGGCGGCGGCGATCCGTATTTCACCGACGGAATGGCGGTAATCGGTGTACTGGGACTAGGGCGCTGAAAGGGTTAGGTTCCTCCCCGACCATCCACCAGGCCGGCTTTCCGGTCCGAGCGCATGGGTTCCCAGATCGCGATTTCCCGGTCTTTCTCAAGCACGGAGGCGAGCGCCTCATGCCAGGCGCGACGGTAGGGCCGATGCAGTTGGACGGTCAGGACGTCCTCGTGGCTTTCCCATGTCTCGTAGAGCATGAACCGGTTTTCCGAGGCCGGATCCCGATGAAGGACAGCCTCGTGGAACATCGGCTCTGCCCGCATGGCATCGAGCACTCCTTCCAGCAGAGCCAGAAATTCGCCGCGCCGCTCCGGCACGACCTGGAATTGGATGGTGTATGTGATCGCCACGGTTCGGCCCTGTCTTACGCAAGGACTTGGTTAGAGCGGGAACTGGTAGTCCGTCAGAATACGGTTCTCCTTGTCGACGACCAGGAACTCGAGCCCGATCGCTGCAATGTTTTCGCCGTTCCTGGGCACCATTTCCCAGTGGAAGGTGACGACATCGTGCAGAGCGCGAATATCCTTCGCCGCCCGGAAGCGGTAACCGCCATTCCGGACCCACTTCGTATGCGAGTCGACTATCCGCTTTTCGAGCGCCGCATAGCCGCGCACTTCCTGCGTGCCGACATAGTGCTCTCCCTCAGGCGCCCAGAGATCGGCGATCGCCTGGCGGCGGCGTTCGTCATCGGTTTCGTTCCAGACAGCCACATAGCGGTCGGCAAGTTGCTGTACTTTGTCCATGACATGCTCCTTCGGCGGTCTTCGCTTTCGACGCGGCAAATATGGCGCCCGGCCCAGCCCGAAATCGATGACCCGTCAGGTCAAAAAGCGAATGTTGCGAACCCCGCCGTTTGACCTGCGAGGTCATGGCCCACGGTTTCCCGGCGTATTAAGATGGGTCCATGACCTCTCAACCGCTTCCATTTGGAGTGCTGCTGCGCCGGTGGCGAGAGCGGCGGCGCATGACCCAGGCAGACCTTGCGCTCAGCGCCGACAGTTCGACGCGCCATCTCTCCTACCTGGAGACAGGACGATCGCAGCCGAGCCGCGACATGGTTCTTCTCTTAGCGGAACATCTTGATGTGCCGCTAAGAGACCGCAACACACTGCTGCTCGCAGCGGGTTTCGCGCCCTCGTTCCAGGAACGATCGCTGGCGGAACTCGCGTCGGCCCGTCAGGCGATCGACCAGGTTCTCCAGGCCCACAAACCCTACCCGGCCTTCGCGATCGACCGGCACTGGAATGTCGTGCTTTCGAATGGCGCGCTCCCGCAGCTCTACGAGGGTTGCTCGCCTGAACTGCTGCGCCCGCCAATCAACGCAGTACGCCTTATCCTGCATCCGCTCGGCATGGGGTTGCGGATCGTCAACTTCGCCGAATGGCGGGCGCACACGGTCGCCGTTCTGAGGCAGCAGATCGAGGCGAGGCAAGACCCCGTCATTCATTCGCTACTGGCAGAAATCATGGCCTATCCAGCCCCCCTCGGCAGCGACGAGCCCGCAGCACATGATGCACCGCAACGCTATGCAACGCCGCTACGGATCGCCACGCGCCTGGGCAGTATCTCCTTGTTGAACACGAACATGGTTTTCGGCACGCCGACAGACGTCACGCTGTCTGAGCTGACGATGGAGATGCTTTTCCCGGCCGACGAGCAGACTGTCGCGATCGTCAAGGCAATGGTCGATGAGACCGCGGCAGGGCTTGCCAACAGCACTCTTTCCCAAAGAGCCGGCTAACTGCCGGCTTCGCCAGTCCGTGGAGCCGATCGCAAAAAGTCAGGTCGTGGTGATGACGATCTTGCCGAACGGCCCCTTCTCGAGATGCTCGAAGGCCCGCGGCACCTCGTCGAACCCAAAGATCTTGTCGACGACCGGCTTGATCGCCAGCGCCTCGATCGCCTGGTTCATCCGTTCGAAGGCGCGGCGGTGGCCGATCGAAATGCCTTGCACGACAATCCGGTTGCGCAGGAAGGGCACGATCGGAAAGCTGAGCTCCATGCTGCCCAGGAGGCCGATGATCGACAGTCGGCCGTCGGCGGCCAGCGCGTCGAGCGAGCGCCGCGCATTGTCGCCGCCGACCATTTCGAGGATATGGTTGACGCCGGCGCCACCTGTCAGCTCGCGCGCCGCCTCGTCCCATGCCGGCCTGGTGCGATAGTTGATCACTTCCCATGCGCCGAGCCTCTTTGCCTGCTTGAGCTTGCCGTCGCTGCTTGACGTGACGATGGCGCGCAAGCCGAAGGCGTGGGCGAATTGCAGCGCAAACAGGGAGACGCCGCCCGTGCCCTGGATGAGAATGGTCTGGCCAGGCACAGGTCTTGTCGCCTCTGCCATGGCGAACCAGGCCGTCAGCGCCGCGATCGGCAGCGTCGAAGCCTCCGCGTCGCTGAGCGATGGCGGCGCCAACACAGCGGCATCCTCATGCAGGAGCAGGTAGTCGCTCAACGTGCCGGGCAGCGACGATCCCAGCGTGTGCTTGTGCAGCACCGGCGGCGCATCGCCATCCGGCCAGTCGGCAATCACGTGCCCCAGCACGCGCTGGCCGGTCCGGAAACGGCTGACATCGCCGCCGACCGCCACCACTTCGCCAACCGCATCCGATGTCGGGACGAACGGAAAGCCAAGGTCGGGGATCAGCACGCCATCGACGATCATCCTGTCCTTGTAGTTCAGCGATATGGCCTTGATCCGCACCAGCAGGTCATGCGGCCCGGGCTCGGGGACCCTCCCTTCGGCCAATTCCAGCCCGGGCAGGCCGAACCCGGTCATCCGCCAGGATCTGTTGATGTCGCTGCTCATTGCGTCTGCTCCCGATTGCATGGCGATATTTACGCTGTTTCACTGTGGAAAAAAGCGCTTCTATGATCCATAATTGGAAACGAGTTGGTGATCAGATTTCTACAATGGGAACAGATCGATGGAATCCGCGGATCTGCAAGGCATCGTCGCCTTCGTTCAAACGATCGAGGCAGGAAGCTTCACCGGCGCCGGAGAGCGGCTGCGCGTGACGAAATCGGCGGTCGGAAAATCGGTCGCGCAGTTGGAACAGCGGCTTGGCATTCGCTTGCTCAACCGCACCACGCGCAGCCTCAGCCCGACAAGTGAAGGCCTGTCCTATTATGAAGCCTGCGTCAGGGCGCTGTCCGAGATCGAAGCCGCCCAGGCGCTGCTTGCCTCGCGCCGGCAGGTGCCCTCGGGCCGGCTTCGGGTCGACCTGCCCTCGGCCTTCGGCCACCGCTGCGTGGCTCCCGTGCTGTTCGACATTTCCAGGCGATTTCCCGATCTGGCCATGGAGATTTCCTTCAACGACCGCCGCGTCGACCTCATCGAGGAAGGCATCGACCTTGCGATCCGCATGGGCGACCTCGACGACAGCCTGTCGCTCGCCGCACGCCGGCTCTATACCCAGCGTTCGGCGATATGCGCCGCCCCCGCCTATCTCGACGGAAACGGCAGGCCACGGACGATCGAGGATCTCGCCGGCCATGACCTGATCGGCTACACCCGCAACGGCGTCGCCCACGCCTGGAGCATCAGGCAGGCCAATGGCCATGTCGTGAAGTTCACGCCGCGGGCAAGGCTGGTGCTCGACAATGGCGAACCGATGCTCGGCGCGGTCCTTGCCGGTTGCGGCATCACCTTCCTGCCGACCTGGCTGGTGGCGGAAAGCCTCAGGAGCGGCGCGCTCGAAATGGTGCTTGTGGACACGCTGGTCGAAAATATTTCCGTCCATGCCATCTGGCCGGTGACACGGGCCTTGACGCCCAAGGTGCGGGTCGTCGTCGACGCGCTGGTCGCGCATTTCTCGTCGCCACCCTGGGACGCCGTCTGATCGCCCCGCATCCGCCGTCATCTTTCTAAAATGGTGGCCGACTATTTTCGAATGCCGTGCGGCAATGCTATTGAGCCCTCATGCTATACGTTGAAATCGCCACCGTGGTCGTCCTCATCTGCGTGAACGGCCTTCTGTCGATGTCCGAACTCGCCATCGTCTCGTCGCGGCCGGCTCGCCTGAAGGCGATGATCGACCGCAACGTCAAAGGCGCCGGCCGCGCTTTGGCGCTTGGTTCCAATCCGGGCAAATTCCTGTCCTCCGTGCAGATCGGCATCACGCTGGTCGGCGTGCTCTCGGGCGCCTTTTCCGGGGCCACGCTCGGCCAGAGGCTGGCGCATTATCTGGCTTCGACAGGCATCCGCGAGAACATCGCCGATCCGCTCGGCGTCGGCATCGTCGTGGCCATCATCACCTATGCCTCGCTGATCATCGGCGAACTGGTGCCCAAGCAGATTGCGTTGCGCGATCCCGAGCGGGTCGCGGCGCGCGCGGCCCCGGCAATGACCATCCTTGCCTCCGTCTCGGCCCCTCTGGTCTTCCTGCTCGATATTTCGGGCCGTTCCGTGCTCTGGCTGCTCGGCCATCGCGGCGAAAGCGAGGAAAAGGTCACCGACGAGGAGATCAAGATGCTGGTCGCCGAGGCCGAGCATCACGGCACCATCGAATCCGACGAGCGGCGCATGATCGCCGGCGTCATGCGGCTTGGCGACCGCGCCGTGCGCGCCGTCATGTCGCCGCGCACCGATGTCGACTGGATCAACCTGCAGTCCGACGAAGCCACGATCCGCAAGCTTCTGATGGACACCCAGCATTCGCGCCTGCCCGCCGGCGACGGCGGGGTCGACGCCATGATCGGCGTCATCCAGACACGCGACGTGCTGGCCGCACTGCTCGGCGGCCGCGCGCTCGACCCGCGCAAATATGTGCGCGCGGCACCCATCGTGCACGACCAGGCCGATGCGCTGGACGTGCTGCAGAAGCTGAAGGAGAGCAACGTGCCGATGGCGCTGGTGCATGACGAATACGGTCACTTCGAAGGCATCGTCACCCCCGCCGACATTCTGGAAGCCATCACCGGCGTCTTCCGCTCGGACCTCGAGGCCGGCGAGGAGGAAAACGCCGTCCAGCGCGATGACGGCTCATGGCTGCTCGCCGGCTACATGCAGGCCGACGAGATGGCCGAGGTGCTGGGCATCGACCTGCCGGAGAACCGCGACTACGAGACCGTCGCCGGCTATGTGCTGTCGCACATGCACCATCTGCCGGCGACCGGCGAATGCGTCGACGCGCAGGGCTGGCGCTTCGAGGTGGTCGACCTCGACGGACGCCGCATCGACAAGCTGATCGCCACCCGCCTGCCCAGCGGCCACCGCGAGATGGCACGCTGATCGTTCAAATGTGTAAAGAGATCTACTGCTCAGCGAAGGCGCGCGCGAATGAATCGAGCATCGGCCGCGCGAGATACTCGAAAAAAGTCCGGTCGCCGGTGCTGATGAACGCCTCGACCGGCGTGCCGGGATAAAGTTGATCGCGCCTCACGCCGGGCGGCAGGTCGGCGGCAATCGTCAGCTTGGCGCGGAAATAGGGCTCACGCGTGGTCTGGTCGATGAGCCGATCCGCCGAAATCTGCGTCACGGTGGCTGAAACCTCCGGCGTGAGCCGTGAGTTCAACGCGGACAATCGCAGTTTCGCCGGCTGGCCGACACGGACCTGATCGATGTCCTTCGGCCGCAGCTTCGCATCGACGACCAGGCCCGACGCAGTGGGCAGGATCTCCATGATCTTCTCGCCCGGGGCAATCACGCTGCCCTTGGAATTGTAGGTCGACGACACCACGATGCCCGCTGCCGGCGCCTTGATCGTCGTGCGCCGCAGCACCGCCTCCGCCGCCCTGATCTGTTCGTCGACGTCGGCCAGATTGGAGCGAACGTCGTCCAGTTTCGTCAGCGCCTCCTCGACGCGTTGCGTGGTCAGGCGCTCGGTCTGCTCCTGGCCTTCGACGATCTGGGTGTTGGCCGTCGCGAGATTGGCCTCCAGCGCTCCGGCTTGCCCGACGAGATCGGCCTCGCTACGCAATAGCTGGGAGTATTCGGTACGGTTGGTGAGGCCCCTGTCCAGCAAGCCGGTCTTGATGCCGAGTTCTTTCTTTACGACTTCGGCTTGTTGCTGAACGGCCTGTTTCTGGGCCTGTAACCCCACCACCGACTGCCGGTGCATGGCGACCCGTTGTGCCAGGATCGATTTTTCCGACCGGAACCGAGCGAGCCTGGCGTCGAATTCCTTTTGCTGTTCTCGAATCAGGATCTCGAAATCGGGCTGGAAAGGTGCCGGCGCCGCTTCGGTGATTGGCGCCAGCCTGTCCAACCCGTCGCGTTCCGCCTCCAGCCGCGCCGCACTCGCCCTGAGCGCGATCGACTGTCTCGTCAGCCGGTTGAGTTCGGCCTGCGCGGCCGTTGGGTCCAGCACGATCAGATCCTGGGCCAGTTGCACGCGATCGCCTTCATGGACCAGCAACGCCTGGACGATACCGCCCTCGCGATGCTGGATCTGGATGTTTCCGCCGGTTGCCGAGATCGTGCCTTGCGTGATCACCGCTCCCGCCAAGGGGGCGCTGACGGCCCAGTAGCCGAAGCCGCCCGCCAGCAGCGCTATGGCGGCATAGCCGGTGAGGGCCACGCGTCTTATGTCGGTGCGTGGCTGACTGTCCCAGGCGAGGCTCCGTGTCGTCATCTCAGGATCCGAAACTGCCACCCGCGCGGATCGTCGGGGCGAACGACCCGGTCACCACCGTGCTCTGCTGGACCGCCTTGCCGGTGACCGAGCGCCGCAGCACCTCGCCGCTTGGACCGAAGGCTTCGATCATGCCGCCGCGCAAAAGCATCACGTGGTCGCAAGCGGCGGCGATCGAAGGCTGATGGGTGATCACGACGACCGTGACGCGCGCCGTCCGCGCGGCCGAAAGCACCGCCTCGAGCGCGGCCTCGCCGCTACCGTCGAGATGGGAGCTGGGCTCGTCGAGCACCAGGTACCGCGGATTGCCGTAGAAGGCGCGCGCCAGCCCTATTCGCTGGCGCTCGCCGCCCGACAGCGCCCTGTCCGACGGGCCGATCATGGTCTGGTAGCCGTCGCGCTGCGCCAGGATCAACTCATGCACCTGGGCGCGCTTTGCCGCCTCGACGATCGCTCCGTCGTCCGCCTCCGGGTCGAAGCGGGCGACGTTTTGCGCGATCGATCCTGGAAAGAGCTCGACCTCCTGCGAGAGGTAGCCGATATGCTTTCCGAGCTGGCTTTCGTCCCAGGTCCCGAGGTCGGCGCCGTCGATCCTGATTGAGCCGCCGGTCGGTTGGGCGGCACCCACGAGCAACCTCGCCAGCGTCGACTTGCCGGCCCCGCTCGGGCCGACGATGGCCAACGCTTCGCCGGCGCCGATCGCAAAGGTCAGCCGCTTGAGGAGGGGCTCCGTGCCGGGTCGGGCATTCGGCGCCATGAAGAAAACGTCCTGCGCGGAAATCGCGCCTGCCGGATCGGGCAGGATCAGTTTTCGCGACCCGGCCGGACGTGCCGCAAGCGCCTTTTCCAGCCGTGCCCACGCCCGCCGGGCGTCGGCGATCTGCCGCCAGGCCCCGATCAGCTGGTCGAGCGGCTGCAGCGCGCGCGACGAGACCAGCGAAGAGGCGAAGATCATGCCGGCCGTCATCTGCCCCTGAAGCACCAGCCATGCGCCGGCGCCGAGGATCGCCAGTTGCAGCATCATGCGCAACGCCCGCGAGGCGCCGCTGAAGATCGCATTGGCGCTCGAGGAACGGTCATGGAAGGTGAGCGCCGCCCCTACATGCCGTCCCCAGACCCGCGCGGCGTTCTCCACCATACCCATGGCGCGCAGCGTCTCCGCATTGCGGGCAAAGGCCTGTTCCGCCTGGCTGGCCAAGGCCGAACGCTCCGTGGACAAGGCATCGTTCCTGCCGATGGCAAGCTGGTTGGCCACGACCAGGAAAAGCAGAAGCACCGCGCCGGCGACCGTCACCCAGAACAGCACCGGATGGATGAGATAGAGCAAGGCGAGGAAGACAGGGGCAAAGGGCAGGTCGAACAACACCGCCACGCCGCGCGACCTGATGAAGGCGCAGACCGAGGCGAGGTCGCGCAGCGGCGACAGGCCGCCGGCATATCTTGCGCCGAGGGAAACGGCGAAGATGCTGGCACCCAGCTTGCGGTCGACGGCCGCCGCGACGCGCTGCGTGTAAACGGCGCGGATCGCGTCCAGCAGCCCGAGGAAGGCGAGCGCGAGAACCGCGATGGCCGAAAGATAGACAAGCGTCTCGACGCTGGAGGACGGCAGCACGCGATCATAGACCTGCAGCAGGTAGAGTGGAATCACCAACAGCAGTATGTTGATCAGCAGCGAGAAGACGCCGACATCGGCGATGGCGCGCATGAGGACCGGCCGCAGGCCGGAGGGTTCAGTCATTTCCGCATTTCCCGCCGCTGCATGATCCCGAGACCTTATACGTGGCCCCCGAATTCGGAACCGCCGTGCTGCGTGCTGCTGGCGATGCTGTGCGTGGCGGTGCTGCTGGTGAGGTGCAGAGCGCTCGCCGGCGCGTTGTCCAGCGTATAGGCGCGGATGTAGTCGATCTTCATCTCGGCAGGCGTCGCCAGATGATCGGGAGGCGCGCCGGCAATGCCGCCGACCGCGAGATCGGCCAGCATGTACATTGGCTTGTGCATATCGGACGGCGTCGCCGTTTCCGCGACCTGGACACCGTCATAGGTCCAGACGAGCTTGTCCGGCGTCCACAGCACACCATAGGTGTGGAAGCCGGCGGTATCCATGGTATTCACCGTCAACGTCACCTTGGTGTGCGTTCCCGTTTCATTCGAGTGCGCCGTCATGATCAACGAGTTCGGGTCCTGTCCGCGCGTTTCGATCACATCCAGTTCCGGCGGCCACGAGCCGTCTGCCGGCAGCAGCCAGAAGGCCGGCCAGGCGCCGGCGTTCTCGGGCAGGTCGGCGCGCATTTCGAAATAGCCGTAGGTCTGCGAGAAAGTGCTGTGTGTGTTGAGGATGCCTGACGTGTATTCGTAATTGTTGATCAGGGGCTTGATGTCGGCCGGCGCCTGCGCGGCGGTGATGGTCAGCACGCCGTTGTTCACGCTAAACGGATGGACGGAGCTCGTCGGCCCGTAATTGGCGTCGATGTACCATTGCAGCTCGCCATTGCCGGTCAATGTGCTGCCGTTCGGCGCCCCCCATGAGAAATTGGTATCCCATGTGCCACCCTGGGCATTGTGAAGATTGAGCGTGTTGAAGTCGTCGCTGAAGGACAGCTTCATTCCGGACATGTCGATCGGCAACTGGAACTGGTTGGAATGCAGCTTGTCGACGGTCGTATCCTTGAACTCGAGGATCTCGCCGGATCCGAGGTTCAACAGCACGTTCGATCCCGCCTGGACCATGTTCGAGTGGATGGCGTCGAACGACGTGAACCCATAGCCATTGAGGCGGACGGTGTCGGTGGCGGCAAAATTGGCGATCAGGTCGCTTCCGTTGCCTTTCGAGATGATGAAGGTGTCGTAGCCGCCGCCGCCGTCGATCAGAACGTCGTTTCCCCGGCCGCCGTCCAGCGTCTGGTGCCCGGCCGTGGCGGTGACGATGTTGTCCAACCCATTTCCGAAGGCGTAGTTATTGGGGTTTGTGACGATGAGGTTCTCGACATTGTCGGGGAGCTTGTAGCTCATCCATGTGCTGATCGTGTCGATGCCTGCCCCGGCGGCCTCGGCCACCTTGTTGCCCGCCCCATAGAGGTAATAGATGTCATCGCCCGTGCCACCGTGCATCGTGACGTTGACACCACCTGCTCCCCAGAAGGAATCGTTTCCGGCGCTGCCGTACATGTC
This sequence comes from Mesorhizobium sp. Cs1299R1N1, assembly GCF_037179655.1. Taxonomy (NCBI): domain Bacteria; kingdom Pseudomonadati; phylum Pseudomonadota; class Alphaproteobacteria; order Hyphomicrobiales; family Phyllobacteriaceae; genus Mesorhizobium; species Mesorhizobium sp. Cs1299R1N1. The sequence continues at coordinate 127,248 of NZ_JAPYKR010000003.1, read as the reverse complement.
CGGCCCGGCCCCTGTCGCTGAGTACCAGTGGTTGGACGTGCCGCTATAGGGAAGAGGAACACCCACGGCGTTGACGAAGAAGCTCATCGGATAAATCCTCCTCGCGATGCCGGGCCAGCTCGAATCGTTCGATACGAACTTCGGATGGCCGCATTGGATCAATGCTGAAAGGAACGATATCGTTCCGGGGAATCATTACACAATCCACCATAACATCGATCTTTCCGAAGACATATACTTATTATCCGTGAAGAGAGCGTCGCTTAATCGCAGCTATTTAGTAAAATTGTGTATAAACCAGAAATTGCAAAGGATCTACTTAGATGAAGGATCCATATTGGATGAAGGGTATCCACCCGGCCCATCGCTGCCTCCCTTCTCGGCGCCAGATCCTGCGGTGGGGCGGGAAGCTTACGCCCTCAGACAGCGGCTTCGATCGGCTCGGCAAGCCTGGGATTTGAACGTGCCGCGATCAGGCAACTGGCCACGATGAGGCCCGCTCCCGCCAGCGTGGTCCAGGTCACCGCCTCGTCGAAGAAGAGGAAGCCAAGCGCGATCGCCCAGATGAAGGCGGAGTATTCCGTCGGGATCAGATACTGCGCTTCGGCCCGCGCGTAGGCCCAGCTCATCAGGAACTGGCCGGCGAGCGACAGTGCCGTCACTCCGGCCAGCGGAAGCCAGAGCTCGCGCGGCAGGGCAATGGCGAGCCAGGGTGCGGCGAGACCGAGGATGACCGCCACGCAAAGGTTCTGGAACAGCATGATCTCGATCGGTTTGGCCAACAGCGCCTGCTGCCGCGCAAGGATCAAATTGTAGGCATAGAACACCGTCGACACCAGCACCGCCGCCGTGCCGAGCAAGGCATCCCTGGCATGGCTTGTCTGCCCGAACTGGCCGCCGACGATGATTGCCACGCCCGCAATGCCGGCCAGCGATGCCCAGATCGCTTGGCGCTGGATTCGTTCGCCCAGCAGCAGCGCGGCCAGCAGCAGGGCAAACAGCGGCGCTACGAAACTCAATCCGATCGCCTCCGCCAGCGGCAGTCTGGCGAGCCCCCAGAAGAAGGACAGCAAGACAACGCCGACGACGGCGGCACGCAATGCGTGCAGCTTGAGCACGGAAGGCGTGGGCAGCGTGCGCGGCCCCGCCGACCAGCCGGCGCCCGCAACCACGGTCGCGAGCATGCTGCGCCACAGCACCGTGTTGTAGACGCCGACGGCGATGACCAGGACCTTCATGGCCGCGTCCATCCCCGACAGGAGGAAGATGCCAAGCGCGCAGACAAGCACCGGGACCATGGGAGAAACGGCGCCTGCCAGGCTGGATGACTTCACGAGGCCCCTCATGTGATGGATCGCAGCCGGATATATCAGGGCCGACCGGCGGGGCCAGATGGCAGCCCCGCCGATATGGCGGTCCAACCAAGCCGGCTTGTGGCCTGGCTGGGGGCACGACTACTGGGGGCACGACTACTGCGGACCTGAACTGCTGGCGAACTGAACTGCTGGCGACCTGAACTTTCTTGCCGCGCGTGTCGATTTCGCCATTGCCCGTTCGTCATATGATTGAACCAACCCAACCCAGGAGAAAGACCATGCGGTTCATGATGCTGATGATCCCCGCCGGCTACGCGGACGCCGCGCCCGATGTCATGCCCGGCGCCGAGGCGGTGGAAGGGATGATGAAATACAATCACGAGCTGAAGAAAGCCGGCGTGTTGCTGGCGCTCGACGGCCTGCATCCGCCATCCTCCGGGGCGCGGGTCAGCTTCAAGGGCGGCAAGCCTGTGGTGGTCGACGGCCCCTTCGCCGAGGTCAAGGAAGTTCTGGGCGGCTATTGGGTGATCGATGTACGCTCGCGCGACGAGGCCATCGAATGGGCCCGCCGCTGCCCCGCGGGGGAGAGTGACGTGATCGAAATCCGCCAGGTCTTTGAAATGAGCGAATTTCCCGAGGACGTCCAGAAGGTGGCGGACCGCCTCGGCAGGCTGAAGGATTGACCCCCAACGCAACCATCGAAGCCGTCTGGCGGATCGAGCAGCCGAAGCTCACCGCCAGATTGGCACGCACTCTCAGGGATGTCGGGCTGGCCGAGGAAATCGCGCAGGACGCCTTCCTGCTGGCGCTGGAGCGCTGGCCTCGCGACGGCATTCCGCGCAATCCGGCCGCCTGGTTGACGCAGGTCGCCAGGAACCGCGCGCTCGACCGGCTGCGCCGCACCACCATGATCGACGGCAAGCATCGCGAACTCGCCGTAGACCTCACCGAACTGGAGCGCGAGATGCCCGACATCGAGGCGGCGCTCGACGAGGATATCGACGACGACCTTTTGCGGTTGATCTTCACCGCCTGTCATCCCGTCTTGCCCACCGAGCAGCGTGCCGCACTCGCCTTGCGGCTGCTGGGCGGACTGTCGACGCCGGAGATCGCCCGCGCCTTCCTGGTGCCCGAAGCCACCGCCGCCCAGCGCATCGTGCGCGCCAAGCGAACCCTTCGCGATGCCGCCATCCCGTTCGAGACGCCGCGGGCGCAAGAGCGGCGCGAACGCCTCAGTGCTGTGCTGGAGGTGGTTTATCTCATCTTCAATGAGGGCTATGTGGCCACCACCGGACTGGACTGGCTGCGCGCCGACCTGTGCGGCGAAGCGCTGCGCCTCGGCCGCTCGTTGGCGGCGCTGATGCCGGATCAGCCCGAGGTGCAGGGGCTGGTATCGCTGATGGAATTCAACGCCTCGCGCTTCGTGGCCCGCACCGGCAAAGCGGGCGACCCGATCCTGCTGCTCGACCAGGATCGCGGCCGATGGGATTGGTCGCTCATCCGGCGCGCCCTCGACGGCCTGAACCGCGCCATGGCCCTGACATCTGCGCCTGGACCCTATCTGCTGCAGGCGATGATCGCGGCCTGCCATGCCCGCGCGGTGACTGCCGCCGACACCGATTGGATCGCGATATCGGCTTACTATCAGGCGCTTGCGCTCACGGCCCCCTCGCCCATCGTCGAAATCAACCGCGCCGTGGCGGTCGGCATGGCGTTCGGCCCGGCGCAAGGCCTTGCCATCGTCGAGGCGCTGAAGGACGAGCCGCGCCTGAAAGACTCGCATCTCCTGCCCACGGTGCGCGGCGATCTCCTGCAGAAGCTCGGCCATCAGGCGGAAGCCAGTGCCGCGTTCCGCCACGCCGCCCAATTGACCGGCAACGACAGGGAACGCGCCCTGCTGCTCGCCCGCGCCGCGGGGGCAGCCGGTCGCGCCCTTTAGCTGTCCGTTCGCCGCCAGTTGGAACCGCATGGGCAGGCTGGCCCCTCAGCACGTCCGGTGACAGTTCACCTCCTATGCATCCGCCGCAACGCCAAGCGGTTTGGTTGGTGCGGCGCGGCGTTTCAAGCTAACTTTCAGGCGCGCCGCAACTTCTTTGCAAGAACCCCAACAAAAAAGGGCGGCGCAAGCACCGCCCGTAACCTTGGGAGGACAATCCGATCCGGCGGATCAGGCCGCCTGGGCTTCCCCGGCGATAGCATCGGCGGCACGAGCGGCCTTCAGCACCTTGGCCCACCAGGCGACGTCGTTGACCAGCGCGGCGGCGGCCTGATTCAGGTGCTCGAGATCTTCGAGCTTCTTCTCGCCCTGGCGGACGGCAAGGAAATCGCCCCAGGCGATATGGACGGCGGACTTGACCGGCGCCATCTGCAATTCGACGGCGTGGAGACGAAGCTGTTCGACGGCGCGCGAGCCACCGACACTGCCATATCCGACAAAGCCGGCCGGCTTCTTGTTCCACTCGTTGGCGGCGTAGTCGATGGCGTTCTTCAGCACGGCAGTCGGGCCGTGATTGTACTCGGCGGCGGTGAAGATGAAGCCGTCGAATCCGGCGACCTTCTTCTGCCAGCGCTGTGCGACTTCGTTCTGCGACGGCGCCCAGGCGGAAGACGCGACCTCATCGAAGAAGGGCAGCGGAAAATCGCGCAGGTCGACGATTTCGACATCGATATCGGCATGTGCCTTGGCGATCTTGGCGATCCACTGCGTCGGCACGTCGGCGAAGCGGGCGGCGCGCGTCGAACCGATGACGATGGCGATTTTGGGCTTGGACATAAGGGGCTCTCCTTGCGGGAATTTTTGGTATCGTTTGGATACCGGCGCCATATGTGATACTGACAAACCGGCGCGCAAGGAGGCACGTTTTTGTTACTGAGGCACCCGCATAACACCGAGGACTGCCGGGCCGTGTCGGAGATCCTGCAGCGCGTCGGCGACAAATGGACCGTGCTCGTGGTCGGCAAGCTTGGCCGCGGACCGCTGCGTTTCAACGAGTTGCGCGCGGCCGTCGGCGGCATCTCGCAGAAGATGCTGACCACCACCTTGCGCGGCCTGGAGCGCGACGGCTTCGTCACCCGCAAGGTGTTTCCGACCATCCCGCCACGCGTCGATTACGAGCTGACCGAGCTTGGCCACGAGCTGCTGGTCCCGGTCGGCGCGCTCGGCGAATGGGCCCGCAAGAACACCCAGCGCGTTCAGTCGGCGCGCGCCAGATTCGACGAGATGCAAGCCTGAAGTCCTTGCGCGGCAAGGAGTCCGGAGTTTCGCACTGAGCGGCGCTTCGCGTTTTAAGGCGAAGTCATGGTTCCCTGAACGAGAAGTCCTGGTTCGCCGAAGAGATCCGGGAATTTTGTCCATGGCGCTCAAGGTGTGCTCACGCGCGGCGGTGACCACATTCCAAAGGCAGCCGGTCAGGCTCTTCGCGCCATGGCCCCGCAAGGCGTCGGGCTGCAGATCGCGCACGTCACTGTCCGCTCCTTCACCCCAGCCGTGCCTCCCAGACAGGCGGTGCGCCCAAGGTCCTGTTTGACTTCGGCATAAGCGGTTATGGCAAGCAGGCATGCGAGCGCGGCGAGAGCCACCGCAAGCCAGCCGTTCAATAGGCGTTGACGCATTGTCTTCCTCCGACGCCCGCAGAATTGGCCGTGGAGGCAACGGCAGGATGTCGCTGACCGCATCGCTTTGCACGGGCGATGTTACAAATGTCCGGATTGGCGGTATCGAATCAGCTTTCGGCTGGAACGGCCTTCGGCTTGCCCTCGCCGTCCAGCGCCACCATGATGAAATCGGCGTGGGTGACCTTTTCCATCAGGTCGGAGAGATAGCGCTGCGCCCAGGCCTCGACCTTGAGCGTCATCGAGGTGCGGCCGACGCGTTCGACATGGGTGTAGATGCACAGCGTGTCGCCGATCTTCATCGGCTTGGCGAAGGACATCTCCTTGACCGCCGCCGTCACCACGCGACCCCTGGCGCGCTCGGCGGCGCGGATGCCGCAGGCAAGATCCATCTGCGCCATCACCCAGCCGCCGAAAATGTCGCCGGCGGCATTGGCGTCCGAAGGCATGGCCAGCGTGCGCAGCGTCAGGTCTCCGATCGGCCGTCCATCCGCGTACTGCACCATGGGCAGAATCCTCAAGTGGTGATGGTCATCGATCCCGTATCGCCGCTACAGGAATAGGTCAACGCGCCGCGGCTGCTGTTTCCTCCCTCTATAGGGCCATAGGCTAACCCTGGTTGTGCCTGATTTTCAGCGGCTTCGGGTTTTGGAGCGGGCTTCCCCCACTCCGTCGCTGCTTCGCAGCGCCACCTCTCCCCCCTCCGGAGGGAGAGGAAGGGAGCCTGGCAGGGCAAGGCTAGCGCCCCTTCCTCTACCCCGTCGATCGGGGGAGAGGTGGCGCCGCGAAGCGGCGACGGAGTGGGGGTCGACCGCTCGACGCGGAATTGGTTGCTCGCCGGGTTGTGCCTGATTTTTGGCGGCTTTCGGGTGTCAGGGAGGGTTTATCCCAATCGCCGGGGAACGCGGTTCCCGAGAGATCGCACCTCTCAAAAATAACCTGCAAGGTTCGAGCGGATACGGTCGAGAACGGTCTCCCCGGAAAGGTCAGGTATGAAAGCCTTGCCGGTGATCGCCTCGTAGGCCTGGGAATAGACGGTGGAGGCCTGTTCGATGATCTCGTCCGGTATCCTCGGGATCGGGTCCTTGTAGGGATCGCAGCGCGCCGTCACCCACGAGCGGATGAAATCCTTGTCGAAGCTCTCCGGCCGCGTACCATCAGCCAGCGCCTGTTCGTAGCTCGCCGCAATCCAGTAGCGGCTGCTGTCGGGCGTGTGGATTTCGTCGGCGAGAATGATGGTCCCGTCCCTGTCGGTGCCGAATTCGTATTTGGTGTCGGCCAGGATCAGGCCACGCTCGGCGGCGCGCGCCTGGCCGCGAGCGAACAGCTTCAGGGCGTAGCTCGAAACGGTATCCCACTGCTCCTGCGTAAGAAGACCCTGCTCGATGATCTCGGCCCTGGACAGCGGCTCGTCATGGCCGCCGTCCGCCGCCTTGCTGGTCGGCGTGATGACCGGCTCGGCCAGCTTCTCATTGTCGCGCAGGCCCTCCGCCAGGCGCATCCCGTACATCTCCCGTTCGCCGCGCCGGTAACGGGTCAGGATCGAGGTGCTGGTGGTGCCGGCCAGATAGCCGCGCACGACGATCTCGACCGGCAGGATGTCGAGCCTTGTGCCGACGACGACGTTCGGGTCGGGATATTCCAGCACATGGTTCGGACAGATATCGGCCGTTTCCTGGAACCAGTACCGCGCCGTCTGCGTCAGTATCTCTCCCTTGAACGGGATCGAGGTCAGGATGATGTCGAAGGCGCTGAGACGGTCGGTGGCGATGATGATGCGCCTGCCGTCGGCAAGGTCGTAATTCTCCCGGACCTTGCCTTTGTAATAGCCCGGCAGTTCGGGAATAAAAGCATCCGACAGGACACGCATGGGTTCTCCTGCCTTGCGCAGAGTGGCCGATGCCCTCGCATAATCCGTCGACCCCATGCATATCAAGCGTGATTGTCGGTATTCCCGGCAACCCGGCCGGATATACCAGTCGCTTTTTTCACAACCGATGCCGGAAGGCCCGGCGACTTGGCGGACCCGCCGCGCCTAGGTTGGTGCCACATTCAGGAGCCACCGACGTCCGCCATGCAGACCTACGATTTCATCATTGTCGGCTCCGGCTCGGCTGGCTCGGTGCTGGCGGACAAACTGTCGGCCTCGGGCCGCTTCTCGGTGCTGGTGCTGGAGGCCGGCGGCAGCGACCGCCGCTTTTACGTGCAGATGCCACTCGGCTACGGCAAGACCTTCTTCGATCCCACCGTCAACTGGAACTACAGGACCGAGCCGGATCCCGGCCTTGGCGGCAATGTCGACCACTGGCCGCGCGGCAAGCTGCTTGGCGGCTCGAGTTCGATCAACGCCATGGTCTGGATCAGAGGCGCGCGCGAGGATTTCGACGACTGGCGCGCCGCCGGCAATCCCGGCTGGAGCTATGATGATCTGTTGCCGGCCTTCAAGGCGCTCGAGGACAACGAGGCCGGCGCCGACCGATGGCGCGGCACCGGCGGCCCGCTGCACATCAGCGATACAGCCAGCGCCGTCCACCCGTTGACCAAACGCTATCTCGCCGCTGGCCAGCAGGCTGGACTGCCGCTCAATCCCGACTTCAACGGCGCTGCCCAGGAAGGCGTCGGCATCTACCAGATCTCGACCAAAAACGGCCGCCGCATGTCGGCCGCCCGCGCCTTCCTGCGCCCGGCGATGAAGCGCGCCAATGTCCGCGTCGAGACCAATGCGCTGGCAAGCCGCATCCTGTTCGAAGGCAAGCGCGCCGTCGGCGTCGAATATCTACGGAACGGCGAGACCAAGACGGCCCGCGCCGGCCGTGAAATCATCCTGTCCGCAGGCTCGATCAACTCGCCGCAGCTCATGCAGCTCTCCGGCGTCGGCCCTGCTGCATTGCTCAAGGGATTGGGCATCCCGGTGGCTCATGCCAATGAGAATGTCGGCGCCAATCTGCAGGACCACGTCGGCATCAACTATACCTTCAAGGGCAAGCTGCCGACGCTCAACCAGATCCTGCGCCCCTGGTGGGGCAAGCTTTTGGTCGGCATGCAGTACATCCTGACCCGCTCCGGCCCGCTGTCGCTGTCGATGAACCATGGCGGCGGTTTCTTCCGCACCGACCCGGCGTTTTCCCGACCCAACATGCAGCTCTATTTCCAGGCCTTCTCGACGCTCATCCCGAAGAACGGCGAGCGCCCGATCCTGACGCCGGATCCGTGGCCGGGCTTCTCCATCGGCCTGTCCAACTGCCGTCCGTCGAGCCGCGGCGAGATCATGATCCGCTCCAGCAATCCGCTGGATTATCCCAAAATCGTCGCCAACGCCTACTCGACCAACGCCGATGTCGACGAGATGCTGGCGGCGGTGAAATTCGTGCGCAAGATCGCCTCGATGCCCGCCATGGCCGAGATCATCGCCGAAGAGGTGCTGCCCGGCCCGTCGATCCAGTCCGACGCCGACCTGATCACCGATTTCAGGAAGCGCTCCGGCACGGTCTATCACCCGGTTTCGACCTGCCGCATGGGCCCCGACCCCTCCCGTTCCGTCGTCGATCCGCGCCTCAAGGTGCACGGGCTCGAAGGCTTGCGCGTCATCGACGCCTCGATCTTTCCCGACAACATCACCGGCAACACCAACGCCGCCTCGGTCATGACCGGGTGGAAGGGCGCCGAACTGGTTCTGGAGGACCACACATGAAGATCACCGACGTCAAGACCTGGGTTGTCGGCAATCCGCCGCCCGGCATCGGCGGCAAGTATTTCATCTTCGTCAAGCTGACCACCGATGGCGGCGTGGTCGGCTATGGCGAGGCCTACAACGCCACCTTCTCCGCCCACATCACGGCGAAGATGATCGAGGACATGGCCGAGCGCTATCTCGTCGGCCGCGATCCGCACGACATCGAGAATTTCTTCCGCCGCGCCTATTCCTCCGGCTTCACCCAGCGCCCCGATGTTTCCGGCATGGGTTGTTTTTCCGCACTCGAAATGGCCTGCTGGGACATTGTCGGCAAGGAGGCCGACAAGCCGGTCTATAAGCTGCTTGGCGGCCAGGTGCATGAGACGCTGCGCTCCTACACCTATCTCTATCCGCACACCGGCAGCGTGCATTCCGAGGACGCGCCGGACGGCAGGAACGTCTACAACGATCCGGAGATGGCGGCGGCCTGCGCGCTCGAATATGTCGAGCAGGGTTTCAACGCCGTCAAGCTCGACCCGGCCGGCCCCTACACCGCCTTCGACGGCCACCAGCCGCGCCTCATCGACATCGATGTCTCGACCCGCATGATCAAGGCGATCCGCGAGGCGGTCGGCACCCGCGCCGACATCCTCTTCGGCACGCACGGCCAGTTCACCGCATCGGGCGCGCTGCGCCTGGCGCGCGCCATCGAACCCTATGATCCCCTGTGGTTCGAGGAGCCGGTACCGCCCGACATGCCCGAAGTGATGGCGCAGGTGGCGCGAGCGACTTCGATCCCGATCGCCACCGGTGAGCGGCTGACGACGAAATCCGAATTCGCCCGCGTCATCGAGAACCGCGCCGCCACCATCCTGCAGCCGGACCTCGGCCGCTCCGGCGGCATTCTGGAGACCAAGAAGATCGCCGCCATGGCCGAGGCCTACCACATCCAGGTCGCGCCGCATTGCTATTGCGGGCCGATCGTCGGTGCCGCCAACATCCAGCTCGCGGTGACGCTGCCGAACTTCCTCATCCTGGAATCGCTGAAGCAGTGGGACGGTTTCCACGCCACGCTCTTGAAGAAGAAGATCGAATGGCAGGACGGCAATGTCATCCCGTCGAAGGAGCCCGGCCTCGGCGTTGAGCTCAACGAGGCGGTCTGCGATGCCCATCCCTATGCCGGCAAGGACCTGCATCTGCAGATGATGCAGACACCGTTGATGCCGTGAGCGAAAGCTACGCCTTCATCGGCCTTGGTCATCTCGGCGGCAACCTTGCCGCCAGCCTGATCCGCAACGGCTTTGCCGTCACCGTTGTCGACCGCGATCCCGCCGCCGTCGAGCGCCTCATCGCGCTTGGCGCCGCGGCCGCCAACAGCCCGGCCGAGGCCGCCGCCCGCGCCGGCAATGCCATCACGTGCCTGCCCTCGCCGAAAGTCAGCGAGGCGGTGCTGGCTGGTCCGGGCGGGTTGCTGGAAGGTCTGCCCAAGGACGGCACATGGATCGAAATGTCGACCAACGGCCGCGACGAGATTTTACGGCTTGCCGCCCTCGCCTCGGCCAAGGGCGTCGAGACGTTGGAATGCCCGGTCACCGGCGGCGTGCATCTGGCGGCGGTCGGCAAAATCACCGCGCTGGTCGGCGGCGATGCGGCCCTCTACGAGCGACACCGCCCGGCGATCGAAGCTATGTGCGCGAAGTCGTTCCTGATGGGCCCGATCGGCTCGGCGGCGGTGATCAAGGTCATCACCAACATGCTGGCCTTCATCCATCTCGTCGCCGCCGGCGAGGCGCTGATGCTGGCCAAGCAGGGAGGGCTCGATCTCGCGCAAGCCTACCACGCCATCGTTGCCTCCTCCGGCAACAGCTTCGTCCACGAGACCGAAAGCCAGTTGGTGCTGAACGGCTCCTACGACATCGGCTTCACCATGGACCTGGCATTGAAGGACCTTGGCTTCGCGCTCGCCATGGCCGAACAATCCGGCGTGCAGCTCGATCTGGCATCGCGCGTCAAGGCGATCTTCGAGCAAGGCAAGGCAGCCTATGGCGGCAGCGCTTGGTCGACCCAGATCGTGAAATTGCTCGAAGATGCTGTCGGCACCGATCTGCGCGCGCCGGGCTTTCCGGCCAAGCTGGAAGTTTAAAGCCAGTTAATTCATCGAGCGTTATCAGACCGTTGAGCGGCGCGTCGGAATCACTTTACCAACCAATTGAATCAGACTCTCAGCTCCCTCAATCAATATCTCACCATCAACGCACCAGGCAGGATCTCGAAGGTCGCCGGTATGCGCCCGGGGGATTCGCCGTCTATGTCTACCAGTGCGCCGTTCTTTTCCACATCGCCGAGCGGTTCGACCACCACTTTCCTGCCGCGCAGGATGGTGATCGCCGGATGGTTGCGGTGCCTGCCGCCATAGAGCAGCCTGATATCCCAGATCAGCTTCAGCTTGCCGGCAGCGCGCAGGATGACGATGTCGAACTGCCCGTCGGTCAGCTCCGCATCGGGCGCGATCATCATGCCGCCGCCGAAGAATTTGCCGTTGGCCACCGCCACCAGCGCCATCCGCGCCTCGACCGGATCGCCGTCGTCGACGGTGATCCGTACGTCCTGGAAGCGGTAGCGGATGAACTCGACCACCGTGCGCCACAGGAACAGCGCCTTGGCCGACATCCTGCCCTTGCGCTTGTCGGCATTGACGGCGCGGTCGGTGGCGCCTGAGAGGCCGAGGCTGGCGATGTTGATGAAGTGCCGGCTGGCCAGCGCGCCATGATCGTCGACATAGCAGATGCGGCCGGCATCGACCGCCCTTGCCTTGGCGTCGGCGATCCGTTTCAGCGTTGCGTCGATCTCCTTCGGCAGGCCAAGGCCGCGCGCGAAATCGATGCCGGCGCCGCAAGGCAGCAGGCCAAGCTCGGTTGTCCTGCCGCCCTCCTCGCGGGCCTGCAGCAGGCCGTCGGCCACTTCGCTGGCCGTGCCGTCGCCGCCGGCCGCGATCACCAGGTCGAAGCCGTTTGCCGCGAGATCGAGCGCCAGCCGCTCGGCGTCGCCCTCGGCCTGCGTCTCGCGCAGTTCGAAATCGCCGAAGTGCTTTTTCAGCGCGGCGGCGACATCGGGCCAGTGCCGTTTCAGCCGGCCGCCACCGGCAATCGGATTGAGCACCACCCCGACCTTCACTATGCATCCTCCCCCGGAAAGCGCCGGACATGCCGCGCCCGATCCTTTGCCGGCCCCGATCTTAGCCGGCATTGAAACCCGCGCCTGTCGGCAGGGCAAGGGGGCACCGCCGGTTCGTTCGCCGAAAGGCGGGGCAGGCTGTCTAGGGCGTTCGCGCCTGAATTTCCTTGGCTTCTGGCATCGGTCCCCGATAATCCCGCTATCCACAGGGGCGCGGCCATTCCCCAAACCCCTTACCCGGCGTAAGTTCAACCCATCTCAGGCGGCTACCGATCATCAAGCCGAAAGGCGACGTGAAAGGCGGATTTCCTGAGGCCCGTACGGCCCGAAGCGAGAGCAGGCTTGCCTGTTCGAGGGACGGAAGCCGAGACCTACGGGGCCGCGGAAAGCGTGCCAACGCCGACGGCGGACCGATGCTGCCATGAAGGACGGCAAAAACCTTCGATGGCACGCAGGGCAAAGCCCGCAAGGGCCAAGACCGGCGTGGTCTGGAACGGACGTCGCCCTCGGGCGGCTTCTGGCAGGACCGTCAAAATCAAGGCCGGCATGGCGCGACGACTTTACGGAAGTTGCTGCCACGACCGTGTCCTGATCTGACAGGGAGGCGCTGGGAGAAATCCCGGCGCCGACTGTTTTTTGGCTCTCCCACACAATTGTTGCGGTGTTTCCGGTTGGGGCTGCAACCGGAAACAAAATCAGCTAACGTTCGACGTCAATTGAAGGGGGATACTTCATGACATTGATCCAGAAGCTTGCCGTCGCCTGTGCATTCCTGTTCTTCGCGGTCGTGGCCATCGGCTACATTCCAGCCTTCAACGATGCCGACGGCAACCTGTTCGGCCTGTTCTCGCTGCAATGGTACGACGACCTGCTGCATGCCTTTTCCGGCGTCTGGGCGCTGGCCGCCGCCTTCATCTCGCATCGCCAGGCGGTGTTCTATTTCAAGCTGTTCGGATCGGTCTATCTGTTCGACGGCGTGCTCGGGTTGATCACCGGGTCCGGCTGCCTCGATGCCGGCATCTTCATCAACGGCTTCCGCTCCCTCAACGACATCGAATTCCCAACCCGATTCTTCGCCAACCTGCCGCACATCGTCATCGGCGGCATCGCCGTCTATATCGGCTTCTGGCTGTCGAAGCGCATCTACGACCACTTCGCCACGGCCTGACCGGCCATGGCCCTGTTCCGCTTGATAAAGCGCATCATCAAGGCGATCCTCTGGCTGATCGTCATCGTTATCCTGATCCCGATCGTCGGGCTCGCCTATGGCTTCCTGACGACGCCGTCGCTCGACAGGACGCCGCTGCCCGGCATTGCCGACGGCGCGCCGCCCAAGGCGCTGGCCGACAAGGTGCGCGCCGAGATCCCCGGCTACCAGCGGCCTGAGGAATCGACCTTCCTCACCTATCCGGAATGGGCGATCGTCTACGCCGCGCGCGAATATGCCGGTTTCGTCGCCAAGGACCAGCCGAGCGGCTTTCCCTATTGGTCCTATGTCGGCCGCTTCTGGCAGGATTACGCGACGGTGATGCGCGCCAGTTCCGCCTACAAGTTCAACTATGCCAACCATCAGATGCTGGTCATCATCGGCACCAGCCACTCGATCGAGCATATCCTGCAATGGGCCTATGAGAACACGGTCGGCCGCATCACCGAGGCGGCATCGGGCAAGCGCACCGCCGCCGACATCTACCAGGCCAAGGTGGCGGCGGATTATGCAGGCTTTCTCGACCAGGTGCCGTGGTACCAGTTTCCCTATGCGCAAAAGCGCGCCGGGCTGTTCGCCGTGCAGCCGGCACCTGGTGACAGTCCCATTCGCACCAGCGAACGCAAGCTCGCCTTCGGCCTCGCCGACACCATCAAGCAAGGCTATGCCGATCTCATTAAAAAGGCGCTTGCCGCGACTTCCGACCCGGCCTTCCTCGATGTCCATGTCTGGGCAAAGGGGCCGGTCGGCGAGGCCACCCGCGACGAGCCCGACACCTTGCTGGAACGGGACCTGGGCCCGGACGGCACCATCTTCGTCACCAAGCGCTATCAGGTCTTCACCGACATGATCCCGCGGCTGATCGACAAGGGTGTCTCCTTCGTCGAGATCGGTGGCAATGACGAGATCATGGTCACGGTGCTGTCAACCGATTCGATCGCCGTTCCCGAAGGCATGCGTATCCTGTTCAGCTATCCGCTCCCGGCGGATCCCTCGACGCGCCGCACCGGCATGGTCGTGGCCGTGCGCAAGCTGCATCTGGTGTTGCCGTCGCTGATGAAGGCCGGCGCCAGGCTCGAACACGTCTACGACTATTGAGGCGACAGTCCTGCCATGCGTCGACTGATCCGGATTGTCGGCTGGCTCGCGCTCACGCTGGTCGTGTTGGTCGTGGTGGCGCTCGTCGGCTTTCGCGGCGCGGCGGCTTTTCGCGAGACCCTGTCGCCGCGGGAAGCGGCTCCGGCGGGAGCATTGTTCGCGACGGTCGGCGGGCTGAAGATGCACTACCAGGTCTGGGGACCGCCGGACGGGCCGCCGCTGCTTCTGTTCCACGGCACGGCGTCGTGGGCCGAGACCTACCGCGATATCGCGGCACCCCTGGGTGAACAGGGCTTCCGCGTAATCGCCGTCGACATGCCGCCCTTCGGTTATTCGGAAAGACCGGCCGACCAGGACTATTCGCGCGCCGCTCACGCCAGGCGTGTCCTTGGCTTTGCCGACGCGCTCGGCCTTCGGCATTTCAGCGTCGGCGTCCACTCTTATGGTGGTGGCGGGGTGATCGAAGCCGCCTTCTCGGCCCCGGATCGCATCGATGCGCTGATCCTGCTCGACGTGGCGATTGGCCTCGGCCAGACCGAGGCTTCGGCCCTGCCGTTCGCATCCCTCCTGAAAAGGGACTGGCCACGCCAGCTCCTGACTGCCTCGACCTTCACCAATCCGCTCATGACCGGGATCGGCTTGCGCCGCTTCATCGAGGACGACGATCTCGTCACGGCGGAGCGCATCGCCATCTACACGCGCCCGCTGAACGTCAGGGGCACCACCAATGCCGTTGGTCATTGGCTGCTCAGCGGCCTCTACAATGACGAGCGGAAATCGCTTGCCGCCAACAAGGCGAATTATCGCGCCTTCACGCCGCCGGTTCTCGTCATCTGGGGGCGAGAGGATTCGACCACGCCGCTGGCCCAGGGCGAAGAGATCGCCTCGCTGTTTCCACACGCCGAACTGACCGTCCTCGACGGCGTCAACCACATCCCGCAGGTCGAGCGCCCGCACGACGTGGTGCGGCTGATCGCCAATTTCCTCAGACGGACCTTGCCGGGCACCGGGTAGGCACGCGCCGCCACGCACATTCCACGGTCGAAGCCAAAATCCCGCCTTGTTCGCGCGCAATGGAGAATGCATGTCGCCTGGAACGCGACATGCGCCTGACTGGGCTGCCGGGGGGCATCTCGAAGGGACGAGACCGTGATCAAGACCGCCCTTGTCGCCATGACCATCGTCGGCTGCGACTGCGACGCCAAACTGTGCGAATATATCGGCGAAACGCCGGCCAAGTGGTCGACCATCGCCGATTGCGAAGCCGCGATGAAAAGCCAGATCCTGCACGACCGCAATTTCAACTATCCGCTGGTGTCCGGCATCTGTCGCGCGAAAGGTTCGGCGTCCTCATCGCACCTGGCTGCGATCGCGTCGGGCCCGGAACTGAAGCCCGCCAGCCGGAACGTCAGAACGGAAAGCCCGCTGCCGCCGGAGCTCAGCCATCGGCCGAGCGTCCCGGTCGGATCGCCCACGACGGCCCTGGACGCCGCCGCTGCGCGCCCCGTCGCCTATGAACAGGTGGTCGATGGCGGCACCGGCGTGCTCTATCGCACGAAGAATGGCTACGCCGTGGTCAAGACCGATCTCGGCCGCGCCGTCTCGGCGACCGCCGACGCGGCAAAGCGCTCCGTGAACTGGCTGTCCGGCCTGGTGCCGGGCAAGCTGTAGGCCTCGCCTACATCTTCAGCTTCAGGCTCTGCCAGAACTTGTCGATCAGCGGCTTCTCGGTCGCCGCGTCCTCGCCCGCGACACGCGTGATGAACAGCAGTCCCTGGTCGGCGAGACCGTAGCCGACGATCTCGAAATAAGCGGTGTCGGTGCGGGTCTTCACCTCGGCGGTGATGCCGGTCAATTCCTTGCCGTCCGCGAGCTTGCGCGTCGTCGGCTGCTGCGTCAGCTTGGCACCCGCCTTGACCGATTCCTTCGTCATCTCCTGCAGCATCAGCTGGTTCAGCGACACCGGGTTCATCTTGCCGTATTCCTGCACCACGACGATCGTGCCCAGCGCCGAGGCCATCAGATATTGCGTGATGTTCTCGCCGAGATCGGTCTTGGTCACCGAAATGCCGCTCGGATGGTTGAAGGAGAAACTGTCGCCGGAAAAGGTCGCGAAATCGTTCCTGTCGAGCTTCACTTCGACCTGTTTGCCGTCCGGCAACGTCACATGGGCGCTCTCGCCGGCATCGATATCAACCGCCTTGCCGTCGATCGTCAGCCTGAAGGCTTTCAGGTCTTCAGCGCCGGCCGGTCCGGGGCAAAGTGCGACGAAGGCGAGCACCGCCGCCGCTGATCCCATCCGCATGGAATTCTCCTCTGACTGCTAAGCCGTCCCGCTCAGCGCCTTGATGGCACGGTAGAAGGTCGAGGAAAACAGTTCCGTCGGGTCATAGTGGCGCTTTGCCGCCAGGAAAGCGGGCAGCTCGGGATAGGACGCCAGCAATTCCTTGGCCGTATAGTGCAGCTGGTAGGGCAGGAAGAACCGCCCGCCATGCTTGATCGTCACGTCGATGAGAGCCCGCGTCAGCGCGCGCATCCTGGTATTGCCATCGGCATCGGCGGGCTGGTTGATATAGAGCACCAGCGAATAGGCCGGCTCCGGCGCATAGGTCAGCGCCACGTCCTCCTTGTGGACGATGCGCACCGAGGCGTTGAGCACCGGCAGATCCTGGTTGCGCAGGATCTCGCGCGCTTCCGCGATGAATTCGACATAGGCGGCGCGAGGAATAAAATATTCGTGCAGTATGTCGGTCTCACTCATGAGGTCGTTGAACAGATACGGCACCGAATCGTGCATCGGGTTGTTGCGGGTGACGAGACAGGCCTCGCCCTCGGCAAGCGCGGAGGTACGCGGCACCGTGCAGCTCTCGAATTTCGGCTCCAGCGTCTTTTCGGTGAACCATTTCAGTTCCTGGAACGCACTGCCCCATTTGGCCATGTTCATGATCACCCGCTTCAGGCCGACGCCATCGGGTTCGCCGAGCGCCGGCTGGTCGGCGGGCGGCTGCTCGGCGACCTTGTCGTAGCGGTAGACGATCATGTCCTCGAGGAAATTGCCCGGCGCCGTCGACAGATGGCCGTAGAACAGGCCGATATCCTTGTTCGGCTCCAGCACCTCGGCAAAGAATTTCGGGAAATCGTCGGATTTGATAATCTCGCGCGAAGTGCGGTAGACGGCATTGTCGACAATATCGAGCGTCGCCTCCAGCACCACGCCGAACAGGCCGTAGCCGCCGACGACATGGCGGAACAGCTCGCTGTTGTCGGCTGGCGAGCAGGTGGTCACCGAACCGTCGGCCAGCATCACCCGCATCGAGCGGATCGAGCCGGCCACAGAGCCCGCCTGGTGGTCCATGCCATGCGCGTTCACCGACAGCGAGCCGCCGACCGAAAAGATGTCGGTCGACTGCATCGCCTTCACGGCAAAGCGCGGATGCAGCATGTTCTGGATGTCGTGCCAGCACGCGCCCGGCTGCAAGGTCATTGTCTTGGCCGCGGCGTCCACCGTGACCTTGTTGAACTTTCTGAGGTCGAGAACGAGCGCATTGTCGTCGAAGGCATGCCCGCCCATCGAATGGCGGATCGCCGCCAGCGACACTTTCAGCCCGGTGGCGCGCGCGAAGGCCAGCGCCCTGGCGATGTGCTCTTCCTCGCTGACCTCGACCACGCCATAGACCGGCGTCCTCGACAGGCCGCTGGCGTCGTTGATGTCGCCGCCTTTTGCCAGCCAGGGCAGCGACGGTTCGAAGGCTGGCGGGCTGGCGATCGGCTTCAGCGGCAGCGCGATGCCGTCTATATCGGCGATGCGTCCGGTGTTCTTCGGCCCTGACGGGCCTCGCGCCAGCCGCGCCACGGTGGTACCACCCCACAGTACCGCGCCGCCGAAAACAGCCGCCCCCAGCAGCAGCCGCCGCGACAGGCGAAATCCCTTTTGTACCTCGGCCATGCAGATCCCCCGTCAGCCAAGGAATAGCGCGGCCTTTTGGCAAAAACCATAGCGGCGCTGCCGGAACGGCGCTTCACCACCGTCGTCGCCTGGCGGTGAGTGCCCAAGGTAATGAAAATGGCCGGTCCCCGAAGGAACCGGCCAGATTGGAGCAGGGTCTCAAAAGTCCGGTCAGGAGTCGCTATGAAGCCTTCTTGATCGACGTCACCATGCCGGTCTTGTCGTCGACGGTCACCGCCACCTTGGCGCCAACCTTCAGTTTCCCGACTGACGCATCGGGCGACAGCTGGTAGATCTTGCCGTCGTCGAGGGTGACCGACTTGGTTGTCGGATCGACCGCCTGGATTGTGCCCTGAACGGTCGCGGCATAGGCCGTGCCGAGGAAGGCGAGCAGAGCGGCGGTGGTTGCGAGGGTCTTCTTCATGGATAGCACTCCGTGCTGTTTCGGTTTTCCGGCACCGCTTGGGAGAGAGCAGCACCGAACGGCCCGAGACTGGGGCGGAAAGCGCACTGTCCGCAAATCACGTTGGGTGTATTTTCGCAAAGGAAATCATTGGCTTAATTCCGACACAATAGCGTCCACGCCCTTCGGCGCCGATAGCTTTCCCGCCCTGATGGAAGGCTCTTCTCCGCACGAAAAGAGTCGTTTGACGGATTGTGGCTCGCGCCGTCGGCGATCACGCCGCCGCCGCAATCCCTGCCCGGCCGCATCACGAAACAGGGACTTCGATTTTCATCGGTACACATTTTATGTCGTGCGCCCGGCTCGAGCTTCCATTCGGCAGAGACGAATTTCGCGCTCAGGTTGCAAACTGGAAGCGAATGCGGGATGGTGTCGCGTTGTCGTAGAGGGGGACTTCCATGAAAATCGCCGTCCGGACCACCCTATCCCTGATGCTGGCGATCTTGCCGGGCCTGGCTGGCGCGCAAGGCGCCGATCCGGGTGACGACAAGACGATGATCTTTGCTCCTGATGATCCCGACATGGCGGCGGCGACCGCGCGGGCGCTCGCCCGCCTGGATGAATTCCTGGCCTTGTCCGAAACCCCTCCGTCCGGCACGGACAGGTTCAAGCTGAAGGTCAAGGTGCGGGACGGCGACGTCTCCGAGCATTTCTGGGTCATTCCCTTCCGTCGCACGGAAACAGGATTCGTCGGCATATTGGCGAACGAACCGGAGCAAGTGCGCAACGTCGTGCTCGGCCAGAATATCGAATTCACGCGCGACGATATTTCCGACTGGGGGTACACCAGGGACGGCCACCAGGTCGGCAGCTTCACCGTCTGTGTGATGTTCAAGAGAACGTCCAAGGAAGAGGCGGACTATATGCGCGGCAAATACGGCTTCGACTGCTGAGCCTGCTTCGGCCTGTCAAATCGCCCCGTCCCTCACGCCGATCTTCCTCACCAAGGCCGCCGTCGCCAGCATGGCGCCCATATCCGAAATCATCGGCGCGACGTGGGTCTGGTAGTCCAGCGGCACCGAAATATCAGGCAGTTCGAAGAAGTTCTTCGGTTGCGGCAGGAGCAAAAAACCGTCGCCGCCATTGAGCGCGACACGCGCCGGCTCGTCCGGCCAGGTTTCTCCGAGCCATTTCAGTGCCTGCGCCAGCCGGCCGGTCACCAGCGGCCGTGCCGCCTCGACATTGTCGGTGCGGAACTCGTAGGCGGCGTCGAGTTCAGGGACCCCGGACGGCAGTTCCTGCATCCTGGTCGCGAACATGCCGCGGAAGAAGCCGATGACGCCAGTGGCACGTCGCGCCGCCACCAATATTCCAGGAAACAGCTCGATGGCCTCGAAAGCGACGACGACACCCTTGAACGTGGTGGTCTTGTTCTTGGCGGCGCCTCCGTCCCAAAGATCGGCTTCGTACAGTTCGAAGGCAAATCCGTCATAGCGGCCGGAGATGATGTCATCGAAGCGGCTCATGGTGAAGCCGCCGACCGTCTCGCGCGGCAATCGGTCAAAGGAATGCGGCGTCACGTCGTGCTGGTAGCGCATATCGCCAATGAAGCCGAAGATGATCGGCATCAGCGTCTGGCGAAATGATTGCTGCAGTCTCGCCGCCGGCCTGATTGCCCTGAAATAGGCCACGATCGCCACCACGAAACCGATGCCATAGAGAAACACATGCGGCGTCGAGAACCATTGCTCGTGGGGATCGGCGACCTTGTTGAACAGCCAGGCAATGAGCGCGACGAAGACGACCACCAGGCCAACAAACAACGGCACGCGCCACCTGACTCCGCGCGCCACCGAGGCCCTTTTCGTTTCGTAGGTCTCGATGTCCTTCTTGATGGCCGCGATGTCGGCCGCGCCCGGCATGAAATTTTCCATCGCCATCCCCCGCTGCCGAAGCCCGCTTTGCGCCGTTATGATAGCTGCTTTTGCAGGAATGACGCCAGCCAGATAGAGCGGTGATCCCTTATCCCCTTGTGTGAGAAGGGAAGATTGCGCCCAGCCGCCCTTCGACCTTTCCCCTTATCGAACTCTCCAATTCCTCCACCGACACCAGCCGCTCATGGTCGCCCACGCGTCGCCGCATGAATGGATGCAGCCAATAGGCCGCGATCCTGCCGCGCGTATCGGCATCAGCACTCACATCGACGACGAAAATCCCGCCGATCCGCCCCGGCCATGGCTGGCGGGCAAAAGCGGTGCCGAGGAAATCGCCGAGCCCATAGGCGATGATCGCGTCGCCGATCCGCTGCACCGGCTGCACGACATGCGCGTGATGGCCGGCGATCAGCCCAACGCCCTGCCCGGCCAGCCGCCGCGCCAGCGCCCGTGTTCCGGCGCGCGGAAAATGGCGGAATTCCCAATCCCAATGCGGCACGGCACAAAGCAGATCGACCCCTGCGCCCGCTTCACCAGGCCAGCGCGCCGGATCGCCTTCCATCAAGACGCGGCCGGCAAACAAGCTCTCATCGGCGTTGCGCCAGAGCGTGAAAGCGGCGAAGCCGAGAGCGAGCGGCCCGGCCGCGAAGCGTTCGACCGGACCATTGGCGGCCAGACCGATGGTGCGGATATCGAGCCGCTTCAGCGCCGCCACCGTCGCGTCGAAACCGGCGACGCCCTGGTCGAACACATGATTGTTGGCCAGCGACAGCACCAGTTTTTCGCGCTCGATCCCGACCGCCGCCAGCGCCTCGGCCAGAAAGCGTTCGCTCATCGCATGATGCGTACCGAGCTTGGTTCCCAGGACCGCGCTCGGGCTGTCGACAACAGGACTTTCACAATTGCCGATGATCAGGTCGGCCGTGCCCAGCAGCGCCTTGATCGCCGGATCGCAGTCGGGCGCGCTCCGGTTGGCGACCGCCGAGATGTCGCCGATGAAGGCCAGCCGCACCGTCTGTCTCGGTGGCCGGTCCATCAGCGTCCCCGATGCCGGCGCAAACCCGCTGGCGTCACCGGCAAGCGACGGTTTCAGGAAATGCGGCAGCCAGGACAGTTTATAGGAGAGCGGATAGTTCGACACGCAATGCCCAATCGTTTGCCTTGTTTAGACTGTCCGGCGGGCTGGTTGAAGCCGTCGGCAATCAACGATGTGGACAGCGTGTCGGCACCGACAGGCGCGACATCGTAAATCTGTATATGGTCGCTGGCGACAAATGGGAGGGAAAAATGACGCGAATAGCAAGCCTGCTGGGATCGGCTTTCATTCTGCTCGTGCCACTATCGTCCGCATCGGCCGCCATGCCGGAAGCGGCAACCGCTTTGTTCGAGGCAAAAACCGTGGCCGCGCGCGACGGCGCGCTGTCTACCCTGGAAGCTGCCGCACCGAAAGATCCGGCGTCCGCCTACGCCGCCGGCGCCGGCGAGTTCTTCACCGCGCTGGAATTGCTGGCCAGCGGCCTGCACCGCCATGGTTTCGAGAGCCCGCAATCCTTCATGCTGCCGCTGATGCAGCTGCCCGTGCCGCCCAATCCCAAACCCGAGCCGCTGACCTACGAAGAGTTCCGCGCCATACTGGTCGCGTTCCGCGACCGGCTGGGCAAATCCGCCGCGACACTGGGTTCGGTGCCGGCCGATGCCGATGTCGGCATGGTCATCGACCTTACCCATGTCGGCATCGACCTCAACGAGGACGGCACGATCGCGCCGGATGAAAGCATGGCCGCGATCATGGCCGCGCTGTCGCACGGCGGCATGGCGCCGGACGCCGCCGCACCGGCGCTCACTTTCCGCTTCGATCGCGCCGACGGCTATTGGCTGCAGGGCTATGCCGAGTTCCTGATGGCGCAGGCCGATTTCTGGCTGGCGCATGATTTCAGGGGCACGTTCGACGGCTCGTTCCACATGCTGTTTCCGCGCGCCAAGCTGCCGTTGCAGGACATCCTCGTGCCGCCGCCAAGCGAGATGGGCTCGAGCATCTTCTCCTCGGAATGGCGCATCGCCGATTTCATCTCGATGGTGCACATGATCAACTGGCCGGTGATCGAGCCGGAGCGTCGCAAGGCGGCGCGCCAGGAGTTGCTCGAAATGATCCGGCTGTCGCGCGAGGACTGGAAGGCGATCCGGGCCGAGACCGACAATGACCGCGAATGGCTGCCCGGCCCGCAGCAGAAGGGCGAAAACCCGCTCACCGGCCTCGAAGTCGGCGAGGAGCAGGTCCAGGCCTGGCTCGCCACCTTGACCATGGCCGAGGACCTCCTGGAAGGCCGGGCGCTGCTGCCGCATTTCCGCATCACCGGCAAGGGTATCAACATGAAGCGCTTCTTCGACGAGCCAAAACCCTTCGACCTCGTGCTGTCGATCACCGGTCCCGGCATCGCCCCTTATCTCGAAACCGGCAAGATCCTGACCAGCGAGGATTTCGACCAGATCCAGCGCCAGTTCGGCGGCGGCGGGTTCTTGACGTTCGCGCTGTGGTTCAACTGAGCGGCGCCCTAAGGTGACGGAGGTGCCTCAGCGCGCGAACCCGTGCAGCCGGGCCAGCAGCCATTGCAGTGGATTGCCGCCAAAGGCCCGCGTGACGAAGGTGTCGTGCGCGGCGTCCGATGCAAGCAGGGCGACAGTGCCGGCTTCGAGGCGGCGCGGTGGATCGGAACTGGCATCTATCCCTTGGCCCGCCAGCAACCGCCTTATCTCGGCATTGCCGGAGGCCGATGATTTGCCATAGGCGCTGACGAAGAAACTCTTCCTGTGTTGCGCGACCCAGTCGGCGAAGATGCCGGCCTCGTCGAACACGGCGTCGAGCAGGATGACCCCGAGCAGGCGTCCGCCGATGTCACCATTCCCGAGCACGGAAGCGGCCGGATTGTAGCCGCCGCTATAGGCGACCATCACCACCGGCATGGCCTCGAATTTTGCCGCCTTGGCGCCGGCCAGCTTGGCCAGGCCTTGCGCCGCCTCGGCCATGAACCCGGCAAAATAGCCTGGTGTCCAGAAATTGCCGGCGCTGGAATCCTGCGCGTCGCGGGCAAATTGCGGCGCCACCAGCACGGCGTTGAGGCCTGAAGCCTCGACCTGCGCGACGACGCGCTGGCGTCCGACCACGTCGCGCTGCAAGGTCGCGCCATTGCCGTGGAAGAACACCACGATGACAGCAGGCCTGGCGGGATCGAACCCTTTGGGAATCGCGAGCAGTGTCGAGCGGTCACGATAGGTCTCGTCATCCCAATAGATTCCCCCGCGCGGCGAGGTGTGGCCGTGGCGGCCGTTCGCATCGACGTCGAGAAACGGCCCGGAGCCGTCGGGCAGCTTGCCCCGGTATGGAAACGGTGACGCCTTGAACGGCACGATGGTCGAGACAGCCTTGTGCAAGCGCGCGCCCTGGCTTGCCGCCGGAAACGCCGCCGTGGCCAGCAGTCCGGCGACGATGGCGCGCCGGTCCGGCATCAGGCGGGCACCACCCTGAGAGCGGGCGCCTTCGATGGCAGGAGCACGGCAAAGAACGCCGGGATGGCAACGACATAGGCCATCGCTGCCCATTGCAGCACGGCACTGAGCCCGAAGCTGGTGGCGACGATCGGCACGGCGGCCGAGCCGATGACCGAGAAACAGCCATTGATGCCCCAGGCCCAGACGAACAGATGCTCCTTGCCCAGCCGCGCCAGCCAGGTCATCGCGGTGGCCATCGGCATGCCCATCAGGAAGGCCGGCGGCGACACCAGCAGGAAGCAGAGCAGCAGCCGCACGGCATAGGGATAGGCGCCGATCCGGTCGAGCACAGGTGACAGATAGAACCCGTAGACCAGCAGCAGCGCACAGATGGCCAGCAGCACAACCGGCAGCAGCGTCCTGGCGCGGTCGAAGATGCGCTCGGCGAACAGGCTGCCGAGGCCGGAAAACACCAGCATCGAGGAGATCAGAACCGAGGCCGAAACGGTCGGGTTGGCCAGCGCCACGGTAAAGCGGCTGATCAGCCCGACCTCGACCATGATGTAGCCGAGGCCGAGGCAGGCGAAATAAAGGATGGTGCCGAGCTTGCCGCGCGAGCGCGAGAACACGACGCGCCAGCCGAAGATGACCGGCAACAGCACCAGCGATGCCGCCGTGATGCAGGCAATGCCGAGCGTCGCCCAGATCAGGAGATAGCCCCAGTCGTCCTGGAACAGGTCGAGCCGGTCGAGCGTGCGCGGCAGGTCGGCGACCTTCACATAGGCAGCGAAATAGGGTTGGTCGTTGCTCAGCGCACGCGCGTCGAAGACATAATCGTTGGCGAGCTTTTCCCAGCCGCCGGTCAAAAGCGCGTGCCAGGTCATGCGCTGCAACGCGGTTGCAGGCAGCACCTGCGGACCGGCATCGGCACCGGCATCCGCACAAGCATCGAGTGTCGGATCGGCAGGCGCCGTCGGGTCGCAGTCAGGATTTGCAGGCGCTGACGCATCGGCGGGCTGGGTCAGCGTCGCGTCCTGTCCGCTGCCGAAGATCGAGGCGCGGTAATCATCGAGTACCTTTTGCGCGCCTGAGCCGTCATAAACTATTCCTGGATAGTAGACCTCCTCCCAGGACATCGATTTGGTGTAGTCGCGCAGCGTCTTGATTTCGGTTTCGGTGAAGCCGCCGCGCTTGAACAGCACCGTCGTGGTGGAGAGATAGCTCGACACGGCGAAGATATCGTTGGCGGCATCTTGGCGGTCGAAGGTCTTGGCCGCTTCGGCGACGGTCGAATAAAGCTTGAGCACCGATTTCGGCGGCTCTTCCTTGTTCCACAAGGTGATCGACAGCACACCGCCATCGGCAAGCGCGTGCATGTAGCTCAGCATCGCCTCACGCGTGTAGGCGTATTTCTCCGAAATGGCGAAGCCGCCGGGATTGGACAGGCCGACGCTGTCGGCGAGGCTGAGGTCGATGACATCGTAGCGCTCCGCCGTATTGGCGAGGAACAGGCGCCCGTCATAGTCGATCACCTTGATCCGCGGCTCGGCCAGAATATTGCCGGTCACGTCCCTGAGCACCGAATCGCGAAACGCCCGCAACGTCATCGGGTTGCTTTCGGCGACGGTCACCGATGTCGAACCGGCATTGAGCGCCGCCTGCGTGGAGATGCCGCCGCCGAACTGCACGACGAGTGTCTTGGGTTTCTGCTTGACGACATAGGGATAGTGCATCGGCAGATAGCGGAAATAGACCTGCTCGGCCGGCGCCAGGTTGCGCATGATGCCTTCCGGCCCGTCGCCGTCGCGATACATGCCGACATAGGTGTTGGCCGGAACCTCGGGCATGCCGAAAGCGGCGTTGTCGCTCAGGCCAGGCGCGAAATGC
Source organism: Mesorhizobium sp. Cs1299R1N1 (assembly GCF_037179655.1). Taxonomy (NCBI): domain Bacteria; kingdom Pseudomonadati; phylum Pseudomonadota; class Alphaproteobacteria; order Hyphomicrobiales; family Phyllobacteriaceae; genus Mesorhizobium; species Mesorhizobium sp. Cs1299R1N1. Next base: position 101,512 of record NZ_JAPYKR010000003.1, on the reverse strand, counting down.
ATGTAGGAGCTGGCATAGACCTGCAAATCGCCGAACGGCGAGACGCTGCGGTAGATGCGCTTGCCGTCGGGGAAGTTGCGGGCATAGGCGACGCCCTTATATTGCGAGACGGCGATGTCGGGTATGCCTGTCAGCCCAGGCAGCATGAGGTAGCCGGCGATCGACAGCGCCGCGACCACGGCACCAGCGACAACACTCTTCCAGGCGCCGAACGCGGCGAACCACATGAGCGAGCCGGCGGCCCACAAAAGCAGCGGCACGACGATGATGGTTTCAGGCGCGAACAGATACAGCGACGCCAGTACGACGAGGCCGGCAAGCCCCGAGCCGGTCAGGTCGGCGAAATAGACGCGGCCGAAGGCGGTGCGGCTTTTCAGGAAGACGATGCCGAGGAAGAAGGCGCCGGCCAGGAACGGCAGGAGATAGAGCAGGAAATTGGCGAGCAGCCGCCATTTCTGCTGGGGATCGGAAACCAGGAAGATGGCGTTGAACGGCACTGTCTGGGCGGCGAGATTGGCGCCGACGGCGAGCGGGCCGATCAGCAGCAGGGCCACTGTCGCCGCGCCTTGCCAGTGGCGATCGAACCAGTCCTTGCCGGCGAAGATGACGACGCTGGACAAGGAGAAACCAAGCATGGCGAGGCTGACCACCAGCGAGCCGAAATGCGACCAGCTGCCCACGGCGAACACCCGCATGACGGCGATCTGCAGGGCGATGATGGCGCCGGCGATCAGCCCGACCGCGAGATAGTGCGCAAGCCGTGGCGCCTCCAGCGGGGCGATGCCTGGTCGAGAAATCGATACGACGGCTGCCATTCAGGCCCCTTGGTGCGAAATTCAGCAAGGCCGGTGCCGCCGCGCGGCAACTCAGCCGTTATGCGTACCGACGATCTGGTCGCCTTCCAGCTTGGTGAAGGGCACGAAGGGCACCACCTTGCCGTTGTAGATGTCCGAGCGGACGATGTTGAACGTGCCGTCGGCAAGCTGCTGCTTGATCACCTTGAGCACATGCTGGGCGCCCGGCGGACCGACCGGAATGACCATGACGCCATTGGGCTTGAGCTGCTGCAGGAGGGACGGTGGGATGTGGTCGATGCCACAGGTGACGATGATCTTGTCGAACGGGCCGACGCTCTCCCAGCCATAATAGCCATCGGCATTGCGGCTGGTGACCGAGCCGTATTCGCTGTAGCCGCGCTCGATCAGCCCATCATAGGTGCGGCGGGTGCGCTGCGCCAGAGGATTGATGATCTCGATCGTGTGCACCTTGTCGGTGAGGTTGGCGAGGTAGGCCGACTGGTAGCCCGAGCCGGTGCCGATCTCGAGCACGGCTTCGCCGAACTGCACGTCGATGGACGTCGTCATGCGCCCGACCAGATGCGGGCCTGAAATCGTCACGCCATAACCGATGTCGAGGAAGGCATGATCATAGGCGCGGCCCATATTCTGCGGCAGCACGAACTCCTCGCGCGGCGTCAGCAGGAAGGCGCGCTTGTTGCGGTCGTCCAGCACGTCCTTGTTGTAGACCATGATCTGGAAGCGATCGAACCGCTCCGCCAGCAACTTCGGATCCTCGCCGCGATTGGCCACCATCCAGTCGATGAATGATTTCTTGTCCTTGAACGGCACTTCCGCATTGCGGTCATAGGCAACCGGCACGGCGGCCTTGACGGCGGCCGGAAGAATGGAAAACGCCGCAGCTCCCGCCGACAGCGCCAAGAAGTCTCGACGCTTCATGGAAAAGCCTCCAAAAGTGGCCTTTGCCACCTAAAACCAAGCACTTGAACGGATTGCACTGCCTCCCAAAACGAGTCAATCGGCCGCCGGGAGGCGATCCTTCAGGCCGAAGAATTGTGGCAGGACGGCAACAGTATTTGCAGGCAGCCGGTGGCGTAGCAGCGGCGCGGCCGACGCATGTCGGCGTGCCTCATTGCCGAGGGAATCGCCCCGAACCACCTTTTGCGAAGATTAGCGAAGGCTGTTTTGCTTGACTCAGCAGGCAAAAACAGGCAGCAAAACAGCCTTGGAAGGGCTGCAATACCGCGTGCATGGTCGTGGACGAGCCTTTTTTCGGCACAAAGTCCACGTCTCTCCATTGGTTTTGAGAGGGATTGGTTAACCAACTTTGTCCATATTTTGAAGCAATCGGCAACTAACGACAGGCGCGGCAAACGCGTCGGGGACCACCTGGGATCACTCACAGAATGGTCGTCGCGGCTATCACAGCCGCGGACGTGGGAGCCGCTTGGAGCAAGATTGGTTGCATGGCGTTCTTGAGTCGTAAAATTGTCGGGGACAGGCGTTGGAGCGGCGAGACCGCTTTCGAAGTGCCACGTGCCTCATCCTTCACCCCTGAACGGGTTGTCCGCTGGGTCGCGGTGCCGGGCGTCAGCGCTGCCGTCGGCCTATGGCTGATCGGCACCATGGCCGGCCTCAGCTCCGTCGGCGCCTCGCTCTCGGCGGCGTCGACCAGCCTGCCGCAGACGCTGTCCATGCCGGGCATGCTCGCTCTCGCCGATCCGTTGAAACAGCGTTTCCTCAGCTCTTCGGCGCCCTTCGTGACAGCCAATGCCCATGGCGGCGCTCAAGCGCTGCACGACCACGCCGTACAGTGCGGCGCCAGCTGCTTCAAGTTGGCGGCGATAACCTCCAAGGCGGAGAAATCCGGGCGCCTGGTAGCGCAGGCCAAGCCAACGCCGGCGAAGTCGAAATCGCAGCAGCGCTTCGAACTGATGGAAGCGTCGCTGTCGCCGACAAAGCTCGCTGCTGCCTTCGCCGGCGCGGGAAAGCCGGCGGCCACGGCCAGCACCCGTCCCCTGATTTCCAGCGCCGCCCCGCAGATCACCGAGGCGTCCCTCGTGCCGTCCCTACAGGTCATGGCCAGCCTGTCCAACGACATGCCAGCTCCGGCGGCGGAACGTTTCGCCCGCGCCGATACGGGTTCGGTCGTGCAGACCGCAGCGGCGCCGATGGGCTTTGCCCAATCGGAAACGCCCGACAACGCGCAGCTGGCGCTTGCCCTGGTCGAGTCGATGCCTGTCGAGGACGAAGCCTTCGCCTCGCCGCTGCCGATGACCGAATCCTCGCCCGATGTCGCGGTTGCACCCGTCGAGACACAGCAGCAACAGCCCGGCGACGCCGCCTCGCTGCCGGATGCGCTCACCGATGACGTGCCGCTGCCGACCCGCCGCCCGCAATATGACGCGCCGCAGCAGCCCAGGGTCGTGGAAGAGGACAAGCCGGCCCCACAGCCCAAGACTTTGGAGCAGAAGCCGGCGCCCCAGCCGAAGCCCGTCCAGCAAGCCAGGCAGCCGGCCCGGCAAGGCCGCACCCGCGATGGTGGCGACGTGCTGGCCTATGCCAAGCCGGACGTTCCCGCCGGCGGCCTCGGCCAGGCGTTCAAGAACCTGTTCGGCGGCCCCCGCGGCGGCAGTGGCGCAGGCAACGGCGTCGCCGTCTACGACATCAGCGCCGGCACCGTCTACATGCCTGACGGCTCGAGGCTCGAGGCGCATTCGGGCAAAGGCGCCATGGCGGACCAGCCGCGCTATGCCGACCAGAAGAACCGCGGACCGACACCGCCCAACACCTACAATCTGTCGCTGCGCGAATCGCGTTTCCACGGTGTGGAGGCCTTGCGCCTAACACCGGTCGATGGCCGCAACAAATACAATCGCGACGGCCTGCTGGCCCATACCTACCTGCTTCGGGGCCGCTACGCCCAGTCGAGCGGTTGCGTCGCCTTCAAGGACTATGCGCGCTTCCTCGCCGCGTTCAAGAAGGGCAAGGTCACCCGGCTCGTCGTGGTGCCGCGCCTGAATGGATCGGCGACGCGCGTGGCGTCAAACGGAAGCGGCGCCTGACCCCTGCGAGCAGAAAGCGCGCGATACCTGCCCACTCCTGACAGCCTGCTGTCAGGAGCCGCAGCCGGCGGCACGCCTGCCTTCATCGTGCTCTTTCCATTTTCGCCAAGACCTCCCATATTCGGGACATGGCCAAATCCCCCGATAAAAAAACGCCGCCGACGGCGAATGAGGACCGCGCCGCGCCGAAGCGGCGCAGCCCGCTGACCGATTTCCTCGACGCCTCGGAGCCGCTGCACAAGGGCGGCTTCGCCGAACTGCCGCAGGCCGACCTGTCGGGCACGCCGCTGACGGGTTCGATCGCGGATTGGGCCGAGCAGATCGAGCAGGAGGCTGAACGGGAAGGACGCGCCACGGGCAAAGGCGGCGGCGCCAAGTCGCCGAAGAAGATACCCGAGCGCTCCGCCGCGCCGGGCCGCACCGCGCGCGGCACCTCGATGGGCGGCGCCGCGTCGGCCCGCGAACGCACGGCAGCCGGCCTTAATCCGGTCGCCGGCCTCGACATCTCGCTGGAAGAAGCCGAGACGATGTCGTCCAGTGGCGTCACCGCCACGGTGGCCGCGCTCTCGGCGCTGATCGAATCCGGCAATCCGCTGCACAAGGACGGCGTGCTTTGGACACCGCACCGCCCTGCCCGGCCGGAGAAATCCGAAGGCGGCATCGCCATCAAGATGGTGTCGGACTTCGAACCGGCGGGCGACCAGCCGACCGCCATCAAGGATTTGGTCGAGGGCGTCGACAATAACGACCGCACCCAGGTGCTGCTCGGCGTCACCGGCTCCGGAAAAACCTTCACCATGGCCAAGGTGATCGAGGAGACGCAGCGGCCCGCTTTGATCCTGGCGCCCAACAAGACGCTGGCGGCGCAGCTTTATTCCGAGTTCAAGAAATTCTTCCCCGACAACGCGGTGGAGTATTTCGTCTCCTATTACGATTATTACCAGCCGGAAGCCTATGTTCCGCGCACCGACACCTTCATCGAGAAGGAATCCTCTATCAACGAGCAGATCGACCGTATGCGCCATTCGGCGACGCGCTCGCTGCTCGAGCGCGACGACGTCATCATCGTCGCCTCGGTGTCCTGCATCTACGGTATCGGCTCGGTCGAGACCTACACGGCGATGACCTTCCAGATGCAGATCGGCGACCGGCTCGACCAGCGCGCCCTGCTCGCCGACCTCGTCGCGCAGCAGTACAAGCGCCAGGACATCAATTTCGTGCGCGGCTCATTCCGCGTGCGTGGCGACACGATCGAAATCTTCCCGGCCCACCTGGAAGACCGCGCCTGGCGCATCTCGATGTTCGGCGACGAGATCGAGGCGATCACCGAGTTCGACCCGCTGACCGGCCAGAAGACGGGCGAGTTGAAGAGCGTCAAGATCTACGCCAACTCACACTATGTGACGCCGCGCCCGACGCTGAACCAGGCGATCAAGTCCATCAAGGAAGAGCTCAAGCACCGCTTGGTCGAGCTGGAGCGCGCCGGCCGGCTGCTGGAGGCACAGCGGCTGGAACAACGCTGCCGCTTCGACCTCGAAATGCTGGAAGCCACCGGCTCCTGCGCCGGCATCGAAAACTATTCGCGCTACCTCACCGGCCGCCAGCCCGGCGATCCGCCGCCGACCTTGTTCGAATACATTCCCGACAACGCGCTGGTCTTCATCGACGAAAGCCACGTCACCGTGCCGCAGATCGGCGGCATGTATCGCGGCGACTTCAGGCGAAAGGCGACGCTGGCCGAATATGGCTTCCGCCTGCCCTCCTGCATGGACAACCGGCCGCTTCGCTTCGAGGAATGGGACGCCATGCGGCCGCTCTCGGTTGCCGTTTCGGCGACGCCCGGCGGCTGGGAGATGGAACAGGCCGGCGGCGTCTTTGCCGAGCAGGTCATCCGCCCGACAGGTCTGATCGATCCGCCGGTCGAGGTGCGCCCGGCCAAGAGCCAGGTCGACGACGTCGTCGGCGAAATCCGCGAGACGACCGCCGCCGGCTACCGCACGCTGGTCACCGTGCTGACCAAGCGCATGGCCGAGGATCTGACCGAGTATCTGCACGAGCAGGGCGTGCGCGTTCGCTACATGCACTCCGATATCGACACGCTGGAACGCATCGAGATCCTGCGCGATTTGCGGCTTGGCGCCTTCGACGTGCTGGTCGGCATCAACCTGCTGCGCGAAGGCCTCGACATTCCCGAATGCGGCTTCGTCGCCATTCTCGATGCCGACAAGGAAGGTTTTTTGCGTTCGGAAACCTCGCTGATCCAGACCATCGGCCGCGCCGCCCGCAACGTCGACGGCAAGGTCATCCTCTACGCCGACCAGGTCACCGGCTCGATGGAACGGGCGATGGCCGAGACCAATCGCCGCCGCGAAAAGCAGATGGAATGGAACGCCGCCAACGGCATTACGCCGGAATCGGTCAAGTCGCGCATCTCCGACATTCTGGATTCGGTCTACGAGAAGGACCACGTCCGCGCCGACATCTCGCAGTTCACCGACGGTGCCGGCGCCATGATGGGCAACAATTTCAAGGCCCATCTCGACGCGCTGGACAAACAGATGCGCGATGCCGCCGCTAACCTCGACTTCGAGAAGGCAGCCCGCATCCGCGACGAGATCAAGCGGCTGCGCGAGATGGAACTGTCGATCTCCGACGATCCGCTGGCGCGCGAGGTGGAAGGCCAAAGCCCGGCCTCGGGCCGCGAAAAGGGCAAGCACAACAAGGGCGTGGCCAAGCATCGGACGTTGGAGGAACAGGAGCGGTTCCGCAAGCTCGACCAGGCACGCGCCGCCGAAGAGGCGGCCAAGGCCGCCAGGCCCAACCTCTTCCGCAAGCCCGATCTCGACGAGATGGGCGCGGACGGCGCCGTGCCGGTGAAGAAGCCGCTGTTCGCCAAGCCCTCGCTCGACGATATGGAGCCTGGTACCGACATGCCGACGCCGTCAGGGGCGGTGTCGCGCTCGCTGTTCAAGAAGCAGTCGGCCGAAGAAGCGCACGGCTCCGACTTCGGCATCCCGGGCGACGCCGCCAAACCGTTGTTCAAGAAGAACTCGCTCGACGAAATGACGGTGCGCCGTACCGAGAAACCGGTAGAGGGAAAAGTGCCGGCGAAGCCACAGCCAATCTCCCCCCTCGTGGGGGAGATGTCCGGCAGGACAGAGGGGGGCGCGAAGGATCGCGGCGACACCGATAAGCCAATCGTCCGTCAGCGCGCCGGCATCGGCTCCTACGAGGACCCAGGCGACGCCCGCCGCGAAAAGCGCCGGCCGGGGAAGACAGGCAGGCCGGGAAAGTAGAGCGCTCTTCCCTTCTCCCCTTGTGGGAGAAGGAAAAGCGCGCCGGCGCCGCATCTTAACATCCTGCTTGTCAAAGTCGGAACAGCCTCTGGACTATGCGCTCGCGGTTGCCGCCAAGTGGCGGAAACGATACGCACGGCTGCAATTCTGCCTCTGAGCGCACGCAACTTCCCCATGAAACCCAGAGACATCGCCGCCTACGTCTTCCTGGCTGTCACCTGGGGGCTGTCCTTCCTGGTGCTGCTCAAGGTGGTGCATGCCTTTGGCTGGGTCGGCGCGGTCACCTTGCGCGCACTGATCGCCGGCATCACGCTCTTTCTGCTTGCAGCCGCCACGCGGCGACGGCTGGATTTCAGCGCCGGCTGGCGGCATTTCGCCATGGTCGGCGCAACGACGGTCGCGGCGCAGTTGATCGGCCTGTCCTATGCCACGCCGCGCATCGGCACGGCGATGGCGGCCATCCTGGTTGCCGCGATCCCGCTGTTCTCGATGATCATCGGCCAGCTCTGGGGGCTCGAGCGCATCGCTGTTCGCGGCCTTGCCGGGCTGCTGCTCGGCGCTGCCGGCATCATCGTCCTGGTCGGTTTCCCCGCGGTTCCGATCACCGCTTCCTTTGCGGTCGGCTGTGCCGCCTCGCTGTTCAGTTCCTTCTCGGCGGCGTTCGGCAGCAACTACGCCAATCGCCATTTGCGGTCGGCCGGCTCGCTGGAACTCACCAGCGCCGCCTTCCTGTTTGGCGGCCTGATGACGCTGCCGCTGCTGCTCGCCGTGCCGGTGCCGGCAATGCCGCGCCCTGTCGACTTCCTCTATCTGGCGATACTGGCCTGCGTGATGAGCGCATTGACCTATGTCGTCTATTTCCGGCTGGTGGCCAGCATCGGCGCGACCAGGACCATCAGCGTCGAATTCGCCGTGACCACGATCGCCGTGCTGGCCGGAACGACTGTGCTCGGCGAGTCGCTGACCATGATCCAGGGCTTCGGCGCGGCGGCAATCATCGGCGGCTGCATACTGGTGCTGGACCCCTTCCCGCGCCGGATACAGGCGGAAGCCTTGCCATCGGCCCCGCCTTTGGTGTAACCGGTCCCCATACTCGAACGTCTTGAAAGGAGGGCTAACGTGTTTTTCGATCACCATCGTCAGCGTGGCCCGATGTCCGCCCTGCGAGCTTGCTTGCAGGGCTGACCAGGGACGGTCCGGGTTTTTTCCCGCTTCGATTTTTTGGTCTGCCCTTCGTGGTGCCGCAACGCCTGGTCTGATGGCCGGCATGCGCACCGTCAAAGTGCATCGAGCCGGATTTTCCGGACAGACCAGAGAAATCGATAATGGCCCTGATCAGCCTCAAATCCCTCGGCGTCACCATGAGTGCGCCGCTCTTCTCCAATCTCGACCTCAGCATCGGCACTGGCGACCGGCTCGGCATCGTGGCCGCCAACGGCCGCGGCAAGTCGACCTTGCTGAAATGCCTGACCGGCGAGCTGGAGCCGACGACGGGCGACATCACCCGCACGCGCGGCCTGCGTGTCGGCCATGTCGAACAGTCCGTTGCCCCTGCCCTGCTTGGCCGCACCTTTTATCAGGTGGTGGCGGATGCCTTGCCGCCGGAGCAGGCCGACAGCGAGATGTGGCGCGTCGATATCGTTCTCGATTCGCTCGACGTGCCCGAACCAATGCGCGAGCGAGAGATGCAGGCGCTGAGCGGCGGCTGGCAGCGGCTGGCGCTGATCGCCCGCGTCTGGGTCACCGATCCCGACGTGCTGCTGCTCGACGAGCCTACCAACCATCTCGACCTCGCCCGCATCAGCCAGTTGGAAACCTGGCTCAACGCGCTGCCGCGCGAGGTGCCGGTCATCATCGCCAGCCATGACCGAGCCTTCCTCGACGCCACCACCAACCGGACGCTGTTCCTGCGCCCGGAACAGTCGCCGGTGTTTTCTCTCCCCTATTCGCGGGCCAGGGATGCGGTGGACGAGGTCGACGCCTCGACTGAGCGAAAGTTCCAGCGCGACATGAAGGTGGCCCAGCAATTGCGCCGGCAGGCGGCCAAGCTCAACAACATCGGCATCAATTCCGGCAGCGACCTGCTGACCGTCAAGACCAAACAGCTCAACCAGCGCGCGGAAAAGCTCGAAGAGGCCGCCAATCCGGCGCATCGCGAGAAATCGGCGGGCGCGATCAAACTCGCCAATCGCGGAACGCACGCCAAGGTGCTGATCACGCTCGACGACGCGGCGGTCGAGACACCGGACGGCACACTGCTGTTCAGGACCGGCAAGCGCCACATCTGCCAGGGCGATCGCATCGTGCTGCTCGGCCGCAACGGCGTCGGCAAGTCGCGCTTCGTCACCTTGATCCGCAACGCCATTCTCGAGCCGGACACGGTGCGGAATGTGAAGGTCACGCCGTCGACCGTGCTCGGCTACAGCGACCAGGCGCTGTCCGGAATCAGCGGCGACGACACGCCGCTGGCGATGGTCTCGCGCCGTTACGATGTCGGCGAACAGCGTGCCCGCTCGCTGCTTGCCGGCGCCGGCGTGGTCATCGAGATGCAGGAGCGCAGGATCGGTGTGCTGTCGGGCGGCCAGAAGGCACGGCTGATGATGCTGGCGCTGAGACTCGCCAATCCCAACTTCTATCTGCTCGACGAGCCGACCAACCATCTCGACATAGACGGCCAGGAAGCGCTGGAGGAGGAGTTGCTGAAGCACCAGGCAAGCTGCCTGCTCGCCTCGCACGACCGTTCCTTCATCCGTGCTGTCGGCAACCGCTTCTGGCTGATCGAGAAGCGAAAGCTGGCCGAGGTCGAGGATCCGGAGAATTTCTTCCGCAAGGTGGCTGAAGGGACGGTATGACGGGCGGGAGATCGGCAGCACCGCGCCTGTAAATTATTTGCTTACAGGTTCTTGATTTGTGTAAGCGACCTGTTTACATACGTCATGATCAAGTCCTTCAGGAACAAGGCGCTGTCCGACCTCTTTCAAACCGGAAAAACCGGCAAGATCGACGCCAAGATGCACAAGCGCATCCTTGTTCGGCTTGACCGTCTGGAAGCTTCGGAAAAGCCGGAGGAGATGAATCTTCCCGGCTTCGACTTCCACCCGCTGAGAGGCTTCGATCCCATCCGCTACACGGTCCACGTCAACGGGCCGTGGTGCATTACATTTGAATTCGACGGCAATGACGCCGCCCGCGTCGACTTCGAGCAATATCACTGAGGCGGCCAGATTGGAGAGTTCGACTTATGACCGTGCACGAGCCGACGCGTCCGATCGAGCGTTGCCCCTCCCACCCGGGAGCACTGCTTGAGGACATTATCCCGGCAACTGGAAAGACCAAGGTGGAAATTGCAAATCTGCTCGGCATCTCCCGGCAGCAGCTCTATGACATTATCCGCGAAAGGAAGCCGGTTTCGCCGGCAGTGGCCGCTCGCCTTGGGAAGCTGTTCGGCGACGGCGCGGCGATCTGGCTTCGGATGCAGGCGGCTTTCGATGCCTGGCACGCCGAGCGTGAGGTCGATGTTTCGGCTATCCCCACGCTCAAGGTTGCATAGGCCTCCTCGGCGGCGCCTGAACGAAAGACCGACATAAAAATTCTCCGGGCAATCTGTCGGATCGCCCGTTGCTGCCTCGTCCTTGGGATGCCGACACGATGATGCCGGCGCCAACCCAGGGAGAAGTCGTCATGTCCGTCCTGTCATCCATCGGCCGCATCGCAACCCGGTATGCCGCGGCGCGCGCCCGTCACCGCAGCGAACGCATCCTGCTGTCGCTGCCGGCCGAACTGCGCAAGGATATCGGTTTTCCGGAAATCTTCGATGCCCGCGACAGCCGTCGCGCGGCCACGTCCTCGGCCAAGGTCATATGACCTTGGCCTGTACGCCGGCCTCCACAGCCGGCCGGTTGCCCGATGATATCAGGCGAAAAATTTTCGCGACCCTGTAGGATTGGCGTCCTCTCGTCCGTCCTATGGTCCGCAAGGCCAATCCAAACGTGAAGAGGAACATGCAATGACCGACCAGACCCCACCCCGGCCAAAAGTGCTTGGTGGATTGACCCCCTATCTGCAGGTCGACGGCGCCATCAAGGCCGCCGAGTTCTACAAGAAGGCTTTCGGGGCCGAGGAAGTCTTTGCCTATCCGGCGGATGAAAAAGGCCGCACCATGCATATCCATCTCTACATCAACGGCTCGACGCTGATGCTCGGCGACGCATATCCGGAACACGGCCATCCGCACCAGGCGGCGCAGGGCTATACGTTGCAGCTCCATCTCGGCAAGGATGATATCGACGCCTGGTGGAAGCGCGCTGTCGACGCCGGTTGCGAGATTGTCACGCCGCTGCAGGTGATGTTCTGGGGCGACCGCTGGGGCCAGGTGAAGGACCCCTTCGGCGTCGCCTGGGCAATGAACGCACCGACGGAATAAGCTTCAGCGCGCGCGCCCTCGCCGAGGGGATGCGCCCAACCGCGCCGGGTTGTATCCCCGCCGATCCGGCGCCCATTTCTAGCAAAGAGGAGACCGCCATGTCCTATGTCGATGGCTTCGTGCTTGCCGTGCCGAAGGCAAATCTCGATGACTACAAGAAGCTGGCCAATCTCACAGGCCCCATATGGATGGAACACGGCGCGCTCGCCTATGTCGAATGTATCGGCGACGATGTGCCCTATGGCGAGCTGACCTCGTTTCCGCGCGCCGTTCAGGCCAAGGACGACGAGATCGTCGTTTTCTCCTGGGCCGTCTACAAATCCAGGCAGGATCGAGATGCTGTGATGGCCAAGGTGATGGCCGACCCGCGCCTGAAACCCGATTGGGGCACCATGCCCTTCGATGCCAAGCGCATGATCTTCGGCGGCTTTCAGCCCTTCATGGAGCTTGACGCCAAGCTAGGTCGAGATTGAGGTCAGGCCGAGTCGAGAGCGATGGTTTCCGAGAACCGGAACGGAGCGTACGTTTGAGTACGTGAGTACCGGAAGCGCAGGCAACCACCGTTCGCAGGCCGGTCTCACCTCAATATCGACCTAGCTTGTCGAGCAGCGGCTTCAGCCTGTCGCCATAGCGTTTCCACAGATCGACCGACCCCTGGTACATCGGCTGGCGCACCTGCGCGGCGGATGCCGTGCGCACCGGCCTGTCGGTCTGGTGGAACGACAGCACGGCATCCTCCCATGGCAGGCCGAGATAGTCGATCAGCGCCCGGCTCTGCCCGTCCTGGTCGGCGACGAAATCCTCGTAGCGCACATCGTGCACGACGCCGGGCAGCACCTTGTGCCAATGCGCCATGATGTCGGTATAGAGATTGTGGAAATCGGCGAGCTCGCCGAGGTCATAGCCATAGCGGTGGCTGTCGCCGCGGAAATGCACCTTGTAGATCGACAGGCATGTCGCCGCCGCATCGCGGGCGCAGTGGATGATCTTGGCCTTCGGCAGCATCATGTGGATGAAGCCGACGAGCAGGAAGTTGCCCGGCATCTTGTCGGTGACATGGCGCATATGCGGATAGCGGGCATGGAGCATGTCGAGATAGGCCTGCCCCGCCTCGGCGAAATCCGCATCGTCCGTGTCGGCCACGCCCCAGGGGAAGCCGCCCGGCATGTTCGACGGGAACTGCCTGCCAACCGCCGTCTTCAAGATGCCGAGCTCGCCCGCGCCGTAGACTTGGGCGTGGCTGGCGATGATCTGTTCGACCAGCGTCGTCCCCGAACGCGGCATGCCGACGACGAAGATCGGCGCATCGTCGGTGATCGGGCTCGGTCTGTGCTTTTCGAAGAAGCCGGCATCGAACACCGTCTTCATCGCCTCGAATTCGGCACGTGTCTTCACCGGATCATAGTCGATGCCCTTGCGGCGGATGGCATTGCCCTCGGCGAAGTAGTCGAACGCCTTGCCATAATCCTTCAGATCGTCATTGGCCTTGCCGAGGCCAAACGACAGCTGCATGCGTGCCAGGCTGTCCTGCGGCGCCTTGGCGTGCTGCGCCTCCATGCCGGCCAATTCGGCATCGCGCTCCTTCTGGCGCTTGACCTGCGTCAGCATCAGCCACGCGCGGGCCATGGCGGGCTGGACCGCCACCGCCTGCCGGAACAGGTCGGCCGCCTCGTCGAGCTTGCCCTTCTCCATCAGCCCAACGCCCAGTCCGTGCAGCAGGTCGGCATCCTTGGGCCGGATGGTCAGTGCCTCTTGGAAAACAGCCAGCGCCTCGTCGAGGCGTCCGGCTTCCTGCAGGGTTTCGGCAAGCCCGATCCGCGCGCGCACGTGGAATGGGTTGCGCTGCACCGTGCCGCGATAGATGTCCTCGGCCTCCTCGAACCGGCCGATCTGCTTCAGCGACGAGCCGAGATTGTCGCGCGCCGCAAGCTGCTCCGGCCGCAGATCCACCGCGCCGCGGAAGAAATCGATCGCCGCCGTGACACGCCCCAGATCGCGCATCACCGTGCCGAGATTGTTGAGGAAGTCGGGGTTCGTCGGCTGTAGCTGAACCGATTGTTCGAGGAAATCCATCCCTTCTTCGCTGCGCCCGGTCTGGTGCAACAGCAACCCCAGGAAATGCGCCGCGGCCGCATGTTTGGGCTGACGCGCCAGCACCTGCCGGTAGATCGCTTCGGCCTCTTGCCGGCGCCCGGCCTGGTGCAGTTGCAGCGCCTGCTGCACATACTGGTCGAGGCCCAGCGGCGGCTGGCCTCCCGCGCCAGATTTGGCCGCGCCAGATTTGGCTCCCGCACCCGCCGCTCTTCTCTGATCTCTGTTGATGGGACACCTGCCGTGTTATGCGCCTGCCGCGATCTAGGCCATCGGCGCTACAGGTTCAAGGCTTTGCTTGGTTCTGTGCCCTACATCGCGGCGAAAGCGATCAGATCCGGCGATTGGTCTCGGCAACCTGCCTGGCCCGCCTCACAGTGCCATCAGTATCGGAGATCGTTCGCCTTGCCGCCTCGTCGCTTCTGATGGTCAGCCGCGCCGATTGGACGACCATCGGCTTTCCGGCAGCGCCAATGGCGTACGTGGCGCTTGGCTTGACGATGGGATTGATCGCCACGCTCTTCCCTTTCGAAGTTCTGAATGAATCCATGGCTTTATCCCTTTAGAAAAAATAAAAGTACAGGCGCCGAGTAAATATTCGGCGCGCTTCCGAGAAATTTTTGAAGATATCTGAACCGCAGCAGAATTATTCTAAAATTTATAGCCGTCTATTTTCAAAATCGAAGCGAGGAATTCCATAATTCTTCTTGAATGAAGCTCCAAATTGAGCTATTTAGGAAGATATCGTTTGGGCCAGAATTGGCATCTCGCGGCGTCAGAGGTTCTAGACCCGCCAATCTCATTCCAGATGCCGATACCGGACGCGCATTCGCCGTGTCCCTGTTTTTTTGCTCTCAAGCCGCTGTTTGCGTGACGCCACAAGGCGGGAAATATCAGGACAATGCCGGACCGCACCACCCGTTCCATCGCCCATTTCACCGCACCGTTCGTGCTCGCTGGCCTGGAAGGACAACTGCCGGCTGGCCACTACGACATCGATCACGACGAAGAGTTGATCGAGGGCATTGCGCGGCTTGCCTGGCGCCGCGTCGCCACTTTCATCCATCTGCCGGCAAGGGCGGTGAACAATCCGCTCACCAGCCAGCTTGTCGCCATCGACTACCTGGACCTCGAGACCGCGCTGGTGCGCGACCGGGAGAATGCAGCATGATCCGTTTTCAGCAGAATGCGCGTCCGCGCACCGACACCCCCTCGCATCTCTTTGCCATCGGCCAGACCGTGCGTATGAAAAGCCGGACCGGCCTGCTCAACAAGACCGCGGAACTGTTCGAGATCAAGAGCAGGCTGCCGGTCAAGGACGGTTCCCCGCAATACCGTATCCGCAGCGAGCAGGAGACCCACGAACGGGTCACCACGGAAGACAATCTCGAACTGGCCGACAATCCGGTCGGCTGACCGGAAGGGCTTCAAACACTCGCTATAGGCGCGAGCCGGGTTAAGCCCCGTCAGCACGGCCCGTCGCCGACGATGCGATAATCCGAGGCACGGGCCTCGCAGGCGTTGGGGAAGGTGCGCATCTCGCCATGCCGGCGGGCGCACACCGGCGCGTATTCGCGGGTGCAGAACGTCTGCTCGCCGCCACCACCACCGCCGTCGCGGCAGGGGCCGTCGCGCACGATGCGGTAACCCGCCCGATCGGCAAGGCAGGCATTGGCGAAGGTCTGGCGATCACCGCCGCGCCGGGCGCAGACCGGCTCGTACTGTTTGGTGCAGAATTGCGGATCAGGGCGCGGCGGGCGCGGCCCCGGTCCTTCATCGACGACGACCGTACAGGCGGCGAGAATTGCCGACAGGAACAGGATGGTAAAACCCTGCCGTGAGAAGATTGCCGCAAGAAACCTCATGATCGTCTCTCCCTCGATCCCCGTCTCGGTCC
Organism: Mesorhizobium sp. Cs1299R1N1; assembly: GCF_037179655.1. Lineage (NCBI taxonomy): Bacteria > Pseudomonadati > Pseudomonadota > Alphaproteobacteria > Hyphomicrobiales > Phyllobacteriaceae > Mesorhizobium > Mesorhizobium sp. Cs1299R1N1. Next base: position 85,943 of record NZ_JAPYKR010000003.1, on the reverse strand, counting down.
ATACCGCCCAAGACTGCCTGGCGGTTCGCTGACAATGATATCGATCAAAACAAGATTTAAATCAGTCGCCCATGGCATGATCCTCGCTATTCCATTGCCAATTGCAACCCCGTTCGCAGCCTCTGTCGGGAAATGACTGGGATCAGTGAGGGCCTCGCCGCGCGCTGCCGGCAATCATCACTTGTGGCCTATATATGACCGCGGTCGTGGGCCGATGACCCCTCGGGCAACGAAGCCTATTTGCAGCCGGTCGACGCTCTGATCGGTCGATTTTTTGCGTCGGGATGCGCTCGTGGCGGCGGCCCGCGGCGCTATCTTGCAACGTTCACGTTTCCGTGCGATAAATTCTGTGTTCGGGCATTTGCGACCCGGAGAGCGGAACGTTTTGGACGACCTTTCCCCGATACTGTGAATCTCTGACGGCCCCGTTTTTCGGCGGGGGGTTTTGACCATGCGCCAATGCATGACTGCCGAAGCAACCACCAGGAACTGCCCTCGACGCCAGGTGGCGGGCAGGACCACCAAAGACTGAACGGGTGAAGGAGTTTCCCCAATGGCCCAGACCGGCACCGTTAAATTCTTCAATGCGACCAAAGGCTTCGGTTTCATCACGCCCGACGGCGGCGCCAAGGACGTGTTCGTCCACATTTCAGCGATCGAGGCCTCGGGCCTGCGCACGCTGGTCGACGGCCAGAAGGTCACCTTCGACGTCGAGCCGGACCGCATGGGCAAGGGCCCGAAGGCGGTCAACCTGCGCGCAGCCTGAGCGATCGGCGCCGCACATCCCAGGCGGATGGGCGATCGAGGAGCTTGACCAGCACCTGGGCAGGCAGACAGATTTTTGAAAGGCGCGGCGGTTTTCGTCGCGCCTTTTTCATGTCCGTGGCGCAGCATAAACGCATGTCATCTGGAAGTTCATCCGGTCCGGGCCAATGACACGCGTCATAACAAGCACTTAAAGCGCCACGTGCTTCAAGTGCCCGGAAAACTTTCACTTGCCGATAGCGCTAAAATAAAGGACAAATTTCCATTCGGGCATTTGCCGGCCCGAGACTGGAGTTTATGGGATCAAAGGAGCTTCCCATGCCGCAGACCGGCACCGTCAAATTCTTCAACCATGCCAAAGGCTTCGGCTTCATCACACCGGATGATGGCGCGAAGGATGTCTTCGTCCATATTTCGGCCGTGCAGGCGTCGGGTCTTCCCGGTCTCGAAGATGGGCAGAAAGTGACGTTCGACACCGAGCCGGACAAGCGCGGCAAGGGACCCAAGGCCGTCAACCTGTCGGTCGGCTGAGCCGGCTTCGCACCGACGCCGGCTCCGGCAGGTCTGGTCAGCGCCCCGTAGGCGCGGGTTTGATGTCGTGAAACAAGGCGTGCGGTCAAATTTTCGTTCAGCCCCCGTTCAGCCACGGTCCCATATTAATCATTCGTAAAGCCGGACCGCATCCCCTGCAAACTGCACGGCCCGGCACGAAGGAGACCAAGATGAACCGAATTTTCAAGACAGCCGTGCTGTCCGCCGCCGTGGTCGCCACCACGCTGGGGACCTTTTCGGCGGCCAATGCCGATGACTGGCGCCGTTGGCACCATCACGGCCATGGCCATGGCGATGCTGTCGCGGCCGGCGTTCTCGGCCTTGCCGCCGGCGCGCTGATCGGTGGCGCTTTGGCCAATGACCGGCCGCCGCCCGATTCCGACCGTTATTACGATGATGGCTATTACGACCGTGACGTGCGGATACGCCCGGCCCCGGTGCGCCGCTACTACGTGGAGCCGCAGGTGGTCTATGCCGACCGCTATGCCGAACCGTGGACGCGCGGCTGGTACGAGTACTGCTCGGACCGATACCGCAGCTTCAATTCCCGGACCGGCACCTTCACCGGCAGTGACGGCGAACAGCATTTCTGCACCGCCAACTGAGGCTTCCCTGCCCCAAACAAAAAGCGCTGACCGCAAGGCCGGCGCTTTTTTTATCGGCTTGCTAATGCATGTCGCCCGGAAGTGTCCTCGGTTCCGGGATAACGACATGCATAATCAGAAGTTTACAGCAGGTCGGGCAATCCTATTCGCCGCGACAAGCTGTAGACTTTCGAACCCGGAGCCGGTCCAGATCTCATTCAGGTCAAAAACGGATTGGTCCGCCGTTCCTCGCCGAAGCGCCCGCCGGGACCGTGACCGCAAATGAAGCCGATGTCGTCGCCAAGCGGCAACAGCTTGTCCTTGATCGAGGCGATGAGTGCCGCGTGGTCGCCGCCCGGCAGGTCGGTGCGGCCGACCGAGCCGCGAAACAGGACGTCGCCGACATGGGCGAATTTGGCGGCGCGGTTGTAGTAGACGACATGGCCCGGCGCGTGGCCGGGACAATGCAGCACCTCGAACACATGGCCGCCAAATGACACCGTCTCGCCTTCTGTAAGAAACCGGTCGGGCACGCAATTGCGCACACCGCCGACGCCGTAGCGCCTGCCCTGGTTCTCCAGATTGTCGAGCAGCATCTTGTCGGCTTCATGCGGGCCGATGATCTCGATGCCGAGTGCTTCCTTCAACTCCATGGCGCCGCCGGCATGGTCGATATGGCCGTGCGTGATCCAGATCGCCTCGGCCGTGATCGCATTGTCCTTCAACACCCCCAGCACCTTGTCGATGTCGCCGCCGGGATCGACCACCACGCCGTGCTTGTCATCCATGTCGAACAGGATGGTGCAGTTCTGCTGGAACGGTGTGACCGGCACGATGCCGGCATTGAGCTGACCCATGATCGTCCTTTCGCTGTGTCAGCGATCATGTAGAGGCATCGGTCAAAACCGTCCACAGCCGGAAGGTCAAACAGTGCGTGTCCAAAAAGAAATGGGCGGCCGAAGCCGCCCATTTTGCCAGCCCGAGATTGGCAGGCTTATTTCTTCATGGCGCCCATGACCGCGCCCAGAATGCCGGTCAGGATCGCGCCGCCGCCGGCGCCGCCGACGATGTTCTGCAGGTTGAGCGCGCTGCCCAGGCCGCTGGTCGCCGCCGCGGCCGCATCAGGAGAAATCGCACCGTGGCCGAGCAGGCTGCCGAGGATCGCCGCGCCGCCGACACCGCCAATGGCGCCGCCCAGGATTTTGGGAAGCTGACCCATCGCCGCCGTCTTGATCGCTGCGCCGACCGCCTGACCACCAATAATGCCCGTAATGATCTGAATGATGATCGGAAGAAGCGTGTTCATGTCCATATGATTAGTCCCTCCATAGCTGCCAGCCTCCCGGGCCGACACCATCATGAGAGACGCCGAATTGGACGAAAGTCAAATGCACAAACGCTGAAATAAAAGGGGCGGCCCGAAAACCGCCCCTGCTTGCCCGAAAAGCTGTGACTATCGTTATTCTGCGGCGATAGCATGCTTGGGTTGGACGGCGATAGAATAGTCGTTCATGAGATTCTTGGCGATCTCGCCGACTTCGAATCGGTAGGGGCCGATCTCCGAAACCGGGGTTACTTCCGCTGCCGTTCCGGTCAGGAAGCACTGCTCGAATCCTTCCAGTTCTTCCGGCAGGATGGCGCGTTCGATGATCTCCAGGCCGCGATCCCTGGCCAGGCCAATGACGGTGCGACGGGTGATGCCGTCGAGGAAGCAGTCGGGCGTGGGCGTGTGGATCTTGCCGTCCTTGACGAAGAAGATGTTGGCGCCGGTCGCTTCCGCGACCTGGCCCCGCCAGTCGAGCATCATGGCGTCGGCGTAGCCCTTGGCCTCCGCGGCATGCTTGGACATGGTGCAGATCATGTAGAGGCCGGCGGCCTTCGACCGCGACGGCGCCGTGCGCGGGTCGGGCCGGCGCCATTCCGCCACATCGAGACGGATGCCCTTCAGCTTCTGCGCCGGGTCGAAATAGCTCGGCCACTGCCAGATGGCGATAGCGACATTGATGCGGTTGTTCTGCGCCGAAACGCCCATCTGCTCGCTGCCGCGCCAGGCGATCGGCCTGACATAGGCGTCCTGGAAGCCCTGCTTCTTCAGGAGCGTGGTCGAGGCGTCGTTGAGCTCGGCCACCGAATAGGGAATCTTGAAGCCGAGTAGGCGCGCCGATTCATGCAGGCGCTCGGTATGCTCGTTGAGCTTGAAGATCTCGCCGCCATAGGCACGCTCGCCCTCGAAGACCGCGCTGGCGTAATGCAGGCCGTGGGTCAGAACGTGGATCTTGGCGTCTCCCCACGGGACGAACTCACCATTCATCCAGATGAAGCCGTCCAGTTGATCGAAGGGAACGGATGCCATGGTAACCTCCCGCGGACCTCGGTCCGCATATCTCAGTATCGTTGCGTGTTCTTTTTTGGCCGCGCCATGCGATTGGCGACGCCGGCCGGTGTCTCGAAGCGTAGGCGGATAATCGCGCTCTGGCAAACTCAGGAAGTTCCGGAAAAACCGGCCCGCCTTGCCTTTTCGTTCGCAATCCGCCCAAAAGCTTGTCAAAAATTACCATTGCAGGGAAATTACGTCAATAGTACTGACATAATCTCCCGTTCCGATGGAGAAATGATGACGGATAAAAGCCCACCTGCCGGAAAACCGATCAGGACCGCGATCACAAGCGAGGACGGCATCGACTTCGCCATCATCGAACTCTTCTTCTTTGCCTATCGGGATTTCACTTCCGATCCCGACCAGATCCTGGCCGATTACGGCTTCGGCCGCGCCCACCACCGCGTGCTGCATTTCGTCAACCGCCGACCGGGCCTGACCGTCGCCGAACTGCTCGATGTGCTGAGGATAACCAAGCAGAGCCTGGCGCGTGTGCTCAAGCAATTGATCGACACCGATCACGTCGTGCAGTTGCAGGGCCCGCGCGACCGCCGCCAGCGTGAACTCTATCCGACGGCCAAGGGCCGTGCGCTGGCGCTGGCGCTGGCGCGGCCACAGTCGCGCCGCATCCGTGCTGCATTGGAAGATTGCGGTGCCGCCGAACGGACCTTGGTGGAACGCTTCCTCGAAGCGATGGTCAATCCGGAACTGAGAGCTCAGATCGACGTTGGGTCCGCAAAAATGTCAGGGAAAAGCCATGGAGAGCACTGAGAGGATCGACCAGGCGGCCGCACCGGACGACGATGCGCCGCATCTGCTCGTGGTCGACGACGACACCCGTATCCGCAATCTTCTCAAGCAATATCTGACCGAAAACGGCTTCCGCGTCACCGTCGCCGGCAATGCCGGCGAGGCGCGCCGCAAGCTCGCCGGCCTCGACTTCGACCTGCTTGTGCTCGATGTCATGATGCCGGGGGAAAGCGGCGTCGATCTCACTAAGGCCCTGCGCGCCGAGAAGAACGTGCCGATCCTGATGCTGACTGCCTTGTCGGAGACCGACAGCCGCATCTCGGGGCTCGAGGCCGGCGCCGACGACTACCTGCCAAAGCCCTTCGATCCGCGCGAGCTGATCCTGCGCATCAACAACATCCTGCGCCGGGGCGGCCCGGCGGCGACGCCCAAGGTCGAACAGCTGGTGTTCGGTCCCTACACCTTCCAGATCGCCAGGCGCGAACTGAAGCGCGGCGGCGAGGCGCTGAAGCTGACCGACCGTGAACAGGAGATCCTGGCGATCTTCGCCGCGCGCGCCGGCGAAACCATCCCTCGCCACGAGCTGGTCGGCGACGATTCGGAAGTCGGCGAGCGCACCATCGACGTCCAGATCAACCGGCTGCGCCGCAAGATCGAGCGCGATCCGTCCAACCCGGTCTGGCTGCAGACCGTGCGCGGTATTGGGTATCGGCTCAGCGTGGAATAGAATACCGGCCGCGGGCCCAAGAGCATGATCCCGAAAAGTGGGAATCGGTTTTCGGAAAAGATTATGCTCCAACAAAGAGTTAGATCAGGATGACGATTCAGCCAAACGTCATGCTGATCTAATACCGCCGACGGATGAAGAGAGCCAATGGCGACCACGGAACTGGAACAGCCGGACAATGACGGCTTGAGCGCGCGCGCCACGCGGACGCTCAAGGCGGTGCCGCGCATCTGGAACCGGTTCTGGCGCCTCGTTTCGCTTTACATGCCCAAGCGCCTCTATGCGCGCTCGCTGATCATCGTCATCGCGCCGATGATCCTTTTGCAGTCGGTCGTCGCCTTCGATTTCATGGAACGTCACTGGGCAACCGTGACGCAACGCCTGTCGCAGGCCACCGTGCGCGACATCGCCGCCATCATCGACCTGATCGAAACCTACCCGCACGACGGCGACTACGCCAACATCATCCGCATCGCGCAGGACCGCATGCAGCTGAAGGTCGACCTCCTGCCGCCCGATCCGCTGCCGCCGCCCGGTCCAAAACCGTTCTTCTCGATCCTCGACGATGTTCTCTCCGCCGAAATCACCCGCCAGATCAACCGGCCCTTCTGGATCGACACGGTCGGCAATTCCAACATCGTCGAGGTGCGCGTCCAGCTTGAGAACAAGGTGCTGCGCGTCTTCGTGCGCCGCAGCCAGGCCTATGCCTCCAACACCCACATTTTCCTGATCTGGATGGTCGGCACCTCGCTGGTGCTCCTGATGATCGCCATCCCCTTCCTGCGCAACCAGATCCGGCCGATCCTGGCCCTTGCCGAGGCGGCCGAAAGCTTCGGCAAGGGCCGGCCGATGCCGCGCGATTTCCGCCCGCGCGGGGCCGAGGAGGTGCGCCGCGCCGGCTTTGCCTTCATCCAGATGCGCGAGCGCATCGAGCGTCAGATCGAGCAGCGCACGGCCATGCTGACCGGTGTCAGCCATGATCTCAGGACCATCCTCACCCGCTTCAAGCTGCAGCTGGCGCTGGCCGGCGGCAAGGCCGAGACCAAGGCGGCGCTGGACCAGGACATCGAAGACATGCAGTCGATGCTGGAAGGCTATCTCGCCTTTGCCAAGGGCGAGGCGTCGGAGGATCCGGGACGTTTCGATCTCGAAGCCTATTTCCAGAAGCTCGGCGAGGAAGCGAGCTTGCGTAAATGCAGACTGTCGACGACGCTTTCCGGTGATCCGACCGTGCATGTGCGGCCGAACGCCTTCGCGCGCCTGCTGTCCAATATCATCGGCAATGCCTTCCGCTATGCCCGCACCGTGGAGGTCACTGCCAACCATGGCCGCGGCTCGCTTCTGGTCACCATCGACGATGACGGGCCGGGCATTCCGGCCGACAGGCGCGAAGACGTGTTCAAGCCCTTCGTGCGGCTCGACGCGGCCCGTAACCTTGACGCCAGCGGTACCGGGCTCGGCCTGTCGATCGCCCGTGACATCGCCCGCAGCCATGGCGGCGACATCACGCTCGACGACAGTCCCATGGGCGGCCTGCGCGTCGTGATCAAGGTTCCGGCCTGATTTCTATTTGACTATCCGGGCAAGATCTTGCCTGAAAACCGGTTTCGACTTTTCGGGATCACCGCCTGCTTCATCCGCCCGTCATGAAACCATGGTCAAGAGTGCGCATGAATCGCGCGACCGCACTTGATTCGTCCTTGCCGCCTCACTTCGACCTCGTGCCCGTCAGGGTGCGCTGGAGCGAAGCGAGGGCGGCCGCATGGTCGCCGTTCCGGCATCGTTTCAAGGCAACCGCCGACCTCCGGAGCAAAGGGCCGCCATGCGCATATTGATGGTCACCGACGCCTGGCGCCCGCAAGTCAATGGCGTCGTCCACACGCTGGAGCGGCTCACCGAGACCCTGAAATCCTTCGACGTCGCGGTCGAATTCCTGACCCCGAACATCTTTCGCACCCTGCCCTTGCCGACCTACCCCGACATCCGCCTGGCGCTGACCACGCCCGGCCATGTCGCGCGCCTGATCGACGGCTACAAGGCCGACCACATCCACATCGTCACCGAGGGGCCGCTGGGCATCATGGCGCGGCGCTATTGCCGCAATGCCCGCCGGCCGTTCACCACCAGCTATCACACCCGCTTTCCCGAATATCTCAGCGCCCGCCTGCCGGTGCCCGAGAGCTGGACCTATCGCTGGCTGCGCGATTTCCACAATTCGGGCCAGGGCACGCTTGTCGCCACCCAGTCGCTCGCCGACGATCTCACGGCGCGCGGCTTCAACAAGCTCAGGCCCTGGACGCGCGGCGTCGACACCGAGCATTTCCGGCCCGACAAGCGCAAGGACCTCGGCTTCCCCGGCCCGGTTTTCCTGTGCGTCGGCCGCGTCGCCATTGAAAAGAACCTCTCCGCCTTCCTCGATCTCGACCTGCCAGGCAGCAAGGTGATCGTCGGCGAAGGTCCGGAGCTTGCCAAGCTCAAGGCCAAATATCCCCAGGCGCATTTTCTCGGCCATCGTCCCAATGACGAACTGGCCGAAGTCTACGCCTCGGCCGATGTCTTCGTCTTCCCCAGCCGCACCGACACCTTCGGCAACGTCATCATCGAGGCACTGGCCAGCGGCACGCCGGTCGCCGCCTATCCGGTGACCGGACCTATCGACATCGTTGGCGACGGCTTTGGCGGCGCGGTTTCGAACGACCTGCGCGAGGCGGCGCTTGCCGCTCTCAACATCAGCCGCGACCAGGCCCGCGAGCGCGCCATGCGCTACAGCTGGAAGGCCAGCGCGGAAATGTTTCTCGACGCGGTCGAGGAAGCGCTCGGCGTGAAGCGCGCGATCGCCGCCTGACAGGGTCGACACAGCCGAGCCGCCACCGGCGAGCTTTAACTAGTCTTGCAGGCGCGATTACAAGAGCTTGTGCGACAACTCCTTGCGGTGCATTATCCTGCATGTAAAGTCCGCTCCGGGATTGACGCCGATTTCAACGCTGGACGAGTTGCCTGCCGTATCGCCCAAGCGTCGCGTCTTGCGCATCAGCAAGACCGTTGCGAAGGTGTTTGACTATTGCCGTGCGAATGCTTGGCCACTCTTTGTGGCCGCATGGTTTCCTTGTTTTCTGACGACGCTCTGTCTAACGGCGCTTGCTCTTATTCTTTTTGCCGATCCGGCGCAGGTGCCCACATGGCTCCTGTCGCGGGGCTTTGACCCCGGGACCTGGCTTTCCGCGATTGTTGCCGCGCCATTCTCGGCGATGGTCTTTGCATTCGTTCTGGACCGCATGGGAAACGCGCCCGAGCATGGCCGTGTCGTTGTTCGGCGCGGCATTGAACGTGTCAAACGCTTCGCCATCCCAGGCATGCGCTTTGAGCTCGACGAACGCATTCTTCTGGCTGCGCTGCTTCTCGCTTCAATCCAGCTTCTTTACGGCTTTGCTGTCGCCAGCGAGCACAGACTGCTTGTTGCCGGCCTGCTGGCCACACATGATCTCCCGCTCAACCCTGAAGATGTCGCGCCGTGGGCGTCGGCGATAGGAGTCTTCAACGTGTTCGCGGGCGGTTTCGTACTTGTCTGGACATATCTCTTTGTCGGCGATTTTCTATGGACGGGATCGTTTGACCCAATCGGATGCTGGCGCGCGCTCGACCACAATCGTCTGCGTTTTCTCGCCATAATGCTCATCATTTTCGCGACAGTAGCCATATTCAAATATGGACTGGTCCTGGTCGGAGGTTTGCTCCTGATTCCGGCGGATGCGGCGTCGCCTTCCTTCCTGAACCTTGTGCTGATGCATTTTGGACTGGCGTGGCCGTTCGACGTCCTGCATCTTGTGCTCTCGGCCGCAACGGTCGGAACCATTCTCGGCGCGTTTCGGCCTCCAGCTATCGCGTCAATTCGATCGGCCGCGACGCCGTGATGGCGTCTGCCGGGGCTTCCTGCCCGCTATTTCAGAATAGCCGCCCGCCGTCCGGCACCTTGCGTTCGATGGCGCCCAACACGACGGCGCCCTCTTCATCGGGGAAACCGAGCGTCAGCACTTCCGACATGAACGGGCCGATCTGGCGCGGCGGGAAATTGACCACCGCGAACACCTGCCGGCCGATCAAAGTCTCGGGCGTATAATATTTGGTGATCTGCGCCGACGACTTCTTGATGCCGATCTCGGCGCCGAAATCGATCTTCAGCTTGAAGGCCGGCTTGCGCGCCTCCGGAAACGGTTCAGCCTCGACGATCGTGCCGGCGCGGATGTCGACACGATCGAAGTCGGCAAAACTGATCTCGGGCTTGCGCTCCTTGCTTGAACTCATGTCGAACGCTTCTTGCTCAGGCGTTGCCGAAGGTCTCGAACAGCACGCCGGCCAGCGCGTCCTTGGCCGAGGTTCCCGACCAGACGACGAACTGGAAAGCCTGGAAGTAACACTCGCAGGCTTCCAGCGCCGAGGACAAAAGCACTTCGACCTGCTGGCTCGAGGGTTCGACCCCGCCGGCCAGGAGCAGCGACTGGCGGAACATGATCGCGCCTTCCTGCTCCCAGAGATCGAAATGGCCGAACAGCATCTGTTCGTTGATCAGCGACAACAGCCGCATCACTTCCAGCGTACGGGTTTCCGGCACCTTGATGTCGAAGGCGCAGGCCAGGTGCAGCGCCTCGAAATCCTCCATCCACGAGAAGGAGACGTGATAGTCGGTCCAGCTGCCGGCAACCGAGATCGAGATTTCGTCGTCGCCGGCCCGTTCGAAGGACCAGTCATTGTTGTGGGCCACCTGCTCGATCACATCCACCGGATGGATTTCGCGGGAAAATTCGAGTTCGAGAAGTTCCATGGAATGCTTCCTGTGTTCAGGGGGAGCGCCACACGCTCCGCGGGGCACACACGACGAACAATCTTGTCTAGAACTCGGACGGCCGGGACTTCTCAACGCAAAGACCCCAGACCGGACCCCACCGCCCGGCGCATGACCCCTGCTCCGAATCATGCAACAAATTCAGTCTATTGATCGGGAGTCGCGTGAACAGCCCAATTTTTCGCACTGCGTCATTCGCATGTGGAAAGGTGCCTGTCACAAAGAGTCACGCAATGCCGGTAAGCGATTCACGGCAAAGCGATTTTCAGGCTGGTGCTTTGTGGAAAAGTTTAACGAATTATTTTTTCGGCTTGGGCTTCGCCGGAGCCGCAGGTGTGGCATGACCGGTCAGTTCGGCGATCCTGGCCTCGAGCGTCTCGATGCGCTCGGCGAGCCTGCCGTTCTCTTCTCTCGCCTTGGCCGCCATCTCGCGCGCGGCCTCGAACTCCTCGCGCTGCACGACATCCATGGAGTTGAGGATGCGTTCCGCCTGGCCCTTGAAGGCCGTCTCCACCTCGCGCCGGACACCTTGAGCGGCACCGGCGGCATCGGTCATCAACTTGGCGAATTCATCGAGAATGCGGTTCGGTCCGGTCGACATGGCAGATCCTCGCTTGCATGATTTGAATTAGTGACGTGGCGCGAGGAATGCAAGAACGTTGGGGGTTGGTGCGACCTCTGCGTTGCTTTGGCGCACAGCCGCACGGCGACCGCCGCCGTCAACAGGAGGCTCCCGAACGGCTCCGAAGCTGTACTTGGTGGTGGCAAGTCGCCTATTATGACGCCCTCGTCTCCCTTCAGGCACGCTCAACCCGGGATAACCAATGGCAACGCCCCCGCGCAGACCGACAAATCCGATGGAAGCCGCCGAAGCCGTCTTCAAGCCGGTGAAGAAGCCGGCACCGGCCCCGCCTCGCGAACCCTCCACCGCCCCGAATGTCCGCGAGCTTGTCTCGATCAGGATCGACCGGGCCGTGCTCGAGCATTTCCAGGAAGATGGTCCAGGCTGGCAGGACAGGATCAACGACGCCTTGCGTGAAGTGGTGGCCGGCAAGCCCAGGGGTTGAGGACGTCCATCCGCGCGACGGACCTTGAAGCGATCCCGTTCACGAGCCATCGACGGCCGTGCCCTTGCCTTGACCCTGCCAAAACCCTGCCGCATGGTCCGCGCCGATCGCAACCGAGAGCTCCCCGTTGAACGAGTATTTCCTGCTGCCGCTGGCTTCACTGCCTTTCCCGAACATCAACCCGATCCTCATCCAGATCGGGCCGCTGGCGGTACACTGGTACGGCATCGGTTACATCGTCGGCATCCTGTTTGCCTGGTGGTATGCCAAGCGGCTCGCCGCAAATCCGAAACTCTGGCCCGACGGCGTCCCGCCGATGAAGCCGGAGGACCTCGACGATTTCATCGTCTGGGCGGCCATCGGCGTGGTTCTGGGCGGCCGCACCGGCTATGTCCTGTTCTATGACCTGGCGCGCTATATCGCCCATCCGCTCGATATCTTCGCCGTCTGGCAAGGCGGCATGTCCTTCCATGGCGGCCTGCTCGGTGTCATCCTGGCCATGACGCTGTTTTCCTTTAAGCGCGGCATCCGCACCTGGTCGCTGTTCGATGTCGTGGCAGCCGGCGTGCCGGTCGGCCTCGGCCTCGTGCGCGTCGCCAACTTCATCAACTCCGAGCTCTGGGGACGGCCGACCGACGTGCCCTGGGCGATCGAATTCCCCAATGGCGGACCGTTCACCCGCCATCCGAGCCAGCTCTACGAGGCCTTGCTCGAAGGGCTGGTGCTGTTTGTGGTGCTACGCATCCTCACCCACTCGCGCCTCAAGCTGAAGACGCCGCGATTTGTCGGCGGCGCTTTCATCTGCGGCTACGGCCTGTCACGAATTTTCGTCGAGTTCTTCCGCGAGCCCGACCAGCAGCTCGGCTATCTCCTCGGCACAAACTGGCTGACCATGGGCATGATCCTGTCGACGCCGATGGTGCTGGCCGGCATCTGGGCGATGGCGACAGCCAAGCCGGTGAAGCAAGCGCAGCCGCAGGCGACATGACGCTGCTGAAGGCTCGTATCGTCGACCTGATCGAGGCGGTGGGTCCGATGCCCGTCAACGAATACATGGCGCTGTGCCTGTTCGATCCGCGCGATGGCTACTACACCACACGCGAACCGTTCGGCGCGGCTGGCGACTTCATCACCGCGCCGGAAATCAGCCAGATGTTCGGCGAACTCGTCGCCGTCTGGCTCTATCAGGCTTGGGCAGCGATCGGCCGGCCGATGCCGGTCACCGTCGCCGAGATCGGCCCTGGCCGCGGCACGCTGATGAAGGACATGCTGCGCACCTTGTCGCGGCTCGACCCCGCCTTGGCCAATGGCGCCGCCTTCGCCATGATCGAGACCAGCCCGCGCCTGACGGAAATCCAGAAACAGACGCTCGGCGCGACACCATTCGCTGTTTCCTGGCACGAAACCATCGACGCGCTGCCGCGGCAACCGCTGCTGATCGTCGGCAACGAACTGTTCGATGCCGTGCCCATCCGCCAGTTCGTCCGCGCCGGCGCCGAGTGGCGCGAGCGCATGGTCGGCCTGGACGATGCGGACAATCTTTGCTTCTTCGCGGGCGTCGGCTCGGTCGATCCGACGCTGCTGCCCAGGGATGCAGCCGACGCGCCGCAAGGCGCGATCGTCGAAATCGCGCCCGCCCGCGCCGCCCTGATGGCGGCCATCGCCGAGCGCATAGCCGCTCATGGCGGCGCCGGGCTGTTCCTCGACTACGGCCATCTGCGGCCCGGTGTCGGCGACACGCTGCAGGCCTTGCGCCGGCACAATCACGAAGATGTGCTGGCCAATCCCGGCGAAGCCGACCTTACCTCCCATGTCGATTTCGCCGCCCTTGCAGCGACCGTGCGCGCGCACGGTCTCGACGCCCACCTGTCGACGCAGGGCAATTTCCTGCTCGGCATGGGCATTCTGGAGCGTGCCGGCCAGTTGGGCGCCGATCACGACCAGGCCGCACGCGACAAGTTATCAGATGCCGTCGAGCGCCTCGCCGGCCCGCAAGCCATGGGTGAACTTTTCAAGGTCCTCGCCATCGTTCCGCGTGGCGTAGCCGTCAGGTCCTTCGCCACGGCGGATTGACTTTTCGTCGCTGCCCCTCCCAATCTCCCGTCCGGTAAACGACGGTCGGACCGCCGGCCGCTTTTCCTTGACGAAACCGCCCACACGGACAACAACGCCCGCATGCTGAATCAGACCAAACCGGATCCCGTTCGGTCGCCGCTGCTGGACCAGGCGCAGGCACAAGGCATCCGCCACGGCTACTTCACCCGCATCGGCGGCGTCTCCACGGGCATCTACCGGGGCCTCAACATCGGCACTGGGTCGGATGACGACCAGGCGCTGGTCGCCGAGAACCGGGCCCGTGTCGCCGCCTGGATGGGCGTACCCGCAAGCCATCTGCTGACCGCCTGGCAGGTCCATTCACCCGACGTCGTCATCGCCAGGGAACCCTTCGCCGGCGAGCGTCCCAAGGCCGATGCCATCGTCACAGACCGGCCGGGCATCGCCATCGGCGCCTCGACCGCCGATTGCGGCCCGGTTCTGTTCGCGGATGCCGGCGCGCGCATCATCGGCGCGGCGCATGCCGGGTGGAAAGGCGCTTTCACGGGCGTGCTCGAAAACACCGTTGCCGCCATGGAGAGCCTCGGCGCCCGTCGCGAAAACATCCTCGCCGTGCTTGGCCCTTCGATCAGCCCCGACAATTACGAAGTGGGGCCGGAATTCGTCGCCCGCTTCGTCGATGCCGACAGTGAAAATGCGCGATATTTCGTGCCTTCGGCACATGCCGGCCATTCGATGTTCGACCTCAACGGCTATACGATCGACCGGCTGGCCAGGGCCGGCGTTACGGCCGAAGGCCTTGGCCGCTGCACCTATGCCGAAGAAGATCTGTTTTACTCCTACCGGCGCACCACGCACCGTAGGGAACCCGATTATGGCCGGCAGGTTTCGGCAATCGTTTTGGAGAAGGTATAATGGCGCTGCATTTTGAACGATCGGAATTCGACGCGCGGCGCGACCGGCTGATGATCGAGATGGCCGAGAAGAAGCTCGACGCCATCCTGCTGTTCGCGCAGGAAAGCATGTACTGGCTGACCGGCTACGACACGTTCGGCTTCTGCTTCTTCCAGTGCCTGGTGGTGAAGGCCGACGGTTCCATGGTGCTTCTGACCCGTTCGGCCGACCTGCGCCAGGCGCGCCAGACCTCGATCATCGACAACATCGTGCTGTGGACCGACCGCGACGGCGCCAATCCGGCCGTCGACCTGCGCAACCTGCTCAACGAACTCGACCTGCTCGGCGCCCGGATCGGCGTCGAATACGACACTCACGGTCTGACCGCCTATAATGGCCGCCGCCTGGATGAGCAGTTGCAGACCTTCGGCCAGATCGCCGATGCCTCCGGCATCGTCGGGCGGTTGCGCCTGTTCAAGAGCCCGGCCGAGATCGCCAAGGCGGAGAAGGCCGCCAATCTCTCCGACGACGCGCTGGACGCGGCGCTGCCGCTGATCAAGCAGGGCGGCGACGAGGCCTTGATCCTCGCCGCCATGCAGGGCGCGATCTTCGCCGGTGGCGGCGACTATCCGGCCAACGAGTTCATCATCGGCTCCGGCGTCGATGCGCTGCTGTGCCGCTACAAGGCCGGCCGCCGCAAGCTCACCAAGAACGACCAGCTGACGCTCGAATGGGCAGGCGTCTTCCATCACTACCACGCGCCGATGATGCGCACGGTGCTGACCGGAAAGGTCTCCAAGCGCCATCAGGAGCTGTTTGATGCGGCACGCGCCGCCCTTCTGGCCGTCGAAAAGGCGATGACGCCGGCAAACACCTTCGGCGACGTGTTCGACGCCCACGCCCGCACCATGGAAGCGCACGGCCTGACCAAGCATCGGCTGAACGCCTGCGGCTATTCGGTCGGGGCCCGCTTCACGCCGTCCTGGATGGATATGCCGATGTTCTACCAGGGCAATCCCGAACCGATCGCGCCGAACATGACGCTGTTTGCCCATATGATCATCATGGATTCCGAGACCGAGACGGCGATGACGCTTGGCCGCACCTACCTGACCACCGAATCCCAGCCGAAGCCGCTGTCCCGCCATGATCTCGACTTGATCGTGCAGTGAATCCATAATGGGAGGCGTTCTTCGCCAAGGAGTTAGAAGGCAAATGAGACGATCGCATGTGACGACCGTGTCATTGCTTGTGGCATTGGCTTTGGCTGCCTGCACCAACGCAAAGGACGTCCTCGAGCCTTCCGCCATCACCCCGCCGGCGGCTTCGACGCAGCCGGCAACGCAGGGCATCTCGGCGGCCACCGTTCCCGCCCCGGCGCCATCTACGGCCGCGACGGCCACCACGACAGCGGGCGCACCCGCCGCCGCGCCCGTCACCTCCGCCCAGGCTGCCGCCATCCTGTCGAAGACCCGGCTGCAGATCGCGCCGATCGTCGGCGCTTCGGTGGAAGCCGCCACGCCGCTGACGGCGGAACTGCAGACACGTGCCAAGCAGCGCGGCATCACGCTGGCCGGCAGCCAGGACCAGACCGCCACCCATGTGCTCAAGGGTTACTTCTCGGCGATGACGGAGGGCAAGGACACCACCGTCATCTATGTCTGGGACGTCTACGACCCATCCGGCAACCGGCTGCACCGCATCAACGGCCAGATGAAGGCACCTTCGACCGGTTCCGGCGACAGCGCCGGCGCCGACAGCTGGAAGTCGGTCTCGCCAGCCACCATGCAGGCGATCGCCGACCAGACCATCGACCAGTTCGCGGCCTTTCTCAGCGGCAAGGCGAGCTAGTCCAGAACCCAAAAGTGGAAAACGGTTTTGGGAAAATCCGGATGCTCGAACGAGCAGAGGGATCAGCGGAAGTCCGCAGCTCTCCGTTGCCAGTCGGTGATGGCTAACAGTTTTCGTGAGCTTAGCCGGCGGATTCACGATCTCGGCGCTTGCAATACCGGCGCGGGCCGCTAAAAGCCCGGTTAAAAGGCGCAGGAGAGTCCGCCAGGCCTCTCCGTCCTCCACCAGGAACGGTGCATGAAACTCTTCGCGGGCAATTCCAACAGGGTGCTGGCCGAAGCGGTCGCTCGCTATCTCAACATCCCGCTGGGCAAGGCCAGTGTCAGGCGCTTCGCCGACCAGGAAATCTTCGTCGAAATCCAGGAGAATGTGCGCGGCGAGGATGTCTTCATCCTGCAGTCGACCTCGTTCCCGACCAACGATCACCTGATGGAACTGCTCATCATGATCGACGCCTTCATGCGCTCCTCGGCCAAGCGCATCACGGCGGTTATCCCCTATTTCGGCTATGCCAGGCAGGACCGCCGCGCCTCCGGCCGCACGCCGATCTCGGCCAAGCTGGTCGCCAACATGATCACCCGCGCTGGCGTCGACCGGGTTTTGACGCTGGATCTCCATGCCGGCCAGATCCAGGGCTTCTTCGACATCCCGACCGACAATCTGTTCTCGGTGCCGGTGATGGCCCGCGACGTCAAGGCGAAATACAAGCAGCTCGGCAATGTCGTGGTGGTGTCGCCCGACATAGGCGGCGTGGTGCGTGCCCGCGCGCTGGCCAAGCGCTTCGACGCGCAGCTCGCCATCGTCGACAAGCGCCGTGAGCGTCCGGGCGAATCGGAAGTCATGAACATCATCGGCGCGGTCGCCGGCAAGGATTGCCTTTTGATCGACGACATCGTTGATTCCGGCGGCACGCTTTGCAATGCCGCCGACGCGCTGCTGGCCAACGGCGCCACCAGCGTCACCGCCTACATCACCCACGGCGTGCTGTCGGGCGGCGCGGTCGCTCGCATCAGCGGCTCGAAGCTGCAGGAACTGGTGATCACCGATTCCATCCAGCCGACGCAGGGCGTGCTCGACGCGCCCAACATCCGCGTCATCTCGATCGCCGACCTGATGGGCGAAGCCATCTCGCGCACGGCGACCGAGGAATCGGTGTCGAGCCTGTTCGACTGAAAACCCGTCACCCCTGCGGCAAGGCCGATGGCGTCTGTGCCTCTAACCGGGCCGGGGCTCGCCGCATGCCTTCGCCGGCATCGCGCGCGCCACGCATATAGCCGCGCGGCGAGGAACCCAGCATGCGCTTGAACATGGTGATGAAGGCCGGCACGCTGTCATAGCCGAGATCGAGCGCCACCCGGGTGATCGGCTCGCCGTCGGCGAGCCTCGGCAGCGCCGCGAACAGGCAGGCCTGCTGGCGCCATGTCGACAGCGACAGGCCGGTCTGGCGCTGGAAGGCGCGCGTGAAGGAGCGCCGGCTCATGCCGACCGTATCGGCCCATTCGTCGATCGTCGCATGCGGCGAGGGTGCGGCGACGAAACGCCGGCAGAGCGCCGCCAGTTTGGGATCCGACGGGAACGGCAGGCCGAGCGGCCGCTCCGGCAATTGCGGGATCTCATGCAGGAGAAGGTTCATGATCAGGCCGCCGCGCCCTTCAAGCTCGCCGCCTTGAGGCAGCTTCTCGGATTCCACGATCAGACTGTGCATCAGGTCGGTGATGCCGACGACGCGCATGCCCTCCGGCAGGCCCGGAATCGCCTGCGGCATGACATAGACCGAGCGCATCGAGACATCGCCCAGCATCTCGACGGAATGTTCGATGCCGGCCGGGATCCACATCGCATGGTCCGGCGGCACCATCCACCGGCCATGCCGCGTCGTCACCAGCACGACGCCGACCAGCGCATGCAACAACTGGCTGCGGCTGTGGTGGTGGTGCGGCACGTGGTAGCCGTCCGGATATTCGGTCGGCAACACCACCGCCGGCCCGACCGCCTGCTCGAGCCACTGCCAGCGCAGCCCGTGCAATTGCTCGAGATCGGCGTGGCCGGCGCCGAAAATCTCCCTGGTTTTTGGCATTCGGTATGGCCCACTTGCGAAACTATTGGACCAAACCACGAAAGAAGTCGCTTGGCAACCGGACTATAAGGCTGCCTGCGGGAAGCGCCCGCCACACCGCCTGCGGGAAAAACCGCCAAAAAGACTACGGAGCCTATCTTGACCGATACGACAGCCACCAGCGTCGCGCCGCCTGCGACCGCCAGTCACGCTTCAGCCCAGGCGACGGCCTTCACCGTCATCCTGGCGGTGAGCCTCTGCCACTCCATCAACGACATCATGCAGTCGCTGCTATCGGCCATCTATCCGCTTCTGAAAGACAATTACGGCCTCGACTTCTGGCAGATCGGCCTGTTGACCTTCACCTTCCAGGTGACGGCATCCCTGCTGCAGCCGATCATCGGCGCGGTTACCGACAAGCGGCCGATGCCTTATTCGCTGCCCTGGGGCATGGCGTCTTCGCTGATCGGCCTGGTCGTGCTGGCCTATGCCGGGCACTACTACCTCCTCCTGATCGGCGCCTCGCTGATCGGCATCGGCTCGGCGATCTTCCATCCGGAGTCCTCGCGCATCGCCCGTTTCGCATCCGGCGGCCGGTTTGGCCTGGCGCAGTCGCTGTTCCAGGTCGGCGGCAATTTCGGCCAGTCCATGGGCCCATTGCTGGCCGCCTTCATCGTCGTGCCCTTCGGCCAGACCAGCATCGCCTGGTTCGCCGTCGGCTCGCTAATCGGCATCGTTATCCTGTGGCAGGTCGGCGGCTGGTACAGCCGCCTGCGCGCCGCGCAAGGCAATCGCAAGACGGCAAGATTCGTCTCGCCCTTCCCGCGCCGCAAGGTGATGTGGGCCTTGGCGGTGCTGACCTTGCTGGTGCTGACCAAGAACGCCTACATCGCCAGCCTGGCCAGCTACTACACCTTCTATTCCATCCACAAGTTCGGCGTTTCGGTGCAGATGTCGCAGGTCATGCTGTTCCTCTTCCTCGGCTCGTCGGCGCTGGGCATCCTGCTTGGCGGTCCGTTCGGCGACCGCTATGGACAAAAGGCGATGATCTGGTTCTCGATCGTCGGCGTCCTGCCCTTCACGCTGGCGCTCCCCTACGCCAACATGGAATGGACGATGGTGCTGACCGTGCTGATCGGCCTCATCCTGTCGTCGGCTTTCTCCAACATCGTCGTCTTCGCGCAGGAACTGGTGCCGGGCCGCGTCGGCATGATCGCCGGCATCTTCTTCGGCTTCGCCTTCGGCGTCGGCGGCATCGCGGCCGCCGTGCTTGGCGTCGTCGCCGACATGAAGGGCATCGATTTCGTCTTCCAGATCTGCTCCTATCTGCCGTTCCTGGGACTGCTGACGGTGTTCCTGCCCAACATGAAGGAAGCCCGCAAGGCGCAGGCAGCCGCATAGATCATCCGAGCTGTATCCAGGCAAAGGCACCCGCCATATGGCGGGTGCCTTTGCCATTCAGGCGGAAAGGATTCAGGCCTTGAAGAAGGCCAGCAGGTCGGCGTTGATGATTTCGGCGTGGGTCGTGGCCATGCCGTGCGGAAAGCCCTTGTAGACCTTGAGCTCGCCCTTCTTGAGCAGCTTGATGGCCAACAGCGCCGAATCGGCAATGGGAACGATCTGGTCGTCGTCGCCATGCATGACCAGCACCGGCACGTCGATCTTCTTCAGGTCTTCGGTGAAGTCGGTCTCCGAGAAGGCCTTGATGCAGTCATAGTGCGCCTTGGTGCCGCCCATCATGCCCTGGCGGTACCAGTTGTCGATCACACCCTGCGAAACCTGCGCATCCGGGCGATTGAAGCCGTAGAACGGGCCGGCGGGAACATCCACGTAAAGCTGCGCGCGGTTGGTGGCGACGCCGGAACGGAAGCCGTCGAAGACCTCGATGGGCAGGCCGCCGGGATTGGCTGGGGTCTTGAGCATGATCGGCGGCACCGCGCCGAGCAACGCTGCCTTGGCGACACGGCCGCCCGCACCATACCGGGCGACATAGCGCGCCACCTCACCGCCGCCGGTCGAATGGCCGACATGGATGGCATCCCTGAGGTCGAGATGCGCGACAAGTTCAGCCACATCGGCGGCATAGGTGTCCATCTCGTTGCCGATATCCGTCTGCGTCGACCGGCCATGGCCGCGGCGGTCATGGGCTATGACGCGGTAGCCTTGTGACAGGAAGAACAGCATCTGGGCGTCCCAGTCGTCGCTGCTCAACGGCCAGCCGTGATGGAAGACGATGGGCTGGCCGGTTCCCCAGTCCTTGTAATAGATCTGCGTGCCGTCCTTGGTGGTGATCGTGCCGCTGCCTGAGCCTGATTTGGTCTGCGAGGTCATCTCAATCTCCGTTTTTGATTACTATCGCGATAAACAATATCGCGATATAGATATCGCTAGCGCAGCTCGACCCCCGTGTCTACAAAAAATATGTATCGCGATATCATTTTTCGTAGTACATATTTTAGGCGTTTAATCGGCAAAGGAATGCGTCGTGCCTCTCCCGTTGGACAATCAGCTGTGCTTCACGCTCTACGCCACCAGCATGGCGATCAATCGCACCTACAAGCCGATGCTGGACGAGATGGGCATCACCTATCCGCAATATCTCGTGCTCAACGCGCTGGGCGAGGCCGACGGCATGTCGGTCGGCACGATCGCGCACAGGCTCGCTCTGGAATCGAGCACGGTCACGCCGCTGGTCAAGCGCATGGAACAATCCGGCCTGGTGACCCGCCAGCGCAGCCAGACCGACGAGCGCCAGGTACAGGTCGACCTGACATCAGCCGGCCGCAAGCTGCTCGTCCAGTGCAATTGCCTGAACGAGACCCTGGTTGAGCGCTCGGGCATGACGCCGGCCGAGCTCGACGCCCTGAACCGGCAGGTCCAGGCACTGCGCGATGCCTTGAGCGGCGACCGTTAACGACGGCCTTCCCACCTTCGCTTGCACGCCTGCCCGCCTTCCGCTATAGAGCCGCCACCCGCGTAGACACCCTTGGAGGCAACGCGGCGGAAGGCTGCCTTCCCCTTGTGATCCCGAACAAAGATCCGCTCGCTGCGGTTTCCGGCATTCGGGCATCGAGGTCTGGCGGCTTTCGACGTTTACGGCCTGGCACATCGCCAACCGTAGGCGCTCCATAACACGCGAAAGGAAAAGCCATGAGCCACGATACTTACGAGCTCAAGGCCGAAGCGCGCGAACAGGTCGGTAAGGGGTCCGCCCGTGCAGTTCGCCGCAACGGTAAAGTGCCTGCAGTAATCTATGGTGACAGACAGCCTCCCCTGGCGATCGCGCTCACCTACAAGGACATCTACTACAAGATCCATGGCGGCGGGTTCCTGACCACGGTCGCCACGATCGATGTCGACGGCAAGAAGATCCAGGTCCTGCCGAAGGACTTCCAGCTCGACCCGGTCAAGGATTTCCCTGTCCATGTCGACTTCCTGCGCATCGGCAAGGACACCGAAGTCAACGTCGACGTTCCCGTGCACTTCATCAATGAAGACAAGTCGCCCGGCATCAAGCGCGGCGGCGTGCTCAACATCGTGCGTCACGAAGTCGAGTTCCACTGCCCGGCCAATGCGATCCCGGAATTCATCACCGTCGATCTCACCGGTGCCGACATCGGCGATTCGATCCACATCTCGGCAGTCAAGCTGCCGGCCGGCGTCAAGCCGGTCATCTCCGACCGCGACTTCACCATCGCGACCGTTGCCGGTTCGTCGGCGATGAAGCCGGAGACGGAAGAGACGGTCGAGGTTGCGGCTCCCGAAGCGGCTCCCGCCGCCGAAGAGAAGTAACTCTTTTCACGCCCGGAGGCGACGATGCTTGTCTTTGCAGGCCTCGGCAATCCGGGCGCGAAATACGCTGAAAACCGGCACAATGTCGGCTTCATGGCGGCGGACGCTATCGCCCGCCGCCATTCCTTTTCGCCCTGGTCGAAGAAGTTCCAGGGCCTGATTTCCGAAGGCACGCTCGGCGGCGAAAAGATCATCCTGATCAAGCCGCAGACCTTCATGAACCTGTCCGGCCAGTCCGTCGGCGAAGCGCTGCGCTTCTACAAGCTCGACCTTTCCGCCCTCACCGTCTTCTATGACGAGATCGATCTTGCCGAAGGCAAGCTGCGTATCAAGACCGGCGGCGGCGCCGGCGGCCACAACGGCATCCGCTCGATCGACGGCCATCTCGGCAACGCCTATCGGCGCGTGCGCATCGGCGTCGGCCATCCGGGCGTCAAGGAAATGGTCCAGCATCATGTGCTCGGCGACTTCGCCAAGGCCGACCGCGACTGGCTCGACCCGCTGCTCGACGCGATCGCCGACAATGCGGCGATGATCGTCAAGGGCGACGAGTCCGGCTTCATGAACAAGGCCGCCCTTGCCGTCCAGGGTAAGGCGGGCGTCGAACCGGAAAAGCCGGCGCAGAAGCAGCCGAGCCCGAAACAGCAAAGCCCGAAACAGCAAAGCCATGTCCGCCAGGCCCGCCCCCAGCAGGCGCCCGCCAAACTGCCCGAGACCGGCCCGATGGCCGCCATGCTGAAGAAACTCTTCGGCAACAAGGACTGAAGCGCAGGCGCATGTGGCCTTACAGGGCTTGACGTTCCTAACCCCTATCGCCCATAGCCCTCATCAAATTTCGCTTTTTCCCGATAGGACCGGACAAAATGGGTTTCAAATGCGGCATCGTTGGCTTGCCCAATGTCGGCAAGTCGACGCTCTTCAACGCGCTGACGAGGACGGCCGCCGCGCAGGCCGCCAACTATCCCTTCTGCACCATAGAACCGAACACCGGCGAGGTGGCGGTGCCTGATCCGCGCCTGCAGAAGATCGCCGAGGTCGCCAAATCGAAGGAGGTCATCCCGACGCGCATCTCCTTCGTCGACATTGCCGGCCTGGTGCGCGGCGCCTCCAAGGGCGAAGGGCTGGGCAACCAGTTCCTCGCCAACATCCGCGAGGTCGATGCCATCGTGCATGTGCTGCGCTGCTTCGAGGATGACGACATCACCCATGTCGAGGGCCGCATCGACCCTGTCGCCGACGCCGAGACGGTCGAGACCGAGCTGATGCTCGCCGACCTCGACAGCATCGAGCGCCGCATCGTCCAGATCCGCAAGCGCGCGGGCAGCAAGGACAAGGAAGCGACGACCATATTGCCGATGATGGAGGCGGCACTCGAGCTGCTGCAGGCCGGCAAGCCGACCCGCATACTGCTCAAGGGGATTTCGGCGGAGGACCTGCGCATCCTGCAGGGCCTGAACCTCTTGACCTCGCATCCCGTGCTCTATGTCTGCAACGTCGCCGAGGTCGATGCCGCGACCGGCAACGAGCACACCAGGGCCGTGGAGAAGATGGCCACCGCGCAGGGCGCCGGCACCGTGGTGATCTCGGCCGCGATCGAGGCCGAAGTCGCCCAGCTCTCGGACGAGGAAGAGATGGAGTTCCTGTCCTCGCTTGGGCTCGACGAGCCTGGCCTGAACAAGGTCATCCGCGCCGGCTACGACCTGTTGCATCTGATCACCTATTTCACCGCCGGTCCGAAGGAAACGCGCGCCTGGACCATCCACAAGGGCGACAAGGCCCCACAGGCCGCCGGCGTCATCCACACCGACTTCGAACGCGGCTTCATCCGCGCCCAGACCATCGCCTACAACGACTTCGTCACGCTGGGCGGCGAAGTGGCGGCCAAGGAAGCCGGCAAGGCACGCGACGAAGGCAAGGAATACGTCGTCCAGGACGGCGACGTCATGATGTTCAAGTTCAACACGTGAGCCGAGACGACACTCCACCACTTAGAAATGCGAATGCAGGGTTTTGTCCAAAGTGTCGTCTGTGAAATTGGTAATATTCGATTGTGACGGCGTGCTGGTGAACAGCGAGGAGATATATCAAGCAGCCGAACTTGAGTATCTGGCATCGGCAGGGCTCATTTTCGAATCGGACGTTTATAAACAGACCTTTATGGGATTATCTCCCACTACGTGGCAGGCAAAGCTCGAAGCAATTGGCCAGGAGCGAGCTAAGCCACTCTCTCCGCGCTTTTTTGAGCAGTTGGCTGACTACACTAGCCAACGCTTGCAGAAATATTTGGCGGCCTTGCCGGGCGCACAGAATGTAATCAACCGGCTCTCCGCGTCGCGATGTGTGGCATCGAGCACACCACTCGCCAGGTTGCATTGGAAACTCGAAGTTACTGGCCTTATCGACCTTTTCGATCCTTATATCTTTTCGTCAGACATGGTCGCCAACGGAAAGCCGGAACCAGACCTGTTTTTGCACGCGGCAGATACGATGGGTGTTCATCCAGATGAATGCGTCGTGATCGAGGATAGTGTGAACGGCGTCTTGGCGGGCAAGGCAGCGGGTATGCGCGTCATCGGATTTACCGCCGGCAATCATTGCACCGGAAGTCATGGCGTTGCCCTATCGCGACATGGTGCGGATTGCCTCGTTGGAGCATACGCAGACCTGGAGGTCGCGCTGGCCGATATCTAGCGGGCCCGATCGCGCCGGCTGGCTCAGCAGAAAGGGCTTGACCAAACCGCCCGCGGCCTGCATCCGAGTTTTCCGATCCAAAGGGATCGCGCATTCTACAACCGGATTTGCAGACCATGACCGGAAAGACATGGGCGTATGAGGACTTCGTCGAAGGGGCCAAGTTCGACCTCGGCACCAAACAGGTGAGCGCGGCCGAGATCGTCGAGTTCGCCAGCGAATTCGACGCCCAGCCGATGCATCTCGACGAGGAGGCCGGCAAGGCCAGCATCCTCGGTGGCCTCTCGGCTTCGGGTTGGCACACCTGCGCCATGTTCATGCGCATGCTGTGCGATGCCTTCCTGCTGGACTCCACCTGTCAGGGCGCGCCCGGCGTCGATCAGGTCAAATGGAAGAAGCCGGTGCTCGCCGGCGATACGCTGCGGGGCAACCTCGTGGTTCTGGCCAGGCGCCTGTCGAAGTCGAAGCCGCAACTCGGCTTCGTGACCATGCGCAGCGAACTCGTCAACCAGCGCGGCGAAAGCGTCTTCGAGCTGGAGAACTCCGTCATGTTCCTGACGCGCGATGCCGCGGGGAATGCGTCATGACGCTGGATGAATTCTTCCGCATCGGCACGACCGTCACACTCGGTTCGCACACTTTCGAACCTGAGGCGATCAAGGCGTTCGCCCGCAAATACGACCCGCAGATTTTTCATATCGACGAGGAGGCGGCGAGGAAGAGCGTGCTCGGCGGGCTCTGCGCTTCCGGCTGGCACACCGCGGCCATCTGGATGAAGCTGAACCTGGAGACCCGCCTGGACGCCGAAGGCTGGGACGGCCCGGTGCCCGAATTCGGCCCCTCGCCCGGATTCAAGAACCTGAAATGGCTGAAGCCCGTCTACGCCGGGCAAACCATCACCTTCACCCGCACGGCGCTTTCCCACCGCCCCATCGCGTCCCGCCCCGGCTGGCGGTTGCTGGCGCTGCTCTGCGAGGCCTCCGATTCGACCGGCGGCAAGGTGCTGGAATTCGAAAGTGCGGTGCTGGTGAGGGTTGGGTAGCGCAGGCGCTTCTTCCTTCTCCCCATGTGGGAGAAGGTGGATTGCCGCGCAGCGGCAAGACGGATGAGGGGTGTTCCAGCGGAGTGGGGCCTTGGCGTTCCCTGGAACACCCCTCATCCGACCTCGCTTCGCGAGGCCACCTTCTCCCACAGGGGGAGAAGGAAGAAATGCTCAATGCCCCTCGAAGCCGATCAGCGTCCGCACCGGCACGCCGAGCGCTTCGAGCTTCGCGCGCCCGCCCAGATCCGGCAGGTCGATGACAAAGCAGGCGGCGAGAATATCCGCCCCGATCTGGCGCAGCAGCCTGACCGCCGCTTCCGCCGTGCCGCCGGTGGCGATCAGATCGTCGACCAGGATCACCTTCTCGCCGGGCGCGACGCCGTCCTTGTGCATTTCCATCTCGTCCAGCCCGTATTCCAGGCTGTAGGCGACGCGCACGGTCTCATAAGGCAGCTTGCCCTTCTTGCGGATCGGTACGAAGCCGGCCGAGAGCTGGTGAGCGACGGCGCCGCCCAGGATAAAGCCGCGCGCTTCGATGCCGGCGATCTTGTCGATCTTCTGCCCGGCATAGGGATGCACCAACTCGTCGATGGCGCGGCGGAAAGCGCGTGCGTTGCCGAGCAGCGTGGTGATGTCGCGAAACAGGATGCCGGGCCTCGGATAGTCCGGGATGGTGCGGATCGACGCCAGCAGCGTGTCTTCGAGCGAGGATTTCATGAAGCAGCTCCGGATGATCCAGCTGACAGAAGCGAAACGGCGCGGGGGCCGATCGTAACCCGGCGCGACCGACAACGGCTAGCGCGATGTGACGGTCGAGACAAGCGCATCCGGCAAAGGATTGCTCCGACTGGCGTAAGGATTTTCGGCCACGCGCTGCCTGTCATTCCCAGCCGCTTGCCGGCTGATCACCGGAAGCGCAGGTTCTCGCGCGATAATTGTCCGATCGAACTGCAGCCCATCAGCTTCATGCCACGCTCGATCTCGACCCGCATCTGTTCCAGCGCCCGTTCGACGCCCGGCTGGCCGGCCGCCGCCAGCGGGAACAGGTAGTATCGGCCGATGCCGACCGCCTTGGCGCCGAGCGACAGCGCCTTTAGCACATGCGTGCCGCGCTGCACGCCACCGTCCATGATGATGTCGATCTGGTCGCCGACGGCGTCCACGATCTCGGCAAGTTGGTCGAACGCCGACCGGGAGCCGTCCAGCTGACGGCCGCCATGGTTTGACAGCACGATGCCGCTGCAGCCGATCTCGACGGCGCGTTTGGCATCCTCCACCGACATGACGCCCTTGAGGCAGAACGGCCCTGACCACAGGTCGACCATCTCGGCGACATCATCCCAAGTCATCGAAGGGTCGAGCATCTCGGTGAAGTAGCGGCTGATCGACATCGTGCCGCCGCCCATGTCGACATGCTCGTCGAGCTGCGGCAGCTTGAAGCCCTCATGAGTGAAATAGTTGATTGCCCAGGCAGGCTTCAACGCGAACTGCGCCATTCCGGCAAGATTGAGCTTGAAGGGAATGGCAAAGCCGGTACGCTTGTCGCGCTCGCGATTTCCCCCGGTGATGCTGTCGACGGTCAGCATCATGACCTCGACGCCGACAGCCTTCGCCCGCTGTATCATCGCCCGGTTGAGGCCGCGATCCTTGTGGAAATAGAACTGGTAGATCTGCGGACCGCTGCCGATCTTGCGCGTTTCCTCGATGCTGACGGTGCCGAGCGATGAAACGCCGAACATTGTGCCGTACTTGGCGGAAGCCCTGGCGACCGCGCGTTCGCCGTGATGGTGGAACAGCCGCTGCAGGGCGGTCGGCGAACAGTAGAAGGGCATCGCCAGTTTCTGGCCCATGACAGTCACCGACATGTCGATCTCGCTCACCCCGCGCAGGACGTTGGGAACGAGGTCGCAGGTCTCGAAGCTTTGGGTGTTGCGGCGATAGGTGACCTCATCGTCGGCCGCGCCATCGATGTAATTGAAGATCGGCCCCGGGAGCCGCCGCTGCGCCATGCGACGGAAATCGGAAAAGTTGTGACAGTCCTGCAGCCGCATCATCGAATCCAAACGCCATATCAGGACGGCCCCTCGCAGCCGCTCATGCATTCGAATATCAATCCGGTGTCGCCGTGCCAACGGCCTAAATGCAAGCTGTGCGTTGGCGGGGCAGCAGGCATAAAAAGGGGCGCCTGGAGCCCCTTTCCATCGAAATCGACCGCTGGCGAAAGCTTACATGCCGAGATCGGAACGAAGCTCCGCCCTGGCCACTTCGTACTCGGCCTTGAAGTCATCGCGGTTGAGCAGGACCGCGGCGATGACGCTGCCGGAAATCTTGCCCATCTCGACGTCGGACGGATAGTGGATGCCGCCGACGATGCGGTTATGGGCGAACTCGGCCGCGCGCGCCATGATCTGGGCACGCCTTTCCGGAACCATGTCAGACAGGATGATGCCCATCATCGTGCCGACGGTCGCATGGCCCGACGGCCAGGAACCGGAGCTCGACAGCTTCACCACCGGCTTCACGAGGTCGCTGAGCTGGTGCGGACGCGGGCGCTTCCAGACGTCCTTCGCCGGATCGACGACGGCGCCTTCGGTCTCCACCACGCGATCGAAGAAGGCGCTGAATTTCGGCAGCTTGTCCTTGTTGAAATTCGGTCCCATGACGTCGGCGAAACGCCAGACGTTTTCCTCGGCATCGGCGATGGCGCGGGCTTCCATTTCGGGTGTGCGCGTGACTTGCATGGTCAGCACCTCGCCAAGCTCGGCCTTGGTCTCGGCCGAATCATTTGCTGGCGGCGGCGGCAGGATCATCGCCAGGTCGACGTCCTTGTTGGTGATGAAGGGCTTTGCGTCTTCGGCGCGGGCCGTGGAACCAACGACGAGCAGCAGCAGGCCTGCCGCTAGCGATGCGTATCTTTTCATGGGCGTGATCCTTTGATGAGAGCGCCGCAGGATCGCGATGTGTGGTGACGGCTATGTGACACCGCCGAGACGTGGCGGCGCAATCCACCTCAAAAGCAGAAAAGGGCGCCTCGCGGCGCCCTTTTCTTGAATTTCAGATTGCGGCATCGCTCAATGCGCGACGGCTTCCCACACCTTGCGCTTGGTCATGTAGACCAGGGCGCCGAACAGAAGCAGGAACACCAGCACGCGGAAGCCCATCTTCTTGCGGTCTTCCATGTGCGGCTCGGCCGCCCATGTCAGGAAGGCAGCCACGTCGCGGGAATACTGGTCGATGGTCTGCGGCGACCCGTCGTCATAGGTCACCTGGCCGTCGGAGAGCGGCTTGGGCATCTTCAGCGACACGGCGGACATGAAATACGGGTTGTAGTGCGTGCCTTCCGGGATGACCATTCCGGCCGGCGGCGTCTGGTCGTAGCCGGTCAGCAGCGAATGGATATAGTCGGGGCCGCCCGCGTCATACTGGGTGAAGATATCGAAGACGAACTGGGGAAAGCCGCGCTCGACGCCGCGCGCCTTGGCCAGCAGCGACATATCCGGCGGCGGCGCGCCGCCATTGGAGGCAGCGGCGGCTTCCTCATTGGCGAACGGCGCCGGGAAATGATCGGACGGCTTGCCGGGACGGTCGAACATGTCGCCGGCATCGTTGGGGCCGTCGTGGATGGTGTATTCGGCTGACAGCGTCTTGATCTGTGCGTCGCTATAGCCGAGGTCCGACAGCGTGCGGAACGCCACCAGGTTCATCGAATGGCAGGCCGAGCAGACTTCCTTGTAGACCTTCAGGCCGCGCTGCAGCTGCGCCTTGTCATAGGTGCCTAATGGGCCGGTGAAGCTCCAGCTCATTTCCTTCGGCTCGTTGATCGGGAAATGCGTCGGTGCCGCCGCGTTGTGGGCCTCTTCGGCCGCGAACGCCCAAGTGCCTGCTACTCCGGTGCCGGCGGCCACAAGGCCGATCAGCGCCAGCGAGGTGAGAATCTTCTTCATGCCAAATCCCCTTAGATTCTCTACCGCTCAGCCCTTGGTCTCAGGTGCTGCGGTGGCGCCCACCGGATGTCCGCTGCCACCCTTGTTCTTCTCCAGCACCGCCTCGGTGATCGAGTTCGGCAGCCTGCGCGGTGTCTCGATCAGACCAAGAACCGGCAGGATGATGAGGAAGAAGGCGAAGTAGAACAGCGTCGCCATCTGCGCCATGAACACATAGCTGCCTTCCGCCGGCTGCGAGCCCAGCCAGCCCAGCAGGATGGCATCGGCCACGAACAGCCAGAAGAACAGCTTGTACCAGGGCCTGTAGACCGCCGAGCGCACCTTGGACGTGTCGAGCCACGGCACCAGGAACAGCATGACGATGGCGCCGAACATGCACAGCACGCCGCCGAGCTTGGAATTGATCGGCCCGACATTGAAGGTGATGGCGCGCAGGATCGCGTAGAACGGCAGGAAGTACCATTCCGGGACGATATGGGCCGGAGTCTTCAGCGGGTTGGCGACCGTGTAGTTGTCCGGATGGCCGAGGTAGTTCGGCAGGTAGAAGACGAAATAGGCGAAGACGAACAGGAACACGATCATGCCGAACGCGTCCTTGATGGTCGCGTAGGGGGTGAAGGCGACGGTGTCGGTCTTCGATTTGACCTCGATGCCGGTCGGGTTCGACTGGCCGACGACGTGCAGCGCCCAGACGTGCAGCACCACGACGCCGGCGATCATGAACGGCAGCAGGTAATGCAGCGCGAAGAAGCGGTTCAGCGTCGGATTGTCGACGGCGAAGCCGCCGAGCAGCAGCTGCTGGATCCAGTCGCCGACCAGCGGAATGGCGCTGAAGAAGCCGGTGATGACGGTGGCGCCCCAGAAGCTCATCTGCCCCCATGGCAGCACATAGCCCATGAAGCCGGTCGCCATCATCAGAAGGTAGATGATGCAGCCGAGGATCCACAGAAGCTCGCGCGGCGCCTTGTAGGAGCCGTAATAAAGACCGCGGAAGATGTGCAGGTAGACGGCGATGAAGAAGAACGAGGCGCCGTTGGCATGCATATAGCGCAACAGCCATCCCGAATTCACGTCGCGCATGATCTTCTCGACCGAACTGAAGGCGAGATTGGTGTCGGCCGTATAGTGCATGGCCAGCACGATGCCGGTCAGGATCTGCGCCACCAGCATGATCGCCAGGATGCCGCCGAAGGTCCACATATAGTTCAGGTTGCGCGGCACCGGATAGGCGATGAAGCTGTCATAGACCATCCTGGGCAGCGGCATGCGGGCGTCGAACCAGCGTTCGATACCGGTCTTCGGCGTATAGGTCGAGTGTCCCTCGCTCATCGAAATATCCCCTGCCTCAACCGATAAGGAGTTTGGTGTCGGAAACGAACTTGAATACCGGAATCGCCATGTTCTCCGGCGCCGGGCCTTTGCGGATGCGGCCGGCAGTGTCGTATTGCGAGCCATGGCACGGGCAGAACCAGCCGCCGAAATCGCCTTCCTGGCCGAGCGGAATGCAGCCCAGATGGGTGCAGACCTGGACCATCACCATCCAGGCTTCCTTGCCGGGCGTGGTGCGGTTGGCGTCGGTCGCCGGCGCATCGGATGGCAAATTGGCGTTGCGCGCGATCGGATCCTTGAGATCGGAGAGGCTGACGGCCTCGCCGTCCTTCATTTCCTTCTCGGTGCGGTTGCGCACCACGACCGGCTTGCCGCGCCACTTGACGATCAGCGAGCTGCCAGGCGTCAGCGAAGAGACATCGACCTCGACCGAAGCGAGCGCCAGGGTCGAGGCGTCGGGGCGCATCTGGTCGATGAACGGCCAGGCGACGGCACCGGCACCGACCACGGCGGCCATGCCGGTAGCGACGTAGAGAAAATCTCGACGGTTGGGATCGTGGATGTCGGTTGCGCTCACGGGTGCCTGATCCTTTCGCCTCTTCCGCGCCGGTGGCCGAGCCTTGTCCCCGCTCAATCACGCCAACCCGACAGCGCATGGCGAACAGGCTAGCGAATTCCTCCGGCATTTGGACTTCGGTTTATGCGTGAAGCCCGTTTTTGTCCAGACGGGTGAAGGCACAAGGGCAGATTGTCGCGGGGACAAAATACCCTGTCGCCGGGCGGGACGGCCAGGCGCGGCGAAAGGCGGCTAAACAGCCGGGAAACAACCGCAAATCCGATGCCTGGCTTCGCCTCGACACGGAGCATCGGCGTGATCTATCCTTGGCCGCATGGCGCATGTCATCGATCGCGAGGAATGGGCTGTTCGTTCCAACCACTGGAAGGGCGAACTGCAATGCGGCGCCTACGGCTCGAACTCCTGCCTGATCTTCAACTACCTGCCCGACGTCGGCGGCGGCCCGCGGCTGCACGCTCATCCCTATGCGGAGATCTTCATCATCCGCCAGGGTACCGCCTTGTTCACGGTCGGCGACCAGGAAATCGAGGCCACCGCCGGTCAGATCGTCATCGTGCCGCCGCACACGCCGCACAAATTCACCAATCTCGGCCCGGGTCCGCTGGAAACGACCGACATCCACGAGAACGGCAGCTTCATAACCGAATGGCTGGAGTAATTCCTGCATAACCCTGGCGGCTTCCCGGTCGGCGCCTAGATCTACGGCATGGGAGCCAAACGCAAAGCCGCCAGGGCCAGGACATGCAAACCTCGACCATCGAAATCGAAGGGCTGAGCATTGCCCTGCGCGAGGCAGGCCCTGCAGGAGCGCCGGCTTTCCTCCTGTTGCACGGATGGCCGCAAAGCTCCTACGCCTTCGAGCGGGTGATCGGCCGGTTGGCGGCCGACTACCGGGTCGTCGCCCCTGACCTGCCCTGCATCGGCGGCTCGCAAGGCCTGCCCGGGGCTGGCGACAAGAGAACCCTGGCGAGACTGATGAGAGGCGTCGCAGAGACTTGCGGACTACGCCAGCTGTGGCCGCCGGCCATGATGTCGGCGGCCAGATCGTGTTTGCCTTGTTGAGAGACCATCCGGACATCCTTTCCGGCGCGGCGATCATGGATGTCGTCATTCCAGGCATCGCGCCGTGGGAGAAGGTCATTCGCGATCCGCGGATCTGGCACTTCGCGTTCCATGCCGTCCCGGCGTTGCCGGAAACGCTGGTCAGCGGCCATCAGAGCGCTTATTTCGACTTCTTCTTCAATGTGCTTTCGAAGGATCGAGCCTCGATCCCTGACGACGCCAGGGAAATCTACGCCAAGGCCTATTCACGGCCGGAAAGCCTCCAGGCGGGGTTCGACTGGTATCGTGCCTTTCCCGAGGATGCCAAGGTCAATGCCGCGCGGCCCGCGAAACCGATTGCGGTTCCGGTGCTGTATCTGAGGGGTGCGGCCGAGTCCGGCGCCATCGGCGACTATGTCGATGGCCTGCGCGCAGCCGGGCTCTCAAATGTCGAGGGCGACATCATAGCCGGCAGCGGACACTTCGTTGCCGATGAAAATCCCGAAGCGCTTGCCGCCCGCCTGGCGCGCTTCCACAGGGAAATCAGCGCGGCAAGCTCCAACTCTACATGGCGCCAAGCCTGACCAGCACGGCTTTCGGGATGTTGTATTCGCGGATTACGGCGTCATGCTTGCGAAAGCCGCACAATTCGCGCTGGATGAAATAGCCATGCACCGCGGCGGCGGCCTCCTTGAGCAGACGGGGGCGCAACTTGTCGTCGCCATTGTCACGCAGCCGGGCCAAGGTTTCTTCCACGCGCCGTCCCGCGCGACCGAGTGCCGCCGCCTTCTCGGCGAGGATTTCATGGCCAAGGGCGTCGAAGGCCGCGTCGGCGGCCGACGCGCCGGCAAGATGAGATGGCGGACGCAAGGACATTTCAGTTCTCCTTCCCGAGCACCATGCGGTGGGTGACGAAGTCTTCGCCTTCCACGCGCTGAAAACCAAGCCGTTCATAAAAACCGGAGGCTTCCGGCGGCGCGCGGGTGTTCAACACAGCGAAATATTGGCCGGCCTGGCCGATCACGGTCTCGACCAGCATGCGGCCAAGGCCGTTGCGGCGGTGGCGCGCACTGACAAACAGGTGCCGGACCCGGCCCTGGTCCCTGCCCTCGAAGTAGGGATCGATGTTCAGCCCGCACACGCCAGCGAGTTCCCGGCCATGCCACATCCCGAACAGTCCCTCGCCCCGCTTCAGGAACTTGTTGCGACCGCTTGCCCAGCCATCGCCCAGGCGCACCAGCATCCAGTAGCCTTCCAGCCGGCTCTCTTCCTTCAACGCGTCGAAGGCCGCCACGGTTGGTCGCAAACGCTTGAGGACATAGCCGATTTCTGGGCCGATCTCTGGGCCGACCTCTGGCGATCCACCCATGCGCCTACTCCGCCGGCCGCGTCTCTTCCAGCACGCTTTCCTCGTGATAGAGGAAGCCGCCGGACTGGCGCTTCCACAGCCGGGCATAGAGCCCGTCGAGCGCCACCAGTTCGTCATGCGTGCCTTGCTCGACGATGCGGCCGCCGTCGAGTACCACAAGGCGATCCAAGGCCGCGATCGTCGACAGCCGGTGCGCGATGGCGATCACGGTCTTGTTCTCCATCAGCCGCGTCAGATTCTCCTGGATCGCCGCCTCGATGTCGGAATCGAGCGCCGACGTCGCCTCGTCAAGAATCAGGATCGGCGCATCCTTGAGGAAGACGCGGGCGATCGCCACGCGCTGGCGCTGGCCGCCCGACAGTTTGACGCCGCGCTCGCCGACGAAGGCCTCGTAGCCCTGGCGATCCCTGTTGTCGCGCAAGGTCAGGATGAATTCATGGGCCTCGGCCTTCCTGGCCGCCGCGATCACCTGCGCGTCGGTCGCATCGGGCATGCCGAGCTTGATGTTGTCGCGCAGCGACCGATGAAACAGAGCGGTGTCCTGGCTGACGACGCCGATATTGGCGCGCAGCGAATTCTGCGTCACACCGGAGACGTCCTGGCCGTCGATCGTGATCCGGCCGCTTTCGA
This sequence comes from Mesorhizobium sp. Cs1299R1N1, assembly GCF_037179655.1. Classification (NCBI taxonomy): domain Bacteria; kingdom Pseudomonadati; phylum Pseudomonadota; class Alphaproteobacteria; order Hyphomicrobiales; family Phyllobacteriaceae; genus Mesorhizobium; species Mesorhizobium sp. Cs1299R1N1. Next base: position 51,010 of record NZ_JAPYKR010000003.1, on the reverse strand, counting down.
GATCGTAGAGGCGCAGGATCAGGTTGGCCAGCGTCGTCTTGCCGGCGCCCGATGGCCCGACCAGCCCGACCTTCTCGCCCGGCTTGACGACAAGGTCGATGCCGTTCAGCACGCCAAACCCCTTGCCGTAGTGGAATTCGACATTCTTCACGTCGATGCGTCCGCCCGTCAGCACCAGCTCTTTCGCGCCCGGTGCGTCGGTCAGGCCGAGCGGCTGCGAGATCAGCGCCTTGGAGTTCTCCAGCACGCCAAGGTTTCGCAAGATACCGTTCATCTGCATCATCAGCCGGCCGAGCAGCATGTTGAGGCGCAGCACCAGCGACAGCGTGAAGGCGACGGCGCCGACGGTGATCGAGCCCTCGACCCAGAGATAGACGGCAAAGCAGCCGATCGCCGTGATCATGATGCCCGACAGCGTCGTCAACGCCATGCGCACGCCGGTCAACCGGCGGGTGAAGGGACGCAATGCGTCGAGATAGATGTCGAAGCCGTTCCTGATGTAGCGGTCGTCTCCGTCGGCCGCGAACAGTTTCAGTGTCTGTACATTGGAATAGGAATCGACGATGCGGCCATTGATCATCGAGCCCGCCTCGGCCGTCGCTTCGGCGTGCTTGCGGATAGCCGGCAGATAGCGCTTGGCCAGAAATCCGAAGGCGGTGATCCAGATCACCACCAGCACCGCGAGCCTGAGGTCGAGCCCCGCGACCAGCGCCAGCGTCGTCACCGTATAGACGATCATGAACCAGACGACCTCGATGAAGCTTTCCATCAGGTCGCCGGTCGCCTGCCCGGCCTGCCAGACTTTCGTCGCGATCCGGCCGGCGAAATCGTTCTGGAAGAAGGCATAGGACTGGCGCGAGACGTGCCGGTGCGCCTGCCAGCGCACCAGATTGTAGAAGCCGGGCGTGATCGTCTGTTCGTCGACCAGCGCCGACAGCCCGACGACCACGGTGCGGATGACCAGCACCACCGCGACCATGAACATAAGTTCGGGGCCGGCGGCGGTCCACAGCGCGTGCCAGCTCCGCTCGCCGGGCAACTGGTCGAGAATATCGACCAGCCGTCCGACGAAATAGAACAGGCCGGCCTCGACCAGCGGCGCGATGCCGCCGATGACCAGCATGGCGAAGAAGGCGAACTTCGCCTGCCCGACATAGTGCCGGAGGAAGCCGGCGACGCTGGCCGGTGGCCGAAGGTTCGCCGGCTCCCTGAACGGGTAGACCCAGGTCTCGAACCAGCGGTAGACGGCTGTCATCATGCGGCGGCCATCATTCTGCGGCTTGCCCCTTCACAACTGCGTCGTTGGCGGCGTCGACCGGGCCGTCTTCGAGCAGGAATCCACCCGACTGGCGCTGCCAGAGCTGCGCGTAGAGCCCGCCTCCGGCGATCAGTTCCTCGTGCGAACCCTCCTCGATGACGCGGCCCTGGTCCATCACGACGAGCCTGTCCATCGCCGCGATGGTCGACAGCCGGTGCGCGATGGCGATGACGGTCTTGCCCTGCATAAGCCTGTAGAGATTCTCCTGGATGGCGGCTTCCGCCTCGGAATCGAGCGCCGACGTCGCCTCGTCAAGGATAAGTATGGGCGCGTCCTTCAACATAACGCGAGCAATGGCGATGCGTTGCCGCTGGCCGCCGGACAGTTTGACGCCACGGTCGCCGACATAGGCATCGAAGCCCTGGCGGCCGCTATGGTCCGAAAGCGCCGATATGAAATCAAGCGCCTCTGCCCGCCGCGCCGCCTCGACAAGCATGTCGTCGCTGGCATCGGGCCGGCCATAAAGGATGTTCTCGCGCACCGAACGATGGAGCAGCGAGGTGTCCTGTGTGACCATGCCGATCTGGGCGCGCAGCGAATCCTGCTTCACGCCGGCGATCTCCTGGCCGTCGATCAGGATCCGGCCGGACTCCAGATCGTAGAAGCGCAAGAGGAGATTGACCAGCGTCGACTTGCCGGCACCCGAGCGTCCGACAATGCCGACCTTTTCGCCCGGCTTCACCGTCAGCGACAGGTTTTCGATGACGCCCTTCTGCTTGCCGTAGTGGAAGCGGATGTCCTCGAAGCGGATATCGCCTTTGGAAACGCTGATCTCCTTGGCATCCGGCCTGTCCTCGACGAGGCGCGGCAGCGAAATGGAGGCAATGCCATCCTGCACCGTGCCGATATTCTCGAACAGGCCCGACATTTCCCACATGATCCACTGCGACATGCCCCACATCCGGAGCACCAGGCCGATGACCACTGCGACCGCGCCGATCGTCACCGCTTGCCCCATCCACAGCCACAGCGAGATGGCGGTGACCGAGAACAGCAGCAGCGCGTTCAGTATGTAGAGCGAGCCGAACAGCACCGTCACCAGCCGCATGGACCGGTAGACCGTGTCGAGGAAGCCCATCATGCCTTCCCTGGCGAAGGCGGCCTCGCGGCGCGAATGGGAAAACAGCTTGACCGTCTGGATGTTGGTGTAGCTGTCGACGACGCGGCCGGTCATGGTCGAGCGCGCATTGGCCTGCTCCTCGCCGACCTTGCCCAGGCGCGGGATGAAAAAGCGCAGCAACAGGATGTAGCCGACCAGCCAGACGCCGAGCGGCGCCGCCAGCCGCCAGTCGGCCGAACCGACGATCAACAGCATGCCGAGGAAATAGACGATGACGTAGTTCAGGACGTCGATCACCTTGATGACGCATTCGCGCACGGCGAGCGCGGTCTGCATCAGCTTGGTGGCGATGCGGCCGGCGAATTCGTCCTGATAGAAGCTCATCGATTGCTTGAGCAGGTAGCGATGCACCTGCCAACGGATGCGCATGGGATAGTTGCCCATCAGCGTCTGCTGGTTGAGCAGCGAATGCAGCCAAACCGTGCCGGGCAGCGCAAACAAGACGATGAAGGCCATGCCGGCGAGCTTCCAGCCCTCCGTCTGCAGGAAGGTCTCGCGGTTCTGCCCCGACAGCCAGTCGACAATGCGGCCGAGGAAGCCGAACATCCACACTTCCGCGATGGCGATGGCCGCCACCAGCACCGCATCGACAAGGATATAGGGCCATGCCCCGCGTGTATAATGCAGGCAGAAGGCAACCAGCGTCTTGGGCGGCTCGACCGGTTCCGCGGCCGGGAACGGATCGAGCCTTCTTTCAAACCAGCTAAACAACAACATAGGGCATGCCTGTAAAATCTGTTTTCCGCTTACGCGGCTTGGCGACGTACAAAGTCCTCGGACCGCATGGCATCGAGGGCCGACGCTCCGGAATCATCCGGAGCGTCGGCCCTGCTTCGCGCTATATAGGGGCTCGCCGGCTTTTCGCCGACAGGCACCTTTGTCGATCCTGACGACACGGTGCCACCAGTCCGGTTCTTCGCGCCCGGCCGGATCAGCCGGACGATCCGGCGCACCAGCGACGGCCGGCTCGGATCGGGAACCGCGTGCGAGAAATCGACATCCGGCAGCATGCCGCGATGCGGACGCCGGCGCACTTCGGCATGAACCGCCGACGAATAGGTCTCGCCGATCAGCAGCGCCCAGGTCGGCAGCCGGTGGATATGCAGGCTCCTCGAGCCCGGTATTCTGTAGGGATCGAACATCGGTCCGTCCTCCGTGTGAAAATAGAGATGAAAAGGATGATCGACATCGTGCCGCGGGATCGGCGGCGGATCAGTCGGGACGCGTTGGGACGGGGCCATCGGCCCCTTCGGCAGCTTGAAAAACATCGCAGGATTCCTTCGAAGACCAGGGTATGGTTTCGGCGGAAATCGGTGCGGAAGTGTCTAAAAGATCAGGAGAAACGTCGTACCGAAACCGCCAGGGCGCAAGTAAGCCCACGGGTGGGGCGCTGGATGTACATGGCCATCATGAATTACCCCTCCATCGGTTCGGGTTGACAATGCTGGTCGTATACTCGACTTCGCAGAAAATGGCCACCCGCAGGTCCAGGAATTTCCAAAACCGCGAAGCAGCTGTGGCCGATCTGCCACTTATTAGAAGGACGCGAAAGTGAACCGTGGTCTCCGCATCGCGCTCTACCAGCCTGACATCGCCGGCAATACCGGGACAATCCTGCGCTTCGCCGCGTGTCTCGGGCTTGGCGTCGACATCATCGAGCCGGCCGGCTTTCCGCTCTCCGACAAGGCGCTCAGGCGCGCCGGCATGGACTACCTCGAGATGGCTGCCCTGACCCGGCATGTCGACTGGCACGCCTTCGAGGAGTGGCGCAAGGCGCGCGCGGATCGGCTGGTGCTGCTGTCGACCAAGGCTACGACCCCCTACACCGACTTCAGCTTCACCGGCCGCGACATCCTCCTGTTTGGCCGCGAATCCGCGGGCGTGCCGGATCCAGTCCATCAAGCGGCGGATGTTCGGCTGACCATCCCGATGCTGCCCACCGCGCGCAGCCTCAACGTCGCCCTTTCCGTGGCCATGGTGGCGGGCGAAGCCATCCGGCAGCTCGGCTAGGGGACCGGCGGCAGCGCGGTCCGCGGTGATTTTTGCCCAGGCGCACATCCGCCTTCTCCTTCGTTTGCACATCCAGGCTTTCTTGGCTACAAGCTCAACTTAACTTGAGGTCAAGAGGAAAATCGAGAGATGGCACCAGCGCTGGAATTGACGGTCGGCCAGGTGGCCGCGCGTAGCGGTGTGGCGGTGTCGGCGCTGCATTTCTATGAAGCCCGCGGGCTGATCCGCAGCCACCGCACGTCAGGCAACCAGCGCCGCTACGGCCGCGACGTGCTGCGGCGGGTGGCGATCATCAAGGTGGCGCAGGAGGTCGGCATCTCGCTGGCCGAGATCGGTGAGGCATTGGCATCCCTGCCCGAGGGCCGGACTCCGACACGCGACGACTGGAACCTTTTGTCGACAGCCTGGCGCGACGGGCTCGATCACAAGATCGCCCAGTTGAAGAAACTGCGCGACGGGCTGACCGACTGCATCGGCTGCGGCTGCATGTCGATCGACAAATGTCCGCTGCGCAACAAGGAGGATCGGCTGGCCCGGGAGGGAACTGGCGCGCGGCGGCTGGTTCTTCCTTCTTCCCGTGCACGGGGAGAAGGTGCCTGAAAGGCGGATGAGGGGCAGCGCCAGCACTCGAAGGTTCGCGCCGCCCCTCACCTGCCTACCGGCATCCTCTCCCCGCAAACGGGGCGAGGAAATCCTAATCCGCCGCCGGCAGCCGTCTTATCGTAAACTCGATCAAATCCCCCGGGCGCTCGAACCAGCTTTCGATCTCGGTCCAGTAGGCCTGCTTGGGGAAGCGTTCGAACCATTCCTTGGCCTTGAGGCGGGCATCCGAGCGCGGCAGGACGAAGGTCTCGCGCAGGAAACCGTCGCGCGGCATGCGCGCGCGCTCGGCCCGGCTTTGGTCGAGCCTTTTCTTCAGTCCATCCAGCGGCGGTCTTGCCGGGGTGCGCACGAAACAACTCCTTGCACCTGGCGCATGACCCGAAATCGGAATCGAGGTTCGGAAAGGATCATGCGCGAAACCAAAGTGACTTGACCCTGTCCCTTAAGAGATTAGGGATCGCGCCCGGAAAAGACGAGTCTTTTGTCGACTCACCGCCCCGCAACCGGAGACGGCACTTGGAACGACCTGAAATACCGGCGGGGCTGCCCGCCGACATCGAAGAAAAGAAGATGAAGGCCCGGCTTTGGTTCGAGGCGCTGCGCGAGCGCATCTGCGCCACCTTCGAGCAGATCGAGCAGGATCTCGGCGGGCCGCTGGCTTCGTGGTCGCCGGGCCGTTTCGAAAAAACGCCGTGGGAGCGCGATCAGGGCAAGGGCGGCGGCGGCACCATGTCGATGATGCATGGACGTGTCTTCGAGAAGGTCGGCGTCCACACTTCGACCGTTTATGGCGAGTTCTCGCCCGAATTCAGGAAGCAGATGCCTGGCGCCGAGGAAGACCCGCGTTTCTGGGCATCGGGCATTTCGCTGATCGCGCACCCGTGGAACCCGAACGTTCCGGCCGTGCACATGAACACGCGCATGGTCGTCACATCCAGGCATTGGTTCGGCGGCGGCGCCGACCTGACGCCGGTGCTCGACCGCCGCCGCACGCAGGACGATCCCGACACGACAGCCTTCCACCGTGCCATGCAGTTCGCTTGCGAGAAGAACGCCGGCGTCGCCGACTATCCGAAGTTCAAGGCCTGGTGCGACGAGTACTTTTTCCTGCCGCACCGCAATGAGCCGCGCGGCACCGGCGGCATCTTCTTCGACTGGCTGCATTCGGCGGAGGAGAAGGGCGGCTGGAACGCCGATTTCAATTTCGTCCAGGACGTCGGACGTTCGTTCCTCGTCGTCTACGGCCATTTGGTGCGCGCCAACTTCAACGAGAACTGGACCGATGGCGACCGCGACGAACAGCTCATCCGCCGCGGCCGCTATGTCGAATTCAACCTTCTTCACGATCGTGGCACCATCTTCGGGCTGAAGACCGGCGGCAATGTCGCCTCGATCCTGTCCAGCCTGCCGCCGGAGGTGCGCTGGCCGTAACAAGATGGTGAGCGCGACGTGAAGCCGCATTGATGTCCCATTTGTCGAAAATGGGCGCGGAATGTGACGCCAGGAATATCTTTTTCGTCTAATATCCATCTGAAAAAATTGGGTTATTTGTCGCATTTGGGTCGGGAAGCGCCGGTGGTTTGCCTGAGGGCAATTCCAGGAAATGCAACCGCTTTCCCTTCGGAATTGCGTCGGAACAAGGCGGGCCGCGACTCGACGCGACCGGACGGCCCAAAGACGATGCGGATCATCTTCGTGAAAAAGGATGCCCGCTCTTCCAGGAGTATCAGCATGAGAAAGATCATTGTTTCCGCCGCCGCGGCCGCCCTTCTTGCTTCCGGTTCGGTGGCGTTCGCCGCCGTCAAGCATACCACCGGAACGGTCAAGACCTTCGATACGGCGTCCAAGAGCCTGGTTCTCGACAATGGATCGTCTTTTACGCTTCCCGAGACTTTCAAGGATCCTGGCCTGAAGGTCGGCGAGAAGGTCAGAATTTCGTGGGACATGAGCGGCAAGAACAAGGTTGCCGAGGCAGTCAAGATCGTGAAGTGATGGCCTGCCCGCAGGGCTAGCGTAAAGAGGGCGGAGCAGCGCTGCTCCGCCTTTTCACCGTTGACCGCAACCAATACCACCCCATCTGTGTTATGGTCTTCACCCTGCCCGTGGTCCGGTTCCGAGGCCGCACAGCGGGCCAAGAAGATGCGGAGCTCCGGCCTGTCCCTGCAGGGCAGTCGATCCGGCTCCATGGAGGAAGAGGAGAAATCCCATGAAGCAGTTCCACTGCGGATCGCTGGTTCCCGGCTGCGACTGGCACACCCGTGCCGACGAGGAAGCCGAGGTCATGCGCCGTGCCGTCGAGCATATGCGCGAAACGCATGGCGAGACGATCATCCGCGAGACGATGATCGAGGCTATCCGCTCCCGAATTGAGAAGGCCCGCGACGCGGCCTGACTCGTCTCAGCTTTCAAGGGCCTGCGCGGCGCGTTCGAGCAGCGCGTCGCGATCAGGCGCAAATCCCGCTTCGATCCATTCCGCCTCGATGTTTTTCAGGATTTCGCCGAGCTTCGGCCCTGGCGTTGCGCCGAGCGCGGTCAGATCGGCGCCCCGTAGCGGAAATTCGGGCCTTTCCCATTTGAGCGCAAAGGCAAGCAGGCGCGAAAAGCCGCCCGCTTGAAGCAATGCATTATTGTCCTCGACAGCGCGCATCCGCGCCGCGGCAAGCGCAAGCCGCAAGCGATCGACAAACCCTTGCCGGTCGCCGCGATAGAGTTTTTTCGCCAGTTCGCCCTCGGTCGTCTTCGGCTCGATGGCCGTGGAGAGCGCCCAGTGGAGCATGCGGTCGGCTTCGGCGGTCGAGAACCTGAGCCTCTCGGCCAGCGTCTTCATGCGTGCTGCATCCGGCGGCACGATTGCCTCCAGCCGCAGCATCGGATCCACCGCCCAGCTCAGGTCCTTCTCGGCCTTGGTCAACCCGTGAATCGCATCGATGCCCCATTTCTCGCTTTCCGACAGCGCGGCGGTCAGGACACCGGCCTGCCGCATCCAGAGCAGCGCCCGCGAGGGATCGGGCGCCGACAAAAGCTTCTTCAGTTCGGACCAGATGCGTTCCGCCGAGAGTTGGCCGAGGCCCTCCTTCAGCCGGGCGCAGGCCTTCAGTCCCTCGGCGTCCGGCCGGCCATCGCCATACCAGGCAAAGAAACGGAAGAAGCGCAGGATGCGCAGATAATCCTCGCGGATGCGGGCCTCCGGATCGCCGATGAAGCGCAGCCGGCGCGCCTCGATGTCGGCAATGCCGCCGACAAGGTCGACAACCCGTCCGTCGGCCTCCGCGTAGAGCGCGTTGATGGTGAAATCGCGCCTCTCGGCGTCGAGCTTCCAGTCGCGTCCGAACGACACCTTGGCGCGGCGGCCATCGGTCTCCACATCGGCGCGCAAGGTGGTGATTTCGTAGGGTTTGCCGCCGGCGACCACCGTGATGGTGCCGTGCTCGACACCGGTCGGCACCGCCTTGAAGCCTTCCGCCACGGCGCGGCGAATGGTTTCCTGCGGCAGGCAAGAGGTGGCGATGTCGATGTCGGTGACAGGCTGGCCCATCAGCACGTTGCGCACGGCGCCGCCGGCGATGCGTGCCTCTTCACCGCCTTCGGTAAGCACGCCCAGCAGGCGCTGCAAATGCTTGTCGGAGAGCCAGTCGGCCCTGCCCGCGATCGAAACACTCACGCATAGAGCCTTTCATAGAGCGTACGGATGATACCGGCGGTGACGCCCCAGATGCGCCGGTCGCCATAGGGCATGTCGTAGAAGAACCATTCGAGATCGTTCCACATGCGGCTGTCGCGCTTGTGATTGGCGGTGTCCATCAGGAAGCGCAGCGGCACTTCGAAGGCGGCATCGACCTCGTCGACGTTCAAAGCCAATTGGAAACCCGGCCGCACGATGCCGAGCACCGGCGCGATGCGATAGCCGCTGCCGGCAACGTAATCGGGCATGCGGCCGATGATCTCGATGCGATCCGGGGTAAGGCCGATCTCCTCGAAGGTCTCGCGCAGCGCCGCCGCCTCCGGGCTCGCGTCGGTCGCGTCGATCGTGCCGCCCGGGAAAGCCACTTGGCCGGAATGGTTGCGCAGCTTCTCGGCCCGTTTGGTCAGGAGAACCGTCGCCTCGCCGTCATGGTCGACCACCGGGATCAACACCGCCGCGTTGCGGAGCGGCTTGCCTGGGTTGAGGCGCGGGTGGCCGGGATTGAAGCGGTGATCGCCATAGTCGTCGCCGGCATGCGCGTCCGGCTGCGCGGCAAAGCGCGCGCGAAAATCCGCCGATGAGAACGGTGCCGGCGACACCTGGTCCATCATGCGCTCAACCGCTCCAACTGATCCGCCGGCATGATCGGAAACACGGCGTTCTTCGAGCGCACCGAAAACATCGCCCTGCCGTCGATCTCGATCTCCTCGCCGTGCCCGACCAGTTCGTACATGACCGGCCGCGCCACCAGCGCCTCCAGCCTGCCGCGCACCAGCAGATAGGGCTTCAAGCCGCCGGTCTCGTTCTCGTCGACGAAGCGCAGCGGCCGCTCCGGTCCGGCCTCGACCACGTCGCCGACATTGGTGCGGAAGGTGATGACCTGATCCTCGCCTTCGCCCGAAACATCCATCTCGACGGCGATGAATGGCGCATCGGCGACGCGGATGCCGACCTTTTCCACCGGCGTCACCAGATAGGTCCTGCCGTCGGCATCCTTGCGCAGCACGGAGGAGAAAAGCTGCACCAGCGGCATGCGGCCGATCGGCGTGCCCAGGTAGAACCAGGTGCCGTCGGCCTTGATCTCCATGTCGAGATCGCCGCAAAAGTCGGGATTCCAGCGCTCGACCGGCGCCGCGCCCTTGCCGGCACGGGCCGCGCGCGAGATCAGCGCCTCGAGGCCTCGAGCCTCGGTGGCCTGCGTAAGGCTTTGTTGGCGATGTTCGTGGTGTTCCGTCATCGTCACGAAATAGTCACTGTTGTTCCGCTTGTCAGCCTAAGTCTGTGATTTAAGTTCAACCGTAGGCGCTCCGCGAGGCCGAATCGCGGCAGTCTATGGTATGGTGCGGACCAGTATTTCCAAACCATGGCATTCCAACCAAAGGGATCGATGCGGCATGAGCGTGATGGTCAAGGAAAGCCCGATCAGCGAAACGGACATGATCGCCGAGGCCGAGAAGGCGCTTGCCGACATCTCCAGGATCCGCGACGGGGTTGGCCGGGTGATCTTCGGCCAGGAAAACGTCGTCGAGCGCACGCTGGTGGCGCTGCTGGCCGGCGGACATGCGCTGCTGGTCGGCGTGCCGGGCCTGGCCAAGACCAAGCTGGTCGAGACGCTGGGCGTCGTGCTCGGGCTTGATTCACGCCGCATCCAGTTCACGCCGGACCTGATGCCGTCCGACATCCTCGGCTCCGAGGTCATGGAGCAGGACGAAACCGGCAAGCGCTCCTTCCGCTTCATCTCCGGCCCGATCTTTGCCCAGTTGCTGATGGCCGACGAGATCAACCGCGCCTCGCCGCGCACGCAGTCGGCGCTGCTGCAGGCGATGCAGGAATATCATGTCACCATTGCCGGCGCGCGCTACGATCTGCCCTCGCCCTTCCATGTGCTGGCGACGCAGAACCCGCTGGAGCAGGAAGGCACCTACCCGCTGCCCGAAGCCCAGCTCGACCGCTTCCTGATGCAGGTCGACATCCTCTACCCCGAAATCGAGGCCGAGCGCCGCATCCTTCTGGAAACCACCGGCGTCGAGGACGCGAAAGCCCAGAACGTGCTGCAGCCGGCACGGCTGAAGGAGATCCAGACGCTGATCCGCCGCATGCCGGTGCCCGAAAGCGTCGTTGAGGCGATCCTCACCCTGGTGCGTTCGGCGCGTCCGGGCCAGGGCAATGCCGACACCGACAAGCATGTCGCCTGGGGTCCGGGCCCGCGCGCCAGCCAGGCGCTGATGCTGTGCACCAGGGCACGCGCGCTCTACGACGGACGGCTGGCGCCCTCGGTCGACGATGTCAGGGCGCTGGCCGAGCCGGTGCTGCAGCACCGCATGGCGCTGACCTTCGCCGCCCGTGCCGAGGGCACCAGCGTGCGCGACGTCGTGGCGAAACTCGTGAAAAGCGTTTAGGGTCGGGACCCGCTAATATGATCGAAATGGCGCCTGAAATGGCAAAAAGATGCGAGGAGAATCGCGAAGGTCGGGGTCTTTCCCCCGGCCAAGCGGTTCGACGACGCAGCTTGCAGCCATTTCGGCGTCCGGAGGATGTGGTCCATCTGCCCGCCTACTTTGTCGCGAAGGACTTGAAAGCCGAATGGCTTCCTGCGCCTTCGCTCCGTGTATCCGAACAGATGGCCTCACACCATTTAGATCATATTAGCGGGTCCAGACCCTAATGGCGCGTATAGGCGAGGTCCAGGCTCCGGCAGCGACGCGCGACGCGCTCGCCCGCGGCCGGTTGCGGGCTTCGCTTGTGCCCGACCTGCTGGTCGAGGCGCGCCGTATCGTCAACACCGTGATCGCCGGCTGGCATGGCCGCCGCAAGCGCGGCATCGGCGAGAATTTCTGGCAGTTCCGGCCCTATGTCGAAGGCGATTCCTCGCGCATCGACTGGCGCCGCTCGGCCCGCGACGATCACACCTATGTGCGGGACCGCGAGTGGGAAGCCGCTCATACGGTCTGGTTGTGGGCCGACCCCTCGCCATCCATGCTCTACAAATCGACGGGTGCCGGCGTTTCCAAGCAATCGCGCGCGCTGGTGCTGACACTGGCCATGGCCGAGCTCCTGTCACGCAGCGGCGAGCGCATCGCCTGGCCGGGGCTGACCGATCCGTTCACCGCCCGCAACGGCGCCGAGCGCATCGCGGCCCAACTCATGCATGCCGGCGAGATGCCGGCAAAACCCGATCTGTCCGACATCAGGCGCTTCTGCGACATCGTCATCGCCAGCGATTTTCTCGATCCGGTCGAGGAAACCATGGCCTGGCTCGACGTGCTCGCCCGCCACGGTGTGCGCGCGCATCTGATCGAGGTCGCCGACCCGGCCGAGGAAACTTTCCCCTATGCCGGCCGCACCGAGTTCACCGATCCCGAGACCGGCGACAAGCTGACCGCCGGCCGCGCCGAGATGTTGGCCGACGAGTACCGCTTGCTCTACACCGCCCGCCGCCAGGAACTGGCCAGTTGGTGCAAGCGGCTCGGCTGGAGCTTTACCGTCAACCACACCGACCGGCTGGCTTCCGACGCACTGGTGCGCCTGCACATGTCAATGACCGCCGATGGCGGGCATGCCGGGCTGATTGCCGATGACAATCAGCTTGGCATGACCAATGGTCGGCCCGGCATGATTGCCGGTGGCAATCAGCCTGGCATTACCGCCGGTGGCGGTAAGCCTGACATTACCGCCGGTGGCGGTAAGCCTGGGAAGACCGTCGCATGAGTTGGCTGCCGCTCTCCTTCGGCGCTCCCATGGTGCTGTGGGGCCTGCTGGCGCTGCCGGTGATCTGGTGGCTGCTGAGGTTGACGCCGCCCAAGCCGCAAACCGAGGTGTTCCCGCCACTGAAGATCCTGGCCCGTGTGCTGAGACGGGAGGAGACCCCGCAGCGTAGCCCGTGGTGGCTGACGCTGCTCAGGCTGCTGATGGCGGCCCTCGTCGTCGCGGCATTGGCCGAACCTGTGTTCAACCCGCGCGAAAAGCTGCCGGCCGAGGGCGCCGCCCTTGCGCTGGTCATCGACAATGACTGGGCCAGCGCCGCCGACTGGAACAAGCGCATCGCCACCGCCGAGCGGCTGATCAACGACGCCGGCTCGAACGGCGTGCCTGTTATCGTCGCCTTCACCGCCGAAAAGCCCAATGCGGAGATCGGCCCCTTCGACGCCGCCGCCGCGCTCGACCGGCTGCGCGCCGCCAAGCCGCGGCCGATCCCAACCGACCGGCCCGCCGTCTATGCCCGCGTCGCTGGTGTGCTGGAGAGCTTGCCCGGCGCCAGCGTCGCCGTGCTGGCGGATGGCCTGGCGGCCAAGGGCGACGAGGCCGCCTTCAACACGCTGTTGTCGAAAAATGCCGCCCGCGTTGTCTGGGCGGTGGCCGACCGGCTTTCCCTGACCGGCCTGAGATCAGCCGAAAACCAGGTCGACGGCTTTGGTCTGACCGCCGTCCGCGCGCCCGGCGATCCCGCCCCGGCGCAGGTCACCGCCGGCGCCTTCGACGACAAGGGCCGCCGCATCGCCGATGCGACCCTGACCTTCGCGCCGGGCGAGGCCACGGCCACCGGCACCATGGCGGTGCCGTTCGAATTGCGCAACGACTTCGCCTCGATCGCGCTCGATGGCGAACGCCATGCGGGTGCGGTGCGCGTGCTCGACGAAAGCTCCAAGCGCCGCCGCGTCGGGTTGCTGTCGCAAGCCGAGGCCGACCAGGCGCAGCCGCTTCTGTCGCCGCTCTACTACATCAGGCGCGCGCTGCAGCCCTTCGCCGATCTGGTCGAGCCCTCCAGCGCCGATCTCGCCGACGCCATCCCGCAGATCCTCGACCAGAAGCCGGCGATGATCGTCATGGCCGATATCGGCACCATTCCCGCGCAGGTTCGGCAAAGGCTGGTCGACTGGGTCGACAATGGCGGCACGCTGGTGCGTTTCGCCGGCTCGCGGCTGGCGGCCGCCGGCAATGACGACGACCTGCTGCCGGTCCGCTTGCGCACCGGCGAACGCTCGCTCGGCGGCGCGCTGTCATGGACCTCGCCGCAGCCGGTCACCGAATTTCCCAAGGCCGGCCCCTTCGCCGACCTGGCGCCGCCGACCGAGGTCACGGTGACCAGGCAGGTGCTGGCCGAGCCGACACCCGACATCGTCGAGCGCACCTGGGCAGCCCTTGCCGACGGCACGCCGCTGGTCACCGGGCTGAAGAAGGGCAAGGGCACGCTGGTGCTGTTCCACGTCACGCCCGAGGCGACATGGTCGAACCTGCCGATCTCGGGCAGCTTCGTCGAGATGTTGCGCCGCATCGTGCAATTGTCCCGCAACCAGGGCGCGGCGATCGCCAATGCCGAAGCCGCCGCCACGTCGCTGGCACCCTATCGCATGATCGCGGCCGACGGCTCGCTGGTGCCGCCGACACCGGATGCGCGGCCGCTGGTGCCGGGCGCCGGCGCACTGCCGGTCACATTCGAGAACCCGCCCGGCCTCTATGGCTCGGAGACCGGCGTCTACGCCCACAATCTGCTCGACGCCGCAAGCACGTTCGAGCCGCTGGCGCGCCCGCAAGTGTCGGTGCCGGTCACCACGGTCCAGTATGCCTTTGATGAATCGCGCAACCTGAAGGGTGCGCTGGTCGCGGCGGCTCTGTTGCTGATGCTGCTCGACACGCTGGCGGTGTTGTGGATGGGCGGCCTGTTTTCGCGCCGGCCGCGCCGAGCTGGTGCCACGGCAACCACCGCCGCTGTATTGATCGCGCTTGGCGCGCTGTTCGGCCATGCCGATGTCGCGCGCGCCGACGATGCCAAGCCGGGCGACCAGGTCGCCATCGAGGCGATCTCAAAAACCCGCATCGCCTACGTGCTGACCGGCGTGCCGGGCGTCGATTCGATCAGCCGCGCCGGGCTCGAGGGCCTGACCCGCTTCCTGATCGAGAAGACGGCGCTTGAACCGGGCGCGCCGGCCGGTGTCGACATTTCGAAGGACGAGCTGTCCTTCTATCCCCTGATCTACTGGCCGATCGACCCGTCGGCACCGATGCCGAGCCAGGCTGCGATCGCCCGCATCGACGCCTATATGCAGCAGGGCGGCACCGTGCTGTTCGACACGCGCGACCAGTTCGCCAACGGCATCGGCGCCGATTCCACCAGCCCGGCGACCGAGCGGCTGCGCGACATCCTCGGCAATCTCAACGTACCGCCGCTGGAGCCGGTGCCGTCGGACCATGTGCTGACCAAGTCCTTCTTCATCCTGCCCGAATTTCCCGGCCGTTTCGCCGGCAGCCCGCTCTGGGTCGAGGCATCGCTCGACGCCAGCAATGCCGACAACCGGCCGGTGCGCACCGGCGACGGCGTGTCGCCGATCATGATCACCGCCAATGATTTCGCCGGCGCCTGGGCGGTCGACGAGAATGGCGATCCGCTGCTGCCGACCGTGCCGGCCGACCCGATGCAGCGGGTCTACGCGCTGCGCGCCGGCGTCAACATCATGATGTACATGCTGACCGGCAACTACAAATCCGACCAGGTGCATGTTCCCATCCTGCTCGAACGGCTGGGGCAGTAGGATGATGCGTTTTCTTGGACCCCTCACGATGTTCGATCCTCCCCCGATGCGGGAGGATAAGGCATGAACTGGTCGATCTCGTTCGAACCGCTGATCTCCTGGCCGCTTATGGCCCTGGTGCTGGTGCCGTTGGCGTTGCTCGCGCTCATCGGCCTGTGGTTTCGCCAGCGCGGCGCGGTCCTGCGCTTCGTCGCCCTGCTGGCGCTCGCCGCCGCCCTCTTCAATCCGGTGTTCCTCAATGAGGAGCGCGAGCCGCTGAAGAGCGTCGTCGCGCTGATCGTCGACCGTAGCCAGAGCCAGGACATTGGCGATCGGACCAAACAGACCGACGAGGCCGTGGCCGGGCTGCAGCAGCGTCTTGGCCGCTTCAAGCAGTTCGACGTCCGCGTCGTGGAGGCCGGCAAATCCGACGCCGCCGAGGAGCGCACCGAAACGCGGCTGTTCGGCGCGCTGGAAGGCGCCTTCCGCGACGTGCCGCCATCGCGCATCGGTGGCGCCATCATGATCACCGACGGTGAGGTGCATGACACGCCTTCGGGCACGCCCGATTTCAACGCCCCGCTGCATGCTCTCATCACCGGCAACGACCACGAGAAGGACCGCCGCATACGTTTCGAGAACGCGCCGCGTTTCGGCCTTGTCGGCAAGCCGCTCGACATGACATACCGCGTCATCTCGACCGAAAACGAAACCGGACCGGTCGATGTCCGCGTCTCCGTCAACGGCGAGCAGGTTGCGGTCGAGCATGCCACCGTCGGCCAGACCATGCCGCTGCAGGTGACCATCCCGAGTGCCGGCCGCAACATCATCGAACTCGCCATCGACCGCGAACCGGGCGAACTGACCGATGCCAACAACCGCGCCATCGCGCTGGTCGACGGCATCCGCGAAAACCTGCGCGTGCTGCTCGTATCGGGTGAACCGCATGCGGGCGAGCGCACCTGGCGCAATCTGCTGAAATCCGACGCCTCGGTCGATCTCGTCCATTTCACCATCCTGCGGCCGCCGGAGAAGCAGGACGGCACGCCGATCAATGAATTGTCGCTGATCGCCTTCCCGACCCGCGAGCTGTTCGTCGAGAAGATCAAGGATTTCGACCTCATCATCTTCGACCGCTACCAGCACCGCGACGTGCTGCCGATCCTCTATTACGACTACATCTCCGAATATGTCGAAAAGGGCGGCGCGCTGCTGATCGCCGCCGGCCCCGAATATGCCGGCGAGGCTTCGATCGCGCGCACGCCGCTGATGTCGGCCCTGCCGGCCATGCCGACGGGCGAAGTGGTCGACAAGGCGTTCTACCCGCGCCTGACCGAACTCGGCCAGCGTCATCCGGTGACGCGCGGCCTCGACGGTTCGGCCACCGAGCCACCGCACTGGAGCCGCTGGTTCCGCACCATCGGCGTGCAGAACCCGCAAGGCGAAGTGGTGATGAAAGGTGCCGACAACCGGCCGCTGCTGCTGCTCGACCGCAAGGGCGAAGGCCGCGTCGGCATGCTTCTGTCCGATCAGGGCTGGCTGTGGGCACGCGGCTTCGAGGGTGGCGGTCCGCATGTCCAGCTCTACCGGCGCATTGCCCACTGGCTGATGAAGGAGCCCGAGCTCGAGGAAGAACGGCTGACCGCCGAGGGACGCGGCATGGTGCTGGAGATCCGCCGCCAGACGATGGCCGACGATCCCGGCCCGGCGCAGATCATCACCCCGTCCGGCAAGACGCTCACCGTCAAGCTCGACAAATCCGAACCCGGCGTCTTCCTCGGCAGTGTCCAGACCAGCGAGATCGGCCTCTTCCAGGTTGCCAATGGCGATCTCACCGCGCTCGCCCATGTCGGACCGGTCAACGCGCCGGAATTCGCCGACGTCGTCTCCACGCAGGAGCGGCTGAAGGCGCCGGCGGAAGCCACCGGCGGCAGCGTGCGCCGGCTGGCCTCGTCCACGGCCAGCGACGTGACGCTGCCTTCCATCGTACCGGTGCGTTCGGCCGGCGAAGCGTCGGGCAGCGACTGGATCGGCCTGCGCACCACCGACGACAGCGTCTTGAAGGCCGTGTCGCGCGTACCACTGTTCGGCGGCTTCCTCGGCCTCGGCCTGCTGCTTCTGGCAATGGGCTCGATGTGGTACCGCGAGGGACGGTAGCGGCGCTTTTTCCTTCGCCCCTTGTGGGAGAAGGTGGATCGGCGCGTCAGCGCCGAGACGGATGAGGGGTGTTCCAGCGGAGTGAGGCGTTGCGTTCCCTGGAACACCCCTCATCCGACCTCGCTTCGCGAGGCCACCTTCTCCCACAAGGGGAGAAGGAAAAAGCGCCCTGCTCCTGCCCTCCGCTATGGCTCCGGGCGTTCGTCGCTTTAGTCGACAAAACGTTGTCGACTAATCGCCCTGCGGGCGACCGCTCCTCACTCCTCCGGTTCCGTCGTGAACAACAGCGGATAGCCCTTGGCCTTGCCGGCGTCGGTGGCCCGTGTCGCCTTGGTCTCGGCGACATCCCTGGTGAAGACCGCGACCACGCAGACGCCGCGCTGGTGCGCGGTGATCATGACCCGGTGCGCCTGGTCCTCGCTGAGCTTGAACTCGCCCTTCAGCACCGTCACCACGAATTCGCGCGGCGTGAAATCGTCATTGACGAGGATGACCTTGTAGAGCTTCGGCCGCTCTGTCTGCGGCTTGACCTTGACGCGCGGTTTTGTGGTGATTTCAGGCATTCGAACCGACTGTTTCGCGATCAAACTTAAGCCCGCATTTTGCCACGGGCGGCAGCGACCGTCCATTTGCGGACCGTCGGCGGGCACGGCCGGTCCTTCACGATCATGTGGGAAATGGTCTGTCGCGGTTCAACGGCCCTGACGGCCGAAGATCCGGCGACTTGCGTCGGCATCCGCCCGGCGTTCCAGCCATGCCGCGATCGGCCATCCGGCAACGCAGATCAGCGTCACGCCGGCGAGCACGATCAAAAGCCACGCCTGCACGGGCGTGATGTAATCCCAGTTGCTGGAAATGGCCGGCGCGAACAGCGAAGGCTCGGTGCGCCCGCTTGCAGGGTCCGGCACGGGGCTGGCGGTGAGCAGAATCAGCACCCTGGCGACGCCGGTGGCAACCAGGCCGCCGATCACCATGGAGCGAAAAATGGACGAAAGCCGCTTCTTCATGCGGATTGTCCTACAGGGCCGGCATTGCAAACGGGTTAAGCACGATCGAGATGCGTGGCTGGAAGCCGCCGGGTGTTCAGCTTATCGACCGTGCCCTTGGCAGAAGGCCGTCCCAGCCGGTTTGCGGCTGGGACGGCCTTGGTTGAACTAGCCTCGAAGCCGATCAGGGCTTCTTGGGAGCAGCCTTCGCAGGGGCCGCCTTCGCGGGAGCAGCCATCGCGGGAGCCTTCTTGACCGGGCACTTGTGCGTCTTGGTCACCTTGCAGACGGTCTTCTTGGCGACCTTCTTCGGAGCAGCCTTGGCCGGTGCGGTGGTCATCGCGGCAGCAGCCGGAGCGGTGGTCGTGGTGGCGGCAGCCGGGGCAGCGGTCGTGGTGGCGGCTGCGTTGCCGAGAACCGGCATCGAGAAGGCGAGAGCGACGGCGAGACCAAGGGCGGACAGGATGGACTTGTTCATGGCTTCATTTCCTTTTTTCTGCGGGTCGTTTTTGAGTGTCACTGGACCGGGTCGTTCGGTGTCACTCCAAGCAGCTTCAAAGCATTGGCGAGCATCCGGATGCCCTGCGCCTGTTTCTTGGCGGCGCAGTACCGGTTGCCCTTTCTCTGAAGTGCCTTTGCCGCGGTGACCTGCGTTGCCGTGGCATGGGTTTCGAGGGCTTCATCAAATTGGTGGCTGAGATTGGCGCACCGTTCGCTCCGGGTGAGCGGCGCCTTTGCATCCGATTGGTCGACAGTGGCAGTGAGCAGGCCAAGGCCCAGCAGAACTCCCAACAAACTGATCGACAATCTTGGCATTGGTTTATCCGTGAACCCGGAGACTAGCGTCGCAGCCGATGACCTGACCGCCACGGCACCGTTATGCCGGCCTACTTTTTCAGGAGTTTTTCCCGATTGTAGAATTTTGTTTCTGGATTGTGTCTGGCCAGGCCACGCCAAGCTGACCGTCGCTTTCCATGTGGAGAAGGCGGAATTCATTCTCCCTTGAAAAGCAAGGTACTGGCCAACATATGGCCCGAATTCTATCGTGTGGCTGACCAGCCAATCATGGCTTGGCCGGCAACCGGGACAGCGCACCTGTGAAATCCGAGACACACATACTGATCGTCGACGACGACAAGGGCATCCGCGACCTGCTTCAGGAGTTCTTCCAGAAGCGAGGCCTGCACACCTCTGTTGCCGCCGACGGCGCCGAGATGGAGGCCGTCCTGCGTCGTTCCCAGGTGGATCTCATCGTGCTCGACGTGATGCTGCCCGGCAGGAGCGGGCTGGAACTGTGCCGCGACCTGCGCGCCCAGTATACGACACCTATCATCATGCTGACCGCCGTCACCGAGACAACGGACCGTGTCGTTGGCCTCGAGATGGGCGCCGACGACTACGTGCCCAAGCCCTTCGACCCGCGCGAGTTGCTGGCGCGCATCCGCGCCGTGCTGCGGCGCAACGGCGCCGCCGAGCCGAAGCGCGCCACCGCAAAACAGATTTACCATTTCGCCGGCTGGACCATGGATTGTTCGCGCCGCCGGCTGACCGCGCCCGACGACGTCAGGGTCGAACTGACCATGGCCGAGTTCAACCTCTTGCAGACCTTCGTCAAGAGCGCTCAGCGCGTGCTGACCCGCGACCAGCTCATCGAATTGTCCGGCGGCGACAGCGACTATTCCTTCGACCGCAGCATCGACATCCTGGTCAGCCGGTTGCGGCGCAAGATGGAAGATGATCCCAAGACGCCCAAACTGATCCTCACCGTGCGCAGCGGCGGCTACCAGTTCCTGCCCGAGACGACCTCCGAATGAGACGTTTCCTGCCGCAGACCTTGCCTGTCTGGGTGCTGCTGATCGTCATTGCCGGCCTGCTGATCAGCCAGGTCGCGACGCTTTACATCGTGTCGCGCGACCGCGCCGCCGCCAATGACGTGGTCGACCTCTACCGTCTCAACGACCGCGCCTTCTCGCTCGTGCAGTTGATGAGTGGCGCCACGCCGGAGGAGCGCAAGGCGACCGCCGCGGGCCTGTTCAACTCGACATACGCGCTCACCGTCTCGGACACGCCCGCCGTCACCTCTTCGATCGCCGGCGACGACGAACTGGCCGAGCTCGAGGACATCCTCGTCGGCCGACTGTCCAAGTTCGGCATCACCGACGCGCGCGTGCGCCGCGATCCGGCGACGCGCGAAGCAGATGATGCCAGCGGCGCGGCGCCGGGGCCCGATATCGGCCAGGTCGAGCGGGACCTTCTGGTGCTGGCCGCCGATTTCGCCCAGAGCGACAAGCTGACGGCCTCGCTGCGCTTCGCCGACGGCCAATGGCTGAACTTCACCGAACCGATCACCCCCGTCGGCCCGATCCTGAGCGTCGACAGCCTGCCGCTCTATGCGCTGATCGCGGGGCTGGTGGTGATCATGTCGATCTGGTCGCTGCGCCGGCTGACCGCGCCCTACCGGATGATGGAAACCGCCGTGAACAGGATCGGCAAGGACCTGAAGAGCCCGCCGATCGCCGAGAGCGGCAGCCGTGAGGTGCGTGCCGCCGCCAGGGCGATCAACGCCATGCAGACCAGGCTGCGCGAATATGTCGAGGACCGCGAACATCTTGCCGCCGCACTCGCGCATGACCTGCGCACGCCGATGACGCGCATGCGGCTGCGCCTGGAGCTGTTGCGCAAATCGGCGGTTCGCGAGGCGCTGGCGCATGATCTCGCCGATGTCGAGAGCATCGCCAGTTCGGTGATCGACTTCGCCACCTTCGAGGTGAACGAGGAAAAGAGTGAACGCATCGACTTCTGGTCGCTCGTGGAATCGATCGCCGACGCCTATCCGGACGTCTCGTTCGACAATGACGACACCCGCTCACGCGGCCTGATCTGCATGGCGCGGCCGGTGGCGCTGAAGCGCTGCGTCACCAATCTGGTGCAGAACGCCGTCACCTATGGCAAGAAGGCGCATCTCAGCCTGCGCCGCTCCGACGGCACGATCACGCTCGCCATCCGTGACGAGGGGCCGGGCATACCCCAGGCCCAGATCGACGCCGTGTTCGGCTCCTTCGTGCGCCTCGAACAGTCCCGCAATCGCCAGACCGGTGGGCTCGGGCTCGGGCTGACCATCGCCCGCAACATCGCGCGTGCGGCGGGTGGCGAAGTCCGCCTGTCCAACCATCCGGACGGCGGCCTGCTGACGGAGCTGCGCCTGCCGCTGGCGGCTTGAGACTGATCAGGCCGCATCGAACGTCAACTTGTCGCGATGATCTTCCAGGCCAACAGCACGATGATGACCGCCGCGGTGAGCATTGTTGCCCAGCGGTGCCGCCCGGATGCATGCAGAACGAGAACGGCCAGCGCCGCGATCGACGCGGCAAGGGCCCCTTCGACATAGAAGAGCTGTGCGCCGTCAATCGGCCCGCCGCTTGCGCCTCCGACACGGAAGAACTCCAGGATCGACCGGATCGCGATCACCATCAGCAACCCGAGCGCCGCCTGCGCCGCTCGCGCCGTCGACAGCCAGTTCAAGATCCGTTCCAAGGCGCCTCCCGATGCGACCCGAAAGCCTTCGGTTGACGTTGCCGGCCTACCGCCGCAGCACCGCGCTCAGCACATCGCGAATGCCGATGGCGCCGACGAAGCGGGACTGATCGTCGAACAGCGCTACCGGTGCCGTCTGCGACCGGTGCATGGCCAGCATCACGGTCTTCAGCGAGGTGCCGGGATTGGCCCAGAACACCTGCGCCAACTCCTCCGGCTGGCCCTCGACGTCGGCGCAGGACACCCATACGGCCGGCTTGCCGTCGCGCTCGGCCGCCGCCACCAGCCCGTGCTCGTCGATCTTGAAACGCGTCGTCTTGCGCCGGTCGAGCCACACCCAGCCATTGTCGCCATGCTCGAGGTCGCGACGGTCGCGCATGACGTTCCAGGCGGTGAGCACCGAGAGCGGGTTCACATTGGCGATGAAGTCGCGGACATAATCGTTGGCGGGGCGCAGCACGATGTCTTCCGGCGCGCCCGTCTGGACGATACGGCCGCCCTCCATGATGGTGATGTGGCTGCCGATCTTCAGTGCCTCCTCGAGGTCGTGGCTGACGAAGATGATGGTCTTCTTCAGCTCCGCCTGCAGCTGCAGAAGTTCATCCTGCAGCTTGGTGCGGATCAGCGGATCGAGGGCCGAGAACGGCTCGTCCATCAACAGGATAGGCGCCTCGGTGGCGAAGGCGCGCGCCAGGCCGACGCGCTGCTGCATGCCGCCCGAGAGCTCATGCGCGTATTTGTTCGACCATTGGTCGAGGTTGACCAGCTTGAGCTGCCTGTGCACCCGCTCCTTGCGCTCGGCATCCGGCACGCCGGCGAGTTCGAGGCCGAGGCCGACATTCTCCTCCACCGTGCGCCACGGCAAGAGGCCGAACTGCTGGAACACCATCGCCACCTGCTTCTGCCGCAGCCGCCGCAAGGTCGGCTCGTCGCAAGTGACGACATCGACCGTGCGGTCGCCGTCCTTGACCAGCACCTGGCCGCGCGACACCACGTTGAGCCGGTTGACCGCCCGAAGTAGCGTCGACTTGCCCGAACCGGACAGGCCCATGAGGACGGAAATCTCGCCTTCATGCACGGTCAGGCTGGCTCCGGCACAGCCGAGCACATTGCCGGTCTTCTCGAGTATCTCGGCCCGGGTAGCGCCCTTGTCGATCATCGCCAGCGAACCGGCCTGGTCGGCGCCGAAGACGATATCGACATTCCTGAAATCGACGGCGACGGTCATTTCTTGCCTCCAACGCCAATGCGGGTCATCCGGTCGAGCACGATGGCGAGCACGACGATGGCGAGACCGGCCTCAAGGCCAAGGTCGATGCGGCGCGAACCGAGCGCCCGGTTGATTTCCGTGCCCAGACCGCCGGCGCCGATCAGGGCGGCGAACACCACCATCGACAGCGACAGCATGATCGACTGTGTCAGGCCCGCCATGATGGTGGGCAGCGCCGAGGGCAGCTCGACCTTCCACAACAGCTGGCTCTTGGTGGCGCCGAAGGCCTCGCCGGCCTCGATGATCGACTTCGGCACCGAGACGACGCCGAGATGGGTGAGCCGGACCGCGGTCGGGATGACGAAGATGATGGTGACGATAAGGCCGGGCGCGTTGCCGAGGCCGAACAGCGTCAGCACCGGGATCAGGTAGACGAAGGTCGGCAGCGTCTGCATCAGATCGAGCACCGGCAGCATGATGCGATAGACCTTCGGCTTGTGCGCCGCCCAGATGCCGAGCGGCACGCCGATGGCCATCGCCGCCGCGGCGGCCGCGACCACCAGCACCAGCGTCTGCACCGTCTGCTTCCAGAGGTTCTGGTTGATGATGAAGATCAGGCCGAGGAAAACCGCGATGGCGAGCGGCCGCGAGCGCTGCAGCAGCCAGGCAATGACGGCGATCACCAAAGCGAGCAGCACCGGCGGTACCATCAGCAGGATGTTGACCAGCCCGTCGAGCAGGAAATTGAGGCCATTCGAAAAAGCCCTGAATACGGTGTCGAAATTGTCGGTGAGGAAGCCGAAGAACGCCTTTCCCCAGGCGCCGATCGGGATCTTGTGATCGACCATGAATTTGGAAATCGGATCCATCTCACCCCTCGTTTGCCAGAGCTCTGCCTTCGGCCCCGTATTGTCGCAACGTCATCTTGTCACAGGATACGAAAAAGGGCAGCCTTTTCCACGATGGCTGCCCTCTGTTTCGGTCACGCCGAAATCAAAGTCGGCTCAGCTCCCGAGCGCGGTCTTGACCGCCGCCGCCGCGTCGCCGCCGTCGAAGGTGGTCACGCCGGCGATCCAGGGCTTTACCGCATCCGGATTTTTCTTCAGCCAGTCGGTTGCCACCGTGTTTGCATCGCTGCCTTTCAGGATGGCGTCCATCATCTGGCCTTCCATATCCAGATTGAATTTCAGGTTGGCGATGAACTTGCCGACATTCGGGCACTCGGTCATGTAGCCCTTGCGCACATTGGTCGAGACGGTGGCCGCGCCGAAACCGCTGTCGCCCATGCCGTCGAGATAGGTGATCTTCATGGCGCCCATCACAGGATGTGGCGTCCAGCCGAGGAAGGCGATCCACTCATTGTTCTTCATCGACTGCTCGGCCTGCGTCAGCATGCCGGCCTCCGAGGATTCGACCAGTTCGAACCCGTCGAGATTGTCCTTCGGGTTCTTGATCATGTCGAGGATGATGCGATTGCCGTCATTGCCGGCCTCGATGCCGTAGATCTTGCCGTTGAACTTGTCCTTGAACTTGCCGAGGTCGGTCAGCGACTTGACGCCGGCATCCGCGACATAAGTCGGCACGACGATGCCGTAACCGGCGCCGGCCAGGTTCTGGCTGACGGTCTCGACCGAACCGTCGGCCGTGTAATCCTTGATGTCGTTGGTCATCGACGGCATCCAGTTGCCGAGGAAGACATCGAGGTCCTTGTTCTTCAGCGACGCATAGGTCACCGGAACCGAGAGCTGGATCACCTGCGGCTCGTAGCCGAGCGCGGTGAGCAGCACGGAGGCCAGCCCGGTGGTGGCCTGGATGTCGGTCCAGCCGACATCGGAGAGGCGAACCGCCTTGCAGCTTGCCGGATCGCCGGCGAAGGCTGCACCGGTGGACAGGAAAGCCGCCAAGCCTAGGCCGGCGACGAAGGAATTCATACGCGACATCTGTATTCTCCCATTTCGATTCTTTGGCGAAGCGAAGTTACGGTTTTTGTGCCCGCCTTGTTTCGTCAGCCAAACACCATTCTGGAGTGGTTTCAAGCACTAAGACAATCACGATCAACGGCGCTGGCTGGCCAATCAGCGACACCGCTGACGCTTTCCGTGCCAGGCCCAAGCGCAATCTGCCTCGGCAATGGCTGCTTTTTCAGGGGAATGCGGCCGCGGCCTCTCCCCGCGCGACGGCAAGTCGGCTTAAAAGGGCGGCATGGCCAAGCTCTACTTCCACTACGCGACGATGAACGCCGGCAAGACGACCATGCTGTTGCAGGCATCTTACAATTACCGCGAGCGCGGCATGACGACGATGCTGTTCGTCGCCGGTCACTACCGCATGGGCGACACCGGCCTGATTTCGTCGCGCATCGGGCTGGAGGCGGAAGCCGAGATGTTTCGCGATGGCGACGACCTGTTCGCCCGCGTCGCCGAGCATCACCTGCACACGGCGGTGCATTGCATCTTCGTCGATGAGGCGCAGTTCCTGGAGGAAGAACAGGTATGGCAGCTTGCCCGCATCGCCGACCGGCTCAACATCCCCGTCATGTGCTACGGCCTGCGCACCGATTTCCAGGGCAAGCTGTTTCCCGGCTCGCGCGCGCTGCTGGCGATCGCCGATGATCTGCGCGAGGTGCGCACCATCTGCCGTTGCGGCCGCAAGGCCACAATGGTCGTGCGCCTCGGTCCCGACGGCAAGGTGGCCCGCCAGGGCGAACAGGTGGCGATCGGCAAGGATGTCTATGTCTCGCTCTGCCGCCGTCATTGGGAAGAGGAAATGGGCCGCGCGGCACCCGACGACTTCATCGGCTTTGTCAGCGGCTGAGACGAGCGCCCGCTGGACGCCGGCATCGGGTAGCCGGCTGCCACCTCTTGCAGCCGCGCCATTCCATGTTGCCTTTGTTAGGGTCGGCGCCCTATTTTCCCGCCTCAGCCAGAACTCCCCGGGGTCAGCCATGCTTCGAGCCGTCTTGTCCGCCAGCCTTCTTCTCCTGGCCACCTCCGTTGCCGAGGCCGGAGGCGATCCTGTGCTGGGCAAACATGTTTTCAACCGGTGCATGACCTGCCATGAGGCGGCCACCGACCGCGACAAGGTCGGCCCACATCTTATGGGCGTCGTCGGCCGCACGGCGGGAACCGCCGAAAGCTTCCTCGGCCATTATTCGGAGGCGATGAAGAGCGCGGGCGCTGCCGGTCTCGTCTGGGACGAGGCAAATCTTGCCGAATACCTCAAATCGCCCAAGCTGAAGGTGCCCGGCAACAGGATGGCCTTCAGCGGTCTGAGCAATGACGACGACATCGCCAACGTCATTGCCTATCTGAAGGCTGACCCCAAACCCTGAAGAGACGCCGTCGAGAGTGGGCAGGGCCGGCTTGCGCCCGCCTGTGGGGCTGGAAGGGTCAGTTGTTGTCAAGTTTCGGAGCCATCCGCTTCGCCGTGGACTGATTGCTTTGCCGACATGAAAGTTCAAAATCAGCTGAACCAGGCTTGGCCGGCCAGTTGATCACGTCATGACCACGGCTCCATTGCCTTTCAAGGGTTCGGCCGAATATTTGTTTCGCGCAGCGCACTGTTTTCACGTCTTTCAATCCCCTGATACCCCACATATATTCGCCGCTGTTCGCAACCAGCGAGCGGAAGCCGAAGCGGGAGGCCCCTATGGCGACATTGCAGAATTTCGATGCCGAAATTGCCAAGACCAAGCAGGTCGTCCAGGATATGCGCACCAAGATCGAGCAATCCGGCACCGTGCTCGACACGCTCGCAACCGCCGACAAGAAGATCGGCGACGCCAATTTCGACATCGAGAACGCCCGCATCGAGGATGTGCTGAAGCAGCAGAAGGTGATGGAAGGCAACATCGCCGACCTGATCATCGGCCTCGAGGACGCCACCAATGTCTTCGGCGCCGAGTTCGAGAGCATGAAGAACTATACCGGCTGGGAAAACTTCGTCGGCGTCTTTTCGGCGCAGCGCAAGCAGCGCATGCGCACCGACCGCGTGCGCAACATGTCGCTCGCCGGCAATCTGCAGGAACTGCTGGCCAAGTCCGACACCATCGTCGGCATATTGAAGGCGCAGAAGGAAGTTCTCGACCAGCGCTACAAGACCTCCGAAGCCAGCCTGTCGCAGGTTATCGAGCGCCGCAAGACCACTATGACGAACCTCGAAGCCGTGCAGAAGCGCATCGAGGAGCTCAATCCGATGCTGCTCGACATCGAAAACAAGATCGCCGCCTCGACAAGCCAGAAAGACCGCACGCAGCTCGAGGGCGAGCGTTCCAAGCTCGCCACCGAATACAATGAAAAGCAGGCCAAGGAACAGGAGCTGCTGGCCGAAAGCCAGACGCTGGAGCGCTACACCTCGATGTTCCAGACCTTCGTCGATTCGCTCAACAACCAGATCGCCGCGCAGTCGACGCTGATCAACAAACTGACCATCGATACCGAGCAGCGCATCGTGCTCTACAAGGCGCTGGAGGATTCACTGAAGACCGCCGCGCAGCAGGACGTCGCCCACAAGATCAACACGCTGGGCAGCCAGGTCGACAACACGGCCGAGGAAACCATGGCCGGCATCGGCGCAGCCTCCCAGAAGCACATCGGCGACCTCTTGGAGATGCATGAGAAGAACATGGTGGCCAGCGCCGACATCCAGCGCCGCAAGAAGCTGGCCGACGATGCCTTCGCCCGCCGCTTCGACGAGGTGCTGAAGAAGCACAATTCGGCCAACTACGTGCAGTCATAATTGCCGCGCGCACCGGTGCGACAATCGCAGGGCTGACAGCATGACACCCGAAAACGACGCGGCGGCGCGGTATTTCTCGGCAATCACGGCCGCGCTCGGCGGCCTTGAAGTGTTCATGCGCGACGACCGCTCGCCGCTTTACCGGCACGGCATCGTCGCCAGGATCGTTGCCGAATACATCGCCCGGCTCGACAAGTCCTTTTCCTGCTGGCGCAACCGGCTGGGCTTTATGGACACGTTCCGCATTTCGCGCGCCGAAAGCGGCTACCCGGTGTTCCAGAACCTGCTCGAACTGGAAAACGACCGCCGCCAGGCCGACGGTCGGCTCGCCAACATTCCCCAGGCCGGCGAGCTGCGCGAGGAGATGGCCGACTTCATCCTGCGCCACAAGCAGTTCCCCGACGCGCTGCAGAAATCGATGGCAGAGCGGCTCTATCTTGAGGACGTCAAGAGCGAGCAGACCTTCGGTCCGTTCACGCTGGCGCAGACGGCCAAGGTGTCGGTCAATCCGAAGACGGCGCGGCCCTATTATCTGGTCCACTGGGCGACCTTCGACGGCAGCGCCAACCTGCCTTTGGTCTACATGGTGACAGTGGAGGATTCATCGGAAAGCATGGTCAGCCAGCTTGTCGACCGAAGCGGCAAGCTCAGCGACAAGGTCGACATTCCGCTGCCGGTCGACGGCCTGCTCAACCCCGAACTTGCCCATCGTTTCGACGATTTTACCGAGAAGAATTCGGCCTATACGCTGTCGCCGGCGACCATCGCCGTCAACCTTGACGAGGACTTCGAGCCACTGCACCCCAAGCAGCTGAGGCGGGTGGTGCTCGGCCCCTTCTACTCGGCAGGCATCACCGACAACAATTCGACGGTGACGGAAGTGCTGGCCAAGGTGCGCAAGCCCGAAAACGCCTGGCTTTTGACCTGGACCATCCAGGAAGTCTATTCCAAGGGCGAGAAGCCGGGCCGCAAGGGCCTGTTCTCAAGCGAGAAGACGACGCAGGAATTCTTCATCAACACCGATGACCTCGAGGCCGCTCGCCAGGGCGTATCGAGCTACGAAAACCACGCGCTGATCCCGCACGAGGCCTACCAGGCGCTTTACGCCGCGGGCGAAGCACAGAAGATATTTGCCGGCTACAAGGTTCACATCCTGTCGAATGGGCAGGTGATATCGGATGTCTAGGAACCTGCTTTGCGTCATTGAAAGCCACGCAGCACTGAGGCGCCAGCAATGACCGCCGCAGCTAATGTCTCCAGCAAGAAGCGGCAGCTCGATGCGCTGAAGAGGAGAGTTCGGCCCGGCGCCCTGGAAGGCTTGGAACACAGCCAGCGTATCGACATAACGTACACGTCAAACGCGATCGAGGGAAACACACTGACGGCGGGCGAGACGGCCCTGGTTCTGGAAAAAGGCATCACGATCAGTGGCAAGCCGCTCAAGGATCATCTCGAGGCAATCGACCACGCACGCGCACTGCGTTGGGTACTCGAAATCGCATCTAAAGACGACCATCCGATCATGGAGGCGGACATCCGCAATCTTCATCATCTGGTCGTGGCGAACTCCAAGCCGGAGATAGCTGGCCAATACGCCGACAGCGCCCGTTACGTGAATACCAATGTCGGCGTATTCAATTTTCCCGCCCCTGTGGAGATTCCAGCGCTGATGGAAGTTTTTTGCCGGTGGTTGAGCGCGGCGCCAAGCACGCCACGTACTGCCTTCGAGGCTCATCGGCGTTTCGTCGCCATTCACCCGTTCAATGACGGCAACGGACGTACAGCACGCCTTTTGATGAATCTGGTGCTGGCGCGCGGTGGATACCCGCCGGTAGCGATCCGTCCCGAAGATCGTCCCGATTACATTGCCGCGCTCGAGATCGACCAGAGCGGCGGAGGGCACGTCGCTTTCGACAAGCTGCTTTTCGAAAGGCTGGATCAGACTTTGGACATCTATCTGGACGCAGCGCGTCAGGCGCAGGATCATTCTGCGGAAGGCGGGAAAGTAATCCCGATAAGGAGCTGATCATGGACACCGGCCTGACCACCATCCCGGAAGCGGCTATCGAAAAGCACCGCGCCACCGCGCAAAGCTTCATCACCCGCATCGTCGTGCTGGAGGATCCCTCGCGCGAATCCGGTACAGCGCTTGCCGGCACCAACCGGCGCTTCGTTTCCACCGTCTCGGTCGGTTCGGTGCGCCGCACGCGCGAGGTCGAGCTGTCGAAGACCGTCGGCGCCGTCCATCCAGACGACCAGTTGCTCACCATCGCGCAGCACACGCTGCTCTTTCGCGCCCGGCGCGGCACGGCGCTCGCGCTCGCGGTATCGGACGTATTCGCCGAAGGCTCCGATCTTGAAAGCCTGCAGGCCAGGAACACCCGCGCTCCGCTCGAAGGCGAGGAGGCGTCCACCTTCAAGAAACTGCTGTCGGCCTCGGCCTATATCTCGGCCTTCAGCCTTGCCTCCTACCTGTTCCAGCTCATCGACAGTGACGGCGAGGCGCCGAACGACATACCAGAACCGGACTTCCTGTTCGACACGCCGCAGGACGCGGTGAAATCGATCCTGGCCGGTCTCGACAAGGCGATATCGGGCTCGACCGACGATACCGACCTGATGACCCGCGCCCGCGCCTTCGCCCGCGTCGCCATCGACGGGCTTCTGGCGCGCAAAGGCCGCTTCGACGGCATCGGCCCGTTCGAGAACGCCCATATCCGCATCGACGCCGACGACTTCACCCTCGACGGCTTCGACGTCGCGCCGGGCAAGCGCTCCAAGCCGCTGGTGATGACTTTCAAGACGCCGGAAGAGGTCGTCGGCAACCACATCGCCAAATACCAGTCGGTCAAGCTCGCCAAGATGCTGATGGCCTACGACTTCGAGCGCGAGCTGAACCCGTTCGTCGAGCTTGGCGGCTTCCTGTTCACCTTTATCGGCGATGGGGCGCCCGGAACCGGCAAGACGACGCTGATCCAGATGATCGCCGGCCTCGTCAACGGCTATTGCCAGGTCGCCGGCTATCCCTTCGCCTACGAGAATTTCGGCGTCGACCAGATTTCCTCCTACCAGGGCAAATCAGGCCAGAACTGCCGCCAGTTCATCAACAATGTCTTGAACCCGCGCGTCATCGGCTTCGGCACCATCGACGATATCGACCAGGTGGCGGCACGCCGCTCCGACGACCGCGCGTCGGCCGGCCAGCAGGAGATCACCGGCGTGCTGATGGATGCCTTCGCCGGCGCCGCCACCGTGGTGCGCGGCAATTGCTCGTTCGGCATGTTTTCCAACTATCCGGAGAATGTCGACGACGCGTTGCGCCAGCGCGCCGGCGCCCGCTGGCTGGTCGACGGGCCGCAGACCCGCGACGACTATATCGACATTTTCGTGCTGCTCGCCGGCAAGAACCACGAGATCCCCCTGGGCAAGCACGAGCTCTACGCCGCGCAGGAGATCCAGCGCGCCGTGACCGAAGCCTATGAGGAGCATGAAAAGCCGCAGGAGGACGGGCTGATGCGGGTCTATGAGCGCTACATGAAGGAAAACGGCGCGCCCAAGACCATGGCCGACATCGGCACCTACCTGCACCTGATCAAGGACGCCGAACCGCGCTTCACCGGCCGCGCCATCAAGAACGTCACCGACGCGATCAAAATGCGCGCCATGGACATCGAGCTTCCCGACGACTGGTTCGAGAAGCCGGAAGCCTTCATGCACAAGAGCTACGACGACAAGAAAGCGATGATCGAGGAACTGCGCGGCCCGTTCTCGATGGAGATGGTCATGCAGGAGATCAACCGCTACGCCGATTCCGAATTCCGCTATTCCGACAAATCCGACGACGCCGCGGTCGAAAAACTGCTACGCGACGCCCGCCTGCGCGAACGCGCTGTGCGCGAAATGGAGGAGATGAAGAAGAAGGGTCTGTGGAATGCGTGAGGCGCGCCAGCCTTCCCTTCTCCCCTTGTGGGAGAAGGTGGATCGGCGCGAAGCGCCGAGACGGTTGAGGGGTGCTGGCGCTGATCGCGCCAAGCTGGAACACCCCTCATCCGTCGCCTTCGGCGACACCTTCTCCCACAAGGGGAGAAGGAAGAGCCGCGCCCCTCATCCGCCTTTCGGGCACCTTCTCCCCGTTCACGGGGAGAAGGCAAGATGAGCAAAAAACCCGACCTCCTTCGCGATAACGAGCTCATCTACGGCCGTTTGCTCACCGTCGACGAGGCGCATCTCATCCAGCGTTACAACAAGGCGCTGGCTGCTTTCGGCCTCAAGCCCACCAAGCTGAAGAGCTTCCAGATCGACCGCACCGGCTTTTCGCCCGAAGTGGCCGAGGAGTGTGGCGACTATGATTATCTCGATCCCAACGAGGTCAACCGCCGCTTCATCATCCTGACGCCGTCGCAGATCGACCTGCCGGTGGTGCACACCGCCTTCTCCAACACCTCGCAACTGATGTTCGAGTTCATGTCCAGGAACCAACGCGCCATCGACGCGCTGACCATCAAGGACGTCATCTACGGCGAGATCGAGGATTCCGTTCCCAAGGTCAACGACATCGAGGACCTGCTGTCGATCAGCCAGGTCGAATTCAAGGTGCTGTCGGCGGAAGACGTGCTGGGCAAGGCCGCCGAACTCGGCAAGCTCGTCGACCGGCTGAAGCAGGAGCCCGACGCCTGGCGCGACGATGCCATGCTGACCCGCATGGTGGAACTCGCCAAGGTCTGCGGCGACATCCGTGAGAACGCGCTGGTGCCGGACCAGGTGATCTTCCGCCACAATGCCTACTGGACCAGCCATTTCGGCGGGCTCTATGTCTTTGTCGATCCCGACATGACGACGGTGATCAGCGATCCGGCCGCCCCCGGTTTTCGCCGCTCGCGGCCCTGGCAGGTGAGCTATCTCTCGATCAAGGACGCCGACAAGGTGTTCAAATTCCTGGCTGCCACCGGCCGCATCGAACTGCCGCGCGCTTCCTGGATCGAGGCCTCGGGCTATCTCGAGCATCGCGCCGAAATGGTGGTGCGCGCGCTGATCCGCGACGCCGAGCCGGATCGCAATTTGACCGATGTCGACAAGGTCTGGCTGCAGACATGGATCCAGAGCCATGCCGACCTGATCACCTCGGACGGAAATTTTCCTTTCCTCAACGCCGCCAAACGCGAGATCGCCCAGCTCGGCCATCTCAAGGTCGAGGATGTCTTCCCGCAGCAGCGCTTCCTGGTGGTCCGCGCCAAGACCGACCATCCCGACGCCTGGCTGACCAACCAGTTGATCTCGGATTTCGTGCCGTCGGACTTCGTCTCGCGCTACATTTTCAACAAGGACGGCTTCTACAAGGACTATGACGGCTTCAGCGACGCCTGGCGATCGCATGTTGTGGACGTTCTGAAAACCACATATTTGAAGGACAAGGTGGCGTTTCGCACACGCCTCTACGGCCTGACCGACTAGAACGAATGCACCGCCATTCCGTTCTAACTTGTTGTTTTGGTGCATGATGTTATCCAAAAAAGTCTGCAACTTTTTGGCATCATGTTGAGGGGGTGATACAGCCATGCTCGATCCGATCGTGAATTTCTTCACCCGGATTTTCCAGTGGATCGGCCGCGGCATCGGTCTTCTGATCGGCGCGATCCTGTGGCCCTTCATGTGGGCCGGCCGCTGGTACACGCAGCGCGGCTGGATCCTCAAGGCGATAGTCGGCCTTGCCGTCCTGGTGCTGATCGGCCTCTACGCCAACTTCTTCTACGCCACCCAGTGGTGGAACAACTTCAACCCGAACTACCCGGACACCTATACTTTCGAGAAGCGCAACGTTTCCGCCGGTGAGCAGGTGGCCGCCGGCGCAGGCACCGACACGGCCAAGACCTGCGGCAACTCCGGCATCGCCCAGGTGGCGGCCGACCTGACCGACTTCAACGTCAACCAGAACGCCTGGATCTCGTCGATGATCCTCTACAAGCTCGGCCTGTTCGGCATCGACTGGGACAACACCCCGTGGATGGACAACAAGGCCTCTTTCCAGCGCGGCATCAACCAGGCGGTGCGACGTACGGCGACCGAACTTGCCGACAATCTCGGCCGCGTGCGCACGACTTCGCAGATCGATGCCGACCTGCAGGACGCGCGCGGCAATCTGCAGTTCGACGAGTATACCTGGTACTTCGGCGTGAGCCCGTTTGGACCGAAGACGCCGACGCCGAGCTACTATCGCGACGCGGTGCGCAAGCTGCGTTCGTTCAATGCCCGGCTTGCCACCTGCCAGGCCACTTTCGATGCCCGCGCCGACAATTTGAAGCAGTATATCGACCGCATCGCCAGTGACATCGGCTCGACGTCCGCCATCCTCAAGGAGCGCGCCGAGAACCACAACAATGGCTGGTTCGACACCCGCGCCGACGACCGCTACTGGTTCGCCTATGGCCAGCTCTATGCCTATTACGGCCTGATGAAAGGCGCCCAGGCCGACTTCGAGAACGTCATCAAGGAAAAGCACCTGCAGAGCCTTTGGGATACGATGGACGCGCAGTTCGTGTCGGCCCTGCGTATCCAGCCCTTCATCATCGCCAACGGCCGCGAGGACGGCTGGCTGCTGCCGACCCATCTGACGACGATGGGCTTCTACGTGCTTCGGGTGCGCTCCAACATGGTTGAAATCAGCAACGTGCTGACGCAGTAGCGCTGTCCCACCGCAACACCAGCGATGGCGAATTTGCGCCGTCGCGTCTGTCGCATTCCGTGCATTGTGCGGCTGTTTTGAGACGGCGGAAGCGCCCCTGCTCTGGCTTCTATACGGCGCGGCAAGCGGAGCCATAAAGAACCGGGAATAGGTTGGCCAGCCGCAGAGGAATTTTCTCTATAGGAAACATAGTTGCATGAAAGTTGACGCCGCCGCAGCGACAGGGTTAGATGCCCCGCGCGTCCGGCTCCAGCCTTCTTGCGAGTGAGATCAACCCGTCCCCTCCACCGTCCAATCCAGAGGAACGCCGTCATGGCCGAAGTGAAATCCGACATCGAGATCGCGCGTGGCGCCAGGAAAAAGCAGATCCAGGAGATCGGCAAGAAGATCGGCATCCCGACCGAACATCTGCTGCCCTACGGCCACGACAAGGCCAAGATCTCAGCAGAATTCATCAAGTCGGTGAAGGGCAACAAGGACGGCAAGCTGATCCTCGTCACCGCCATCAACCCGACGCCGGCCGGCGAAGGCAAGACCACCACCACCGTCGGCCTCGGCGACGGCCTGAACCGCATCGGCAAGAAGGCGATCGTCTGCATCCGCGAAGCTTCGCTCGGCCCGAATTTCGGCGTCAAGGGCGGTGCCGCCGGCGGCGGCTACGCGCAGGTGGTGCCGATGGAGGACATGAACCTCCATTTCACCGGCGACTTCCACGCCATCACCACGGCGCACAACCTGCTCTCGGCTCTGATCGACAACCACATCTACTGGGGCAATGAGCTCGGCATCGACACCCGCCGCGTCGTGTGGCGCCGCGTCATGGACATGAACGACCGGGCGCTGCGCGAGATCATCTGCTCGCTCGGCGGCGTCGCCAACGGTTTCCCGCGCGAAGCCGGCTTCGACATCACCGTCGCCTCGGAAGTGATGGCCATTTTGTGCCTGTCCACCGACCTGAAGGATCTGGAAAAGCGCCTCGGCGACATCATCGTCGCCTACCGCCGCGACAAGTCGCCGGTCTATGCCCGCGACCTCAAGGCCGACGGCGCCATGGCTGTCCTGCTCAAGGACGCCATGCAGCCCAACCTCGTGCAGACGCTGGAGAACAACCCGGCCTTCGTGCATGGCGGCCCGTTCGCCAACATCGCGCATGGCTGCAACTCGGTCGTCGCCACCACGACGGCGCTCAAGCTCGCCGACTATGTCGTCACCGAAGCCGGCTTCGGCGCTGATCTGGGCGCGGAAAAATTCTTCGACATCAAGTGCCGCAAGGCGGGCCTGAAGCCGGCGGCCGCCGTCATCGTCGCCACCGTGCGCGCCATGAAAATGAATGGCGGCGTCAAGAAGGAAGACCTCGGTAAGGAAAACGTCGAGGCGGTGAAGAAGGGCTGCGCCAACCTTGGCCGCCACATCGAGAACATCAGGCAGTTCGGTGTGCCGGCGGTGGTTGCCATCAATCACTTCTACTCCGACACCGATGCCGAGATCCAGGCGATGAAGGACTATGTCGCCTCGATGGGAGAAGAGGCGATCCTGTGCAAGCACTGGGCCAGGGGCTCGGCGGGCATCGAGGACCTCGCCAACAAGGTGGTGGCGCTGGCCGAATCCGGTGCCTCGCAGTTCGCGCCGCTCTATCCCGACGCCATGCCGCTGTTCGAGAAGATCAACACCATCGTCCAGCGCATCTATCGCGGCTCGGAAGCCATCGCCGACAAGTCGGTGCGCGACCAGTTGCACGCCTGGGAGCAGGCCGGCTACGGCAACCTGCCGGTGTGCATGGCCAAGACCCAGTACTCCTTCTCGACCGACCCCAACCTGCGCGGCGCGCCGACCGGCCACACCGTGCCGGTGCGTGAGGTCAGACTTTCGGCGGGCGCGGGCTTCGTCGTCATCATCTGCGGCGAGGTCATGACCATGCCCGGCCTGCCCAAGGCGCCATCCTCGGAAAAGATTTTCCTCAACGAGATTGGCCAGATCGAAGGCCTGTTCTAAATCCTTCAAGTCCAAACGGCAAAGGGCGCCGCATCACCGCGGCGCCCTTTGCATTTCGCGGATGGCTACGCGGCGCTGCGCGCCAGCGCCCGCTGGTTGGACGCATGGATCGTGTCGCGTTCCGGCAGCGCGCCGGTCTTGAGGCAGTCGATCCATTCGGCGGTCTTGAGCACGGCGGCGAAACGCGACTGCAGGATGATGCTCACCACGCGATGGATCTCCTCGGCCGAGGCGTAGCCGGCGCTGTTGGCGTAGGGCACCGAACCGGTCGCGTCGGACAGGAACTCGACCGCGAAGCCCATATGCACGGCGTGGATGATGGTCGACAGGTCGCAATTATGCGTCATGTAGCCGATGACCGCGATCGTATCGACGGCATTGGCGCGCAGCCAGTCCTCGAGGTCGGTGCCGGTGAAGGCGCTCGGCAATTTCTTCTCGACATAATGGTCGCGGCCACGCTTGGCGATCTCCGGATGCAGTTCGCCGCCATGGCTGCCCGTGGCGAAGATCGGCGACGTCTCGGGCGCCATCTGCTTGACGACCACCACCTTGATGCCTGCGGCCGCCGCGGCATCCATCGCGCGCGCCACGTTGACGACGCTGTCGCGGAACGGCGGATGCTGGATGGCCAGATTGCCGCCGTCATAGTCGTTCTGGACGTCGATGACGACGAGCGCGCGGCGCGGCGCGGTGTTGGCTGGGTCAGACATGATGTTTCCTTTCAGGCTTGAATGCGATGGGCCGAAAGTAATCTGCTGGCTTGGGAGCCAACAGTGGCCCGATTGACATCATCCGAAAGAAGTGGGACAATCCACACTCACACTGGAAACGCCCATGACCGCTCCCATCATCGCCGTCCTCGCCTTCGACGGCATCAGCCCATTCCATCTCTCCGTGCCTTGCCTGGTGTTCGGCGCGGATCGGACCAACCTCGGCCTGCCACGCTTCGACTTCCGTGTCTGCGGGGTCGAGGAAGGGCTGATCCGGACCGATGCCGGCCTGGGTATCCTGGTCCCGCACGGGCTTGCCGCGCTCGAAGACGCCGATATCGTCATCATCCCGAGCTGGAAGGATCTCGAAGCGCCTCTGGCCAAACCGCTCGAGGAAGCGCTCGGCCGCGCCCACCGGCGCGGCGCGCTGATCGTGAGCCTGTGTCTCGGCACCTTTGCCCTCGCCGCCGCCGGCCTGCTCTCGGGACGGAAGGCGACCACGCATTGGGCCTATACTGACCAGTTGCGGGCCCTCCATCCCGACATTTCAGTCGATGCCGACGTGCTCTACGTCGACGATGGCGACATCGTCACCTCCGCCGGCGTCGCCGCCGGGCTCGACTGCTGCCTGCACATCGTGCGTGCCCGCTATGGCGCGGAGGCGGCACTGCGGCTCGCCCGGCACGTCGTGCTTTCGCCGCACCGGCAGGGCGGACAGGCGCAGTTCATCGAGCGTCCCGTGGCAAAAAGCGCCAATGCCGACCGTTTCACCGAGGCGCTCGACGCGGTTCGCGCGACATCAGGCGAAACGCACAGCCTCGACAGCGTCGCCGACGCCGCAGGCCTGACACGGCGCACTTTCACCCGCCGTTTTCAGAAATCGATCGGCACCAGTTTTGGCGATTGGCTGACCAGCCAGCGGATCGAACTGGCGCAACGGCTGCTGGAAGCCACGGACAAATCGATCGACATCGTGGCCTTCGAGGCCGGCTTCGGCAGCGCCACATCGCTGCGCCAGCACTTTTCCGCGCGGCTGAAAACGTCGCCGGCGCAATATAGGCGCGAATTCTCCAGGCGTATCGACCAGAACGAACGGATGGCACAGGCCCTGTCGTCTTGAGATCGAACGACAAAGGGCGTCACATCGCCGCGACGCCCCTGCATTTCCACCCTCTGCAGTCAGGTAACGTCTTCCGGCGATGGCGCCCGTTTGCGGCCAGTGACCATGGCGCGAACCAGATTCTCATGGTGGCGCAGGCTGGCCAGCAACACGCCGCAGACATGAAGTCCGACGAGCACGAGAATTCCATTGCCTAGGATCTTGTGCATGTCCTCTACCCAGCCCACGCCCCACCAGGCATCCGTGGTTTGCATCCAGCCGGTAAGTGCAATTCCCGCCAAACAAGCAAGGAGCGCCAGCACCATGGCGCCGCCGGCGGGATTGTGGCCGAGATAACGCCTTTCATCGCCATGCGCCACGTCCACAAGATATGAACTCACCGTACGCGGCCCACGCCCGAACTGACGGAAGCGGGTATATCCGGACCCGGCCAAGCCGGCGATCAGACGCGAGGCGATCAGAACCCCGGCACAATAACCGGCCAGTTCATGCACCTTCATGATCTCCCCAGAAGAAAGCCACGCCACCGCAACGCACAGGACCAGCGACCAGTGAAAGAGGCGGACATAGGGGCTCCAGACCTTGACCGAGGTTTCTCGTGTCGAGACGGTGGCGTTCATGGCGATCAACCGTCGTCGGAATCGGCGCCGACCGACTCGAGCGTCTTGGGATTGAAGACGCCTTCCAGCTTCTTGCCGCTGGCGTCGATTGCCTTGGCCTCATAGCAGCCGTTTTCCGTCTTGATGCTGCGCACCTTCCAGCCTTCGCCTTCCAGCTTCTTTTGCAGTGCCTCGCGCGGCTGCCACTGGGCGGTCGGCACATCGCATTTGTCGGCAGCAAGGGCGGGTCCGGCAATGGCCATCGCCAATGCGGTTAGGATCAAGGCTTTCATCTTGCTATCTCCATCGGCCAATTCCGATACGGCGACCCTGGCCGTGAAATCTGACAGCCACCTGAACACTCCCGCATCGTCTAAAAGCCGCGATTGGCTTTCATTCAGGTTCCTGTCAGCCTCCTGCCGCATAGAAGCGGTCTGTTGCCGGACACGGAGACAAAGTGCGCGTTCTGCTGATCGAGGACGACCCGGTTTTGGGTGAGGCAGTGCGCGACCACATCGCTGCTGACGGCCATGCCGTGGACTGGAGCACGACGCTCGGCGGTGCCGGCGATCACCTTGATGTCGTCTCCTATGAACTTATCCTGCTCGACCTGCATTTGCCGGACGGCAAGGGCCTTGAATTCCTGAAGTCGTTGCGACATGGGGGCACCGATACACCGGTTATCGTCCTGACCGCGCGCGACCAGCTCTCCGACCGGATAGAGGGGTTGAATTCCGGGGCGGACGACTATCTGGTCAAGCCGTTTGATCTCGGCGAGCTGTCCGCGCGCCTGGCCGCGGTCGCGCGCCGCTACTCGGGAAACCCGAACCCTTTGATCCGGCTCGGGGCGGTCAAAATCGATCAGGCCGCACGCCGCGTCATCGTCGACGGCACGGAGGCCATGCTGACATCCCGGGAATGGGCAGTCCTGGAGCAGTTCTTGCGACGGCCCGGCGTGACGGTCGGCAAGCACCAGATCGAGGACGCGCTCTATGCCTTCGGCGCGGAGATCGAAAGCAACACCGTCGAAGTCTATGTCAGCCGCCTGCGCAAGAAGATCGGACGCGAGGCGCTCACCACCGTCAGGGGGCTAGGCTACCGCCTGGCGTCGCCATGAGAATGCTCAATAGCTTTGCCGGCCGCCTCGTAGCCTCGTTGATCCTCGTCACCGTCGCCGTTGGCCTGGTAGCCGCAGGCACCGGAAGCATCACGCTGCATCGTGAGATCAACGAGGCCATGGACAGCTCGATGCAGGAAGCGGCACGCCGGCTGCTGCCGGTCGTCATCGACGACCTCTTTGGGCGCGAGACGTCACAGTCCCCCCGCAAGCTGGGGGAGGCTGTGCCCGACGATGACGGCGGTCGTATGGTCTTTCAGGTTCGTGATGGCGCCGGGCACGTCCTGATGCATTCCTACGGTGCCCCCGCCGAACCATTGACCATCAAATTGGCGCAAGGTTTCTCGGAGGAAGCCGGCTGGCGCGTTTATACCGAGCCGGCAGTCAGCGGCACCGTCTTCGTTCAGGTCGCCGAACTCGACACGCGGCGCAACGAGGAA
The DNA here is from genome assembly GCF_037179655.1 of Mesorhizobium sp. Cs1299R1N1. Lineage (NCBI taxonomy): Bacteria > Pseudomonadati > Pseudomonadota > Alphaproteobacteria > Hyphomicrobiales > Phyllobacteriaceae > Mesorhizobium > Mesorhizobium sp. Cs1299R1N1. The sequence continues at coordinate 10,490 of NZ_JAPYKR010000003.1, read as the reverse complement.
ACATTCGAAGCCGCCATAGGCTTCCTGATACCGATGGTTATCCTCATCCCGTTGAGCGCGCTTGTGGCGTGGCTGACGCTGGGAGCGCTTCTTGAGGCCGATCGCTACACTCCGCGGCGAGATCAGCACCCGTCATGGCGACAATCTGGCTCCGATCCGCACAGAGGATCTGCCCTCCGAACTCGCAGCCATCGCCAAGTCGGTCAACAGCCTGATGCGGCGCTTGAGCATGGCACTCGACGCCGAGAAGGAATTCACCGCTAACGCTGCGCATGAATTGCGCACGCCGATCGCCGGCGCGCTGGCCCAGACGGAGCGTCTGATCGCCGAAGCTCCCGACGAGGCGGCCGGAAAACGCCCGCGCCAGATCAAGGCGGCCCTGACCGATCTCGCCGGCTTGTCCGAAAAACTGATGCAGTTGGCGCGTGCTGATGCAGGAGTGGCGGTCGCCGGCAAGCCAGCCGACATTACGGCCGTCTCCGCGCTGGTGGTCGCGGACTTCGAACAGCACAACCAATACAAGGGTCGCCTTTGTCTCGAAACACCGGCGAATGGCAAGGCATATGCGGCCATCGACACGGATGCACTGGCCATTGTCTTGCGCAACCTTGTCGAGAATGCCTTGCGACATGGTGCCGAAGGCGCGCCTGTGGTCGTGCGCATAGGTGACGCCAGCCTCAGCGTGATCAACGATGGTCCGGTGGTTTCCGCCCCAAGCGGCTTGGTCAAACGGTTCGAACGCGGCGCAACACGTGCCGAGGGATCCGGCCTCGGACTGGCGATCGTCAACAAAATCCTGCAACAGGTCGATGCGACGCTGGCCCTGAACTCGCCGGCAACCGGCCGGCAGGATGGCTTTGAAGCAAAGATCCAGTTTCCCACTGTGTAACGTCAACGACGCATGACCACCCGCGCCGGATTGCCGACCACCGTCGTGTTCGCCGCCACGTCGCGCGTCACCACCGCCCCGGCGCCGACAATGGCGCCTTCGCCGATGCTGACGCCGCCAAGGATGACCGCGCTGCCGCCGATCCAGGCATTGTCGCCGATCGTGACCGGCCTGGCGATCTCCAGTCCCGCCTGCCGCCCTGCCGGCTCCTTGTGATGCTCGGCACAATAAATCTGCACATTGGGGCCAAGCAGCGTTCCCGTGCCGATGCGCACCGAAGCGGTGTCGAGGATGGTGCAACCGGCATTGAGGAAAGCGCGGTCGCCGAGGAAAATGTTGAATCCGTAGGCACAGTGAAACGGCGCCTCGATGCGGGCACCCTCGCCCACGCCGCCCAGCAGTGTCCGCAGGGCTGGCCCGAGGTTCCCGCGTTGATGGGGCGGAAGCGTATTATGCTCGAACACGGCATCCGCGGCCAGGCCGCGCAAAGCGCCAAGACCGTCATCCAGGCATGTATACCATTCGCCGGCCGCCATTTTCGCCCGTTCGCTCTGAACCATGGCAGTGCCTCCGTTTGAGATCATTGCGAACAGCGCCGAGGCAAGGACCAGGACGTGAACTTATAGACCGGGATAGCGGCTTGACGGAACTGGTCACCGTGCCGTCACGACCTTCGATCGCAAGCGGACATTCGCGATCCGCGCCCGGCAATGAAATAGTTCAAGACCACTGTCGATTTCCGGGTAACTCGTTCGTCCTCGGCAGGAAGCCGAAGAAATTCGCCAAAGCAAGGAAACGACTGCGATGACAATCACCATCACGGCATTTGAACGATCGCCCGATGGCGGCAAGGGACTGGCGCGCGATACCCGTGTTCGCTGGGCGCTGGAAGAGGTGAGACAGCCCTACGAGGTTCGTTTTGTTTCCTTTGCAAGGATGAAGGCGCCTGACCATCTGGCGATCCATCCCTTCGGGCAGATCCCCACCTATGAGGATGGTTCTCTCTCGCTGTTCGAGACCGGCTCGATCGTGTTTCATCTTGCCGAGCAGCATGCCGGCCTGCTGCCGAAGGATCGCAATGCCCGCGCCCGCGCGATAACGTGGATGTTTGCCGCACTGAACACCGTCGAGCCGCCGATCCTCGAATTGACCACGGCAAGGATATTCGAAGCCGACAAGCCCTGGAGCGAGGCGCGCTTGCCGCTGGTTAAGGACCGTGTTCGGTCCCGGCTGGACAGTCTCTCGGCTCACCTGGGCGTCGCCGACTGGCTCGATGATGCGTTCAGCGCCGGCGATTTGTTGATGGTGTCCGTGCTGCTGCGACTGCGAATGTCAGGCATTCTGGACGAATACCAAAACCTGGCCGCCTATGTGGCGCGCGGGGAAGCTCGGCCCGCTTATATCAGGGCCTTCGCCGCGCAATTTGCGATCAACGCTCCATCAAGCAAATGACTCGCCTCGATCCGCCGTGGCTGCGCTCATGAGTCTGCGGCCTAGCCAAATATCCGACCTATGGTAGCTTGCCGTTTCAGGGCTGTTCCGGCCCGGCATCGAGAGGGATCGGCTTGCTCTACATCCTTGCACTTCTGATCGGCGTCGTTGCCGGCCTGCGCGCCATGACGGCACCTGCCGCCGTCGCCTGGGGCGCCTATCTCGGCTGGCTGCCGGTTGCCGGCACCTGGGCGAGCTTCATGAGCCATTGGGCGGCTGTGGGCATCTTCACCGTCCTGGCCATCGTCGAACTGGTCACCGACCAGCTGCCGTCGACGCCAAGCCGCAAAGTGCCGCAGCAGTTCGGCGTCCGCATCCTGCTCGGCGCCTTTTCCGGCGCGGTGCTCGGCGCGGCCGGCGGCGCCACTATCGTCTGCCTGATCGCCGGCGCCATCGGCGCGGTCATAGGCACGCTGGGCGGTGCCGAAGCGCGCGGCCGGCTGGCGGCCGCTTTCGGCAAGGACACGCCCGCGGCTTTCACCGAGGATACGGTGGCGATTGTCGGCGGGCTGCTGATCGTGGCGGCGGTGGCATGACGGCGAAAACCTTCGACACCATCATCATCGGCGCTGGCCAGGCGGGGCCGCCCTTGGCCGGTCGCCTGACGGCCGCGGGCATGAGCGTGGCGCTGATCGAGCGCAAGCTGGTCGGCGGCACCTGCGTCAACACCGGCTGCATGCCGACCAAGACCATGGTCGCCAGCGCCTATGCCGCGCATCTGGCTCGGCGCGCCGCCGACTATGGCGTGACGCTTTCGGGTCCCGTCGGGGTCGATTATCACAGGATCAAGGCGCGCAAGGACAAGGTCACCAACGACGCCCGTGGCAATCTGGAGACCTGGATCGCCGGAATGGAGCGCTGCACGCTTTATCGCGGCCACGCACGCTTCGAATCCGCCAACACGGTACGTGTCGGCGACGACCTTTTGACCGCCGAAAAGATCTTCCTCAACACGGGCGGCCGCGCCTCGGTGCCGGACCTGCCTGGCATCCACGACATCGACTATCTGACCAACTCGTCGATGATGGATCTCGACGTTTTGCCGCGCCACCTCATCGTCGTCGGCGGCAGCTACATCTCGCTCGAATTCGCGCAGATGTTCCGCCGCTTCGGCTCTGAAGTCACCGTCATCGAAAAGAGCCCGCGCCTGACCGGCCGCGAGGACGAGGACGTCTCGGCCGCCATCCTGTCGATCCTCGAAAACGAAGGCATCGCGGTCCATGTCGGCGCCGACAACATCGGCTTCGTCAAACATGGTGGGGATATTGCCGTGACCTTCTCCGCCGGCAAGCCGCCCGCGATCGGATCGCATGTGCTGCTGGCGCTGGGCCGAACGCTCAATACCGACGATCTCGGCCTCGACAAGGCGGGCGTCGAGGTCGACAGACGCGGCGCGGTTGTCGTCGACGACCAGCTGCGCACCAGCGTGCCAGGTATCTGGGCGATGGGCGACTGCAACGGCAAGGGCGCCTTCACCCACACCTCCTACAACGATTATGAGATCGTCGCCGCCAATCTGCTCGACAATGATCCGCGCAAGGTCAGTGATCGCGTCGAGGCCTACGCGCTCTACATCGATCCGCCGCTCGGCCGCTGCGGCATGACCGAGGCTGCGGTGAGGAAATCGGGACGCCGCGCGCTGGTCGGCCAGCGGCCGATGACCCGCGTCGGCCGCGCGGTCGAAAAGGGCGAGACGCAAGGTTTCATGAAGATCCTCGTCGATGCCGACACCAGGGAAATCCTCGGCTGCTCGGTGCTTGGCCCCGGCGGCGACGAGGCGGTGCATTGCGTACTCGACCTGATGTACGCCAAGGCGCCGGTCGATACGCTGGCACGCGCGATGCACATCCACCCGACGGTTTCGGAGCTGCTGCCGACGATTGCCCAGGAACTCAAGCCGCTGGCCTGAGACTGGAGCGGTTCAGCGTTTGGCAAACCGCCGAGCCGCTCTACGGGCGCCTCGGCGCCCGTTTTCAATCTGCTCCACGCTTTCTGCATTGCTGCATTGCGGCAATGTCTGTTGCGCCCAGTCGGGATCGTCGCGCAGTCTCCGAATTGAACCGATTCAGTCTGGACCTCCCATGCCTTTGCCGATCCTTGCGCTTGCCATTGCGTCCTTCTGCATCGGCACCACCGAATTCGTCATCATGGGCCTGCTGCCGGAGGTCGCCGCAGATCTCGGCGTGACGATCCCCGCCGCCGGCCTGCTGGTCACCGGCTATGCGCTGGGCGTCGTCTTCGGCGCGCCTGTCGTGGCCATGGCCACCGCGCATTTGCCGCGCAAACCCGTGCTGGTCGGGCTTGCGGCCCTGTTCGTCGTCGGCAATCTCTTCTGCGCCATCGCGCCCAATTACTGGCTGCTGATGGCCGCGCGCGTCTTCACCGCTTTCGGCCATGGCGCCTTCTTCGGCATCGGCTCGGTCGTCGCCGCCAGCCTGGTGCCGCGCAACAAGCGCGCCAGCGCCATCGCGCTGATGTTCGCCGGGCTGACGCTGGCCAATATCCTCGGCGTTCCCGCTGGAACGGCGCTTGGCGAAGCCTTTGGCTGGCGGGCCACCTTCCTGGCCGTGGTCGGCATCGGCCTGATCTCGGTCGCGGCCATCGCCTGGCTGGTGCCGTCCGACGTCACGGAACCGAGCGGCGGCGGCCTACGCGCCGAAGTCCGCGTGCTCGGCAAGCTGCAGGTCTGGCTGGCGATGCTGATCGCGGCGCTGACCTCTGCCAGCCTGTTCGCCGTCTTCACCTACATCAAACCCTACCTCACCGACGTGTCGGGCCTGTCGACCGCGGCGGTCACCTGGGTGCTTCTGCTGTTCGGCGCCGGCATGACCATCGGCAACATCATAGGCGGCAGGCTGGCCGACTGGAAACTGATGTCGACGGTGATCGCCACCTTGCTGTTGATGGCCCTGCTGTTCGTCGGCTTCATGCAGTTCGGCGCGATCGCCAGTGTTGCCGTCGGCATCGTCTTCCTGTGGGGCCTGCTCATCTTCGTCGTCGTGCCGCCGCTGCAGATCCGCGTCGTCGAGGCAGCGTCGGAAGGCCCGAACCTTGCCGCCACGTTGAACCAGGGCGCCTTCAACGTCGGCAATGCCGGCGGCGCGTGGATCGGCGGCGTGGCGCTGTCCGCGGGCGTTTCCTACGCCAATCTGCCGCTGGTCGGGGCGGTGCTCGCCCTGCTGGCGGTCGCCGTCGCGGTGCTGTCGCAGACGCTTGACCGGCGCGCGCCGGCCGTCGCCCTTCAGCCTGCCGCGGAGTAACTGCCTGTCGCCCAAAAATGCGAAGCGGTTTTGGGACAACGACATGCAGCAAGGCAAAAGACTAGCTTGCGCCCATGGCGCGGCGGGCTGGACCAATCGACATCGGCACCTTCAAATGGGCATGTCTTCTCGCACTTGATGGAGGATGTCATGCAGAAATCGATCGAACGCATCGCCGGGGACAGCGAAGGCGTTTCCTACGAATTCCCGGTGTTCCGCTTCGCCGGTGCCGACAAGGCGGCACCTTCGGCCTATCTGCAGGCGGCGCTCCATGCCGGCGAATTGCCTGGCGTCGTCGCCATCGATGCATTGATGCCGATGCTGAACAAAGCCGATGCCGAAGATCGCATCAAGGGCAACATCACCATCGTGCCCTGGGCCAACCCGATCGGCCGCGCGCAATATCATTTCGGCGAGCACCAGGGCCGCTTTCATCTGGGCACCCGCACCAACTTCAACCGCGGTTTTCCGCTGCTTGCCGCGCCCGACACCAGGCTTTTGCCGGACGCCTCTTTTGGCGGCGCCGACCAGCGGCTGAAGTCGCGGCTGGTGCAGCTTTCGCTGGGCCACGACATCGTGCTCGACCTGCATTGCGACGATGAGGGCCTTGCCTATCTCTACGTTCACACCAGCCTGTGGCCTGAAATGGCCGATTGCGCCGCCGCCATGAGCGTCGATGCCGTGGTGCTGTGGAGCGAGGACACCGACGGCACCTTCGAGGGCGCCTCGATCATGCCCTACCAGAACGCATCAGCCGGCGTGGCGAAGTTCGACGGGCGCGTCGCCACCACCGTCGAATATCGCGGCATCCTCGATGTCGATGGCGCGCTTGCCTCGGCCGACGCGGCAGGCCTCTACCGGCTGCTGGCGGCGCGCGGCGTGATATCCGACAGCACGCTGCCCGCGCCCGGCCCGTTCAAGGGTGTCGCGGCACCTCTGGAAAACATCGACATGATGCCGGCACCCCGGGGCGGCGCCGTCCTCTACGACGTGAAGCCTGGCGACCGCGTCACCAGGGGCGCGCGCCTCGCCACCATCGTCCACGCGCCGGGCGAAGCAGACGGCCGCACCGAAGTGTTCGCGCCGCAGGACGGCATCATCCTGACCCGCCGCTCGCGCCGCATCATCCGCGCCGGCGAAGACCTGTTGAAACTGGTCGGCGACAGGAAGAGCGCCGACGCCAGGTCGGGCACGCTGGAGGATTAGCCTCCGTCGAATCCAGTTGCGCGGCCGCCCAATCGCCGCTAAGGGAATCGCCATGAACATGCGTTCGATCAAGACCATTTGGTGGTGGGCCTGCTGACAGCGGCCTGTTCGAACGCGTGCGCGTGAAAATAGAGGGTGGCCGCAACGGAATGTCCGGGCGGCCATTTGTTTTTCAAAGCCATTCCCGGGTCCGTTGCCCAAGTAGCTGATGGAGACGGCAATGACGTTGAAGGTTCTGGAAACCGGCGCTGAAAGCTTCGTGACGGCGGGTGGCATCACCATCACCCGCGAGCGCCATGGCCGGCCCTATGAAGGTGCGATCGACGCTTATGTCGACGGGCTGAATTCGCGCCGGGGCGCGGTATTTTCCTCGAACTACGAATATCCCGGCCGCTATACGCGGTGGGACACCGCCATCATCGATCCGCCGCTGGTCATCTCCGCACGCGGTCGCGCCATGCGCATCGAGGCGCTGAACGGCCGCGGCGAGGCGCTGCTGCCGGTCATCGGCAAGGCGCTCGGCGGTCTCGCCGAGGTCACGATCGCCGAGACCACCAAAAAGCTGATCCGCCTCGACGTCGCCAAGCCCGGCCGTGTCTTCACCGAGGAGGAACGCAGCCGCGTTCCCTCCGTCTTCACCGTGCTGCGCGCCATCACCGCTCTGTTCAGGACAGCCGAAGACGCCAATCTCGGCCTCTACGGCGCCTTCGGCTACGACCTCGCCTTCCAGTTCGACCCGGTCGAGCACACGCTCGTGCGCAAGGAAAGCCAGCGCGACCTGGTGCTGTTCCTGCCCGATGAGATCCTGGTCGTCGACCATTATTCGGCCAAGGCCTGGACCGACCGCTACGACTATGCGGGCGAGGGTTTTTCGACCGAAGGCCTGCCGCGCGATCAAATCGCCGAGCCGTTCAAGACCGCCGACCGCATCCCGCCGCGCGGCGACCATGAGCCGGGCGAATACGCTAATCTGGTGCGCCGGGCGATGGACAGCTTCAAGCGCGGCGACCTGTTCGAGGTCGTCCCTGGCCAGATGTTCTACGAACGCTGCGAGACGCAGCCATCCGAGATTTCACGCAAGCTGAAGTCGATCAACCCGTCGCCCTATTCCTTCTTCATCAATCTGGGCGAGAACGAATACCTGATCGGCGCGTCGCCCGAAATGTTCGTGCGCGTCAACGGCCGCCGCGTCGAGACCTGCCCGATCTCCGGCACCATCAAGCGCGGCGACGATGCCATTTCGGACTCTGAGCAGATCATCAAGCTGCTCAACTCCAAGAAGGATGAATCCGAGCTCACCATGTGCTCGGACGTGGACCGCAACGACAAGTCGCGGGTCTGCGATCCAGGTTCGGTGCGCGTCATCGGCCGCCGCCAGATCGAGATGTATTCGCGCCTGATCCATACGGTCGATCACATAGAGGGCCGGCTGCGCGAAGGCATGGACGCTTTCGACGCGTTTCTGTCGCATGCCTGGGCCGTCACCGTCACCGGCGCGCCGAAGCTATGGGCCATGCGCTTCATCGAGCAGAACGAGAAGAGCCCGCGCGCCTGGTATGGCGGCGCCATCGGCATGGTCAACTTCAACGGCGACATGAACACCGGGCTCACCTTGCGCACCATCCGCATCAAGGACGGCATCGCCGAGGTGCGCGCCGGCGCTACATTACTCTTCGACAGCGTTCCCGAGGAAGAAGAAGCTGAAACCGAACTGAAGGCATCCGCCATGCTCTCCGCCATCCGCGACGCCAAGTTGGGCAATTCGACCAGCACCGAGCGCACCACGGCGCGCGTCGGCGATGGCGTCAACATCCTGCTCGTCGACCATGAGGACAGCTTCGTCCACACGCTGGCCAACTACTTCCGCCAGACCGGCGCCAATGTCTCGACCGTGCGCACGCCGGTGCCGGAGGAAGTCTTCGAGCGGCTGAAGCCCGACCTCGTCGTGCTGTCGCCCGGACCCGGCACGCCGAAGGATTTCGACTGCGCGGCGACCATCAGACGAGCGCGCGCCCGCGACCTGCCGATCTTCGGCGTCTGCCTTGGCCTGCAGGCATTGGCCGAAGCCTATGGCGGCGAACTCAGGCAATTGCACATTCCCATGCACGGCAAGCCGTCGCGTATCCGCGTCTCGAAGCCGGGCATCATCTTCTCGGGCCTGCCCAAGGAAGTCACCGTCGGCCGTTACCACTCGATCTTCGCCGATCCGGTGCGCCTGCCTGACGATTTCGTGGTCACGGCCGAGACCGAGGACGGCGTCATCATGGCCTTCGAGCACCGCAAGGAGCCGATTGCCGCGGTGCAGTTCCACCCGGAATCGATCATGACGCTCGGTCACAATGCCGGCATGCGCATCATCGAGAACATCGTCGCCCACCTGCCGCGCAAGGCCAAGGAAAAGGCAGCCTGACGGTAATGGCCGAAGCCGAGAACACCATGGCGATCGCGGCGAAAGCCGCCGCGAAGCGCAAGGTCGCCAATCTCGCCTTCTGGTCGATCGTGGTCGCCTTTGTCGTGCTCGCGCTCAAGGCCGCCGCCTGGTACGTAACCGGATCCGTCGCGCTCTATTCGGACGCGTTGGAATCGATCGTCAATGTCATTGCCTCGATGGCCGCTTTCTGGGCGATCCAGGTCAGCTACAAGCCGGCCGACCAGGATCACCCTTTCGGCCATCACAAGGCGGAGTATTTCTCGGCCGTGCTCGAAGGCGTGCTGATCGTGGTCGCCGCGCTTTTGATCCTGAGCGAGGTCTGGCGCTCCTGGCAGACCCCGGCCCCACTCGAACAGCCTTGGGAAGGCCTTGCCGTCAACGGCGTCGCCACCGCCATCAATGCTTTCTGGGCCTGGACGCTGATCCGCGCGGGCCGAGCCGAAAAGTCACCGGCGCTGGTCGCCGACGGCAATCACATCATGACCGATGTGGTGACCTCGGTTGGTGTCTTCGGCGGCCTGGTCGGAGCGATCCTGACCGGCTGGCAGATCCTCGACCCGGCATTGGCCGTCATCGTCGCGCTCAACATCCTGTGGCAGGGCTGGCATGTCATCGGCTCGTCGATGAACGGCCTGATGGATCGGGCCGTCGACACAGTGGAGCACATGCGCATCCGCGACATCATCTCGGCCAATTGCAAGGGCGCGCTGGAGGTGCATGATCTCAAGACCCGCATCGCCGGCCGCGCCACCTTCATCGAGTTCCATCTGGTCGTCGATGCAGACATGTCGGTTGGCGCCAGCCATATCATCTGCGACCGCATCGAGGATGCGCTGAAGGCCGACATTCCCTCGGTGCGGGTGACCATCCATGTCGAGCCCGACGACGAGGCCAAGCTGCCCAAGGGCACGACCGCGGTGCCGTTTGCTTGATGCGGTTAGAGCGGTTGGAAGATTGGCCGAAGCCCTTCCTCCTTCGTCATGTATGGACGGCCCCCTGTTGGCAAGGTGCATTCGGCATTTTGGCGGATAGTCTGGAGCGGTCATGTATTCGGCCTGTTGATGCGGTCGACATTGATGACCGCTAGCCCGCAAGGGTTACGCGGATCGGGTTCCAATCATCCCAGCGCGCTTTGATGGCGCGATGACGAAGGCGGAGTGTCCCGACCCAGGTCCTGACCATTTTGCCGTGCTGCCTCTTGCTCCTTACGCTG